>JBDSXW010000030.1:0-22997 GCA_039925965.1 Chitinophagaceae bacterium
CTTCCCATTCCGAACAGAGAAGTTAAGACCCCCATGGCCGATGGTACTGGATTTAGTTCTGGGAGAGTAGGTAGCTGCCATATTTATTAAAAAAACCTTACAGTTTATCTGTAAGGTTTTTTTTTGCAAAAAAAGAAACCAAAGAGTAAATAGGCTTGGAAGGCTTGATTGCAGGCGATTGCCAGTAAACCTACTGCCAAGTGCATATTGTTAGTCGATTTCGGCGGACATAGTTTTGTTTTCTATAAAATGCACAGCTATGCACAAAACAAACAGAAGATAATCGATAAGGAAAACAGAGCAACAAAACCTAGACTTCATCCGCGGGAGAACGTTGAAATATTTACCTGACGAAGTAATGCGCCAAAATCCAAAACGGCTAGCATCACAATTGGGACAGCGTTTTGAAGGTGTCTACGAACTTCTTTCAAATCTGTCCCAACAATGACAGCGGCTGTTAGAATATGATTTAGCAGAGCGCTCACCCGGCCGATTTCTAACTCGCCTGCAGTCAGACCGCCTTCAAATAAGCTATTTTAATCTGCTCTCTTGTCCTTCCTCGTCCTTGCAGATAAGGAGGTTATTTCTCCGTGTAAGAATAATTTAAGGAATACAACATCATTTGGTAATGTGTACAAAAAAAACCCGGCTACTAATGTAACCGGGACTATTTCAAAAGTTTATAATATCACAATCGGGTAATTAATGAAGTGTGATCACGTGTACAACACCGCCAATGGTTACTGTCGCCTGGTTGTCGCAACTGCCGGTGCCGAAATCGAGGAAGGCGGAATTACCATTTCTTGTAACCTTTACTGTTCCACTACCAAACCAACGGCAAATGAACTTCTTATGTAATGGGTTGATTATAAGGCGGCTCCAGGTATTTACACGGGTGCCACGAGTATTTTGACCTTCGGCAAATCCTGTGATATCAAATTCGTCATCTAATGGGAAGTTAGGTGTGCCGAGACCGGCAGTCTGGGTATTGGTGTGGGTTGCGTTCCACTGAATCGAATTGCCACTTGGTTTGCTCAGTTTACCATTAACAACAGTGCGGGTAAAAATGCGGACCGTCGCTGTGCTGTTATTTTTAATACGGTGTGCGCCTTCTACATGAACACTGTCTACGTAGAAACCGTCAAATGTAGTGGTGGCCTCACTTCCGGGCTCCACCATCCGGCCAGTATATACCGTAATGACTTTGCCACGCCTGGTTTTTCCGTCAGGTCCGGTGCAACCAGTGCCAAAATCAATGGTGATCGTTTTTGGAAATACACCAGGAATATTCGGTACCCTGGTAACTGTAAAACACCTTACCGAATCAACCCCATTGGCACCACCGCGCTGATCCAGGCCGCCGTCATCCCCATTATTAGCGGCGCCAAAAACACCAATGCCAGCGCCCAGGCCTACTTCTTCATCTACACCCAGTACATTGTCAAATACGCCATCAAAAATTACATCCGCTTCTGCGTCATCTTCTGATGCCAGTTGGGTTTCAACAGCCACAGAATCTTCTGTATTGTTGGACACCTCTTTTTTGCAGGAAGTAATCAGCAGGCCGGTCGAAAGCATTGTAGCAGCAAGGATTCCGAATAATTTGAAAATGGGTTTCATAAATAACTATTTAAAATTGGTTCGCGGGTACAGACCTGCTGCATTTAACTTAGTTTAACATTCTACAACAATATTTCTTCTTTCCCATTTGCGGGTTCCATTTCCTCAAAGAACGGTATAAATTTCAAGGGCTATCCCGTTCGAGTAGCCCTTGACATTTATACCGGTGGCGATTATCTTTTCTTTGCTCCTCCCTGTTCCATATCCCTATTCATTTCGATGATATCCACGGGCTGGCTGAAATCGCCCAGCAGCCATTTGCTGTAATAGTCAGATAATCCCCAAAAGAAATACTCCTGCATATCGCCGTAGCCATGCCTTTGACCGGGGAGTACCATCAAATCAAAACGCTTATTGGCTTTTATCAAGGCATTGACCACCCGGATGCTATTCGCCGGGCTTACATTGTTGTCAATATCTCCCGTCGTCAACATCAGGTGTCCTTTAAGATTTTTTACAATGTCCGCGTTCTTTTCAATATTGTAGACAAAGCTGGTATCACCTTTTTCGCTGATGCTCTCTTTTACGCCATGGTGTTTTTCGCTCCACCAACGGTCATAAATACTGTTGTCATGGTTGCCGCTGGAGGAAACCTCTACTTTGTAGAAATCGGGATATACCAATATTGCTGCTGTACTCATAAAGCCGCCGCCCGAGTGGCCATGAATACCCACCTTGTCAATATCGATGTAGGAATAGCGATCTGCCAGTTGTTCAATGGTGGCTTTCTTATCGGCCAGGCCATAGTCTCTTAAATTGCCATATCCATAATTATGGTACCACTTACTACGACCGGGGTTTCCGCCACGATTACCAATAGTAACAACGATCAACCCAATCTGGGCCAACCTGTCTGTGCGGTCGCCTACGCGTACAAAGGCTTTTTTCACCGCCTCAGTTTGAGGGCCTGGGTACACATACTCCACCACCGGATATTTTTTAGTACTGTCGAAATTGAATGGCTTATACATTACTCCAAATAAATCGGTAATTCCATCATCTGCCTTCACTTTAAATATCTGTGGAAACTTGTAACCTGCCGCCATTAGAGAAGAAAAATCCGCGGTTTCAAGGTCCAGCATTTTTTTGCCTTCAGCATTATATAATGCCGATTTAGGAATTGTATTTACTTTAGAATAATTGTCAACAAAAAACTCGCTGTTATCATCCATGCTCATGGCGTGTTCAAACTCACCGGTATTGAGTAGCTTTAAGCCAGTGCCATCAAAATTTATTTTGTACAGGTGCAAATAGTAAGGGTCTTCATTGGGCTCTCTGCCATTGGCAGAAAAATACAGCACCCTTTTCTTTTCATCAATATTTACGATATCCTCGCAATGGTAAGGCCCGGAAGTGATCTGATTCTTTAGTTTTCCCGCATCATCATAAAGGTAAAAGTGCGCCCATCCGTCTCTTTCGCTCCATTCAATAATTTCTTTACCATCATTCACAATGCCCGGTTTACGGGTCTCTGCATAAGTGTTGGCGCGTTCTTCTACCAATACTTTTACATCGGCCGTATTTACATTAGCCACCAATATATCTATTTTTTTAAGATCACGACTGGTGCGGCTCATGTAGAAATGGTCGTTGTTGCCGAGCCATAAAGATGGTTTCCGTTCATCGTCGCGATTGCTTTTTAAAGGAGTAGCATCCCATAATGATATATCCTGGTCCTTAAACATATTAATGGCAATTTCTTTATGTGTTTTGCCGGCCATTTCAAACAACAGGAGGTGATCCTCCGGAGCCTCTTTTTCTCCAGGCATTTGATATTTATAAGTTTCAAGGGTGGGTCGTGGCTCCGCAATGCTGTTGATCACCCAAAGGTCTTTAACCTTTCGTTGATCGGTCCGGTTCATGGCGAAATGTTTGCTATCTGGTGACCAGCTAATAAAGGCTGCTTTTCTTTTGTTTTTATTCTTTTCCCGGTCCACGTTAGTTTCGTTAAAGGAATCACCGTATGCAAAATTCTCGATGCCATCGTTGGTCATCTTATTTTCAACGATGGTGCTGTCGTCTTCATTTTTTAAGGCCTTTTCAAAATTGGCCTTATCGAGCCAGTACAAGTTAAAGGTCTTAGCGAATACAATCGTTTCACCGTCTGGTGAAATATTGGCCCAGCCTGGTTTACGTTTTGGTTTTTTAAATCCGGTCAGTTCGGTAAGCAAACCATTGTCGAGATTGTATTCAAAGTAATACACCTTCTTTTCTTTCACAACTGGCGTGGTAACTTTTTTGGAAATAGAATCTTTTTTGGTAGTGGAGTCTTTTTTCTCAATTTCTTCTGTGCTTTTTAATTCAAACTGGATGGTGTGCTCATCTTTAATAAAGCGCAGGCTATCAACAGGAAGGTGCTGTGCATCGTACGGATCTTTGATAATCTTAGTGAGTTCAGCTGCGAGTTTTGCATTGTCGAACATCTCTCTTTTTTCGCCTTTTATGGCATCGGCAATAAACCATTTTTTGCCGTCGGTCGTTTCGAAAGTATACCAAAAGCGGCTCCCTTTTTTGAGCCAGTGGGCATCTACCACTGTGCTGAAGAGCAGTTTGTCCTGTTTTTTAGGAGACCACCGGGCAGCTAAAGCATAATTGGCTTTGACGGCTGGTGGTTGTGCTTTTGCTTCTATCGTTAGGATAAATAGAAAACAAATCAATAAAAAGTTTCGCATAACTGTTAGGTTTAAAGCTGAAAAGTATAGGAAAAGGCTAGAAGCGGGTTCCCGTTTATGGAAAAGGTTACATCATGAAGTTGAACACCGCCGCTCATACCATTGTTTAAACACCATTTATTCCGCGACCTACCTTCACCCACTTAATTTGTATCCTACATGAAGAAAGTCTTGCTATGCACAATTTGTGCATTAATGGTCATTTTTGCGATTGCCCAGGGACCGCAACGTAATAACGGTCCAAGAGACGAATCCTGGAAAAAAATCTATCGTGCAACACCCGAAAAAGTTTTTGACCTGACTGATACTAAAATAGATGTGCATTTCGACTACGTAAAAAGGAGGATGCCGGGAAAAGTATGGCTTACGCTAGCGCCGCATTTTTACCAGCAGGACAGCCTCATCTTAGATGCCAAAGGAATGCTCATCAACAAAGTGGCGCTGGTTACCGGCATTACGATGAAGGAACTTCCATTTACCTATCCCGATACATTAAGCCTTCGTATTAAACTGGATAAAACCTACAAGGCGGGGGAGCAATTTGTGATCTATGTGGATTATGTGGCCCGGCCTGAAGAAATGACATTTAAAGGCAGCGCTGCCATCCGCAACGCCAAAGGCCTGTATTTTATCAATGCTGATGGAAAAGATACCACCAAACCCATCGAGATCTGGACACAGGGTGAAACGGAAGCTACCAGCGTGTGGGTGCCTATTCTCGATAAAAACAACCAAAAGACCACCGATGAAATAACAATGACCGTGCCTGCGAAATATGTTACGTTGAGCAATGGCCTTTTAAAAAGCAGTAGGATAAATAAAGATGGTACACGTACTGACTATTGGAAAATGGATCTGCCCCATTCACCGTACCTATTCTTTATGGGTGTGGGCGACTATGCCATCATCAAAGACAAATACAAAAACATTGCTGTCGACTATTACGTGGAGCCGAAGTATGCCAGTGTAGCCCGTAAAATATTTGGATTAACGCCGGAGATGATCGGCTATTTCAGCAAGCTGCTGGGAGTAGAATATCCGTGGGCCAAATATGCGCAGATCGTAGGGAGGGATTATGTTAGCGGTGCTATGGAAAACACTACGGCCACATTGCACAGCAGTGCAGCATATCAAAAAAGCCGGGCGCTGGTAGATGGCAACCGCTGGGAAAGTACAGTGGCGCACGAACTCTTTCACCAATGGTTTGGCGATTATGTAACGGCAGAAAGTTGGAGTAACCTCACAGTAAACGAATCATTTGCCAACTATAGCCAAACCCTTTGGTACGAATATAAATACGGCAAAGATGAAGCCGGTGAAGAGAATAGCAACGACCTGCAGAAATACCTGCGTGGCCGTGGCACAAGCGAAAAAACACTGGCCCGCTTTTACTACGATGATAAGGAAAGTATGTTTGATGTGGTAACCTATGAGAAGGGTGGGCGGGTGCTTGGCATGCTGCGTGACTATGTGGGCGACAGTGCATTTTTCAAAGGGCTCCACCTTTATCTTACCACCAATAAATTTAAAAACGGAGAAGCCCAACAATTAAGATTGGCTATGGAAGAAGTAAGCGGGAAAGATCTTAACTTGTTTTTTAATCAATGGTATTATAGTGCTGGTCATCCGGATGTCGATATTAATTACGAATGGATAGACAGCGCCAAAGAACAAAAAGTCACCATCACCCAAAAGCAAAACGGAACCATTTTCGAATTTCCACTCAGCATTGATGTGTACAATGGGTCTATACCGAAGCGTTATAACGTATGGGTAAAAGATACCATTAGTAATTTTTATTTACCGGCGTCTGCCGCTACTGATTTGGTAAATGTGGACGGAAAAAAAATAATGCTCTGGAAAAAGGAAGATCATAAAACTATGGCTCAATACGTGAAGCAGTTTAGCGTAGCGCCGTTGTTTGTAGATAGAAAAGAGGCCCTGGATTATGTAGCTGAACATTTTGATACTACAGCGACGTCTGAGCAGCTAATGGCTATGGGAGCCATGGATAGGTATTCAGGCATCAGGCAGATCGCCTTGCGCTTTTGGAATAAAAATACAGCCCTGGTAGGTCCGGCTTTTGAACAGACAATTTATAGCATTGCGCGGAACGATAAGAACCAGCCGGTACGTGCTTTGGCCATGGATATACTGGCAAAGAAAAATGCCAAAAACTACGAAGCATTGTTTGCAAAAAGTATTAACGATTCATCCTACAGCGTAGCGGGGGCTGCCCTGGAAGGCTTACTGGTAGCTAACCCTGCAGCAGCAATGGCGAAGGAAAATGATTTAAAAAAGGATGCCGACGGAAGGTTGAAAACAAGCCTGGGAATACTTGGTTACCTGAAAAGAGATATTGCGGACGCTGATAGTGTAGCGGCTGAATATAAGCGGATGAGCTTTTTTGAAAAGGCACAAAACCAGAAGGGAATGGTGTATTATGCCAACCGTATGGATGATGTTCCAAAATTCAAAAAAGTAATCGGTCCCATACTCGAAGCAGCTTCACAATCAGGGCCTGACTTCGGCGGTAGGCGGGCCAACACAACCGACAATATCAATTGGCTGATGGAGCAAAAGGAAGCAGCATTAAAGGCAGTGCCTTCCAATGAAAATGTGGCCGAAGAAGTAAAATATATGAAGGAAAAAATGGGTGGGAAGTAGCACCGCCGTTATGATAATACAGTACTGTACTGCATGCTTAAACAGAGGTGTTCCGATTGGTTGCCGTAGCCCTTTTTTGATTGATTCGGCTGATCCATTTCACTGCTTCGAACCAAATAACTGACAGGAAGCCTGTAATGCAGCAAATCAATATCTGGAACATGTTCAGGGATTCGAATTCAAAAAAATCAGCTAACGGTTTTATGAAAATCAGCAGCGCCACAATTGCTAGGGTGATACAGATGATGAGTAACACGAGTTTATTTTTATAACGCAATGTGGTAAGTATGGAATAGTAAAACGACCGGTTGGTAAGGGTTAAAAAAATATTTGCCATTATTAAAACCGTAAACGTCATGGTGCGGGTTACTGCTTCGTAGTAACCCGCACATACTGCATATCGGTAGGTAACCAATGTCCCTGCCGTGATGGCCAGACCTTGCAGGACGCTGATGGAAAGCTCTTTCCAGTTAAAGAAAGTGGCTGTATGCGGCTTGGGTTTTTGAATCATAGTATTCTTTTCCATGGGTTCATTTTCGTAAATAATGGAGCAAGTGGGCCCCATAATCAGTTCCAGGAAAATTATATGCAGTGGCGAAAATATGTTGGGGTAGATCCAGCCCAATGCAAGGGGAATGAAGACAGTGAGGATAATGGGAATATGTATGGAGATGATGTACTGGATGGCTTTTTTCAGGTTGGTATAGATTTTTCGGCCCATAGCCACAGCATCCACCATTTTGGAAAGGTCGTCTTCCAGTAAGATCAGCGAAGCGGCTTGTTTGGCTATCTCCGTTCCTTTTTTGCCCATTGCAATGCCGATATGTGCTGCCTTTAGTGCAGGCCCATCATTAACCCCGTCACCTGTCATGGCCACAATCTGGTTATTGGCTTTTAATGCATTAATGATCTTTAGCTTAGCTTCCGGATACATCCTGGTAAATACGTTGGTATCCATTACACAGGTTTCGAGTTGGGCCTCGGAAAGCTTCATTAGTTCGTCGCCGGTAATACTTTTATCATGGCCAGTAAACCCTATTTGCCTGGCGATGGCGACAGTGGTTTCGGAATTGTCGCCCGTAATAATTTTCACAGCAATGCCTGCCTTGTAAAAATGTTTCAGCACTTCGCGAATCTTTTTTTTCGGAGGATCGTAAAATGCCACCAGACCTTTAAATTTAAATTGCAATTCCTGTTGGGTGGACGGGTAGGCGGTGCCTGCAAAATCGGCCTGGCCTACGGCCAATATCCGGTAGCCATCAGTTGCCATTGTCGTAATAGCGTTTTGAATCTGTTGCTTTTCGGTGTCTGAGAGTTGCGCTACCTGCATTAATGCCTCTGGTGCTCCTTTAGCGGCTATAATCCGGTTGCCGTCTGCCCGCTCAAATACATGCGTCATCATGGGTGGTTTGCCACCAAGCGGATATTCATGCACCAGTTTGTAATCAGGACGCCCGTCGATGGGGCTAGAGTTGGTGTAAGCCAGGTGTAGCGCCACTTCCATAGGATCAAACGGAATAGGTTCGCTGGCCCACATAGATAGCCGGATCAGGTCTTTTTCTTCGGTAGTTGTCGCAGTGCCAGGTTCGGTAATTTTCTGGGTAGATAACAGGAACAACTTTGCCAGCGTCATTTTGTTTTCAGTTATCGTTCCGGTTTTATCGGTGCAGATAACTGTGGCACTGCCCAACGTTTCTACCGTTTTCATTTGTTTCACAACAATACCCATTTTCATCAACCGCCATGCGCCCAACGCCATAAACGTGGTAAATGCTACCGGGATTTCTTCCGGTAAAATACTCATGGCCAGGGTGAGTGCTTTCAGCAAACTATCGAGCAAAAGAAAACTGCGGAAGTAGTTGATGGCCCAAACAATTAAAAATACCACCGCGCCCAGCAACACCATCTTTTTTACAAAACTGCTGATCTGCAATTCAAGCGGCGTCTTTTCTTCTTCTATGCTTTCCAGACTTTTACCAATTTTGCCCAGTTTGGTTTGATTGCCTACGGCGGTGATAGTGGCTATGGCTTGTCCGGTGGCAACTGTGGTGCCCAGGTAAATGAAACGATCGTCGGTAGCTTTTTCTTTAAATACGGCAAATGATTCACCCGTAAGGATGGATTCGTTCACAGAAAAATCATTGGAATGCACGATTACTCCATCTGCCGGAATGGAGGTGCCTTCCTCAATTACCAGGCTGTCGCCCACTACCAGTTCCTCGCTGTTGATGGCTGTTTCTTTACCATTACGCAGCACTTTACAATACGGCTGGGTGAAGTTTTTCAATTTTTCCAATGCATTTCGGCTCCTGGAATCCTGGTACAGCGAGATGGTTGCAACCAGTATAATAGCCGCACCTAAAAAGAGGGCATCACCGGTTTTGCCACTTACAAAATAGATCAGCGAAGCAGCCAGTAGCAAGATCACCATTGGCTCTTTAGCGAGGCTCTTTAACGCATCCACGAATCCGTTTTCTTTTTTATAGGCCAATTTATTTTCTCCAAATTGCTTACGGGCATTTATTACCTGCTCATTGTTGAGACCGGAAATGTTGAAATCGTTGGAAGGCATAGCGGTAGTGTGTATCGTTAGCAATGTAGCGTTAACAAGGTTGCTTTTTTGCCCTTACAAGGTAGGCGGCTTATTGGTAGTCGCAGCCACATAAAAAAATATCCCGGATGATTCTTATCAGCTTTTTTGGCTGGCAGAATCATCCGGGATATTCACCACAACCGGAGTAGTGCACTAGTTTTTAAAACTAGGGCACCTTGTTTGCCTGGTGGCACTGAAGTCGTTATAACTGCCGTATTTAATAGCCGAGAATTCTGCACCGCCACGAGCCGCATTGTAATTTTTCAGATCCGAAACAGTAGCGTCGTAGGTGAATGTAAAACGGATATTTTTAAGCTCCAGCCCGATCATGGCCACCGCCGCGTCGCCGGCACGCAAGTAAGCACCGCCGATAAGTTGCGTTTCACCATCACCGCTCAGGTTATATTGCGCCATCATGCCACCTACCAATTCGGATGAGCCTGCCTGGGTGCTGTAATAAACATTTGGATTGATGATCCATTGATCGTTGAGCTTAATTGATGCATTGATAAAACCTGTGCCCCGGATTGGTACGCGGGTATCGCTACTATTGGTAGCAAAAAAAGATTCTTTTGGGTTGTTAAGGTGCATCAGGCTTACTCCGGCATTCAGGTACAAATTGTCTGTAGGGAAATATGCGTAGTTAATACCTGCCTGAATATCGAGATAATTGATTTGGGTATATGCAAAATTTTCACCGCTCGGGTAGCCACCGTCGAAGAATTTGCCGGTCCATTGGTTTTCAAATTTGAATTTTGTCAGGTCCACACTTTTGGAAGCAAAGCCCACATTAAAACCAAGGCTTAACAAACTCTTAAAACCCAGTTCCTGGTGGTAGGCCACGCTGGCATAGGCTTTTGTACTGGTGAGGTTTCCGCTGCCGGCTACATCGCGAAGCAGGACACCACCCAAACCCAGCCACCCATTTTCAAACCGGTTTTTAAAGACCTGCCAATCGCCCCAGATGCTCATGGTTTTATAAGGAATCGGAATCGATGCCCATTGATTGCGATAGCTGGCACCCAGCCGGTAATCATAATCAGGGTTGAAACCTGTATTTGCCGGGTTGGTGAGCAATGGATTATTCATAAACTGGCTGAAGTGCAGATCCTGCCCGAAAGAAGAAAGGCAAAAGGTACAAGCACCAAGCAGCAAGCCGCCAGCCAGCCAGTTTACCCCAAACCTATTTTTAGTTGTAGATTCCATAGTTTCTTTTTCTTATCTGTTATTAAACCTGTATTCCTGTCATTTTGAAGTCTCTCAAAATCTTGAACCTTGAACCTTGTACCCTGATGCTTTAATAACCTATCTCAACAGCGTGATATCGCCCTGCTTCTTCACTTTCTTGCCGTCAAAAAACTCCGCATCCAGGGTGTAGGCATATACATCCATCGGCTGGTTTTTACCTTTAAACTTACCATCCCAACCAATTTTACGATCGCTACTTTCAAACATCAGTTGGCCCCAGCGATTGTAGATTCGGAAGACCATCCTTGAAATGCCGATGCCAATTACCACGGCCTTGTCATTAACTCCATCGAGGTTGGGTGTAAATGCATTGGGAACATCAAGTATTGGCTTTACAATACTATTAAGCGTTTGGCAGGCCGTATCCGGACAACCAAATTGATTCAGGGCAACGAGGCAGGGCTGGTATAATTTTGTTTCATTGTATTGATGCCGCACTGTCGTATCCTGCCGGAATGTATAGAGACTATCTCCGTCGCCATAATACCAGCGGAAACGGACCGCACCGACCGAGTTGTTGGTAAAAGTGGTAATGGTATTTTCTTCAGCGGGGTTGGGCGAATATGTAAATCCTGCAGTAGGTATACTGGCCACAACAATTGAAAATGTGGTACTGTCTAACAGATTGCAGGTACTGGTATCGGTAGCGACCAATTTAATGGTATACGTGCCCGGAACGGTGTACAGGTGCGTAGGATTCATTGCTGTGCCAGTAGTGCCATCTCCGAAATCCCAGGCAAAATCAGTGCCTCCAAGTGAAGTATTGCTAAACACCGCGTTGTAAGGAACACAACCACTTGCTGGTGTGGAGAATATTGCTTTCACATTCGGTGATATGCGGATGGTAATTCTGACAGTGTCCGGGGCATTACAGAAATTGGTATCCTCTAAAACAAGTTTCACATTATAAGTGCCAATGCCTGGGTACGGATGGTCCTGTAAACCTAACCCAGTGATTAGGTCCGGAGTTCCATCGCCCCATATCCATCTGAAAGACTTGTTTGTAAACGATTTACCGGGGTAGGGAGCCGAATTATTGGCGAAACGGTAGGTGGTAGACTGGCAGGGAGGTAACTTGGAACCAGTTGCAGCTACCTGGGCGATATCCTGGCGAATCCGGACGTTCATAAAAGAAGTGTCCCGCGGAAAACACTTACTACTATCGATCGCGATTAGCCGCACCCTGAAAACTCCCACGGCTGTAAAAGTATGCGACAGGTTAAGAGAGATAGACTTGAAAGTTCCTGTACCATCGCCAAAATCCCATTCATACTGTTTGGCCAGGGCAACGGTATCCCTGAAATCAACCGTCAATGGTACGCATCCACTGGTGTCGGCATCCACATTGTCGATAGAAGATTTTATACCGCCCTTGATGCCTGCCAGGTTAAACTCAATTTTTACCAGTGCCTCGTTACAGCCGCCATTAGATCCGTTTAGAGTCCTCCAGGATCCTGGAGTTGTTGGAAAATTTGCGCCGCCGCCACAATTCGCGCAAAGTGCCTGGTAGATTACGCCAAAGTCATCAAACCTGCTGGTGCCGCCATCCACATGGTCGGTGGCACCACCATTTTGCCCGTAAAAACTTCCATATAATTGCCGGGCGGCATTTTTTTCCAGTACAAAGAAATAAAAATCTTTCCCATCTGTCGAGGATTGTATGGCATCCGGGGTAACGGTCATACCACTGGTGCCAGCGTTGGGAAACTGGGGATTGGTCGATTGGGTAATACTGCCCCCCCACCCAGATATATATACATTTTCGCAACGATCTACGAGGAAGGCGATCGGCGAGATATTAGGATAAAGTGAATTAAAACTGGTGCTGCCAAATACAGTAGAATACACGTAACTGCTCAGATCCTTTTGCAGCTTAGCGATAAACTGGTGGGTACCGGGTTGGCTGAAAGCTGCATTCTGTACAGGAAAATTGCCATTGGAAGTACCCATCACATATGGGAAACCATAAATATCAAACTTAAGGCCATATACCTGGTCGTTGGCAGTAGTACCTATATAAGAGGATTTTAAAAGGGCACCTGAAGGAGAAACCACTGCCACAAATCCATCGATATTACCAATGGCAGTACCATTGATAACGCCGGCTTTATTACCAGGAAAATCGGTGCTGGATGTAGCACCCCCAACCCATATATCACCAGTTTGTGGACTGGCATTTAATACATAGGCTGCATCATCACCGGAGCCGCCCAGAAAAGAAGCATAAGTCATGCCCGACAGGTTGGCATCAAATTTTAAGAACAAACCATCCTGGAGACTTGATTTGACTGGCTGAAAGGCGCCTGCAGTGACCGGAAAATTGGCTGATTGCGAACAGGATGCCAACAGGACGTTGCCACTGCCATCAAAAATAACTTCACTGCGGCTGTCATCGCCATAGTTCTGCATCAGCGATGCAGGCTGTGGATTGGGATATTTATTACGAATGTTAACACCATCGTCACTTGTGCCACCTATTCTTAACGAACCGATCAGAGCTGACCCTGTTGCGTTCAATTTAAAAATAACGATATCCCAATCTGTACCAGCACTCCCTGGCCCAATCACCGGGCTTTTCACCGGAAAATTTAGCGAAGTGGTCCTGCCGGCGACGATCAGGTTGCCCTGGGCATCGGTAACCATGCTGTGCGGGGCTTCATTCTGGTTACCCCCCACATAGGTTGCATAGACCCGCTGGTTTCCGGTGGCACTTAATTTTATGATGGCGATATCGTAGCCGCTTCCACTTTCGCCTGTATTGGTACCGCCACCAAAAGTGCCCTGGAATGCACCGGTACCTACCGGATATCCATTGCCAAATGCAATGCCACCGCCAAACATAGTGCCGCCTGGCCCATATGTTGCAGCATATCCCCAATTATCCACCGTGCTGCCGGTGAAACTGGCAAAAACCAGCGTAGGGTCGATCACAAGGGTTTTGGTATTATCAAAATTTCCCAATTGAAATTTCACGGTATTACCGGTTATTTTGAATTTGCAATCCACCTGCGACCGGGCTCCGTTCACCAACTGGTAACTGTACGGGTACTGCTCTTTGATTTCGCCTACGGACGTTTTGATGTAAAGATCGCCGTTCCGTAGCTGGAGCCCATCTACGCCATCATACCTGAGTGCCAGTTTGCTGATATCAGCCTTCGGGCTTACCAGGATATCGTATTTGAGATGGCCATTGTCGCTGTAGTACCGCACATCAACTCCGGGATAGATGTTTTTATAAGTAGCCGCCGCATAAATCTTACAGTTGCTGGCCCAGGCTTTGGAATCGTTACCAATAAAATAGTTATTGTAGCCAGGCTGTGGTCTCTCGGGGATAATTTCAGGATTGGGGTTACTTTGATCAAATAATACTTCGTAGGCATGTGACCGGAGCAGGAGGGCATCATTGGACGGAGCCGTTATTTTGCTGTCCATACCAGTTTCACCTACCCTTGGTTTTGCGGCACCCTGGGTACCATGTAAAGATGAAGTGACGTTTAGCAGGTCTTCTGTGTTATGCTGTAGCACTTTGTAACCCTGCGCCTCCAGAAAGAAGGCACCGTTAAACAATTTCCCCTCAAATTTAACGGCCGGGTTCCATTGACCCTTGTTTTCCACCAGCTCAAAATTTTGAGATCGGCTGGTATAGGCAAGCAAGCTTAAAATTCCAATCCCAAAAGTCGTCTTTATGTTCATGAATGTATGGTTACGGATAATCAATTTCGTAAGTGGTTAGCGGTGGGTTGTGAATAAGAATCGTGTATGATAAAGTGAGTACTCACGATTCACAACTCCCGTCGTATTGGCAGAATCGCAAGTAAACCGGTGAGGGTTGCCCTATATTCCTAAAAGTACAATCAATTAACGAAAAATAATGGTCGTTTGTTATTACGAAATCTTACTCCAGATTGTTTTACCCTTTAATGACATAAGGTAGTTTTTTAACAGCAAATTTTCATCCAGTTCCAGTTCGGGGTCTTTCGTCAACAAATGGGTGGCAGCCTTCCGGGCCAGTTCTATCAGTTGCCGATCGTTAACGATCGACGCCAGCTTAAAGTTCAGTACGCCACTTTGTTGAGTTCCCTCGATATCGCCTGGACCACGTAACTCCATATCCTTCTCCGCTATCTTAAAACCATCGTTGGTGGCACACATGATCTTTATTCTTTCCCTGGCCACAGCATTGAGTTTGGGGCCTGTGAGCAAAATGCAGAAGCTTTGTTCGCCACCACGCCCTACGCGGCCTCTTAGTTGGTGCAACTGGCTCAGCCCAAAACGTTCGGTGCTTTCAATCACCATCACCGAGGCATTCGGCACATTTACACCCACTTCGATTACTGTAGTGCTCACCATGATCTGTGTATCGCCAGTAACAAATCGCCGCATATTGATCTCCTTCTCTTCCGGTTTCATCCGTCCGTGCAGCATGCTGATCCAATATTGCGGTTCAGGAAAGTAGGATTTTACATTTTCATAACCCCGCATCAGGTTTTCAAAAGCCAGCTTTTCACTTTCTTCTATCAACGGAAAAATGATAAACGCCTGCCGGCCCTTAGCTATTTCCTGTTTCACGAAATCCAGCACATTATTGCGGCTGCTTTCGGCACGATGCACTGTTACTACCGGCGTACGTCCTGGAGGTAGCTCGTCCATGATGCTGTAGTCCAGGTCTCCGTAAGCGGTCATTGCCAGTGTACGGGGAATAGGGGTGGCGGTCATTACCAGCACATGCGGTGGTATTTCACTTTTTTTCCAAAGGCTGGCCCGCTGTTCTACGCCGAAGCGGTGCTGCTCGTCTACTACTGCGAGGCCCAGGTTTTTAAACTGCACCACGTCTTCTATCAAAGCATGGGTGCCAATCAAAATATTCAAAGAGCCATCAAGCGCCTGGGTTAATATTTCAGTCCGTTCTTTTTTGCGTGATGATCCGGTAAGGAGTTTCACACTAATGGGCATGTCTTTCAACAAATCAGTCAGGCCGGTAAAATGTTGTTGGGCGAGAATTTCGGTCGGTGCCATAAGGCAACTTTGGAAACCATTATCCGCGGCGATCAGCATACTCAAGAGGGCGACTATGGTTTTTCCGCTGCCTACATCCCCTTGCAGCAGGCGGTTCATCTGGTGACCAGTGCCGCAATCCTTCCTGATTTCCTTCAAAACCCGCTTCTGAGCTCCGGTAAGTTCAAACGGCAGGTAGTGGTGGTAAAAATGATTAAAATGTTCCCCTACTTTTTCAAAGGTCACCCCTTTGCTAAACCGGTGACGATATATGCGGGTAATATTGAGCCGCACCTGCATCAAAAACAACTCTTCAAACTTGAGCCGTTTCAATGCTGCCTCGTGTTGCTCCTGTGTTTTGGGGAAATGGATCGCCAGGTAAGCTTCAAAGCGGGGCATCAGCTGGTATTGATTCATCACCACTTCAGGGATGAATTCCGGTACATCTGCCGGGTGGAGTTGTGGCAATAGTGCAGCCACAAATTTGCCAAAGGCCCGGCCGGTGATGAAGCGCTGCTTTAGTTTTTCGGTGGTAGGATAAACCGGCTCCAGAAAATTCTTGCCCGCCATATTATCTTCTGCCGCCAGTTCTATCTCGGGATGCATGATCTGCGGCCCATTAAACCAGCCAGGCTTGCCATACACCAGGTATTCTTCGCCCGGCCGCAGCATTTTTTTTACCCAGGGAATTCCCTGGAACCATACCAGGTCCAAGGTGCCGGTGGCGTCTTTCAACTGCGCAGTCATGCGTTTTCCCTTGCCGGCATTCACTTCATCGATATTAAATAGTTTGCCCCGCACCTGGATCAGTTCGGTTTCGCGGTTAATGGCTGAAATGGGGAAAACCCTGGTTTTATCAATATGGCGGTACGGGAAAAAGTTCAGCAGATCAGCAAACGTAAATATGCTGAGTTCCTTGCGCAGCAGATCGCCGCGTTGCGGGCCCACGCCTTTGATATACTCGATGGGCGAAGCTAATATGGAAGAAGATGGGCTGATATGCTGTTTGGTTCTACAGGTTTGGATCGGAAAAATAAGGAATAAGCGGAAGTGCGGCACCAGATTATACACGGATGAAGGATTGCTAATCTTTTTAAGGTTACCAACCATTCAGTCATGTATCAGTTTGAACTTTCGGTACCATTTATTTGCCAGCCATTAGGCCTGGAATAAGTTGTGATGAATGAGTTTGTGAAAAATCAGGCTGTGAAAAATTAATTTTTCACAAGCCATTTTTTCACAAACTCAAATCTGGCTTACATTGTAAAATTAAACGCAGACATAATTATGAAAAAGGACGATACTGGAAATTCAAACTGAGACACAACCCACCTTTCTAAGGTTGGCAACCTTAGAGGCCATCCTGCTATATTTGTAACCCTTCAAAATATCAAACAGTGGAAAAAGAACGAGTATTAAGTGGCATCCGGCCTACCGGGATGCTACACCTGGGCAACTACTTTGGAGCCATGCGGAATTATGTGCGGATGCAGGATGAATATAACTGTTATTTTTTCGTGGCGGATTGGCATGCACTCACCACTTTATCTGACAGCAAGGAATTACAAAGCAGCGTGCACCGCGTGATTGCAGAAAATATTGCCTGTGGTCTCGACCCTGAGAAGGTATGCCTCTACGTGCAGAGTGATGTGCCCGAGATAGCCGAATTATACCTCTACCTAAATATGCTGGCCTACAAGGGCGAGCTGGAAAAAACGGTGACATTTAAAGAAAAAGTGCGGCTGCACCCGGAAAACGTAAATGCAGGTTTACTTACTTACCCTGTGTTGCAGGCAGCGGATATCATCATCCACCGGGCCACCAAAGTACCCGTGGGAAAAGACCAGGAACAGCACCTGGAAATGGCCAGGAATTTTGCGCAGCGATTTAACCATCGTTATGGTGACACTTTACCGGAACCGCATGCCTTTAATTACGGTGGAGAATTAGTGAAGATTCTGAGCCTGGACGGGAATGGTAAAATGAGCAAGAGCGAAAACCAGATGAATACGCTATATCTCGCAGACGAAGATGAACTGATCATTAAAAAGATAAGGAAGGCGAAAACAGATAATGGTCCGGCGGAACCCTACAGCCAGAAGCCGGACTATATCGAAAACCTGTTTACTTTGATGCAGTTGGTGAGCAGTCACGATACCCTGCTGAAGTTTGAACAGGATTATAATAATTCATCTGCTGGCAACTTGCAAATCCGCTATGGCGATATGAAAAAACAATTGGCCGAAGACATGATTGGTTTTATTACGCCGATTCGCCAAAAAGCCGCCGACCTGCAAAATGATAAGGCCGCCCTTGGGAAAATTATGCGAGAAGGAAAAGAAAAAGCCCGGGAAAGTGCCGACATTACGATTCAGATGGTTCGTAAAGCGGTGGGGGTCAATTATTATTGATTATTAATTACTAATTATTGCCAAGCTGCACCAATTCGATTGGAATAATTAATAATTAATAATGGTACAGGGACGCTGCACAATAAAAATAATCATGTTTTCATAAAGATTTGATACTTTGAACTCCTCAATTTTTGAGCGCTTAAATCCGGAATTTTAAACACTGGAACTCTCCATTTTTTATGGCAAAAACAAAAAAGCCCAAACACATAGCCGTAGCAGGGAATATTGGTGCTGGCAAGACTACCCTTACCGAAATGCTGAGCAAGCATTACCGCTGGATTCCACAGTTTGAGGACGTGGACCACAATCCCTACCTCAACGATTTTTACGAAGAAATGCCGCGGTGGAGTTTTAACCTGCAAATTTATTTTCTCAATAGCCGGCTCAACCAACTACTGGAAATTAGCCGCGGCACCGAAACGGTAATTCAGGACCGTACGATCTATGAGGATGCAAATATCTTTGCGCCCAACCTGCACGAAATGGGGCTTATGAGCAAGCGAGATTTCGACAATTACTATAAATTTTTCGAAACGTTGAAGAGCATGGTGCAACCACCCGACCTGATCATTTACCTCAAAGCATCGGTACCAACATTGGTAGGCCAGATACAAAAAAGGGGTCGTGAATACGAAGAAAATATCAGGCTCGATTATTTGAAAAAACTTAACGAACTGTACACGAAATTTATTGAATCCTATAAAGAAGGCCCGGTACTGATAATCGATTGCGATAAAAATAAATTTGCTGAAAACGAAGAGCATTTTGGAGAGATTATCGGAAAGATAGATGCACAGTTGTTCGGGTTGTTTTGATTTGGTAGTTGATGAATAGTTTTTCTGGATATGAACTATTCAAAGCCCACTGCTGCCGGTACCGGGCACTATTCATTCCCTGGTTTTACTTTATAATAAAATACATACTATGCCGATAACAGTAGGACAATCCGCGCCTCTTTTTACACTTTGGAGCAGCGACAAAAAGGAAATATCACTGGCCGATTACAAAGGCAGGAACGTATTGTTGCTTTTTTACCCGATGGCCTACACCAGTGTATGCACAGCTGAATTGTGTAATATCCGCGACAATATTGGCCGCTACAGTAATGTGAATGCCGAAGTGTTTGGTATCTCTGTAGATTCAGTGTACACCCTTGCAAAATTTAAAGAAGAGCAGGGCTACAATTTTACGCTGCTTGCCGATTTTAATAAAGATGTTACCAACACCTATGGCGTGTTACAGGAAAACTTTGCATTTGGTATGAAGGGCGTTAGCAAACGAGCTTCCTTCGTAATTGATAAAGAAGGTATGGTGGCGTATGCTGAAGTAACCCCAACCCTTGGTGATATGCCCAATTTTGAAGCCATCAACGATGCACTGGAAAAGTTGGGATGATGTTTCCCAAATAAAAACGGGATTGTGCGGCGCCGGTGTTCCGGATAGCCACTTTTGCAGAACTATATGCCGGTGCGGTTTCAGAGCTGAACTTTTAACCCATTTTCCCATTCTTTAGAATTTATCGTTTACAATTTTTACTTTTATACATGGCATTAAAACAAATAGACCACGGTACACGGGAATATAAATTAATGGTGAAGCTCCGTGACGAAATGTTGCGGAGGCCACTGGGTTTGACGTTTACTGCCGAAGAACTGGAAAAGGAAAAGGAAGATATCCTGATCGCCGCTTTTGATGAGGATGAAATACTGGGCTGTTGCCTGCTGACCCAAACGGCTTTAGACACCGTAAAGCTCCGGCAAATGGCGGTTAAAAACAGCCTCCAGGGAAAAGGCATTGGCCAGGCAATTATGAATTTTGCTGAGACACTGGCCCGCGATAAAGGCTATAAAAAACTGACCATGAATGCCCGCGACACTGCCATCGGTTTCTATGAAAGATGCGGCTACAATGTAAATGGCGATGGATTTATTGAGGTAAGTGTACCCCACCATGTGATGGAAAAGCGGCTGGGTTAAAATTCAATATCGGTACCCAATAACTTGGACCTGAGTAAGGCAACGGTAGTTTGAAGTTGGATATAAATACCATCGCTTAATAGATAATGCATCACTTCTTTTGATGCCGGGTCTACAATAAAATATTCTTTTACCCCAAACTTTTCGTACAGATTCTTTTTGATGATCTTGTCATGATCCTGGTTGCCATCCGATAAGATTTCTATGATGATGGCCGGAGAGCCGTGAACAAAGCCTTTGTCGTGTACATAAGCGCTGCCTCCATGTTGTAAAATCAGAATGTCTGGCTGAACCGCATTCGCTACTTCGTCGAGGTAAACATCCATTGGCGCAAAAAGTAATTCGCCCCAATTGTTTTCTTCTACCCAGCTATCTAGTTTTTTCTGTAACGATTTTAACATCCGCTGATGTCCTCCATATGGTGATGCTGCCATAAGTAATTGATTGTTTATGACCTCGGCTAAAGTTCCTTCCGGAAGTATTTTAAACACTTCCATGGCTGTGCGTGGCGGATGTAAGATTTGCATTTCCATTGGTCTAAATTAAATCATTTCTTCCTTCCGATTTTCTCTGTCAGCAATTTCCTTACTTCCATCGTATCTGTCTCGCCGATACAGGCATCTTTGGGCACCAGGAAAAAGGACTTATCGGTAATATAAAGGTGGAAGAAATTGGGGCTTTCGATGAAATACTGGAATTTGTTGTAAGCCCATTCGGCCACACCACGGCTGGTTTGCAGCAATATGCCCCGATCCTGAAAATCCAGGTCGATGGTGTCACGAAAAGTAGCACTGCGTTTATAAATGGTGCGGGGCAGCCAGAACCAAAATACCAGCATCAGCATAAACCATAAAAAAGACGATATCATAAATGCCAGTGGCAAGATCTTTTTGGCGTAAAAAAGGATCGCTGATATCACTGCGAATATGTTTACTGCAATCAGTAATAATTTTATTTCTTTCCGGCTGATAAAATGATATCGTAAGGCCTGCAATACCTTCGGCTTATCGTAAGTAATGTGAATTTTCATCCCTAACAACTTGTCTTTATTTTTTATTAATTTGTTGCTGTTGTGAAAGGAGGCACGCCAAACAAACCGGGTGGCAGGGCCACTCTCCATTTGCCGTTTTCTTTCACCATTAAAAAATGCTCCTTCGCGTCTTCATCGTCGGGCGCCCCTTTTTCTGCTATGCTTACTTCCGCCTCACCAGTATTGCGCAAAGTCACCTTCCAAACTATACCTTTTTTAAGCCAGATATCATTGATCACATATGCTACATCTTCCTGAGACCCCATCACCCTTTCATAATCGAAGCCGGATGGAATTTCATCTTCTGGATTTTTTTTATACTCCAGGTCGCAGTATTCAAAAAATTGCTTTTCGTTTACAATAAAAGCGGCCGCAAATAAGGGTGCTTTGGCTTTAATCCAGGCAAAATGCTTTTCCACAGTTTTCCAGTTAATCTTATACGGCGGGCCATCTGTTTTCGCTTTTGCAGACATGTATAATTTATACTGGTCAAAGCCCTTATTGCCGGTCTTATACCATTTCAGAAACGCCACCACTGCATCTTTTGCAGCTTTTTTTTCACCGGTGAAATGCTGGCTGAATCCGGTAATGCTCAGGAGAAGGAAAAGGGGAACAAGCTTTTTCATGACAGACATTTTTTTAATAAGAGGCACGGTTAACATTTATTTCGTCCGTTCAAATTGCAACTGTTTTTGATCCACATTCCATTCAATTAACTTCTGTCCTTTTGGGTTTAGAAATTCCACTTTTAAAACCCGGTTATACCTTGCCCCGCTAATAGTTACCTTCGAAAAATTCTGGATCGTATCGACACCCACTATGCGGTATTTATTGTCTTTTTCAGGCCCCGCAAATTTTCCGGCGCCACTGGTAAGTGCGCTGGCGGTAATATCGTACAGTGGATACATGCCCTCCTGTTTTACCTCAATCACTTCGCTGTGGTGGCGGTCGCCATCTAAAAATACAATGCCATTTATTTTGTTGTCTTTAATAAATTTTTTGAGTTCGTTCAGTTCGGCGGGGTAGTGGGCGGCACAATCATAGGGGCTTACCGGGTTGAGGACCTGGCTGCCGGTGGCAATGATGCGGAAGCTAATCATGGGGTTGTTATTGCTCACCAGCAGGGCGTTCTTCAGCCATTCCATCTGCTTTTTGCCCCACATAAGCTTGTCGGGGTTCGGCTGTCCATTTACGCTATCTGCCATGGCATCGGCGCTGCGGAACCAACGGTCGTCGAGCATAAAAATATCAAGGTCGTTTTTGGTGATCTTAGTATAAACGCCTTCGTTGTTTTCGCCATAGCCGGGGTTGGTCCAGAAGTCCATAAATACCTGGCGGCTGGTTTGTTTTAGCGGGTAGGTTTTATCGGCATCGTTCCAGCCATAGTCATGGTCGTCCCAGATGGCGTATTGCGGCATGGCTTTCCAGAAATTCCGGAGAACCGGGAGGCTACGGGTGAGACTGGCCCGGTAGTAGAGGCCCCAGTCGCTATAGTAATCTACCTCCCTGGTGTACCAGTTATCGCCCAGCCATAGCATGAAAGAAGCTGGGGTTTTGGCCATTACCTCAAAAATGGCGCTATCGTTGCCATACGGCGTGCCCGGCCGGTCGTATTGGGGCTGATTAAAATAAGCGCAACTGCCGGTCAGGAAACTAAAATCGGGTGCTGGTTTACGCCACTGCCACAGTTCATCGGTTTTAAAAGTTCCGGTAATGGTTTGTGCTTTGGTGCGTTTCGAATTCAGCACTTCCATTTGGTAGCTGTATTCCGTATTGGGCTCC
>JBDSXW010000031.1:0-8866 GCA_039925965.1 Chitinophagaceae bacterium
TAGTTAGTTAGTTAGTTAGTTAGTTAGTTAGTTAGTTAGTTAGTTAGTTAGTTAGTTAGTTAGTTAGTTAGTTAGTTAGTTAGTTAGTTAGTTAGTTAGTTAGTTAGTTAGTTAGTTAGTTAGTTAGCTAGTGGTCGAATTAGTTTGTCGTTCCAATGGTTCTCTTATATGATCTTATATTCCTTATATGGTTCATTCTATCCCTAATCCATTGCTCTATACAAGTCATTTACGTAGGTTTTTTGTCCCTCAGAAAAGAGATGGGTGCATTTAAAGTTTAGCATTAGTCCCATTGGTGAACCCAACAACTTCATGTACGAAATTAAAATGGCTTCATGGATGGGTAGTACTTTTTCTGCTGATTTAAGCTCTGTAACGAGAATGTTTTCTATAAACAAATCGCAACGGAAATCTGTCATCATAGATAGGCCTTTGTAAACCACCGGCACTATCATTTCTGAATGGTATTTTATGCCCCGAAGATCCAGCTCGTGCATCAGGCATTTATGATACACGCTTTCTAATAAACCCGGGCCGAGGTGTTTGTGTACTTCAATGGCAGCACCATTAACCTGGTACACCAGGTCTTTTAATTTTGCTTTCGTCATGTTGTTTTATGTTTAACTATATAGGAATGTAAGGCCATTTAAGGGTTGACTTGCAAACAAATACACCAGTGTTCGGATTGCAAGTGTCAATAATGTTCTTTGGGTTCTTAATGGCGTTCCCGTAAATCTGATAAAAGTCCCCCTCCGGTATTTTTCTTACATGCTCTTATATTCCTTATATGGTTAACCTAATCCTTATTCCTTCCCCTTTCCTCCGGATACAACGTCTGCACCACATCACTCTGCACAAATTCTTTTGTATCAATGTTTAACGCGGTTAGTCTTCCATGGAAAGCCGCGCCGGTATCGTTTCGGGTGCATGCCGCAGCACATAGCTGAGGAGTTTACTGGTGGTTTTTATTTCTTTTTCATTCATGATGGTGTGGTATTAGTAGTCATTCTTCTGTAAGAGTGCTTCGTATATCCTGTAATTTTCGTCATCAAAGCACACAAAAATTACCGCTTCAAAATTTTCAATTTGATCAAAGTTGCTGACGGTATCGATCGCTATCCTCGCTGCCATTTCTTTCGGGAAATGATAAATACCGGTGCTGATATTCGGGAATGCGATGGTATTGATATTGTTGGCTGCAGCAAGCCGTAGGGTGTTGGAATAACAGTGTGCTAATAGAATAGCCTCGTTGTTTTCGCCGCCATTCCAAACCGGCCCCACCGTATGAATTACATATTGGGCGGGTAGGTTGCCAGCCGTAGTTATAACCGCATCGCCGGTTTTGCAACCATCCTGTTTATTTCTGATGGCCGTACAGGCTTCTAGTATGGCCTTGCCCCCTTTCCGATGGATAGCGCCATCTACCCCTCCGCCGCCGAGCAAAGAACTGTTGGCTGCGTTAACAATGGCGTCAACGGGTATGGTGGTGATATCTGCTTTTAAAATCTCAATTTTCATTGTATTTCATTTATACCATCCCTCACTTCCATCAAAGCGAATCCAAGCAGGTTTTCGCCTTTCCATAACGAGGGGTTTGTGGCATTTGGATCTTCTGCCGCCATTCCGATACCCCAGATGGCATCCACCGGGCTTGCTTCCACCAGGATTTTGTTGCCCGTATTAATCAGGAATTGTTTCAGGTCGCCATGCTGTGAGAATTTGTGAAAGTTCCCCCGCAGGACAATTTCAAATTTTTTGGCATTCCAGGTTGCTGCGTCGAAATGTTGTATCTCCCGACCAAGGTTCTTTGCTTCTGCTGGTGTTTTTGATAGCAGTATTTTTTCGGCTATTACCGCATCACCAAAGAGTCTTGCCTTCTCCGCCATCATCCAATGTTCGGCTGTTTTATATTCTATCCCATCCTCGATAAATGGAGCTACCCACCATTGGCTGAAACAAGTTTTGGTGATCGTACCAATTGGTGATGGCTGGTGGCCCCAGAAAAATAGGAATTTGTTTTCTTGTTTTTCTGCAACCAGTTTTTCTATATTGTATTTCATGTTATTTGTGTTTGATCAATATGTCAACTGTAATACAATCAGGCACCTTTTGTATACTTATGATTCATCCCAATACCTCCTTCATTTTAATCTGCATCACCCCTTCATGTTCAATATCCTTCACAGAATCCGTGGTGAAAATGCCTGTGAAATGTTTCAGCATTTCATCAAAACCCTTGCTGAAAATACCGTGGCTGATGGCCAGGTACAATTTTCCTGCGTTCTTCTTTTTTAATTCTTCCGCCAGACCAAGGAAAGTGCCGCCACCGTCGCAGATATCATCCACGATCAGGCAGTCCATGCCTTGCAGGTTATCGTCGTATACCTTGAAGCCGGATAGCTTCCCCGTTTTTACATCACGGCTTTTACTGCATTCCACTACATCTACTCCACCTAAAAATTCGGACACCTTATAGATTTTTTTTAACGCACCGCCATCTGGTGAGATCAGCTTTACTTCTTTGCCAACACTAGCTATTACCTGTTGAATGAACCGGTGGTTAGGTATGGGTTCGCAATGGTTGAGCAGGGCAGGAGTTACCTCCGAATGTGCATCAAAGACCGTTACTTTATCGAACTGCATCGCATTGATAATATCTGCGTAGACCTTTACTGATAAAGGCTCCCCGGCAATCATCACACGGTCCTGTCTGGCGGCTGGGAAATAAGGAATAAATAATTCCAGGTGTTTCACACCCATCCTTTTCAGTGCATCTACGGCCACGCATAACAAACCAAGATCATTAAAGGAATTGAGCCGGTGCGTAATGGTTACGGATTCGTTCACATCAAAACCGGGCTTGATCTTTATATGCGGTTCACCGCCGGCAAATGAAAATGATTCAAAATCAATGTTGCCGTTTTTATCCACCGGCTGGAAGCTTTTATCTAAGTTGAGTGTCATTTTGCGTTTATTTTACACAAACCTATGAAGAATTAAATTACCGTGCAAATATATTGCGTAATAATTACGCAAATTGTATATCAAAGTGAAAGCCTTCCTTAGTTAGGGCCTGGTATTTCTTTTTATTAAACTTAAAAAGTCTGGCTGGCCGGCCACTTTTCTGCGGGGCTATTTTGCTGGTCTCATCAATAATGCCAAAGCTTAAAATCTTCTTCCGGAAGTTACGGCGGTCAATCTCTTTTTCGAGAATGGTACAGTACAGGTTTTCCAGGTCGGAGAAAAGAAATTCTTTGGGCAGCAGATCGAAACCGATTGGCTGGTAAGTAAGTTTGGCCTGCAATCGTTCAATTGCTTTCGCCACGATTAGGTTATGGTCGAAAGCAAGTTTGGGTATTTCTGACACTGCCACCCATTGTACCTGCTCTGCATCCGAATCCGCAGCGATCTCAAATTTTGAAGAGTCCACCAATGCGAAATAGGCAACTGAAATAACGCGGTTCCTGTTATCGCGGTTCACATCATCACCAAAAGTGTACAACTGTTCGAGGTAGTTTACTGACACATTGGTTTCTTCTTTCAATTCTCTTTTCACGGCTTCTAGCAATGGCTCCTCGTCTTTCACCAATCCACCGGGGATGGCCCAAAATGATTCTTTGGTACCAAATTTTTGTTGGATCAGCAGCAGGTAAAGCTGGTTTTGCTGGTACCCGAATACAATGGCATCTACAGCAATTTTAATGTTTTGTACAGGCATGTATGCGTATATTTTACGCAAAGTAATTGAATCTGCCCGGTTTGGCAATATTGTTTGTGCACCATCGACTGTAAGAAACACGAAAGGCTACCCAACCGGTAGTCCCTTCATGCTTTTTTTCTATAAAACTAAACTGTGAATACTATTGGTTCTGCTGGCCGCCACCACCAGCGCGGTTTTGCTCGTCCTGTGCGCTCCCGGTTCTGCGGCGTGGTGCCTGCTGCTGCCCTTGCTTGCCGAAACGGTAGTTGAATGTGAGTGCAATCCGACGGTTGTCCCAACGGCTTTTAATAACCGCATCAATGTTACCGTACTTTGTATAGCCGCTGAATTTTTGTATCCAGAACGGATCGTTTAACGCCAGCTTCAGGGTGCCTTTATTTTTCAGAATCTGTTTGCTGCCACCAAAGCTGATCACACCCATTGGGTTACTTACAATTACACCCGCTTCCTGGGTTTTGCTGCGGTAAAAGCCACTCATTTCAGCGCCCCATCCATTTTTAAACCGGAATTGATTATTCAGATTTAGCATATAGCTGGCGATCGATACATCCAGCGGTACATTGTTCACCACGCCTGTAAAATGGTTCCGGAAAATATTGCCGTAAGCGCTGATCATATACCACTTGGTGATGCTGTTGTTGTAGCTGATCGAAAGACCCAGGTTAGTGCGTTTGGCGATATTTTCTTTTGTTTGGAAGGTGACTTTGGTAGCATCATTCTGTTTCAATACGTCATTAATAATGTCGGTGGTATTGGTATAGTTGAGTGTCGTAACAAGCTTGCTTTTAAAGGTATGCGACAGCTCAATGTTGTGGCTAAATTGTGGAAGTAGGTAAGGGTTTCCCTGGCGATAGGTAAACTGGTCAAGGAAGTACTGGAACGGGTTCATATCCTGGTAATTCGGCCGGTCTATGCGGCGACCATAGCTAAGCGTAAATGAATTGTTGTCGTTTACCGTGTGGCTTACATACATCGTTGGGAATACCTGGGTATAATTTCTTTTGAAGGAACTGTTGTCGGTTTTCTGATCGCCGTTGCCATTTGTATTTTCTACCCGTAAACCTGCCTGTATACCCCATTTCTTAAATTGTTTTTTATAGCTGGCATAAGCCGCATTAATATTTTCGTCATATAAAAAGTGATTACTCCTGGCGATATCATTTTCCCATTTGCCACTGGCATTGTTATACAGCGTATAGATGGCATTGTTGTCTGTGGTAACCATGCTGGTTTTTACGCCTGCTTCAAAGCTTTCGCCTTCACTGAGTAGCCGGGTATAGTCGGCTTTCAAGCTGTAAATTTTTATGTCGCTCGGCAAGTCGCCGTTTAGCAAAAATGGATTTTGTGTAGGGGTGTTATTGGGATAGTACATGTAGTTATTGCTATACTGGTTGCTACCACTTCCGTACCATACGTAGTCTGCATCCGCAGTTATTTCTTCACCTTTTTTCTTCAATTGCTGACGCAAATTAAAGTTGGCGCCGAAATTTTTCCAGTTGTTGTGGTTGCTGCTACCGGAAATATTGAAAGAATCCAGCTGCTTATTGCCATTCAGGATATTTGACCGGCTGTCGGAAAGATTATCTGAATTATTATAGCCACCATTCAGCACAACCCCGATGGTTGTGTTTTTAGTTGCATAAAAATCTACACCTGTTTTCAGGCTGTGATTTCGACTCATAAAACGCTGAAAACTCGACTGGTCAAAAATAGAGGTGATAGCACCAGAGGCATTCTTAAAATTGCGGTTTATAGTTATATCACTGAAACCTTCCCAGTATGAAAAACCATAGTTGGTAAACAGGTTAATCTTATTTTTGCGCCAGTTAATGCTGATGCTATTGGGTGTTTTGGGGTAATTGGCCTGGATATAAGAAAGGCTCAGGTTTCCGTTAAAACCATTTTGCCTGTTCTTTTTTGTTTTGATATTGATCAGCCCCGAATTTCCACTGGCGTCATATTTTGCAGGTGGTTGGGTCATAATCTCTACCTGGTCCAGTTGGTTGCTTGCCATGTTTTTAAGATAGTTGGATAGGTCAGCAGCGCCCATATATGTTGGTTTTCCGTCAATTAAAATAATCACGCCCTGTTTTCCCTTTAAGCTGATATTGCCATCACGATCCACTGAAACGCCCGGAGATTTTTCCAGTACATCCATGGCCGTACCACCGGCATTTGATATCATGGCATCCACATTAACTACCATACGATCGATTTTATTTTCTACCATATTCTTTTTTCCTTCTACCAAAACGTTCCCGAGGGTTTTCTGGGCTACTGTTAACGATTTGAGTTTTACCACAACATTTTCCTTGCCTGCAACGATCGTAAGTGTTTCTGATGAAGAAGGTTCATAACCTACCGCAGTGATGTAAAGCGTGTAAGTGCCTTCCTTGATATTTTCGAATTCGAATTCCCCTTTCGCGTTGGTCATATTGATCTTAACGACCTTTTTTTCGGGAAGCTCGAGTAGGGTCACAGTGATTGCTTCTAAAGGTTTTTCATCTGCATTTTTTACGATGCCGTAAACAAGTGTGGCTTGTGGTTTTGCTTGTGCGGTGGTGATCAATGTCAGTGCCATCACCAACCCTAGAATTTTCTTCATTGCGGTTAATTTTTGTGATACGAAAATCAATCAGCAACCGCTATAGCGCAATCCTTATAGTGACGAATGGAGGAATTTCATAGCCATTGGGTTTAAAACAAGGATAAGGAAAATGAATGAACGAAAAAATTCGTAAATGGCGGAAAGCCTGTGCTGTAAAGGGTTTCAGCGAAAATTCTTTTTTAATGTTACACCATCATTTCTTCGGCTATCACATAAGCGCATACCACTCGCCATCAGTAATTTTCTTTTATCCAATTTATTCACCGTTATTCCCAGCCGCGGTTATTTTTATGTGATAGGTAGCTTTAGATCCTACTTTTGCTGGGTCTTTTTCGAAAATGGTTTTTAAAATGGTTCATTCAAATGATTATTATGCGTAAAATATTTTTGCTTTTAAGTGTATTAATGGTTCAGGGTGTTTTTGGACAGATAAAGGCATTCCGCTTTGCCCTTGTTTCTGATACCCATATCGGCTCGCCCAATGGTGCTGCGGAAGAAGACCTGCGCAGAACGATTGCGGATATTAATGGGCAGACCGGTATTGCATTTGTGGTGATAACGGGCGATATCACCGAGTTGGGTATGGACAGCGAATTACTGCTAGCTAAAAGGATACTGGACTCGCTCAATATTAAATATTACATTATTCCAGGTAATCACGATACAGGCTGGAGCGAAAGCGGTGGTGTCAGTTTTACTTCGATATTCGGGGCTGATAAGTTTTTATTTGACTACAATGGTATCCGGATGATGGGCTGCGCCAGCGGGCCTTATGTGCGGATGAGCGATGGGCATATTCCCAGGGATGCGGTAAACTGGATGGATTCCGTCTTGCAAAAAACTGACAGCAGGCAGCCGCTGATTTTCTTTAACCATTACCCGTTGGATAACAGCCTGGACAACTGGTACGAAGGGGTAGACCGGCTAAAAACAAAAAACACCATCGCTTACCTCTGCGGCCATGGACATGCCAATAAGGCTTTTAGTTTTGAAGGGATACCGGGCGTGATGGGCCGCAGCAATCTTCGGGCAAAAGTGCCGCTGGGTGGGTACAACCTTGTTGACGTGACAGCAAGCCTCATCACCTTCACAGAACGCAAACCTGGTTTGGCCAGCCGTTCTCCGTGGACGAGCATTGCCGTTACCGAACATCATTATGCCAACGACAGTGTCTATACCCGGCCTTCTTATGCAATGAACCTGCTGAGTCCGCATGTAAAAGAGCGGTGGCGGTATGCGAGCGATGCCAATGTGGTAAACACGCCTGCAGTTACCAAAGAACTGGCCATATTTGGTAACAGCCTGGGAAAAATCCAGGCGGTCGATTTAAAGACGGGCAAGTCTGTATGGAGCTACCAGACAGGGGCGGCTATTTATTCCTCTGCCGCCGTAAAAGAAGATAAAGTTGTGATTGGTTCCGGTGACGGAACAATCTATTGTCTCCAGAATAAAACAGGTAAACTGATATGGAAGCTGAAAGCTGGAGCTGCTGTGTTGGGTTGCCCCGTCATAGATGATGATAGCGTTTATATTGGCTGCAGCGACCACCAGTTCCTTGCTATTGAGTTAAAAACCGGCCAGAAAATCTGGTCGTTTGGTGGCCTTGATGGACCAGTGGTAGGCACGCCGTTGATATTTGAGAACAAAATCATCTTCGGTGCCTGGGACAGGAACCTGTATGCCCTGGAAAAATCCACGGGCAAATTGCTTTGGAGCTGGAACAATGGCTCTACCGTTCGAAATTTTTCGCCTGCTGCCTGTACTCCTGTAGCCCACGACAGCGTGGTGTATGTGGTGGCACCCGACAGGTACCTGACTGCCTTGGACGCCACTACTGGCGCAGCTTTGTGGCGGAGCAATGAGGCAGCCGTGCGGGAATCTATTGGCATTACCAGCGACGGGAAGTGGGTTGTGGCCAAAACGATGAACGACAGTATTGTGGCCTTTGCAACCAGCCGCGAAAAACAAAGTCCCGCCTGGTTTGTGAACTGCCAATATGCTTATGACCATGTGCCATCGCAACTGGTGGAAAAAAATGGCCTGCTGTTCTTTGGCACGAGAATCGGCGTAGTGTACGCAGTGGGCAGTTTTACCAGGCAGGTGGCCTGGGCTTATAAAATCGACAATTCCATGGTGAATACCGTTCGGGTGATCGACGGCAGCCATATAGTAGCGTCTACCATGGATGGTAAGGTGGTGTTGCTGGAGGTGAGTAAGTAGGTTTTTTTTGAACCATATACGGGATGTAAGGGCCTATAAGGTGATTGCTTTGATGGAGGGACTTTGGATTTTTGTGGTGTATACGGGGTAATAGCGGCTGCAGGTTGGCCTATTTTCAGAATATTTTTTAAAAGAAGTCAAGTTTTAAAAACTTGACTTCTTTGGGCATGGGAAAGACCCGTTTTTAAGTCATGTATCAGTTTGAACTTTCGGTACCATTTATTTGCCAGCCATTAGGCCTGGAATAAGTTGTGATGAATGAGTTTGTGAAAAATCAGGCTGTGATTAACTAATTAATCACAAGCCATTTTATCACA
>JBDSXW010000032.1:0-87789 GCA_039925965.1 Chitinophagaceae bacterium
AAACTCGTTGCTGGGCACGTTATCAGGCAAAATATTCCCATGCAGTTTTAACATTACCGGAAAAATGATGCAATGAAACACGATATTATCCTTGCCGATAAAATGCACGAGCTTGGTTTCGGCATCGTGCCAATAAGGTTCCCAGCTTTTGCCGGTGTTCAAAGCCCATTGTTTGGTGGCGCTGATATAACCTATGGGAGCATCGAACCAAACGTAGAGGACTTTGCCAGGTTCGAAAGAGGCCTCCGAAGCTTGCAACGAGGGAGCCGCCCTGCCGTCCAAAGGAGCGTTCTCAGAACCGTGGTTTTTTTCAACATCTTTAAAAATCCTATCAGACGCTGTCCCCCCTCCTTCGAAGGGGTCGGGGGATACTTCCCCGGAGTAGTTGAGAAGGTCCTTCAGGTGGCTCCTCGGCACCTTAATCCCCCAATCCAGATCCCTGGTTACCGCTCTGGGTTGCAAACCCGCGTCCAGCCAGCTTTTGCATTGGCCCAGCACATTGGTCTTCCAATCGTCTTTATGCTCCTCCAATATCCATTGCTTCAAAAAGTCTTCGTGCCTGTTGAGGGGAAGGTACCAGTGCTTGGTAGCTTTTTTTATCGGTGGGTTTCCGCTGAGGGTGCTTCGTGGGTTGATCAGTTGTTCAGGGCTCAGCGACGTGCCGCATCTTTCACATTGATCGCCATAGGCGTTGGGATTAGCACATACAGGGCAGGTGCCAACGATATAACGGTCTGCCAGGAAGGTCTGTGCTTCCTCATCAAAAAACTGCTCGCTGTCTTTTTCTTCCAGGTCGCCTTTGCTATTAAGCGCCATAAAAAACTCCTGCGCCGTTTCGTGATGTAATGGAGCGGTGGTGCGGTGGTAGATGTCGAACGAGATATCGAGATCGGCAAAATTTTGCTTCAATATTTCGTGGTATTTGTCTACGATGGCCTTGGGCGTAGTGCCTTCTTTCATCGCCTGTATCGTGATGGCAGCGCCGTGTTCGTCGCTGCCGCAAACCCACACCACATCGCGTTTTTGGGAACGGAGATAGCGCACATAAATATCAGCCGGCAGGTAGGCGCCAGCCAGATGGCCAATATGTTTCAGCCCGTTTGCATAAGGCAGGGCACTGGTGATCAGGTATCTTTTCGGATCGGTCATTTTTCTTAGCGGTCGGTTATTGCTGGTCCTCAAGTCATTGGTCAATAAGCTATTGCCCCAATGGGTTTATAAAATGACGACAAAAATAAGTAAAGGAGTTGTAAGGATGATAGGTTTACAGCGGCCTGGTTCTAATGGCCGGCTAAAGTGTAGGATTATCGGAGCAAGGAATTTCTTCATGACTAAAAAATAAGGCAGGCTTACGAATAAACCTGCCTTATCACCACCTGTATGCAACAGGGTATTATTGAAACCTCTTTTTCTTATTGAATTTGTTATTGGGATTATTAGGTCTTGAACCCGCCTGCTGGGTATTTCCAGCAACATTTCCATTTCCATTCCCAGAATTCCGATTGAATTGCCCACTGCTATTAGCTGCGCCACCCCTGCCTTCTGTACGATTGCTGTTATTGCGGTTATTGTTGTTCCGGAAATTACGGTTATTGTTTTTCTTGGCATAGCCATAACCTTCTGTTTCGTTGAAGCTTGGTGCGCGGTGACGCACAAACGGGGTATTGCTAAACTCAAGTTCGCCGTTGGTAATCGAATTTAATTCCTGGCGGATGCCATCATCATGTACCAGTTCCTTGTGCCAATTACTGTATGCTAGTTTCATGTAATGGGCGATCACGTGGGCGAACCCGCTTTTCTTTTCGGCGTTTTCTTCGGCCATGGCCTTGTTGATCACTAATTCCAGGTTTTTACCAAGGTGGTTGTACCGTGGTTTCCTTTTTGGATAACTTAATGGGTCGGGCTTGGTTTTGTAGGTAGCTCTTTCCGGCTTGCCGTATGGGCTTTCGACATCCAGCTGAAAGTCAGAAATCACAAAGAGGTGATCCCAGAGTTTATGTTTGTAATCCTCGATGGTTTTTAACTGTGGGTTTAAAAAGGCCATCAATTCCACCACGCCTTCAGCTTGTGCTTGCTGTGAAACTTTGTCCTCAATCGTTAAAATATGATCGACCATTTTTTGTACATGACGGCCATATTCCCTCATAATCAAATGTTCTCTTGCTGCATTGTATTCCATAAATCAATTGTAATCGGCAGTGGCCGAAAGGCAATAAAATAATTGCCGGGATAAAAAATTGTAATAGTAAGTTGAATAAAAGTAAGGGTATTATCCCAAAAAAGGAATTTTACCGCACACACCCCGGAAAATAATAACCGAAGCGGATAATAAACCTCGGTTTTTTTTAAAAGTGGACCCTGTAGGGAACGATCCTACGACCCCCTGATTATGAGTCAGGTGCTCTAACCAACTGAGCTAAGGGTCCAATATTTTAATGGTCAATTGTCACTGGATCATTGATGATCCAATGGAATCGATGGATGATGTTAAAAGAACGCTGAACCGATGACCATTGCCTTATTGACAAATGCGGTTTCGGGCTGCGAAAATATAGAAATTCACAAATCAGATTTCAATAATTTACTTTGCCACCTAATTAATTTACAACTGTTTTCATAAAACATTGAATTTAACATGGGGGAACCGGCAATTAAGAACATTATTTTCGACTTGGGCGGCGTGTTTTTAGATGTAGACTACAATAAAACAAAGCAAGCCTTTATCGACCTTGGTATTGCCAACTTTAATGATTTTTACCAGCAATCTTATTCCGATCCCCTGTTTGCCCGGCTGGAAAAAGGCTTGATTGAGACCGATGATTTTTACAATTCTTTCAGAGAAATCACTGGTTCCCACCTCACTAACAAACAGATAGCCACTGCGTGGAACGCCATGATGGGCAGTTTCAGAAAATGCAGTGTCGCAATTTTACCGGGACTAAAAAACCGGTACAATACCTACCTGCTCAGCAATATCAACGATATCCACTACCGGAATTTTGGCCAGATATTCGACCGCGAATTTGGTGCCGGCAACTTCGATGATAATTTTCATAAAACCTACTATTCCCATTTGTTTCACCACCGTAAACCTGATGCGGAAGCGTATGAATATGTAGTCCGGGAAAATGGGCTGGTAAGAGAGGCGACGTTATTTGTAGACGATACGATGAAAAACATAGTTGCAGCCGCTGATGCGGGTCTTAGAACCCTCTTTCTGCCTAAAGATACGCTGGTCGAAACGCTGCTAATGGAATATGTGGCTTTCTAAAGCTCTGGAATTCAGAGCTCTTCATATTCGATATAATCTTCTGTAGCCCCCGGCTTGCCCGATGTGGTCTTGCCCAATGGTGCCGCATTCCCAGCGGTGGCAGGCTGGCCCGGTTTCTGTTGGTTGTATGCCTCTTCCATTTTGTCTTTCATGGTGGTAAACTGTTTCCTCACCTGGGTGGTGGTGTTAATTACGGGTATTAAAAACCCGAAGATGAACCGGTATAAAAGATAAATGCTTAAAGCAATAAGTATTACTTGCATTGTGTAAAGATAAATTTTGGTGCTATGCAAAAGCTGTTAAGATTTATTAAAAGGTCCTTTTTTCAATAACCGTGAATCTATCTTACAGCCCCAACAAAAAATATGCTATGAATTTTTTGGCAAAAATATTAGGTGTGCTGCTCATGCCGGCAATTATCGGAACTGCATCCGTACACGCTCAAATATTAAAGCCGAAAAATAGTTTTCTGAAAAATATAATGGAAAAGGCAGCTGGTAAGGCCACTGGCAGCGACTCGCTAAGTAATTCAGATATTGTAAGCGGTCTTAAGGAAGCGCTGAATGTAGGAACTCAAAATAGTACCGGCAAACTATCCCTCGCAGACGGATTTCTGAAAGATGCCGCGGTTAAGATTCTACTGCCGCCAGAGGTGCAGAAGGTAGAAAAGACACTGCGGACTTTTGGAATGGGTAAACTGGCCGACAACGCCATTACAAGCCTGAACCGTGCCGCCGAAGATGCCTCTAAAAAAGCAGCCCCTATTTTTCTTTCACCTATTAAAAATATGAGCATCACCGACGCGTTGGGTGTCCTGAGAGGCGGAGATGGCTCAGCTACTTATTACCTGAGAAAGACTACCGGCGCTGAACTAAGCAGCGTTTTTAAACCTGTAATTGATGCATCGCTGGTAAAGGTGGATGCTACGAAATACTGGAATGATTTGTTTTCTGCCTACAACAAGTTTTCAGCCAAGAAGGTGGAAACAGACCTTAGCACCTATGTAACCCAAAAGGCTATGGACGGCATCTTTTACTATGTGGCCCAGGAAGAAAAGAACATACGTAAAAATCCCGAGGCCTATGCCACCGATATTTTAAAGAAGGTGTTTGGCGGCAGGTAAGAACCAGGTTTTTTTGATAAGGGAACATATTATTGCCCGGCAAATCTGGCGGATATTTTTTTTGTAAACCGCAATCAATTAACTTTTTAGACAGTTTAGAAATCCAGGATAGTAATTGATAAATGCAGTTCCACGCGGCGCAATAAGGTTAATGATTTGAAAACAAATATGGTTTCAATCCGTGAGGCGGTAAATGGCCAATTCAGGCAACTTTACGCTGGCATCAGCAACCGTATCGCTTTTGGCACTACCCGGATGTCAAATTCTTCAGAAGAGTCTTTGGGGTCGCCATCAATATGAAGCGGTGCATATTGCACATTCCTTATTTTTATTTCTGGCACCTGGAAGTACACCACATTTCTTTTGCTGATCGTATCGACGAGTTCCTGCAGGGTATTATTGCCGCGTATTTGTTTTAAGATAGCAAATGGCAGGCGGGCCTTGCTCATTTTTTGTACCACTACTATATCCAGCAAACCATCAGTGAGGCTGGCTTTTGGTGCAATGGTAAAGTTGTTGCCAAACTGGTTACTGTTGGCAATACTGATAAAAAAAGCGTCGGTATAAAAAGAGAAATCAGGCAGGATAATTTCAAACTGGTAAGGCTTCGCCTTAAAAAAATGCATCAGCGATTCTCGGGTATAGGTAATCAGGCCGCGACGGCTGTTTTTGGCGAAATTGTGCGCTATCTGCGCGTCGAAGCCAAGGCCGCTGAGCATGCAGCTAAACTCACGGTTGATATAAAATCCGTCTATCTCGACCACATGCTGAGCAATTATGATGTCGAGTGCTTTGGAAGGTTTTAGCGGGATGCCCGCTGCCCGTGCAAGTCCGTTGCCGCTTCCCACGGGTATAATCCCAATATTTACTTCGGTGCCAATCAGGGCGGCAGCCACTGCACTTAGCGTGCCATCGCCACCGCAAACCACCACGTCGGTTACATGTTGTTTCCTTATTACGGTTTGCAGCTGACTATAATCGCCGTCGGCATGAGAATGCATAATGATATAATCAACACTGGCTGCTTTCATCTTTTTTTCCAGCCATCGCTGCAAATCGTCTTTAGATTTGGTACCCGCCACCGGGTTTACCACGTACACTATTTTTCTTTTCATTATTTCGTTCGTTAGTCGATCATGAGGGTACAAATCAATTGCCGGGTTACCCTGATCATAGAATTTTGGTTTACAGGTTGTAGTGAGGTCCAGATGGCAACAGTATTCGTTCCTTTCAAAAGGCTTCTCATTGTAGAACCGTGTATGGTAATGGTGCCCGCGGTCCCGGGGAGCCGGTAGGTATATTGCTCAGGATCTGTTACATTTTCATTTTGAAGCCAGGCACTGCGTTTGAGCGGGCCAGGTTTGGAGGTCCTAAAACTTATAGTGAACCATTTTACTTTTTTTAGGGTGGCACAGCTTAGATGTGCTGTATCCGGGCTGCCAGGGTTGGTTTTGGTAAGCAGGGTTATTCCATCCGATTGTAACAGGATCGCCGGCGGCTGGGCTATGAGGCACGGTTGACCCGCTACCAATCCCAATAGAAATAATAATAAAAACTTCATGAATAAAAAGATGGTTGTAAATGTAGGCCAATGACGCTGACGCAGTTGGTTTTTAACAGGCGGGATTTGCAGCAGCGAATAAGGTGACGGAATTGGATGGCCGTGCGATTGTAGTTCCCGGGAGGCCTGATAGCTCAGTTCGAGGCGGTAGCTATCCCTGGCGAGGACCAAATCCTGAAGTGATGATAGGCCTTAGTCTTCGGCAATGAGTAAAAACTGCCAGTGTTTCTAACATTCATTGATCTACCCCTTGAACTCTATAGGTGCAGCAAGGACGGTAGTGCTGGATTTCATTATTTCTTCTATTCCATGCATCGTATTACCTTTCCTTTGATTCTTTAGATAGTTATTGCAGTAATCGTATTGAAACCCATGAATTTATCCTTAAAACGTACAACCACTTTGTTGTTGGCGGTCTTTTTTTGCCTAGCCGCCAACGGCCAGACCGACGACGATTTTTACGCCGCCGGCGATATGCGTCGCAAGTTTCCCGGGGAACGATATGCCGCTTCGGAAGTGTTTGAAGAATACCGTTTCGACAAGGGCAAGGGCCTCGACGGCCTGCCGGTTGCTACGGTGGAAGGCAATACCAGGAACGTATTTGTTGCCCTCAAAGATCCCGCCTATTTCCAGGTCTACCAGTTTTACAACAAGTTCGTGTCGCTCAAAAATTTCAATTACTACTACCGCAACAGTAAGGAGCAGTTTAAAAAGGCATCTATCAAGCCCCAGGATAAAGCCGCGACGGATGATGGCATTTTTCTCGACGACAACCGGGTAAAATTTTATAACGTGCAGCTGAATGAATTTGGTGAAGCTGTAAAATTTGAATTCAATGAGCTATATGCCGACAGTAAGTATTTTACCCGCATTTATTTTAATGCACCCTACCCGATCAAGGACCACCAGATACGGCTGGTAGTTCCGCAATGGATGGAAATCGAGGTGAAGGAGATGAACTTCGACGGATATAAAATACAGAAAACCAAAACAACGGATGGCAAGAATAACGTCTTTACGTACTCGCTCCAAAATGCAGAACCGTTTAATAGTGAACCTAATGCCCTGGGCCTCGCCTACACTTTTCCGCACATTATTGTTTCCGTAAAAAGCTGGACAGATGGAACACAGGCTATCAAAGGATTCCAGAGCGTGGATGATATCTATAGCTGGTACAATTACCTCTACAAAAAATGCCAGAATGACCCCGAAACACTTAAGCCAGTGGTAACACAAGTTACTGCAGGTAAAACCACGCCGGAGGATAAGGCGAAAGCCATTTACTATTGGCTGCAGGATAATATCCGGTATATCGCTTTTGAAGATGGCTATGCCGGCTTTATACCCGAGACCGCCCAGGATGTGATGAAGAATAAATACAGTGACTGTAAAGGCATGGCCAACCTGATGACTGAAATGCTGAAACTGGCAGGCCTGGATGCCCATCTTACCTGGATAGGAACCAAACATATTCCTTACCTGCACGGCGATGTAAACGCATTGTGTATTGATAACCATTGCATCAGTACGTTGTACATTAAAGGCAAGGCCTATTTTTTAGATGGCACAGAAAAGTATATTCCCTTTGGTGAAAATGCCTACCGGATACAAAGCAAATCAGCATTAATAGAAAAAGGGGCCAGCTACGACCTGCTTATCGTGCCCCCTGCAGACAAAGCCGCCAATAAACAACTGACCAAAGCCACACTCTACCTGAATGGTAATAGCCTAAAAGGCAAAGTGAAAGTGACGATGACGGGAGAGGAGCGCACCGATTTTCACCAGTACTACCAAACAATACCCAGCGACCGCCAAAAGGAATTTATCAAAGACTACCTGAGCCTGGGCAACGATAATCTTGATGTAAAAAATGCGCTTACCAGCGCCCTCAAAAACCGTGAGATACCCGTAATATTAGATGGGGATATTGACCTGAGCAACCAGGTGACTACCGTTGGAAAGGAGTTATTTGCCTCCATCGATTTTTTTCCAAAAACACTACAGCGTTTTACGCCAACACCCGACCGGCAAAACGATTTTGATTTCAGTAGTGTGTATACTTATGAAGACGAGATAGAGCTTAGTATACCTGCCAATATGAAATTTGTGGACATCCCCGATCCACTAAAAATTGAAACCCCTGATTTCGCATTTACCGGGGCCTACAGCGTTACCAACAATAAAATAGTATTGAAAAAAAGCATGAGTATTCCAACGGGCAGAATTCGTAAGAAGGACTTTGCTGCATGGGGCGATTTTTTAACCAAACTAAGGAGTTTCAATCGCAACCTTATTTCAATCGCACCAAAATAAATGCCCGGTTTTTCGAAGCCCGGTTCGCGGGAGTTCTGCTTTTAAATTATTCCACCAATGAAAATATTCCGTTTTTTATTAATTGTCTGCCTCCCACTCATCTACACTTGCCTGCATGCCCAAATGAAAGATGAGCAGCTCAACAGGCTGCGACAGAACGTGCAGGTTTTTCTTGAAGATAAGGACGCCGATTTTGCTTCCAATACCATACCTGCCGCCTGGGAAGAACAGAGCGCCGTAATTATAGCACAAAAAACGGCGATGTTTTTTGACCAGAAAACTTCCTTTAAACTTTTTGGTAAAAGCGAACGCAAAGTGATCATCCAGGAAAAGGAAAGAAGAAAGATAAAACTACTGGACAACAATGCAGTAGAGGCTTTCAGTGAATTATATTTTGATGTGACTGATATTGAAAATGGTTTTGATGGTAAAGTGATAAAGACCGACGGTAAAGAAGAAAAACTAGATCTTACCCGCGCCATAGCGGTGGAAGACAATGCCGATGTGCCGGGCTTGTTTCGCAGCTATACCCAAAGTGGGGGCAAACGTTTTTTTAAAGTGCCGGTGAATGGCCTGCAGCCCGGAGACATACTTGACTATGCCTATCTCGCCAACAACGATGCCTCGGTCCGCGACAGTTACCTGGAGTTTTTGCCCGTGTACTACCAATGCCACCGTCCCTACAGCACGATGAAACAGGCATTTGAGATAAAGCTGGATCGTAATACGTTTCTATGCAGTAAAAGCATGAACGGCGCACCCGAATTCCTGGAGAAGGAACAAGGCGAATTTAATATATATAGTTGGGAGGATCGGAACCGCGAAAAGCTGAAAGATCAGAATTTTGTAAACGAATACCTGCTGTTGCCCATGATGAAATTTCAAATCGTATTCAGCAGCAAGGAAAATGCAGCCAACCTTTTTATCGGCAACCGCGGAGAGTTGAAAACGAATTTTACGCCGGAGGAATTTGGTAAAAAGCTAGGTACAATGTACGCGACCAACAGTAGCGGCTACAATAATGGATTGCTGTCGCAGGTAAAATACCACCTTAAAAAAATGGATGCTTATGGTATTAAGGATGATGAATTTATTAAGGATTGCTACTATACTATCCGCCATGTATGCCTGATGAACGATATAGAAATTGGTAGCGGCAGTTTTGCCTGGATCTTTAAAAAATTAATGGATGAACCGAAAATTCCATGCAGCATTATGGTGACCGCGGCCAATAATCTCACCGCTCTGAAAGATGTAATCTTCAGAAGCGAGATAGAATGGTTTGTGAGGGCGAAAGACAAGTATGTTTTTTCCAGCAATAACATGAGCAACCTGTACGATATTCCTCCCTATGTGCAGGGCAATACCGCCTATAGCCTTGTGTTGGGAAAAGTAGCCACGATTGAAAACGCCACCCTGCCGATTGTAAACTATGCGAATAATAGTTCCGATTACATTTTGGATGCCTCGCTGGACCTGGCCACAGAAAACATAACCGTGACCAGCAACCAGGAATACAAGGGCAATAGCCGTGATAGGGAGATCAACAACGCATTGATGTATGAGAATTTTCTTCCGCTCGATTGGAAAACATATGGCGGCTACGACGAACTGGACGAACTGCCCGAAATACGGCGGGATGCACTGAACGAACGCATTCTCAGGTATCGTAAGGAAGGCCAGCGGCTGAAACCACTCTACATGGAAAAGCAGCTGAAAGGGGAATATCCTGATGTGGTCAAATACAATGCATTCCGGCTGCTGCAGGATGGGCGAAGCTTTAAAAAGTCCGAATTACGTTATGCCGAAGACTTTCTACTGGGCGATTTTGTGCGGCATGCTGGTAAAAGCCTGTTGGTGAGTATTCCCAGCCTGGTAAGTAGCCAGCTGCAAGTAAAGGGGGAAGAACGGACCCGTCAGTACGATATTGACGTACGCTTTGCGCGGCAAATCAAATGGACCATCAACTTTGCTATACCCGCCGGGTACAAGGTATTGGGCCTTGAAGATCTGCAAAACAATATCGAAAATGAAACGGGTGGGTTCGTAAGTACCGCCATATTACAACCGGGCAAGCTGGTGATTGTGGCCACCAAAACCTACAAACAGCCCCGAATCAGCAAAGCGAACTGGGGCGCCATGCTGCAATGGCTTGATGCAGCATATAATTTCAGTCAGAAAAAAATATTATTGCGGAAAGGATAAGATTAATCGTAGGGGCAAATCAATTTCAAAATTGAAATTGCAAATTGAAAATTCATTTGCCATGGCATAATTATTGCCAGCTTTGCACGTTAGTGTAAACAATCGTTATTTTGCAACCATGAAGAAGATTTCTATTGTAGCAAGTCTGCTGCTTATTTTAAACGTCGACTCACGCTCCCAGGGCATTGAAAGCAATGTAGTAAATGGCGAAGTCGGTTTTTCCGTTGGCGCTGCTCACTATTTTGGTGACCTCAATACCCGTGCGGCTTTTAACCGGCCCAAGCCTGTTGTTGGGGTGTTTTTCCGCAAACAATTTGGCAATTATATAGGTCTGAAAGTCAGCGGCCACTATGCGGCCCTGGGTTACAGCGATCAATATAGCAAAAACGAAGTGCAGCGCACCCGCAATCTTAGTTTCAATACCAACATCTTCGAACTGGCACTGCAAGGCGACTTTCATTTTTTCAAGTTCATTCCAGGTCAGCCAGGGTACCAGTTTACGCCTTATGTAACTATGGGTGTAGGCTTTTTTACCTACGATCCCTATGCTTATCTAGCTGGCGAAAAATATTACCTCCGCCCGCTGAATACCGAGGGTCAAACTAAAATTCCAGGCCGCGAGCCATACAGTTCTATGGCATTTTGTATCCCAATAGGAATTGGTTTTAAATATAATGTGAGTGGACAGACGAATGTTTTCTTCGAACTGAGCCACCGTTTTACCAATACCGATTACCTCGATGATGTAAGTACCACCTATGCCGGTGCTGCCAATTTCGATCCGTTGCCAAACGGTGATCCATCTCCGGCTTTTTTGCTGCAAGACAGGAGTTATGAAATTACCGGAACGCCAATAGGCATTAAAGACCGACAGCGCGGAATCAGCACGCAGCGTGACCAGTATATTTTTGCTGAAGTGGGCGTAAGTTTCAGTCTTACTTCTTACAGGTGCCCGCCGGTGAGGTTATAATAGATTAGTCAATGGTCGACGGTTATTGAAGGGACAAGATCAGAAACACCGGCAACATTAAGGGCGGTGTTTTTTATTTGCAACAGTATTGCAGCAAAGCAGCATTGATGGGCGGCTACCGGCAATATGCAAAAGAGTTCCAGGCTTGGGATTTTCAGTTTTTTTAACTGGTTGAATGCTGATTACGGTAGACCAATGTGGCATATATTTTTTTGTTGCTACACGGCCTTCCCTTGAAGCCTTAAGATTCTGTTCATACGTGCTGATCCATTGTTTGGGGGATAGTTTGGATGCCACTCGCCAATTAATTTAAACGGGATTTGCTCAGTTTTTTAAATCGTATGCATCCCTTACCCATATCCAATTTTCCATTAGTATGTTTTGGGTGTTCGGTGGCAAACCATCCCAGTAGTTCCTGGTGGGCATAAATTCCCATATGGTATACCACAATAAAGTTTTTCTGTGAAGCGATAGTCAAAAACGGCAGCGGCAGTTTGGGATCGCAATGATAGCCTGGCGGGTGCAACGAATGCGGCACACAATAGCCAATCATTCCGAAGCCCATACCTTCTGTAAAACCCTTTGGCAGGTTTTTGTTTATTTCTTTCCGAAGCTTGGCCATGGCTTCCTACCTGTTGTCGGGTATTGATTCCAGATATCATCTAATGTTGATGCCTTTGCTATCATATGATTTAAAGTTTTAAAAAAAGAGGTGTAAACACAACACCCAAATATTGAGGATACCGGTTTTGCAGACTATGTTTTTTTCTTCTTTTTCTTTGACGGCATAGCAATCTTATTGTATTCCAAAGCCAGGTTGATCCAATAGCTCAGCTGCTTTTTAGTTTGCAGTGCCTCATCATCTATAAGTACAAAGCCCTTCATTATTTTGCCAGCCATATCCATTTGTCTGCAGCCTTCTTTTTCCAGGGAGCTATCGTAGCTTTCTGGGTTCAGCCGCACCATCATGCTGTCCAGCTGCACACCCACGCACATCTTATCGTTTACCATAAAACAAAGTCCACTGAACATTTTTATCTCGGCTATGTGCAGGTCAGTAACGGCAAGCATTTCCCTCACCCTGTCGGCAAGTTTTTCATTAAAAGCCATATCGGTATTTTTTAAAAATGGATAACTCCTGGGATTTTTTCTTTTTTATTCGGGCGGTCGGTTCTGGCTTGTAGAAACCACTTCGCTGAATGCGCAGTGCAGGTGGAAGTTTAGCTTTTAGCCTCTGGCATTCAGGGTCAAGCGTCCCGCCTTCAGCGTTGCGCTTTCCACTACCTCCTCCTGTATTCGAGATCGTATTCAGTAGCCCAGGTTACGCCGTTGTCTTTTGAGATTTCGCCGTACTGGCGAAGTTTTATCGGGCTCAGGTTTGTAAAGCTCAGTCGACGTATTGCCATGGTATCCTTTTTAAAAGGAAAAGGCGATGATAGAAAGACGATTTGGTTGTTTTCAAATTTGCCCAACAGGTATTCGTTACTTCCGCCAAAATTATCTACCCAGGTTTGCTGCCATTGTTTGGTGGCTGCGTTGTAAGTATTAAAACTTTTACCCGCATAGCGAAGGCCTTGAGAAACGGAAGCGCTGGTCCATTCTTCGAGAATGATACAACTGTCCAGTATCATAGTGATCTTGCTATCGCCGGCTTTTTTGCCGTTGATGCCAAAGGCTTCCCATTCGCCCAGCCAAAAATCAAACTGGCGGTACTCGGGTCTGCTGCAGGGTTTTTGCGCATCGCTTGCCAGGTAGATGAATAAGGCAGTGACGGTAATCAGTAGTTTTTTCATGGCAGTGTTTTAGCGACAGACAGCTTTTCGGCTGCAACCGCTGAATCACTCATCACGGATAATTGCCATACAGATATAAAACTGGAGTTATTAGTATCGGGCCAACCGTTATTTCTTTTTCAGGTCTTTGTATTCGGGAGCTGCAGGTTTTTTCACTTCTTTCTTTTCAGTATCGTTCATCAGATCTTTGATGTCTTCCACATCATCGAGAAAATTCATTTGCTTAAGTATCCAGGGATAGCGGCGCGCCACTTGCCTGCTCATAGGGCTGATCGTGTATACTTTCGGGTTAGGCAGGCAGGCCACAATCATGGCAGCTTCGGGGCGTGTCAGGAATTTGGCAGGCTTTTTAAAATAATGCTGCGACGCAGCTTCGATACCAAATATGCCGTCGCCCATTTCGCTGATGTTCAGGTATAGCTCCATGATGCGGCGTTTACTATATATTTTTTCTATAATAAACGTAAAGTAAAGCTCCAGCCCTTTTCGGAAATAGCCTCCATGCTGCCATAAAAAAACATTTTTAGCTACCTGCTGACTGATGGTGCTTCCGCCCCGTTTTTTCGTATGGGTTTTATTGTATTCATAAGCTTTTTCAATGCTTTCCCAGTCGATGCCTTCATGTTCGAGGAACTGCTGGTCTTCGCTGGCGATTACAGCAAGTCGCACATTCGGGCTGATATCACTGAGGCTCACATAATCCCTGGAGAGTCCGTGGCCGGTTACCAGGCTTGTAAACTGTGTAATGGTGATGGGTGGATTAAACACCCAGATAAACAAAATGTACAGCAGGTGACCAATAAACAGCCACAAGAATACTTTTTTGGTGATGCGCCATATTTTTTTAAGGGTAGGGTTAGCTGCCATAGTCGCAAAATAAACAATCTTCGTGGCGCGTTTAAATTTACATCCCATGAACTGGATCCTGTTAATCATAGCCGGCCTGTTTGAAGCAGGTTTTGCCAGCTGCTTAGGCAAGGCCAACCAAACAACCGGAAACATGGCGTTGATGTGGTGGCTGGGTTTCTTCGTTTGTCTTTCCTTCAGCATGATCTTACTGTACAAGGCAACCCAAACCTTACCTATCGGCACTGCTTACGCGGTGTGGACGGGCATAGGCGCGGCAGGCACTGCCCTCGTAGGAATTGTGTTTTTTAAGGAATCCGCCGATTTCTGGCGCTTGTTTTTCATCGTCACATTAATAGGATCCGTGGTGGGGCTAAAAGCAGTAACGCATTAGCATTTTATTGAGGAAGCCAACCCCCCAGCCTCTCCGAAGGAAGGGAGATAGCGTCCGATAGGGTATTGGGAATTTAAAAAAAGACCGCGGTTTTTAGAACGATTCTTGGTCTACCCCGATTTTTTCGCGAGGGGATAGCTTTTCTTGATCCTTGTCGCTTATAACCTGGACCTTGATTCTATGGCACTGGATCGTAGCCGCTCCCGCCCCAGGGATTACAGCTGGCGATGCGTTTCAGCGTGAGCCAAAACCCCTTTACCGGGCCATATTTTTTAAAAGCTTCCAGCCCATACTGGCTACAGGTGGGCGTATACCGGCATTTGGGACCCAGCCAGGGAGAAATGACCCATTGGTATATTTTGATCAGGGCAATGAAAGGAAAGGACAACACCGTCATCAGGATGCCAGGCCTACCGCCAGGATCCGGGGGAAGTGCATCTTTACAACATTCTTTCATCGGAACGGGGATTTGGTTGGTTTTAAAAAATGGCGACAGCTAAACCTGCTTCTTCTGAATGATGGTAATCAATTTATCGAGGCAGGCCTTCATCTTTGCCTGGGTGCCGGTAAAGATCGGTAAGGTTTTGTCGGTATATACAAAGAATACCTGTAGCTGTAATTTTTTAACAGCGAGCGTATCCATCAGTTCCTGTTTGTTGAGGCGATAGGCTTCCCGGCCAATTCTTTTTACCCGGTTCCGGTCTGTTGCATATTTAAAGTTGCGGGTAGAAACGGCAAAGCCGGCCTGGAGAGGAATTTTTTTATTGCAAATTTCAGATTGCAAATTACCGCCAGCATCTTGCCCGCTATTATCTATTAGCAATTGTCCGTTATCAGTTGAGGCTTCTGCAACAAACTGGTAAAAAACCTTATATGGTCTTACAAAAATCGTCCGCCCGGTTTTAAACAATTGCTCAATGGCCTTGCGGCTTTTGAGGTGCTCGGCTTTGGGGAAAGTGAAACTGGGCGGTATGTTGTCGTTAATGCTCAATATTGCTGGAAATGTTCAATGAAGCCCCAAAATAATCGAAGTTTGCAACGTTCACCAATGTCGCTCCCTGAGTGTACAAAAGCTGGTTTTCAAAAAATAAAAGTAAAGTAGTTTTGGCTGGAAGGTCTATCTGCAACTGAAAACCGGAAATCGAAACCAATTGCCAGCAAACAAATAATCCATAATCAATAATCAATAATCAACAGACCGATTACCAATAAAAAAGCCCCAAATAGAAAATCCGGGGCGTATAAATATTATCTGGCCTTTTGATCCGGTGAGGGACCAGGCTGCTTTTATTTCAATTTGCTTTCGTCGCTTACTGTCAGTTTATGACGACCCTTTGCACGACGGCTGGCCAGAACCTTGCGGCCATTGGCAGTAGTCATGCGCCTGCGGAAACCGTGAACGGATTTGCGGCGACGGTTATGCGGTTGGAATGTACGTTTCATGATAATTTGTTTTACTAACCCTTAAAATATTGTTTCAAAACCAGTTGGCTACCATTCGCCAGCTTACGTTTTGGTGAAAGGACGGCAAAAGTAGGGGTAAACTGTGAAAAATGGTAATGGCCGGGTAAAAAAAGTTTACTGCCATACTGCGTTTGAGATGGTCAGAGGTGCACCTGGGCAGATTTTACTGCCTGTCCAAAAAAATGGGTGGCGTGATTGTCAAAGTCGTTGGGGTCGTCGGTTGTGTAAAACTTCATCGCCTCCTGCCGGCTCAGGCGGGTTTCCATTTCTGGATGCCGCTGAAGGTAGTCTGCAAGGCTGTCGGCAATTATTTCACCCTGTGAAAGTAGGGCAGTACCTAACGGCAGCAGGCTGGCAATTTGATTTTTAATAAGTGGGTAATGGGTGCAGGCGAGCAAAATCGTGTCGATATCGGGCGATTGGGCCAATAGTTCAGCCACGTTTTTCTTAATAAAATAGTCCGCACCGGCGCCGTTGTGCTCATTATTTTCTATCAAAGGTACCCACATGGGGCAAGTTTGCTGAACCACAGTCAGGTCAGGGTAAAACTTGCCAATTTCAATCGGGTACGACTCTGACTGGACCGTACCATTGGTGGCCAGCACCCCTACTTTTTTTGTGTGTGTATGTTGCCCGATAACTTCCGCGGTAGGACGGATCACACCCAAAACCCGTTTGCTGGGATCATCTAATTCCGGCAGATTTTTTTGCTGGATGGTTCGTAAAGCCTTGGCGGATGCGGTATTGCAAGCCAGGATGACCAGTGGGCAGCCCTGCCTGAAAAACCATTGTACACACTGCCAGGTATAATGGTAGACCGTTTCGAAACTACGGGTTCCATATGGTGACCGGGCATTGTCGCCGAGGTAGATATAGTCGTATTGGGGCAGGCGGGTCGCGATCTCTTTAAAAACGGTGAGGCCGCCATAACCGCTGTCAAATATGCCGATGGGAGAAGCTATCATGAAGATTTTTTGCCGGCTGCTGGTCGTCAACTGACGACCGTGTGGCGGTTTAAAAACAAACTTACAGAAATTAGAGGCAAGTGGATTTTGTTGCCCCTGACAGCTAAATACCTGTAACTGTCTCAAAAAATATAAGATGGCCCTTTGATTTTTTGTAAAAACAGTTAATTTTAGAACAGAAAATATCTAGCAGCATCAATAAACTATTACACTATGCGAGGCGTAAACAGAGTCATGTTGATTGGTAACCTGGGTAAAGACCCCGATATTCAATACCTGGAAGGCAATATTGGCGTTGCCAAATTTCCACTGGCTACCACCGAAACGTTTAAAGACCGCAGCGGCAAACTGAATAGTCAGACTGAGTGGCATACCGTAGTGTTATGGCGTGGCCTGGCAGACCTCGCCCAGAAATACCTTCATAAAGGCAGTCTCGTTTATATTGAAGGGCGTTTAAAAACCCGCAGTTGGGAAGATAAGGAGGGCGTGAAAAAATTTGCTACCGAAGTGGTGGGCGACAACCTGATCATGCTGGATAAACGCAGCGACAGCGTGCACCATCCATTACTGAACGAAGGAATGGATGGGTTTAGCGGCAGCGATATCCCTCCCGTTACGGACTCCACAGAATCTCTACCTTTTTAATATGGCGGCATTGCAAAACGAAATGGTTTTCTTTGCTCACAATAATGCTGGTTGGGGTAGCATCAGCAGTCTGTATATATTTATTTGTACACCAGCGCGCCACACCTATTTTTAATTAAATCACCTTTCCATTGGATTATCATTCGGTAAATATTCTGTTCTTTAAATCGCTTACGCCACTATTTATTATGGGTACCGAGCTCACCACGTTACTCGTAATTTTATTATTGCTGTTATTGTGTTTGTCGTTTTGCGTAGCTGGTGCCGAAATAGCCTTTTTCTCACTAACGTTTAAGGATATCAACTTTCTTAAAACCCGCAGCCAGCCTTCGTATAAGCGAGTGATTTCGCTGCTTGAAAACCCCAAAGCCCTGCTGGCGTCGATGCTGATTGCCAACAGTCTCGCCAATATCGGGATCATTGTACTCACCAATTTTATTATAGATGCTTACCTGCCGGTGCAGGGCAATTTCTGGTTGGGCTTTGGAATTAAGGTAGTGCTGCTGACTACGATTATTTTGCTGGTAGCCGAAATTTTACCTAAAGTGTTTGCTACCCAAAACAATATTCGTTTTGCCAAAGATGTGGGTTGGGTAATAGAAGGGGTATACCTGCTTTTTAACCGGATCGGTCGGTTCCTGGTGGGCTTCAGCGATGGGATAGAAAAGAAGCTGGGCCAAAAAACCAGTGCCTCCAGCCTGGAAGAGCTGAACCAGGCAATAGACCTTACCACTTCCGAAGAAGCAACCGAAGAAGAAAAAAATATCCTGAAAGGCATCATAAAATTTGGGAATATTACCGCAAAGCAAGTCATGAAAACCCGGTTGGATGTAAGTGGTATCGACTACATCATGAGTTTTAGCGACCTGAAGAAAAAGGTGGAAGAATTACACTATAGCCGCTTGCCGGTGTACCATGAGACACTGGATGAGATTAAAGGCATCATGCACACCAAAGACCTGCTGCCTTACCTGGAAGAAGCCGATGGTTTTGACTGGCACGCCGCGATACGACCGCCGTTTTTTGTGCATGAGCAAAAAATGATTGAGGACCTGTTGCAGGAATTTCAGCAAAAGCATATTCACTTTGCCATCGTGGTAGACGAGTTTGGCGGCACCAGCGGCATCATTACCCTGGAAGACATTATGGAGGAAGTGATTGGCGAAATAAAGGATGAGTTTGATGAAGAAGATACGGCCACCAATAAGATAGACGATCTCAATTATATTTTTGAAGGTAAGACCATGCTGAATGATGTGTGCAAGAAAATGGACCTGCAAAGCGACACTTTTGATCACTTTAAAGGAGAAAGCGATTCGCTGGCTGGGCTTATATTGGAGCTGGCTGGGGAAATACCTGTAAGTGATCAGGTGATTGCATGCGGCGATTTTGATTTTACGGTGCTGGAGATAATTAAAAATCGTATCAATAAGGTGAAGATCACGATAAAGCCTAACGAAGAATAATGCACTTGCAACAACTCCCGGGGTTCATTTTTTCCACCAGGCCTGAGGTTCACTAATTTTTAAATATTGTAATGTGTTAATAACACGCTGTGGTACTGAAGTTTCAGTAATGAAATGCAACCCTATGATGGGAACCTGGCGGCTAGTTTGATGAATTGCCTTCTAGTTCCTTGCACTATTGACCGCAGTTCGGTGGGCTATTATTTTAAAAACGCTTGGCGTGGCGGCCTTAACGATGCTTAATAAACTCAGGTCTGATGTGCTGCGAACCTTAGCCCTGCTAAAAAACGGTAAGTAAAATATGAACAAAAATTATCGTTTATTGGAGCGCTTCCTGCTTCGCGCATCCTGTTACCTGCTACCCGCTATTTGTTATTTTCCACTCGCATCCTGCAACAGCAATTTTGTTCCCAAAGACCGGGGCTATTTTGCCATTCCATTGCCCCAACACCAGTACAAAAGTTTTGACGAGCCTGGTTATCCCTATAGTTTTGAGATGCCGGTATATGCCAAAGTGGTGAAGGATACCACTTTTTTTGAGGACAAACCCGAGAACCCCTGGTGGATTAATATCGATTTTCCGCAGTTCAATGGGCGGATCTATATCAGTTATAAAGACCTTGTTCACAACGATTTTGGGAAGATGGTAAACGATGCGTTTAAGATGACCTACAAGCATACTTCCAAGGCGACTTCCATTGAAGATTCAAAGATCGCCACACCGAATGGGGTACACGGCGTATTCTTTAAAGTAGGAGGCAATGCGGCTACGGGGCAACAGTTTTTTCTCACGGATAGCGCCAGGCATTTTCTTCGTGGCGCCCTCTATTTTGACGCTACTCCCAACGAAGATTCGCTGGCACCTGTCAGCAATTTTTTACGGGAAGACCTGCAGCACCTCATTAATACATTCAAGTGGAAATAGGCGGCGACTTTATTCAATACTTGTCTTTACGCTGTCTGCATTTACTGCAATGACTGCAGCTTTTTCTTACTTATGCTTGCCCGATTGAAGATGACTCATTCAATTGTTGTTGCTGCTATTTCGTGAAACCCTATCCCGTCTGGATAAGAGCCGGGTGCAAGTTTTGGCTTCTACTGCTTTTAAACACACCGTTTCCATTTTTACGAGCATCGAGCCAAAGTTTCTTTTTGCACCTTTAGATATATTGAGGGCTTTAACGACAGGATTTAAGGGCATAAATGCTTCTTCCCCGGGTTTCTTTTCACCATATTTTAAGCCATGGATAGTTTTGCCTGAAGTTTGTACTACAGTACCAAAAGCTACAATTCGGGCTTCACTTAATGGCACCCGGTAGGTATTTTGCGATCAATGCTTTTTGAAACAGCGGCCGGGATTAGAATATTGATAGCTATTGCAGGTTAAGATTTGGGTCTTATGGCGAAGGAGTAGAAGGCTTTCTATCACGAATTCAGCTCCCTAAAAGTTACAGAGCTACATGCCAGTCAGGGCCTATCTTCGCGATTGTAAAAACCGTCATTTCCTGCTTCAGGAAGCTTGGAAAAACGCAACTACAGTGTGTATGGAACAGACGTCAACGTGCCTGCGGAAAATGGCCCGGGTAAATAAAGCGCATGATAGCAATAGATAACAAGCTGGTAAGCGATCAATTAGTGGAGGAAAATTTTGTATGCGACCTGGTAAAATGCAAGGGCGGCTGCTGCGTGGACGGAGATGCCGGGGCACCCCTGGAAAGCGAAGAGCGTAAAAATATCGAGGCAGTATACGAAGCCGTTAAGCCTTACCTTACTCCCGAGAGCATCGAAGAGATAGCACTCCAGGGAAAGTATGTTTATGACGATGAGTTTGGATGGACAACGCCGGCCATCAATGGTGGTGTTTGCGTCTATGGCATCACCGATAAATATGGCATCGTTAAATGTGGGATTGAACAAGCTTACAACGACGGAAAAGTGACCTGGAAAAAGCCCATCAGCTGCCACCTGTTTCCGGTAAGGATAGAGCAGAGTAAGGATGGCAAAACGGAATATGTAAATTATGAGCCACGCGAAAGCCTGTGCAAGCCAGCCTGCAAACTGGGCAATAAATTAAAAGTGCCTGTGTACCAGTTTTTGAAAGAGCCACTGATCCGGAAATATGGAGAAGACTTTTACGAAGCACTCCACGCGGTGGCCAAAGATTATTTCCAGGTAAAATAATCCGCATCCAAAGTGGCTGATGGATCGTAAATGAGGGTTTTATGTGCTGAAAATCTGCAGTTTATGGGGGTTTTCTCGCCTGCCAGAATGCATTTTCTAACAGGTGCCAGCACCTCCGATTACACTTTCATAACTACAGATTTTAACCAGATTTAGCCCTGAGGTTTGCGGTTCAAAAAAATGAACTTATGAAAAAGCTTTTGTTGTTTACAGTAATCATCACTGCATTTGGATGGGCAGCTAACGCCCAGAAGAAATCTATTAAAGTTCCTGCGAAAGTGGCGTCTGCTTTTAAAGAGAAATTTCCGGGTGCCAGCGCCCTGAGTTGGGAGATGGAAAACGCAAAGGAATATGAAGTCAACTTTAAGGAAAACGGCAAGCCGGTTTCAGCAAATTTTGACGCGGCAGGTACATGGATGGAAACAGAGGCCGGTATCGATATTGCATCTTTACCTGGCGCAGTGAGTGCTACGGCTACTAAGAAGGCGGGCAACAAAATTACAGCTGCATACAGGATTGAGAAGTCGGATGGCAGCACTACCTTCGAAGTGGAAATAAGGAATGGAAAAAAGAAATCCGAAATGATCCTGAATCCAGACGGTACTCCCCTTAAAAAGTAAACACATTATCCGCAACTAAACGACAATTCATTTAAACAACCCTATGAAAAAAATATTCAATATTGCGCTGGCAACTATTACTGTAGCCTGCATTGGCCCAGCCTCGGCACAAAAAGGTGGCTATCAACTTAAAACCGCGTTTCATATTGCCAGTGCGGGTGGCTGGGATTACCTGGCTACAGATCCCGGGGCCAATAAACTGTATGTATCCCACGGTACACAGGTAAATATCCTGGATAAGACAACGGGAGATTCTTTAGGGGTGATCGAAAATACCACGGGTGTGCACGGCATTGCATTTGATGACGCATTGGGGAAAGGATATACGAGCAATGGCAGGCTTAACAACGTCTCAGTATTTGAACTGAAAACCGGGAAAGTACTATCCCAAATCGCCACAGGTGAAAATCCTGACGCGATCCTCTATGATGAATTTTCAAAAAAAGTAATTACCTGTAATGGGCGTGGGAAAGACCTTACTGTCATTGACCCGGTTACGGAAAAAGTGGTAGCTACAATACCAATGGGTGGCAAACCCGAAACGGCGGTGACAGATAATGCAGGCAAGCTGTATGTGAATGTGGAGGACAAGAATGAAATCGTGGTGGTAGATATTGTGAAATTCGAAGTATTGAGCCATTGGACCTTATCGCCGGCTGAGGGCCCAACAGGTCTTGCTATTGACAGGCAGTCGAAGCGACTGTTTGCCGGCTGCGATAAATTGCTGGTGGTAATGAATGCAGAAACAGGTGCGATCGTAAGTAAACTACCCATCGGCGATGGCTGCGATGGAGTAGCGTTTGATCCTGCTTCGAAAACTATTTTTACCTCCAATGGTGAAGGCACCATGACCGTCGTGAAAGAAGTGTCACCATCGGAATTTAAAGTGATGGAAAATGTGGTCACCAAAAAATCCGCCAGGACCATTACCCTTGACGAAAAGACACATAAAATATATTTACTAGCTGCGGATTTTGATCCGGTAGCCGCAGATGCTCCGCCAAGAACAAGACCCAAAATGATTCCGGGATCATTCCAGGTGCTGGTTTTTGAGAAATAGGAGGTAATGTTTTTTTTATCCTAACAACTAACAGCCATGTGGTGGGTTTACGCTTTATTATCGGCACTGTTTGCCTCGCTTACAGCCATCTTTGCCAAGATTGGTATCTCAGGCGTTAATTCAAACCTGGCAACAGCGATCCGTACAGTCATTATCCTGATCGTGGCCTGGGGCATCGTGCTGGCGAAAGGTGAAGCGAAAGGCATTGCTACCCTCTCCAAACGTAATTTGGTATTCCTTCTGATATCGGGTGTTGCAACCGGACTTTCCTGGATCTTTTATTTTAAAGCATTACAAATAGGAAAGGTGTCGCAAGTGGCACCAGTAGATAAGCTTAGCGTAGCATTAACCATTGCGCTGTCTGTGATTTTCCTGGGGGAAGTGCTTACCTGGAAAACAGCCATTGGTGCCGTCCTGATTGTTGCCGGTACGGCGGTCTTGATCTTGTGATATCAATTTGTAATTTCCATTTAATAAAATACCGCATAAGATCAATATATGAGGCTGATTGTTTTTTTAGTGTGCGCCCTTTTTTTTTCGGCTGGAGCTATGGCGCAGCACAGTTTTAGGATTGTGCTAAAAGACAGTGTTAGCAGCCGGAATCTGGGCTTCGCAACTGTGGAGTGTGTCACCCTGAAACGTAGCGTGGTAGCTGATTCCACTGGAACCGCGTTATTTAATAACATGCCTGTAGGGTTGCTTTCTTTTAAGGCAAGTGTGGTTGGTTTTTCAGAACAATTTTTTACCCAGATACTGCCGCAAACCGAACCGTATTTCCAGGTAATGATGGTGCCGGAGGCGGAAGCTGAAGGGGAGGAAGTGATCATAGTTGCCAGCAGCCGCACCAATAGCCGGATAGAGGACCTTGCCACCAGGGTAGAAGTATTAGGGGCCGAAGAAGTCACAGAAGAGAACGGCATCAAACCTGGAAATATCACGAGCCTTTTGGGTGACATCGCAGGTATTCAAATACAACAAACTTCGGCAACTACCGGCAATGCAGATATACGGGTGCAGGGCCTGCCCGGCAAGTACACGCAAATATTGCGGGATGGAATTCCATTATATGGCGGTTATAGCGGCAGCTTCAGCATTCTGCAAATACCACCGCTGGACCTTCAACAGGTGGAGCTGGTAAAAGGATCTGCTTCCACTTTGTACGGTGGCGGCGCCATTGCCGGCATGGTAAACCTGGTGTCTAAAAGCCCGAAGCTGGGAGTGATGGAATATGGGCTTACATTGAACCAATCCACCCTGAAAGAAAGTAATCTCAACATCTTTTTAAGCCAGCGGAATAAAAAGGCCGGGTACTCTTTATTTGCCGGCGGTAACTACCAGAAAGCCACCGACGTAAATAAAGACGGCTTTAGCGATGTGCCTAAGATTGGTAGCTTTTTTATCCACCCACGCCTGTTTTTATACCCTGGCGAGAAAGACAATATAATTATCGGCTACACCGCCAACTATGAAGACCGCAAAGGCGGTGATATTAAAGTGTTTAATGATGGAAAAGATGTGGCCCACCAGTTTTTTATTCAAAACCAATCGTTTCGCAATACTACAGATGCTGACTGGCAACATGCCCTGAATGCCACGTCCAGCCTTGAATTTAAAGGAAGTGCCAGCTTTTTCCACCGGGATATTACCACCAATACTTTTGGGATGAAGGCAAATCAGTTCGCATACTATTCAGAAGCGACCTATGTAAAAAAATGGGACTATCACAACCTGGTAGCGGGGGTGAATTTTAATGGAGATCGGTTTACCAAAAAATTACCCGACAGCACCAACATCAGCAACTACGACCAAAACACCACCGGGCTTTTTATGCAGGACGACTGGAAGATCGGCGCCACGGTTACAATGCAAATCGGTATGCGGTTCGACCATCATAATACCTATGGGAATTTTGCCTTGCCAAGGTTGTCGGTTTTATACAAGATCAACAATCGGTTTTCTACCAGGCTCGGAGGCGGGCTCGGGTACAAAACGCCCAATGTTTTCAGCAGTGAGCTAGACGAACGGGATTATCCGAGGCTGGTTCGTTTGGATCATGTAAAAGCCGAACGCAGCTACGGCGTAAACTGGGATATTAATTTCAAACAACGGCTCGATGAATGGAACCTGACCGTCAACCAGATGTTTTACATCACCCAAATCAATAGCCCGCTGGTATTGAATGAACTGCCGGCGATTACGGGGGGCAGCCGTGGTGGTTTGTATTATTCCAATGCAGGAAAACCGCTGCGCACTTCGGGTTTTGAGACCTATATAGCGGCCAGGCAGGATGAGCTGGAATTATACCTTGGCTACACCTATACTGTGGCAAAGCAACTTTACAATCCTTTACAACAGTTTGTGAGCCTGAGCGCCCGTAACAAAATTGCCATGGTGTCGGCGTATGAATTTTCCCGCAGGTTCCGGGCAGGCTTTGAGGCGGCATATACCGGTAAGCAGTGGCTCGACAACGGAAGCCGTACCCCGGGATATCTATTTATGGCGGCTATGATCCGTTATAATATTGGCAAAGCCGCCATTGTTCTCAATTGCGAGAACCTACTGGATTACCGCCAGACTCGCAAAGAATCCATTGTAAGCGGTAACCCGCTGAACCCCACGTTCAACCAGATCTGGGCGCCAATTGATGGCCGTGTGGTAAACCTTTCGGTAAATTTCCGGTGGTAAGCCGCTTTGCGAATAATTGTTGTGGATAAAGAACCTGGCTGCATTCGGCAACCCCTGTTAAATTTGTTATTCAAGAAAGCGGGGCAGGGACACCATGAAATATAATACAACGACCTTACAGAAACTAGAAAAAATACTGAGCGAAGCGGAATATGTGATCCGTTACGAGCGAGGGACTTTTCAAAGCGGCTATTGCGTTCTGGAGCTGCGGAAGGTTGTGGTGGTCAACCGGTTTTTGGATGTGGAAGGCCGTATCAATACCTTAGTAGAATTGATTCCGGTGATCAATATCAATCCCGATACCTTAACCCACGAGAGTCAAAAACTCTACGATGAAATAAAGCGCAATGCCATAGAATCAGTATAAGAAGTGACCAGTGACCAGTTTCCAGAACCCGGGTTTCAAATTACTGGTTACCAGTAGCTAACACGAAAGCGATTTTAAGGATTGTTCAACCGGCAACCGGTAACTGGAAACCACTTAGCGACAACCTGCACATTTTTTTTAAAGACTTTCATGCTTGCACATGAAAGTCTTTTAATTTTAGGCCCTTTGATTTTTTAACCAACTTCGTTTGTCTGTGGGTCTTTCCATCAAATTTCTTGGCACCGGCACCAGCGGCGGGGTACCGATGGTGGCCTGCCAGTGCCATGTGTGTACGAGCCCGCATGTGAAAGACAAACGACTTCGCAGCAGCATTATCGTCCGCAGCGAAACCACCACTATTATCGTGGATGCCACGCCAGATTTCCGCCAGCAGATGCTGAAAGAAAAAGTGCTGGAGATTGATGCCATCCTCATTACCCACCCCCATAAAGACCATATCGGCGGGCTGGATGATACCAAGGCTTATCAATATTTCCAGGGCCGGCCTACCGCGATTTATGGCAGTAAAATAAGTATTGAAGGTGTGAAAATGGAACTGCCCTATGCCTTCGATGGAACCGATTACCCCGGCATCCCTTCCTTTGATTTGCACGAGATTGAATCAGCGCCGTTTACCATTGGCGATATTCATATTGTGCCAGTGCTGGCCTGGCACCACCGCATGCCGGTTCATGGGTACCGGTTTGGAAATTTTACCTATATCACCGACGCTAACCGTATCGAGGAAAGCGAAAAGGAAAAGATTTTTGGCAGTGAGATTCTGGTATTGAACACCCTCCGGAAAGAGCCGCATATTTCGCACTTCACATTGCAGGAAGCCATGGATCTGAGTATTGAACTGCAAGTAAAGCGACAATATTTTACCCATGTCAGCCACCAGCTTGGGCGTCACGGTGAGATAAATGCCGAACTGCCCGATCATATGCAGCTGGCGTATGATGGGCTGGAGTTGGAAGTTTAGGACTGCCTGCATTCTCCAAAGAAATCCTGTTACCCTTTCCGAAATCTCGAATCCGACAATTTCGTATAGTTCCGTTATGCCATTTGCAAAGGGAATTGTATTTTACTATGCGTAACGTTTTATCACGCCAACCAAATAGCTATGAAAATGAAACTATTGCCTGCGGCGGCAAAACCATTTCTTTTTGTACTCCTCATTGCTCTCCCGTTCCAAAGTTGCTACCATTACCGGGTGCTTACCACGCAAAGTGACCCCGCCACCGAACTACAGGAAAAAGTGCTATGGAGTTATGCCTGGGGTTTAATCAACAAACCAAAGGAATTCATTGTGCCTAACTGCGATAAAAAAAACGCATTGGATGAAGTAACAATGACTACCAGTTTTGGCGGTTCAATACTCACCATTATTACCCTGGGCATTGTGTGCCCGGTAAAGGTTCAATGGCGCTGTCATAAGCCATTACAGCGGGTTGGAGATTTGTAGGAGGAGAAAGTCATTTGGTCAATAGTCATTTGGCCAATTGTCAGTAGGTCAATAGTCATCGTCGAACTAAAGGGGTCACTGGTTAAATTGTAAGTTCCGAGTATTGATTATGGATTGTTGGGTAAAGCGATCAGCGATTAGGCACTGTGTAAATGCTTGCGGCGAGTACTGCGGCCCACATACAGGGCTATGGCAGAGACATCGCCTTAGAAGCGTTTATGACTAAAATACTTAGTGGCCTTTAGATATCTCTGGACAACCCAAATCCATCATTCAAACCCAAGTCAAAAAGCCTCCTAAATCCTCCAAAGGAGGACTTTTGAACCCTGCTATTTTATGTGAATTGAAAAATGTAAAAATGCGGCCATCAGAAACTATCAACCCGCAACACAGGGGCACCTTTCTCCGAGCGGAGAAGGGCCGGTGATGAGGCCACCCTAAAAAATCTCACCTATCACTTGCCCCGCTTTAGCCAATGACCAATGACAACTGACTACTGACCAATCAACCAATCACCAATCACCAATCACCAATCAACCACTCCCCATGCTCATCAAACCATTAATAAAACCGACCAACTTAAAAGCCTGGCCCAACCGGCACAACACATTGACCCAGAAATTGGACAACCTGCTGGAGATGCGTAATGGCGATTCGGGCAATGTGCTGAACGACTATAATGCCATGACCAAACAGATTCAGGATCTTATCGGCAAGGCCATCAAGGCCAATATGCGGATCAGGGCCCTGGGCGGCGGCTGGTCGTTTACTAAGGTGGCCGCCACCGAGGGCTGGCTGCTGGATACCAAGCAGCTCAACATGGTGTTTAATGTAAGTAAAGCCAGTGTCAGCAACGCATACAAGGGCAAGCCGGAGAACCTGGTGTTTGCGCAGTGTGGCAATTCAGTAAAAGAGCTCAACGACTTTCTAAAATCTAAAAAAAAGGCGCTTAAAACTTCCGGCGCCAGTAATGGGCAAACAATTGTTGGCGCATTCAGCACAGGTACACATGGTTCCGCCATTGATTTTGGAGCAACACCAGATTTTGTTGCCGGGCTGCACATCATCGTCAGCCCCGGCCGGCATGTGTACCTGGAACGCGCCAGCAACCCGGTGGTGAGCGATGCTTTTGTGGCCAAATTCCAAACGGAATTGATCCGGGATGATGAGTTGTTCAATGCTGCCCTGGTAAGCTTTGGCAGTTTTGGATTTATACATGGAGTGATGGTGGAGACAGAAGATCTCTATTTACTGGAGTGTTACCGCCAGCGCATACTATTGGATGCATCGCTTAAAAAAGTAATGCAGACACTCGATTTTACTGGTGTGAAATTCCTGCCGTTTAAAGAGGAACGCCCGTTTCATTTTCAAGTGGTGGTCAACCAGTATGACCTTGAGGGTGGAGCTTACGTTACCATCATGTACAAGCGGCCTTATACCGAAGACTATAAGCCGCCGGTGGAGAACACAGAAAAGGCCGGCCCCGGTGATGACCTGCCCACCTTTATTGGAAAGTTAACGGAACTCGTACCTCTCGTCACCCACCTGATTGTGAACACGCTCGTCAAGCTTTCGTACTCACTTTTTGACAAACAATTGGGTACCCTTGGCGAGATTTTTTACAATAGTGATACCCGTGGCAAAGTGCTGAGCACAGCCCTGGGTATACCGATCAGTTTTGTAAACCAGGTAAACGACCTGCTGGTAGAGCTCAATAAAAAACAGGGTCCTTATGCAGGTATTTTTTCCTACCGGTATGTGAAGAAAACCGACGCCTTACTCGGTTTCACCAAATTTGACCATACCTGTATCCTCGAGCTCGATGGGGTAGATTCTGCACCCACCAAAAACTTCTACGATGTTGTATGGAAGGAACTCGATGCCAGGAATATACCTTATTCCTTTCACTGGGGTAAAATCAATAACCTTAATACCACCAAAGTGATAAAGATCTATGGTGCCAATCGGGATAAATGGCTGGCCGCCAGGAATAAGTTGTTACCACCCACATCCATGACTGTTTTTTCTAATCAGATTATGAAGGATATGGGGTTGGATAAAACGGTGTGAGGTGCATGGGGGGCGCATATAAAACTTAAAAGGTCTGTTTAGACCCCCATTTTTGGGAGCCCGAACAGACCTTCTAGGTTTGCAGTCACGCCAAATATATCAAGACTATATCTTCACCTTCACCACGAGCTTCTTAATCGCCCCCTCGCCAATCATGGGCGCATGAACATCCTCGGGCCAGAAGATGGTGAACTGATTGTCGGTGAGATCGAAATAAGTATCCGGGGCATCGTTGTAGAACACCACATCTTTCTCAGCGTTGTACTCGCCGCGCTGGTCTTTGCAATCGTTGCGGGGTTTGTAACCCATGGTTTCTTTACCGTTGATGCACAACTGAATATCGATATGCTTGTCGTGGCACTCAAATTTTGCAATTGACTCTGCCGCTGTCATACCATTTTTGTTGCTGACGATTACACGAATATTGTCGCCATCCACTTCGTATTTGCCCACTTCGATTGCCGACAGGTCCAGCCCCTGCAGGTATTCAAATGCCTTTGCAAAATGCGGATGCAGGCCCGCGTATTTGCCGGCGTTAGCTAATGTATCTAGGATCATTTTTTAAATTTTAAGTTAAAGTGAAAAAACCCGCCAGCCAATGTTGGCGGACGGATTTTTGTTAGGTTGGCCTCACCCTCTTTCCCTCTCCTCCCGGAGAGGCACGGTGCTTTTGTGCATGGCCAAATTATATATCTTCCACATCATCTTTTGTACTTATCCAGGCTTGTATCAGCCCTCAAAGCTAACAAATCAGACATCAGACATCCGACATCAAAACATTGCTTTTGTACTTATCCAGGCTTGTGGCAACTCGTCAAGCCAGCAAATCAGAATAACACACCGAATTGCAGTACATCAGACATCCGACATCCGACATCAAAAATCACCTCTGTACTCTTCCGCTGCCATCGCCTTTCACCAGTTCCTTTACCTCGGTAAGTGTGGCGTGGTTGAGGTCGCCGGGGATGGTATGTTTCAGGGCAGAGGCGGCTACGCCAAACTCAGCGGCATCGGGCATGCTCATGCCGGTTACCAGGCCGTAGATCAGGCCGCTGGCAAAGCTATCACCGCTACCTACACGGTCTACGATGCGCACACTGTATTGCTTGGTATGATAAAAGTCGGTGCCATTATATACCAGGGCGCTCCAGCCATTATCGCTGGCGCTATGGCTTTCGCGTAGTGATGATGCGATGAATTTGAAATTAAATTTTTCCTTCATCTGATGGAACACATCCTTGAAGCCATCCAGGTTCAGTTCGCCCTTGGTTACGTCGGTGTCCCTGGCTTTGAAACCGAGGCACAGATCCGCATCCTCTTCGTTGCCAATACATACATCTACAAATTCGCAAAGGCCGGTCATTACTTCGCGTGCCTTTTCTTTAGTCCATAATTTTTTGCGGAAATTAAGATCGATACTGGTGGTAATCCCTTTGGCTTTGGCAGCTTTCAGTGCAGCCAAAGTAAGGGCGGCCGCTTTATCGCTCAGGGCGGGCGTAATACCGGTTGTATGAAACCAATCGGCCCCTTCCAATATCTTGTCAAAATCAAATTCGCTGGCGTCTACGTCGGCGATGGAGGCACCGGCCCGATCGTACACTACCTGTGAAGCACGCATGCTGGCGCCGGTTTCCAGGAAGTATATTCCCAGGCGATCACCGCCACGTGCTACAAACTGGGTATCCACACCGTAGCGGCGCAGGTGGTTAATGGCGCTCTGGCCGATTGGGTTATTAGGTACCTTAGTCACAAAAGTGCCGTTCTCGCCATAATTACAAATAGCTGCGGCCACATTGGCCTCCCCGCCGCCGTAGGTTACATCAAAACTGTCGGCCTGAACAAAACGTTTGAAATCCGGAGTAGAAAGTCGGAGCATGATTTCCCCAAGTGTTACAACTTTTTTTGGCATGATCGTAATGGTTTTTTTAAGTAAAAAATGAAATTGGTTGATTTGTATTTATCTTGAAACCCTGTTTTACAAAAGTGGTTAAAGGTAGCCGCAGAAATGAACATAATCACACAAAAAATCTGGGAACGATTGCGTAAATTAATAGAACTTTCTTAGCTTAAATAAAATAACATTGCCCTATAGGATCACCTGATTATCAGCTTGCCAAAAATGAAACAAAATGCGATTTGAAAGCCGGTTGCTCCTATGATCATAGCCATTCATTTTTGTTCCTTACCCTTTTGCAATGCAAGTGCTTTTACATTCGCTCAATAAAAAACCATGGATAAAAAATCAGCCGTTTTACAGTTAATTCCCGAGCAGGGAATATTGCCTCTCTATTTTTACAAGGACACGGAAGTGAGTCTGAACGTATTGAAAGCCTTATACAGTGCGGGTATCCGCACGGTGGAGTACACCAACCGTGGCGAGGCAGCCCTCAGTAATTTTAAGGCCATGAAGCAATTGTGCGAGACCGAACTTACTGGAATGTACCTGGGCGTGGGCACTATTAAAAATGGCGAACAGGCTCAACAGTTTATAGATGCCGGGGCCGATTATATCATTTCTCCGGGCCTGGTGCCTACGGCTGCTGCCATAGCCGATAAAAACAATATGCTCTGGGTGCCGGGTTGTATGACGCCCAGCGAAATTATCGCCGCTGAAACCCTGGGTGCACAGTTTGTAAAATTATTCCCCGGCAATATCCTGGGTCCTGATTTTATGAGTGCAATCAAAGAACTATTCCCGAAGCTCCTGTTTATGCCTACAGGTGGCGTCGACACCACCCCCGAAAATATGGGCGCATGGTTCAAAGCCGGTGTTTGTGCCGTTGGTATGGGCAGTAAGCTGATCAGCAAAAAACTGTTGGAAGCCAACGATTATGCTACCATAGAAAGCCTGACCCGCGAAGTACTGGCGACCATTAAGCAGTTGCGTGGATAAGTGATAATGTAGTCATCAGAACTACCAGGGGGGTGGTGTATTTAATAATCAATATTCAATGCTCAATATTCACTGCTCAGTATTCCACAATCAAAAGTTTCAAAATTGGAAATTGAATATTAAGTATTAAAAAAAAGGTATCAGAGTTGGAACACCCGCATCGGTAAATTCATCAACTTCTGCCCCGCTTTCCATTCCAACGCCTCGCCCCGAAAGCCATGGGACTGCGGGGTTTCCATTACAATCGGGTGTAGGTCCGCATCGGTTGTGCTGCCATCAGCAATCATGAGCTGTTTTTCAAACTATTCATTGAATATTATCACAATAACACTTGCCTAATTATGAACCCAACATCAACGATTGGAAATGTAAGAGAAGCCGTCGGCAAATATCGCTGGACAATCTGTGCGCTACTTTTTTTCGCCACTACCATTAATTATCTTGACCGGCAGGTGTTAAGCCTTTTGGAGCCGAGGTTGGCAGAAAAATATAACTGGACCAACAGTGACTATGCAAATATTACCGCCGTGTTTCAGTTTGTTTATGCGATAGCCATGTTACTAGCAGGGCGGATTATTGATAAAATGGGTACCAAGAAAGGATATACCTGGGCCATTATTATTTGGTCTATTGGCGCAACATTGCACGCCCTGGCTATTCCGATTGGTAACGGCGTGGCCGTTGTTCTTGGATGGGTGGGTATTCTGGCAGTTCCGGTTTCCATTGCGGGATTTATGGTGAGCCGGGCTGTGCTGGCTGTAGGAGAGGCGGGCAATTTTCCGGCCGCTATTAAAGCCACTGCCGAGTATTTCCCAAAAAAGGAACGGTCGTTTGCCACAGGCATATTTAACTCAGGTGCCAATGTAGGCGCCGTGCTGGCACCACTCACTGTACCCTGGATAGCGGATCATTGGGGCTGGGAGGCAGCGTTCCTCATTATTGGAGCCATTGGGTTTTTATGGATGTTTGCCTGGTTGCTGTTGTTTAAGAAGCCTGAGAACCAGAAACGCCTTTCTGCCGCAGAATATGCTTATATCACTGCTGATCGCGAAGCGGATCCTGTTGTAAGCAACCCCTCAGAAAAAGCCCCCGAAAAGGTAAGCTGGATGAAACTGCTGGGTTATAAACAAACCTGGGCCTTTGTTTTTGGCAAATTTATGACAGATGGGGTATGGTGGTTTTTCCTGTTCTGGCTGCCAGCTTATCTTAAAGCACAATATAATATGACTGGTGACGCCATCGTTTTTCCGCTGGCAGTGCTATATACTATTACTATGGTCGGCAGCATCAGCGGAGGCTGGTTTCCTACCTATTTTATGAATAAAAACAAAAACCTGCAGGCCTACGATGCGCGTATGAAGGCGATGCTTACCATCGCGGTAATACCCCTGGTAGTATTGCTGGCGCAGCCATTGGGTGGCGGAAGTTTCTGGGTGCCTGTAATATTAGTTGGTATCGGTACCGCGGCACACCAGGCATGGAGCGCCAATATATTCACTACCGTATCGGATATGTTTCCTAAAAAAGCAATAGGTTCTATTGTAGGTATCGGGGGCATGGCGGGTGGTATCGGTGGCGTATTGGTTTCTAAAACCGGCGGCGCTTTATTCGATCATTACAAAGCACTCGGCCATGTACAAACCGGATATACAATCATGTTTGCATTTTGCGCCGTGGCCTACTTAATAGCCTGGGCGGTAATGAAAGCATTGGTGCCTACCTACAAACCCATTACAGATTTATAATTTTCTGTTGGCTGATCCCAACTGCAATTAGAGGTGTTGTGCTGTTCATATACCGCATCCATTTCCGTTGGCTTCCGCCAACTGAAATGGATGATATACAAGACGATTGCCCATTGAAAATGCATTTGTACAAAATGCCATTTATCAATCAATTAAACAAAAGGAAATACCATGACTTTTCAAGAAGAAATCCGCTCAAAATTTGTAGCGGAAGATGCCATACCCGAAACTTTCCGGCTGGCGGGAGAAATAAACCAGAAAGAATACCTGAGCAATGGCGAAATGAAACATTGGGCTGGCGATGTCCATACCGTGTATTCGCCTGTTTGTATCGCCAGTCCCGAAGGGCTGGTTCGGAAAACGATCGGTTCTTACCCGGTTTGCACCGTAAAGGAAGCGATGGAATCGCTGGATGCGGCTGTGGCCGCCTACAACAACGGCCGTGGCGAATGGCCCGCGATGAGCGTAGCCAACCGCATTAAATGTGTAGAACGATTTACATATAAGATGCTGGAACAAAAGGATATCGTGGTTAAACTGATCATGTGGGAGATTGGCAAATCCTACACAGATTCCGTGAAGGAGTTTGACCGTACGGTAGAATATATCAATGCTACCATCGACGCCTTGAAAGACCTGGACCGGAGTTCGTCCAAATTTGAAATAGAACAGGGTATCGTTGCCCAGGTGCGTCGCTCGCCGTTGGGGGTAGTGCTGTGCATGGGCCCATTCAACTACCCGTTGAATGAAACTTTTACCACCCTCATCCCTGCGCTGATTATGGGGAATACCATTCTGTTCAAACCACCGAAACATGGCACCCTGTTGCATTACCCCATGCTGAAAGCCTTCCAGGAATGTTTCCCGAAAGGCGTAGTGAATACGATCTACGGACGTGGTAATGTAATTGTAACCCCGCTGATGCAATCCGGCAAGATCAATTGCCTCACGCTGATTGGTAGCAGCAAGGTCGCGAACCAACTTAAGAAAGAGCATCCCAAAGTAAACCGTCTCCGGGCCATCCTCGGTCTTGATGCCAAGAACGCCGCGATCATTACTTCCAAAGCTGATGTGGACCTCGCGGTAAAGGAAACTGTGCTGGGTTCCCTGTCCTTCAACGGGCAGCGTTGTACGGCGCTAAAAATCATTTTCATACACAAGAGCATTGCAGATGAGTTTTTACAAAAACTCAGTGGCGAAGTAAATAAGCTTCCCTTTGGCATGCCCTGGGAAAAAGGCGTCGCATTAACACCGGTACCCGAGCCCAACAAGCCGGCCTACCTGAAAGAGTGCATCGACGATGCCATCGAACACGGCGCCCGGATCGTAAATGAAAATGGTGGCACCACGGTCGAATCTTTTGTTTATCCTGCTATCATGTACCCTGTAAACGCTGAAATGAAATTGTACCGCGAAGAACAATTTGGGCCGGTAATACCTGTGGTGCCATTCAGTAATATCGAAGAAACAATACAATACCTGATCGACTCACCCCACGGCCAGCAGGTAAGTATTTTCAGTAATAATGCCGACGAAGTAACCGCGCTGATCGATCCGCTGGTAAACCAGGTAAGCCGGGTTAATATCAACTGCCAATGCCAGCGCGGCCCGGATGTATTTCCATTTACTGGGCGCAAAGACAGCGCAGAAGGCACTTTGAGCGTAGCCGACGCATTGCGGTCTTTCTCTATTCGTTCATTGGTAGCCGCCAAGCTGAATGATGCCAACAAAAAGATCATCAATGAAATTATTAGCGACCAGAGCTCAAACTTTTTGAGTACGAGGTTTATATTGTAAGCGCAGGAATTTTAAAAGATTGCAGGGCTGTACTACTGAATAAGTGTACAGCCCTTTTTAGTGGGTACCATCATTGTTCTTGTAATTGAAGAATAATGATGATCACTCAGCCATACTGTTTATAACTCATCATACTTCTTATTTGATCCTTTAGATTTCTCCACCGGGTATTTAACTGCGTTTGAGCTTAACTTGCTTTCAACTATTTCCTTTAAATTAAATTGGTATTTGTCCAGCATTAGGAAGGCCGCATAGAAGACATCAGCCAATTCATTTTTTACTTTTTCACGATCCTCTTCGCCGTTATTCTTCCACAAAAAAACTTCAAGTAGTTCCGACGCTTCGGAGTTTAAACAAATAGCAAGGTTCTTTGCATCGTGGAATTTCTCCCAATCACGTTCATCACGAAATTTTTTTATTAGCGATATGATTTCATTTATTTCTTTACTCATCCCTTATAAATATTAGCGTTGTGGTAATTAATATACTTTTCATGCGGCCGGTCGATTTCTTTTCCCGGTAGATACAGTAAGTCTTTGCCGTGATATTGATAATACTCTTTTCCATTTTGAAATTCCTCTTTAATTCTTGAGCTGACTTCAATTTTAAAGTCATTAGTGATAGTGAGGTAGCCACTGTCAAACAGCTTATGCATGTCTGAGCGAAGTAATATTCCATTTGAAGTAAAATGCGGTCCAGACTCAACAAATGGCTTAATATGAGCGGCTTCCAACACCGGTAACGTTTTCTCCCCTGTTATTGAGCACTTCTTTGAATATGCATCAGTAACCAAAACTCTAAATGCTCCCTGGCCGATTCTTACCTTGGTCAATATTGATTTTCCGTATGCAGGAAATTCTGGTTCCTGAACCATATACAGACTTTTATCCGGGTCAATTGTATTCTGCAGATATTTACCAAGAAGATACTCAACCTGTTTCCAAATTCCATTCCCAATGAAATCCTCAGTGTTGTATGATTTGCCTTGGACTATACTCTTGCTCCAATCAGATGGGGTTTCAATCCAATCTTCCCGTTTAAAGAATATCGGATTAGTAAGAACAATACACCCAATGGTTGGATTAATATTTACTTTGTCATTCCTGTATCCCAATATCATTCTGCTAAATTCATTAAATGTTTCACAGCCATTTCTTTCCCTGAAAGTATCCCATGCTATGCTAATTGGCAAAAATGTATGGCTTGAAAAGAAACCAATGCCGGCAATCGCATTTAATGGGCTCCTCAATTTAAAGAGAAACGGAGCTCCGGCTGTCAGGACTTTAAAATTTACATTTCCCCCAGGTTGCCAGAAATTTACGTCCTCGCGATATATCTTACTTAGGTAATTAAACCAATTATTGTCTGTTACGCCGAGATAAAATTTCATGGGGGGCCGGGCTTTTGTAGGGAGGAATTACGTTAAAAAAATAAATAAAGTCAGGTGAAATTATTTTTGCCTTTTAGGCCCCATCTTTCCCGATGGTTCCCAAAATTCTCTTTCCCGGGCCAGTAACAAATATTTTTCGGTAAATAAATCTTCTTCCCTTCAAAGGCCTTTATCTGGTACGCGCTTCCAGGAAATTCAATAAAGTTGTTATTTACAATTACACAATATCCCTCATCTATCCCAATTAGCCCTCTATCAAATGCCCGGTGCAGGTTGGGGCAAAGGGCAATGCCATTGGTAATAGTATCATTATAACTCTCACTAAAAGGAATAATATGACAGGCGTCTACCATAGACAGATTGATTGTTGCATCTATCTTCATTCCGGAAATGGCGCAGGTATTATTGTATATCCTGGGGATCTCTGTCTTGAAAAGACTGCCGCGCAGAAAAATTTCCTCCTCATCCTTTTGGGCAATTAGTTCAATGATCTCTCTTCTGTACTCTGCAGGATCTTCATGCAAAATCTTACTTTCAATATCCTCAAAGATCCTTTGCTGTGATCTTTGAGAGTTGTTGAAATTATGTTTTGTTTCCGAGAAATATTCATCCAATATAAGTTGTAGTAGGATGTGGTTGCTGTCGGGGTTTAGCATCAATAAAAACAAACCCTCGTCGATACTGGCAAAATCTACAGCAGCATCCAGCCTCGAAAAGCTCTTAAATATAGAACTCATCTTAATAACGTTATTAAATCCCCGCTTTGGGTGCAGCTTCCAGAAGTTATCACTTTTCAGGTAGTAGAAAGGGTAAGAAATTCTGCATTCGTGGTTTGATCTTACGAGCAAATTCCAGTTGGCTTTGAACAGTGCAACCAGTTCAGGGGTAATATAGATCCGTTGGCTTGTAATCAATTTGTTTACTACCGCCTGTAGAATGGAAATTAGCAGAATCGGCTTATGGGACGCAACCCCTCCATGTGACCTGTCGACGTTCAGCTTTTTAAAACAAGTAAGGTATTTCAGTAGCTGCTGCACTTATTTATAATTGGGTCAAAAATTTGCGCCTTACTGAATTGAGCGAAAATCGGTACTTCAGTGCCCCATTTCATTCTATTTTGCCTGTGGCCGAATCAAATTTCATAAAACTGGTATTCCCGCCGATGCGCTGGCTTCTTCTTACATCGAGGGTATCTGAGGGTTATTGATATTGATACTACTTTTTGCGCACGCAGAGATAAACTAACAAAAGCAAAGCAGTCAGTAACAAGCAGGTGGCTGTTTTTCATGGTGATTATTTTAAATGATTTTCAAACAATTGGTTGCGATGGCAGATAGCGCCTGTACCAGTTAAATGATTATTGTCGGTATATGAGGTTAACGGTACCTGGTTGTAGGAACTTGCTATTCAATCAAGCACTGTATTTAGAAGAGAAATGCGAACCAGTACGCCAGTTTTGATTGGAGCGGAGGCTGGTTAGTAGGGTGACACCTGGGCAAAAAGATGATTGGGTTTTTACTGCGTCTTGCCTAACCGAACGGTTTTCTAACGATGAAAAAAACTAGGAAAAACTCACACACTCCTTCAACTCTCTTTCCGAATAAGCCATACCATATTGCTTGAGCACATCATCGGGCACGCCATTCCACTGGTTAGGCACATTGCCTTTATACCCAATATCTTTAACGCCTATCTCCGACGTGTAAAAGCCTGTGGCAACAAGGTTACGCACCAGGGTGAAAAATGCGACACCCTGTTTCATGGTGGGCTTGGCTTTTTTAGGGTAGGCAATTTCGTCTACAATTTCGAGGCGCTGCTTTTCGGTGATATCCGTAAATGGTTTTTCGAAACGGGTCAATGATTGCATATCCAGCCAGCGTAAGCCACCCCGCATGGGTACCTGGTGCTTAGGCATGTCTTTCACGATAAACTCAATGAAGTCGGGCACTTTGGCTTCTGTGGCGCTGCCACTGGTTTCATCTTTGGGAATGATGATATCTGAGAGGATGGCAATAGTCGCCATTTCTTCCGGCGTGAAAAATTTGTCCTCCCGCAGGCTTTTGTTTACCAACTTTTCTTCCGCCATACGGTCGGTTTCATCAGGAGTGGCCGTAGTAGTTGCTGCCACGGTTGCTTTTTCATCAGCCGTTTTACAGGCTTCTATCAAAACACCGGTAGAGGCCGTGCCAATAATAAGTGCTTTGATGGATTTACGTCTGTCCATTGGAATTATGAATTAGAAATTATGAACTATGAATGACCCTTACTGTTCCATGGTTTTCTATTGATCTGTTGAACATTGATTGTTGCTCCTTGAATATTATTTTCTTTCAAAGGTTGAAGCATTTCAATTGATCAGCTACAAATTCTGCTTCTTCAACTGATCAACGATATACTCACTGGCCCGCATACTCAAGGCTAGAATGGTCCAGGTAATATTCTTATCGGCCTGCGATACAAACTGGCCACCATCCACGCAAAACAGGTTTTTACAATCGTGCGCCTGGCTCCATTTATTGAGCGCTGAAGTTTTAGGGTCGTTGCCCATACGCACCGTGCCGGCTTCGTGGATGATATTGCCGGGGTTGGCCAGCCCATGATCTTTTTCCTTTGGATCGTCGCCCCAGGTAATGATGGCACCCATATTGTGCATCATTTCCCGGAAGGTCTCCTTCATGTGTTTAGCCTGGTTTATTTCGTAGTCGCTGTTCCTGGTATTGAAGCGCAGCACCGGGATGCCATATTTATCAACCACCTTTGGGTCAATCTCGCAAAAATTGGATGCCATAGCCACACTTTCACCACGCCCTGCCATGCCTACTCTGGCACCATATAAAAAACGCATATCTTCTTTCAGTGACACCCCATAACCGCCGGCTTCTTTAGTTTTTCCATTGATCTGAAAAGTACCGTTCTGGTCCTGCACATCAAAACCAAAGCCGTAAGCAGGCTGCCCAAAGCCGCCCCAGTATTCAATATGATAGCCCCTTGGGAAATCTAGTTTTTTATTGTCCAGCCACCAGGGCGTGTACACATGCATGCCGCCTACGCCGTCTTCGTTGTAGCGCTTACGGCCAAAGAGTTTTGGCAGCACGCCACCTAAAGCGGCACCAGTGGAATCGTGCAGGTATTTGCCCACCACATTACTGCTGTTAGCCAGTCCATTGGGGTGGCGGGTCGATACTGAATTCAACATGAGGCGGGCACTTTCACAGGCACTGGCGGCAAGAATTACCACACGCCCTTCCACCTGGTATTCCTGCATATCGGTTTTATTTACATACGATACTCCGGTAGCCAGGCCATCTTTATTGGTCAGTACTTCACGGACCATCGCATTGGTTACAATGTCCAGGTTGCCGGTGGCTGCTGCGGGTTTGATCAATACTGAAGAGGAAGAAAAATCACCATACACTTTGCAGGCCCGGCCGCACTGCGCACAAAAAAAGCAGGCGCCCCGTTCCTTGTTGATCTGTTTTGTAAGAATGGAAAGCCTGGACGGGATCACGGGGACGCCCATTCCTTCTCCAGCTTTTTTTATAAATAATTCATGGAGCCGGGGTTTGGGCGGCGGTAAAAAGATACCGTCGGGATCGTTCTCTAATCCTTCCTTGCTGCCGAACACGCCAATCAATTCATCTATTTTGTCGTAGTATGGTTTTACGTCTTCGTAGCCGATTGGCCAGTCGTCGCCCAGGCCGTCGATGCTTCTGCGTTTAAAATCTTTGGGGCCAAAGCGCAATGAGATTCTGCCCCAGTGATTGGTTCGTCCGCCGAGCATGCGGGCCCGCCACCACTCCCAGGTAGTGCCTTCTGCCTGGGTGTAGGGCTCGCCGTCTATTTCCCAGCCCCAGTAGCAGGCATCGAAATCGCCAAAAGGCCGGAACTTAGTACTGGCGCCCCTTCTCGGCGACTCCCATGGATTTTTTAATTGTGAGGAGTTCTTAGCAGGGTCGTAGTCAGGGCCGGCTTCCAGCAGGCACACTTTGAGGCCGGCTTTGGATAATACGTACGCCGCCATACCGCCACCCGCGCCAGAGCCCACGATGACCGCATCGTATTTTTTAGGCTGTTTTTTGATCTGCAACGTTCCTCCCATATCACAAGTTTTATAAATTGAACACTGGCTATAGAGACCATAGCCTGATTTTGACCCAACAATTTAACGGTAAAATCTTTTACAAAAAATCGGGAGTTTTTTTAATGGCCTTACCATCCGGACATTCCGTGAATGAGTTACCAGGTAATTGGGTCATCAGGTAGGTAAGTCATTGACTGTTGACCTCCTCACAGCAGCAAATAGTGCGACCTTCATCAAGGAGTTATGCGCTGCGAAGCTGAACTGTGGGTGGGTCGCAAAACTTTTATCAGGGAGTAGCATGCAAGACCCAGAAAAGTGCCTGTAGTATTGAGAATAATATCATCTACATCAAATTCTCCGCAGCCGGTAAGGAGCTGGAAAAATTCGAAGCAGGCACTCAGAAAAAAGCCGAGGAAGAGCGTCTTTAAAAATTTGTTCGCACCGTTTAACAGTACGGGTATCAGGATGCCAAATGGAATAAAGAGGATAATATTGCCGCCAACATTGAGGAACGCTGTGGCAAATGAGACATTTTTTGAAAACAGGAGTATTTTGATATTTCTAAATGCCACCCAGTTTTGAGTGGCGGATGAGGAATGATATCCGCGATGCCGCCAGGTTTGCCGAAGGCTTTCTATAAAAAACTGCAGATTCTTGATGACAATGATCTTAACAAGTACCGCACTGTACACGAAAAAAACGAACCAGGTCAGGTTTCTCCAGGAGTTTTGTTTTGCCGGTTGTTCTGTGCTCATTACTCAAAGATTGATAAAAATGGAATAGCTATGCTGTTCTTGCAATAAAATTCCAGGATAACTATTGGGGGAAAACGGGGATGCATGCTAAAAATTGTCCTGATGTTTTAATGGTTTACTATTTTTATGGGAGATATCGGGATCACCATTGAAATAATAACAGCTCATTTATGAAAAGTATACTCAGCAAGGCATTTTGGCAAAAAGGCTTTAAGATTTTGAAGGCTACATTTGGTGGTTTTTCTGATGATAAAGGTGTGAAATTGAGTGCATCGCTCGCATATACCACCATTTTCTCATTGGGTCCTTTGCTGCTTCTAATGATGTCACTGGCCAGTATATTCTTTGGCCAGGCAGCGATAGAAGGGCAAATCTTTGGGCAATTGAATGGCCTGATTGGCGACAATGCCGCTAAACAGGTGCAGGATATCATCCAAAATATCCAATTTTCGGGTAAAACCCGTTTTGCGCTGATCGCCAGTATTGTGACGTTGATAATAGGTGCTACCAGTCTTTTTATCGAGATCCAGGATTCGCTCAATACGATCTGGAAGGTAAAGGCCAAGCCGAAAAGGGGCTGGGTTCAGTTTTTAAAAAATCGGCTCCTGTCATCGTCACTTATCGTTTCACTGGGCTTTTTGCTGGTCGTTTCTTTAGTGATTAATGGGGCCGTAGATGCATTGGGTACGTTATTGAGCCACTACCTTTCATCGTTTGCAACGGTCGTGATCAGTGGCATTAACCTGGCTATTACATTTGTTATTATCACGTTCCTTTTCGGAATTATTTTTAAGGTGTTGCCCGATGCAAAAATTAAGTGGAAGGATGTAAAAACCGGTGCCCTATTTACAGCGATCCTTTTTATTTTCGGTCGGTTTTTAATCGGATTGTATATCGCCAAATCCGCCACTGTATCTACCTACGGGGCTGCCGGGTCCATCATTGTTATCCTCGTGTGGATCTATTACACCAGTATGATCCTGTACCTGGGAGCAGAATTTACACAAGTATATAGCGAGGCCTTCGGGCGCCGTATTGAACCGGCAGATTATGCGGTGTATGTGGAACAGAAGGAAGTAGAAAAGGAAGTGGCCGTGCTGCCGGTTCAGCACCCGGAGGTGAAGAAATAGTCAACATAAAAAACGCCGCACCGAAAACTGCGGGGCGTTTTTTTAGTAATATAATAGTTTATAAACTAACGCCTCTTTTCCACGGAATAAAATCATCCTGATTCAGTAGCACAGCTTTGGGTATTACTTCGCCGCCAGCAGCTTTAATGCAATATTCAAGTATCTCTTCGCCCATTTGTTCGATGGTTTTTTCACCTTCAATGATACCGCCGGTATTGATGTCGATGATATCACCCATACGTTTGGTGAGCGCACTGTTGGTGCTTACTTTGATCACCGGGCAAACAGGGTTTCCAGTAGGTGTACCCAGGCCGGTGGTAAACAAAATCAACGTGGCGCCGCTGGCCGCTTTGCCCGTGGTAGCTTCCACATCGTTGCCTGGCGTGCATACCAGGCTAAGACCGGGTTTAGTGGCTGGTTCTGTGTAATCCAACACATCTACTACCGGAGAATGGCCCCCTTTTTTTGCGGCACCGCTGCTCTTGATAGCATCAGTGATCAGGCCATCTTTGATATTACCTGGTGATGGATTCATTTCAAATCCGGAGCCTACTTTATGGGCAGCATCGTTATATGCTGTCATCAGGTGGATGAACTTTCTTGCGGCAGCTTCATCGATTGTACGGTCGATCAGGTTTTGCTCTGCACCACACAATTCAGGGAACTCAGCTAGTAAAATTTTGCCACCCAATGCCACTACAAGATCACTGCAATAACCGACGGCAGGGTTAGCACTAATACCGCTGAAACCATCGCTGCCACCACATTTCACGCCAATACAAAGTTTGTCGAGCGTAGCAGGCTGGCGTTCGAGTTTGTTGATTTCTATCAGGCCCAGGAATGTTTTACGGATGGCTTCGGTGATCAGCTGTTCTTCGCTTTGCGATTGCTGCTGTTCGAAAACATATACTGGTTTATCAAAATTTGGGTTGTGCAGTTTGATGTCGTCGAGCAGGTTTTGCGTCTGCAAGTTCTGGCAACCGAGGCTCAGTATGGTAACTCCGCTTACGTTCGGATGGTCGGCATAGGCGGCCAGCAATTTTCCAAGCACGGCGGCATCCTGGCGGGTACCACCGCACCCGCCCTGGTGATTCAAAAATTTGATGCCATCCACATTTTTAAAAACGCGGTTGGTAGGCACCATTGATTCCTGGATAGTGAGGTCTGCCGCGGAAAGATCGGCGCCGCTTTTATACAGGTCCAGTAGCATCTGTGTTTTTTGTTTGTAGCGGTCGCTCACTTCGTAACCCAGCTGGTTATGCAGGGCTTCGCGAATCACATCCAGGTTCCTGTTTTCACAGAAAACGGTCGGCATAAACAGCCAGTAGTTGGCAGTGCCTACGCGACCATCATTCCTGTGATACCCATTGAAGGTGCGGCCGGCCCATTTGCTAATGTCGGGCGCCGTCCAGCTATACTTATAGGGCCGGAATTCAAAGGGATCGGCAGCATGTTTTACATTGGCAGTCGTCATCAGCCCGCCTTTGGGAATAAAGGTTTGGGCCTTGCCTACCAATACACCGTACATGTGTATCGGATCACCCAAATTGAGGTCTTCAGTAAAAAACTTATGCTTGCCCGGTATGTCTTCCTGAAGTTGGTATTCCACTTCGTCGTAGGTAATAATTTCACCCATTTTAAGATTGGTGAGGGCTACCAAAACATTATCATCCTTATGAACTTTTAAAACTTTTTGTTGCATAGTAAATGGGCCTTTTAAAGGGTTGCTTTTTCAAAAGCTAAAGTAGCACCTTGTGTGGTCATAGTTTGCAACTTGAAGGCAACCGTTTCTGCAAAACCAGGCAAGGCGTTCAGATCACTGCCCCATAACGAATGATGCGCCAGGATCGACTCCACCATTTCTGCTGTATTATCCCGTTTCCATTCCTGAAAAAAGAAAGGCGCTACGTCATCCGTAATCTGGTATTCAGTGCCATTGGCCATGCCAAAATATTTACCACCTTCTGTTCTGGTGGCTTTCATAAACAATAGGTAGGCGGCAAAGCCGGTGCTCATATTCTCAGGTACCGTGCCGAACAATTCAATATAGTTTTTTATCAATGGCAATACACGCATTTTCAGTTTGCTGGTGTACTGCATTGTGATGCTGATCCAGAAATGTTCAATGTTGGGGTTGCGGAACCGGTCCAGGACTTTTTTCCCGAAAGTGGCGGCAACTTCCTTGTCTACTGTATAGGGAATAGCTGGCGCAATTTCATCCAGCATCAGAGACTCTACAAACGAAGTCATCGCGGCATCGTCCAGGGCATTTTTTACGGTGTCGAAGCCCTTCAGGTAAGCCAGCGCGCAACTTAAGGTATGCGTGCCGTTCAGCATGCGAAGTTTCAATTCTTTCTGTAGCGTCATGTCGTTGGTAATCACTACACCTTCGTCTGCCTGGGCAAAAGTGAGCACTTTTTTTACTTCGTCGCCACCTTCAATCGCCCAAAGCCGGTACGCTTCGCTCATGGTCAGCAGGTCGTCGGTATAACCAAGTTCGGCCGTTACCTTCTCCAGGGCAGCGCCCTTCGGCCTGCCTGGTACAATGCGGTCTACCAATGTATTGCAGAACGTGTTGCTGGTTTCCAGCCACTCAATAAACCCATCTTCCAGGCCATTGAGATGGGCCAGTTCAAACACGATGCCTTCCAGTTTCTTGCCGTTGTCGGTCACCAGCTCCGTGGGTAAAATAACCATGCCGCTTTTAGCGCTTCCTTTAAATGCCTTAAAACGCTCATGTAAGAATGCCAGTAGTTTTCCGGGAAAGGAAACCGGTGGATGCAGGCGAATATCTTCGTGCAGCAGCTGGATGCCCACTTCTGTGGTGTTACTGATTACGATTTGCATTTCGGGGTTGTGCGCACATTCCAAAACCCTGGCCCATTCTGATTTTGCACTCAGCACGCGGCTGATGGCAGCACTCACTATATTTTCAGAAATCTCGTTACCGTTTTCGATGCCCCGTACACAAATAGAATACAAGCCATCCTGCTTGTCGAAGGCATTCGCATCGCCGCCATCGGTGGATTTTACCACCACGATGCGGCCGTTAAAAATGCCCTGGCGGTTGGCCTTGTCGATAAAATAATCGGGCAGGCCACGCAGCAAGACACCCGTACCAAACTGCAACACTTTTTCAGGCAAATCGAACATGGCTCCTGTAGGCAACTGCACCGTTGTGGAATTGATATTTTTAAGATTAAACCTTGAGAGAACCATCTGTTTACGATTTATGATTTGTGAGGTATGATTTTTTATTTTTTGATGTCCGATGTCTGAAATGGAATTTTTTGATGTCAGATGTCAGATGTCTGATTTGCATCGATGGATGGTATTTAATTGATTCGTTAGTTAGACTATCGGTGGCCAGTGCTTTTTCAATTAGTAATATGCCGGATGCTGCATCAGGCCCACTAATTACCAATCAACCAATTACCAATCAACCAATTACCAATCAACTAATTCCTTGCTTTCCAGGCCGGGTATTCTTTATCCAACAATTTTGCGGGCCAGGTGCCATACCAGGCGTAGCCAACGCGCCTTTCATATTCTATTTCTGCTACCGAGAACTTCTTCTGACTATCCCTTCCGCTGAATATGGGTTTGTTGGTTTCTATCTCGTAAAATCGAGCCCAGATGGTGGAATTAGGGTCTTCGACAAATACCCTGTCTTTACCTTTTGGCAGGGCGGCATCAGGTTTATCTATAAAATTATGACCCGGGATTTTAACGGCATCAAACCATTCAACAGCAGCTGCTATCGCAGCTTTCATCTCGGAAGTTTGTTTGGGCTGCCGCATCAGAAACCGTACAATATTCACCGATTCAGAGGCACTGATGGAAGCCAGTTCGAACTTTCGGGCCATCTCGGGGGCCAGTGTTTTACAGTTGTATTGGGTACACCAGGCAGTGAGTTTGCCGTTCACTTTTAGTTGCGTGGCGAGGATCACACCAATTGCTTTTTGAATCGCTTCGTTGGCTTTTGGGATAAAGGTTTTGTCCACGATATCAAAATCGTTTTTGCCTTCGGCAATGTCTTCCAATACATTCAGTACATTGATCATTGCATTGTCGTTAAACGTAATCTGGCTGCGGTAACCGCTTTTATCCGGATAGTACTGCGGCCAGCCACCATTTGCATACTGGGCACTAAAAAGGTAACGGATGCCTCTGGTGGCAGCATCTAGGTATGCCTGGTTATTTGTTTTTTTATAAATCTTCACCAGGTATTTAATTTCCCTTGTCGTTGCTTCGTTATCAATAGTTGCATCCAGCAGCCCTTGTTTCCCCCGGATATAGGCCTGCTCTTCGGGCGTATAAGTTTTATCGTAGTTAACAGCCTTTTCATCCAGGTGTTTGCTCCATCCGCCGTTGTTGCGTTGAAACATCAGCATATTTTCTGCTACCGGATCGGTGGTGGCCTGTGCATCGTCATACGAAGATTTTGGGGCGATTTGCTGATCTGCCGCAACCCGATCCTGATAACGGGTTGCAGCCCCGCCAGTGACCGGCTGTCCTCCGGGATGGGCTTTCGAATGATAGCAAAGCAAGATGGCAATCACTATCTGGCCGGTCCTGTACCACAGGCGTTGGTATGATGTCGTTAATTTCAAATCAGTAGTTTTTTTTTAATGCGAAGGAACATTATCGCTTCACCTGTTAAATTATTATTTGAAAACGGGTTTAAATAACCATTGTACAATTTCCTGGGCTGCCGAAAAATTCTGAAACTCCGGTGCGATCTTCCGGCCATCCGTGTATTCATTGTAGACCCATGGATCTCCGACAGCGAATACAGCGCCTTTGCCATATTTGGCGATAGCGATGATAACGTCACCATCCTTGGTGAGCACCTTTTGAGCGGGGGCTTTTACATCAATTCCACAAACCTCCTTGAGGTACATTTTTTTGGTTTGTTTAAAAACCGGATTGGGTTGGTTGTTGTACAAAGCGCCCATCTCGTATTGCGTGCCTTGCACCATATTAATATTTTTGTTGGTAAATGAAATCCCGAATTTGCTGGCCAGTTTATTAAAATGCGGCAGGTCGCAGTTCGCACTGTCGTTTGCCAGAAGGAATAAGGAGCCGCCTTTTTTTACCCAGTCCGCTATAACAGCTGCACTGGCATCATCCATATAGTTCGGCGATTTATTGTCTTTCCATCCATCGGGGTCAACGATCACATATACGCTGGCGCCTTTCAAGCTTGCAGCCGTGGGGGCCTGGTCCAACGTGGCTAATGTAGCACCGGCTGCAGTAAAAACATCAGCCAAAATGCTGTAGCCATTGTTATCCATCTCGTCCCAGGTATAATGGAACTGGGTATTCACACCGTAAGGATTCACCTTATGCTCGTTGTTGAAAAAATAGTCCAGCAATACGGTTTTCCCTTTGCCCGGTTTTGGCATAGCGGCCATTTCCATTTCGGTACTGGCCATGATAAAGGCACCCATTCCCTTCGCATCGTTGGTCACTACTTTTTCGCTCATATAATAGTCGAAACTGCCATCACGATAGGGATTCCCACCCAGGCCAGAAACCGATACCGTGCCTTTGAGATTGGTTTGTCCACCGGCATCCACTTCTATAAATTCTTTCACAATGCCGTCGTAAGCCTTTTTGGTAGCGGGCCAGCAGGATGCCGGTAAATATCCTTCCCGGATACCTTTTGCCAAAGTATACACGAACATGGAAGAGGCAGATGACTCTTTGTAATTTTTTGGATTGGATGACATATTAAGGATATCGTACCAAACCCCGCTCTGCTTATCCTGAACACCAACAATTGCTTTTGCGAAGCGTTGTAAAATGCCGATCAGCGAATCACGACCCGGGTGATTGGCGGGAAACTGATCAAGGGCATCTATCAATGCCACACCATACCAACCCATGGCCCTTCCCCAGAAAAGGGGGGAAGCCCCGGTTTCTTTATTTGCCCATTTCTGCTGTTTGCTTTCGTCCCAGGCATGGTATAAAAGTCCGGTTTTGGGATCCCGTGTATGTTGTTCGATGGTTACAAACTGGCGGGTTACATCATTAAAAACCTCCTGCTGCCCTGCCCAACGGGCATATTCGGCATAGAATGGCTGGCCCATGTACAAGCCGTCCAGCCACACTTGTGACGTATATACTTTTTTGTGCCAGAAGCTTCCTTCTTTGGTACGCGGATGATCGTTCAGCTGGCTACGAAGCAGGTCAATGGCCTTCTTGTATTTTTCTTTGCCCGTAACATTATACAGCATCATTACCACTTTGCCATTGTTGAGGTGGTCGATGTTGAATTCGTCTTTTTTGTAATCTTTTATGGTGCCGTCTTCCCGCACATAATGATCCATGCTGTGCTGGATGTAATTGAAGTAAGTGGCATCGCCGTACAGGCGCCAAACATATTCCACACCCTTCAATACAACGCCCTGGTCGTAGCTCCAGCGGGCGGGCTTTCCGCCATTGGAAAAACTATCGGGCCACATTTTCATGGCTGTCTGGGTCATGCGTTGCGAAAGCGGCACTTCCTGGGCATGGACCGAACCACAAAAAAGCGCCGCCATAAAAAAGCCGGAAAGAATATATCCGCTTTTAACCAGGTTTCGGGTTTGTAATGATTTGCTTTGAAATAGCATAGCGTCGTTATTTTTTTACGTAAGAAGATGGTGTTGCGCCGCCGCTAAATTCCACTTCTTTTTTTGCATTGGAAATATCAGTTTTGATCAGCTTGATGGCAGCCGTTCTTTCACCGTCAATTTTAAGTAGTAACCGGGTGTTTTTGGGAAAGTAAATTTCGTTAAGAACCAGGTTTGAACTGTTATGGACTGTCATGACCGGACTGGTGTTATGTGATAACAGTTTTACATTTTTCACGTTGATCTGATCACCCTCTTCGCAATACATGCCAACGGTAGTCTGCAACACGCAGTTTTCGATGTTGACATTTTTCACCCGCATCTCCGGCAGACCTCTTACGAAGATGCCTTTGCTGGCGCCGCTGCAGGTAATATTACTGATAAAAAAGTTGCGGAAGATAGGCGTGGCCTCAGTTACGGGAAGGATTTCCATAGGCGGTACCACCACGGTTTCCCCTGCAAGCGGCACCGGGTCTTTGCCTTCATAGTACATGTCGAACAGGATCGCTTCGCCAGCAATATCCTTCATGTCGATATTGGCCATATGGATATTTTCAACCACGCCACCCCGGCCGCGCTTTGTTTTAAAACGCAGGCCGATATCGGTACCCATGAAAGTGCTGTTGGTGATGAACATATTCCGGGCACCGCCGCTCATTTCGCTACCCACAACAAAACCACCATGGGCATGGTACACGAGGCAATTGTTTACAATCACATTTTCGGTAGGCATGCCCTTCTTCCGGCCTTCTTCATCTCGGCCGCTTTTGATACAAATACCATCGTCGCCAGTGTCGAATACATTGTCTTCCAGGAAGGCATTTTTACAGGATTCCAGGTCGATGGCATCCGTGTTCTGACCATACCAGGGATTTTTTACCTTAACCGCTTTCACTGTAATATGTTCACTCTCCAGAAAGTGTAGCGTCCAGGCCGGCGAATTTTGGAAAGTGACGCCCTGCAGGATCACATTTTTACAATCGAAAATGCGCAGGAAATTGGGCCGCAGGAAGTCCTTGATCGCTTCATAATCTGCCATCGGCTTACCAGGAATAATCTTGCCGATATTTTTATCCAGCTCGCCTTTCAGGGCTTTGGGCGATGAATACCAGGTGGTTTTGTTTTCATTTAGTACACCACCTGCAGCGACTTTATTCTTCCACTCCGATTCCGTGAGTTTGTCTTTTTTCTGCGGCCTCCAGCTACTTCCCGCGCCATCAAAAATGCCTTCGCCAGTGATGGCGATATTGCTGGCATGGCTGGCAGAAACCGGCGACTGGCACCGGTATGCCGCCACGCCTTCAAACGACGATTCAACCAAAGGGAATTCGTCAAAATTATCCGTGAATTGCACCAGCGCATTTTTCTCCAGGTGCAGGTTCACATTGTTTTGCAATACAATCGGGCCGGTAAGCCATAATCCCTGGGGTACAATCACCATTCCGCCAGCTGCTTTGCTGCATGCATCAATAGCGCTGTTGATCGCCTTGCTATTGAGGAATACGCCATCTGCTTTTGCGCCGTAGGATTTTATATTAAAAGACTTTGCCGGGAAAACAGGTTGATTAATCACCGGCAATTTGCCTTTGTAGCCGGGAAACGAAGCGAGGGTGACTGTTTTTAGCGGAAGCGTTTTTTTTGAATGTTGTGCAGCAGCGGGTTGCAACAATATTGAAGCATTTATCAAGAGCATGAGCCCACCAATCACACAAAATCCGGGTCTTTTTTTCATAAGTATACTGAGATACATCTCTGTTTTGAAGCAGGTCGTTATAGCAGGGTATGGCCAGCGCCGTTTTACCTAAAACAAGTCTACACAGATATATGGACAATGACGGGATTGGAAGGGTTTTTATTTATGCAAACGTTGCCGATAACGATGGCGGTGCAGGGATTTGCGGGCGGGTCGATGGGTGGTTCCGTGCGATGGTTCCCAGGGTTGCCATGTAGAGACGCCATGCATGGCGTCTCTACATGGCGAAAATCTAAATGATATCGTGGCAGTCATCCGTCGCCCGCCGCATCCACCCCCGTCAGGCAAGAACCTGCCACCCCCGGCGGCGGGTGACACACATTGTGCGAGATTTCTGTTACACAGGAACAACCCTTTTCTCCTGGTTGCTCTGGTAGGCTTTTTCAATAATCCGGATCACATTGAGCCCATCGGCGGCCGAAACCTGGAGTGGTTCATTATTCACGATGGCTTGATACAATTGCTCATAATAGCCCATGTAACTACCTCTTTCAGTGGGCAGGAATTTTTTAATCAGTTCCCCGTTTTGTTCGGTGTGCAGGAAGCCACTGGCGCTGTCGGGTTCGGTGCCCCAATCGTCCATGCCCGGATGATCCTGTGCTACCAACCTGGGTTCCTGGGTATCGGCGCGGGCCTTGGTAAAACTACCTTTGGTGCCATGTAGAATGAAAGAAGGTAGCGGTTCCCGGACGAAATACGAGCCATGTATCCGCACCCGCATCCGGGGGTAAAAAAGGACGATGTCCATGTAATCATCTACGCCCGAATGCGGGCGCATGGTGTCGAGATCGGCAAAAAGTGCTTCTGGCAATCCAAACATACAGAGGGCCTGATCAACCAGGTGTGAGCCGAGGTCGTATAAAATTCCCGTTCCGGGCCCTGGCGTTTCCTTGTGGGCTTTGGGACTCAGCATTTCATTGAAGCGATCGAAATGGATTTCGGCTTCCACGATATCACCCAGCAAGTGCTCGTCCACCACTTTTTTCACGGTTTTGAAATCACTGTCCCAGCGGCGGTTTTGAAATACGGATACTTTTTTGTTTTGCTTACCTGCGAGTTCTATCAATTCCAGTCCTTCGACGGAAGTGATGGTGAAGGGCTTTTCCACCACCACATGTTTGCCAGCGAGTAAGGCCCGCTTCGCAAGATCGAAATGGGTATAATTGGGTGTATTCACAATCACCAGTTCTATGGCTTCGTGGGCCAGCATTTCATCATAAGTACGGTAAGTGATAATGCCGGGATACTTTTCTTCAGCCAGGTTTTTGCTGCGTTCCCACACAGCATACAGTTCGTAACCAGGATGGTGGTGTAAAAACGGCGCATGAAATACCCAGCCGCTCATGCCAAAAGAAGCGAGTGCTGTTTTTATTGTTTGCATTGAAAAAGATAGATTTTAGTACAAAGTACAAAGACAACAGATTTCCACCGCAAAAAGAATTGCTGCGAAGGGATGGAAACGCGGATTCAGCAGATTGGGCCGGGGTTCGCAGATGTAATAATCTTTACCGGTATGTCTCTTTACTGTGATAGGCGCTTACATGATTCTAAAATGAAGGTAGCCGCAAAGATGGAGCAAGATAGATAGAGGCACAAATTAAGCAGATGGCGCGGGCGAAGACGAATTTTCACAAATGGGAGCTTGTAACTGTGGATTTGATAAATTTATTTTCCAAAATAAAAGATCCGCCCAATCCGCCCAATCCGCCTCATCCGCCTCATCCGTGTTTCCATCACCCTGGCGTCAGCTAAAAAAATAGGGCACCTTTCGGCACCCCATTTCCTGTTTTTTTAAAGATCGGGCAAAAGACTTATTGCACTACTACCGATTTGGTAACATTGCTGCTGCCATTGGTCAGCATCAGCTTGTACACACCTGGTTGTACAGATGAAGGCAATTGTAATGTTTGGGTAGAAGCGCCTGCTTCGTTATTGAAGGATGTGGTGAATACTTTTTGGCCGGCATTGCTGAACAGGGTCAATGTGTAGCTACCTTTCTCAAAATTGCTGAGTTGTACATTGAGCTTGCCACTTACAACCGGATTTGGAAGGATGGTCAGTTCAGGCGATTTCCGGTTGCTGTTGATTCTTACAATGCTGCTATAGGTAAGCGAACCGTCGCGGTCAACGCCTTTGATGCGGTAATAGTTATCGCCTGCTGCTGTGGCATTATCAATGAAGCCGTATTTGCCGGCATTGGTGGCGGCCACATTGCCAATAGTTATGAAATTACGGCCGTCGGTAGCGCGTTCGATATCGTAACGCAGGCTGTTGATTTCGGTGGCGATGTTCCAGCTAACTTTTACCTGGCCGTTTGCCTGCACGGCATTGATGCCGGAAAATTTGATGGGAACGATGTGGTCTGTACTGGTTAGCCAAATACTGTCGAGGTCGATCTGATAGTTTTCTTGAGATAAAAACCTGACTCTTGTGGCAGTAGGATCATTTATTGTAATTGTAGTGTCTCCATACCCCGCGGCGCAATTTCCCCTGGTATATGTGCCTACCAATGTCCAGGTCGCCGCTGCAATCTCACCTGCATTATCATCTGGTGCCGGGCTCGATGTTTTTTCGATTTTTATACTTTTATTGTTGCCAGATGATGCAAAGTGAATTTCATTGATTCCAAAACCAACTTTTGGAGTGCTGATATAAGGAAAATTACCAGAGCCAGCAGCAGTTTTTATAGCACGCAAGTGACCTGGATCGTAACTGGTGCAGGCGCTTCCAGTAGTTCTGTAAAAATAAAATAACACCCATATACCATTATCGGCTGTGTCAATCGTGGGTGTAGTTGGTGCTAAGGCACTAGACGAATTAATATTTCCCGGATTGTTGGTGAACCCTTCTCTCCAGTAAACCTCATTTTGAGCATGGGCTTTAGTAAAACAGGAAAGGGAAATTATAGTGATGTACATCACTGATAATAAGTAAAATTTTCTTTTCATATAGTTGCAATTTTAAGGGTTGAAATTAGTGAGTTAAACACTTCTACAGGATGTTTTTTACGCAATCGTTACCGATAGACGTACAAATGCCGGGCAGCAGCATTATTTGATAAAGGAAAATAAAGAGGCGGCACTGGCTTGCGCCGCCTCTTTATGGATGTTGAAAAATTATTTACTAAACCTGGTGACTATTTTTTCACCATTGTTTTTATAAACCAGCATATAGTTTCCATGGCTTAGCAAGGATGCGTCAATCGATGTTTGAACAGCTCCGATACCAACAATTACCTGGCTGATTCTTTTACCGTCGATGCTCATCAATTCCAGCGTAGCTCCGGCTTTTGCCGCAGGATGCGTGATCCGGATCTCATTCACAACGGGATTTGGATATACAACCAAAGAACCTTTCAGCTTACTGTTTACTGCAACCACAGCACTGTATGTAAAGCTGCCGCTTTTATCCACCATTTTCAGGCGGTAGTAACTTACTCCGGCTATTGGATTGGGATCTGTATACTGGTAGTCGTTTTTACCAGCAGCATTTTTTGCAACTACGGTTCCGACGGCAGAAAAGTCATTGCCAGTCCTGCTTCTTTCCACGATAAAATTTTGGATATTCACTTCGTTGGCTGTTGCCCAGGTTGCTTTTACAGCGCCTGCGTCGTAACCTGCGTTAAACGATAGCAACGATAAAGGTAACGCGTTGGTATTGGCTACCGCAAAAGGCGAGAAGCTGGTGAAGCCGGGAGCTGTTGCGAAATAAGGATTGGCCACTGTGCCAGCACCCGTAAGAACGCCAGCGGTAGGCACCCACACGGTGCTTTCATTATGCATCACATTAACACCATTGTTAATGCTGAAATTAGAACCCTGGTCGGTAATGATCCAGCTTAAACCTACTGATGCGTTGCTGCCGCCCGGTACATCTTCGGTAATATTCCATTGGGTATTTACCACTTTAGTTGGATCCAGGAACGGATAGTCGAAACTGTTTTTTACGTTCACCGACATATTATCGGGCGTGCCTGCATTGTTGATCGTAATGGGGTTGTAGTTGGTAACTGATGGCCCTACGGGGAAAAGGTTGTTACCTGCACCTATATTGTTTAATTTGAATGCACCTGCACCATCGGTTACAATATAGTTGGCGGATGTAGCACCGGTTACGGAACTGGTGGTAATCGCGTTTGCCCCGAGCAACAGTTTGCCAGCTGCTAATGTGAGTGCACCGCCCACTATATTGGTGCTGCCCGAAAGGCTCAGGCCATTGCTGTTATTAACCGTAAGCGAATTAACTGTAGCGGGAAGCAGTGTACCTGTTGTTTGCGCTACCAGGCCATTGAACACCAGATTACCTGATGTGCCAAGCGTTTTAGCGCCGCTATTGGTAAGGGTTCCGTTTAAGCCGGTGGCAGCACCGGTACCCAGAATACCAAGTGGCGACAATACCACATCGCCCACACCAGTAAATGAGTTTATGCCAGTAAATAAACTACCGTTGATCGTGGTTCCGAAAGTAGCGGTAGGCAGTGGTAATGTGTCCGCCAGGGTGTAGACACCATTTACCTGCCAATTGGTTCTTGGCACGCCAGTGCCTGCTGTTGCAGGAGAATAGTTGAACAATTTATTGGTGCCATTAAGCCTTACCAAAACAGAACTGCTTCCGCTGGCGTTGGTATTAAATGTACCACCGCTGATATTAAAATCGCCGCCAAGTGTAAGCGTGTCTGTAACGGTGCCGCTCTCAATGAAATTAACGATGCCCCCTGTTTGATAAAAGCCGCCAGGGAAGCCAATATCACCGCTGTTGTTAGCAAACGATACGTAGGTGTTTCCGGTGCTGACAACGGTGAAGCTACCCTGAACATTTGTGCCATTGAGTGTGCGCCGGATGGCATAATACTTACCGCTATTGGCATTGGTATTATTCCAAACAATATTGCCATAATTAATACCCGTTTTAAAAATGTCTGTCTGGCTGGTGGTAAGGCCGGTAATTAAGAAAGTACCGCCGGGCTGAAAGCCAAAGCGAAGGGGTGTCGTGTTGCTGTTGGCATTGTGTTGATAGGTGCCGGTCGATGTTACATTTACACTATCACCAGTATTACTTAAATTTTGGCCGGTACCAGAGTACACAAAGTTTCCGCTGATGTTTACAAACACGTTTCCGTTGGTGAATATGCCGCCGAACAAGGTGAATGTGCCATCTACCTGCAAGTCGGTGGTAGCGGAGGCAGGTGCGCCATCGTTGGCGATATTGAGATTAACACCCGCGTTCACGATGATCTGCCCGCCCTTATTTATTTTTGTTCTTTGTATATAGCCTGATCCATTGGCAAGGGTGGCTGAGATGGTAGCCGTATGCCCATTAAGGATATTGGTCGTATTGGAATTATTATACACCGGGTAAGCTGGTGCCGGGTTAATCCAGTTGCTGCCATCGTAGCGCTCCCAGGTATTCAGGTCTGTCCAGTCGCCGCTTTGGTGGGTCTGGTAGTCGCCGGTTACCGGGTTTAAGATCGCGAGGCCTTTCACAATCATATTCTTTATTTTACCATAGCGTCCGGGACTGCCGCTGCCACAGCTATTGTAAATTCTGAAGGTTAGTGTTTGCCCTGCGGGGATAGTAACGCCACCGGATCCGTTAAATGCGATCCGGTATCCTGAAGTAGTGCCTGCAGTTTCATTACTCACGAGGACAGGCGTAGCAAACGCACCATTAGCGCCTGCTGCAAGTGTGCCACCAGGACCAACGCCACCGGTAACATCTGTAGAATCAGCCGTTGTAAATCCGGTCTTTGAATAAACGATAGCCAGCTTGGTACCACTGCTGGAATTATAGAATGCATGCGAGAATAATACGGAATCGATTCTAACCGAATACAAGGCGCTCGCGGTGACGGTAAATTGTTCGTAGAAGGTACGGTTAAGGCTGCTACCGGGGCCACCCGAAGCCGTAGTCCAGGTGCCATCCCCGTTTGCGGTGGCACCATAGGCCTGGCCATGCAGGGTAGAGTAGGCGGGAACGGCAGGTACTGTGGTGCCGTTGGATAGGTATAGCCTATTAAAAGTCGGGGTGCTTGCCACCACACCTACAGATCTCACTGCGGCGCTATCGTTGCCATTTGTGGTAAAAGCCCATTGTTGCAATGTTTCAGAAACAGTTAGCGGGTTGCTTTGTACCGTGCCGGTAACGGGCACATTTACGCTTGCAGCAGCCACGCTGGTATGGGTGATATTGCCACTATAGGATCCGGCGGAAGCTGCGTTGAGCCTTACCGAAATAGTAGTGTTGGCTACATTGCCACCAACCGGCGTAAGCGATATTGGTGAGCCATTGTCGTACCAGTTGGTGCCACCATTAGAAGAGATTTCATATCCGGCCGGTGGGGTGATAATGATCGCATTGGTAAGGCTGGCACCAGATACTACATAAGATTGCGAGGTAGAAGGTAAGCCCACACCCTGCAGGAAGCTGCCCAGGGCACCAGTAGCCGTAATGGTAGGCGTGCTGGAGATAGGAACCGTGTCGGTAAAATGGGTATTCAGCCCTGCTTTAAAGGCTTTGATATAGTAATAATAAGTTTGGCCTGGCGGCGGAATAGCTTCGGTGTAGGTGAAGTTTACAGCAGTATCATTTACAGAATTCTGAGAAGCGATGCTTGTAAAACTGATATTATCCGGGCTGCGAAATATTTCCATCGTCACTCCACTGACCGGCCAGCACAGGTTCCAGTTAAATACGGAGTTGACAGCGCCTTTTGCGCCTTTAAAGTTGGCTACTGCAATAGGTTTTGTAAATCCGCAGCCATCGCTGAAAACCGCGCAGGGGTCCCAGGTTCCGAATAATGTTGCGTTGCTATAATCTGCTGCCTGCACATCGGTCAATTGCTGGCTCCATGGTACCCTGGAACTAATATCCAGCAGCCCGCCGGACATGTTCAGGCTTTTGTATTCTGCGAAAGTAATATAGGCGGTATTGGTGCCTGCATCCCAGGTGCTCCAGCCTTCTGGCTTCACCACATAACCCATCGACGTATTTAAGTACACAACTTTGTTGCGACTTTTGGCAATATCAGCAGTGTTCATATCATTTTGCCATGGGCGCCCCAGCACATACCTGCTCGCCCCTCCATTAGAAAGTATTTTGCAATTTCTGAATACATATCCATAAGCCTGTGTTTGCTGTGTATTGGCAGCTGTGATATAACTGTCGCCACCACCGGTACGGTTTCTTGGGTAAATAACGCAGGTGTCAAATACAGCACGGGCGCCGCCAAAAATAAAATCCACCGTACCATCAATATAACAGTTGAGAAAGTACTGGCGCTTACCGTCTCCATTGGCCAGCACCGTATCCTGCCCGCCTAAAAACCGGCAGTTTTTAAATGCGGCCCGATCACCATTTACATTAATCGCCAGGGCCTGCGGCGATTCACCGGTGGTGTTTTCAAACGTGATATTGACAGCACTGAAATCATTGGCATTTACAAAAAAACTGGCCGAAGTGCTGGTGCCATAAGTGGTGCCCCCACCGTTGGGTATAGCTTTACCGGAATAGTTATCATAGGTGAGGATCACATTGGTAACACTTTCGCCGATCAATTGCAGAAATGGTTTATTTGACGGAACGGTGACCACCTCTTTATACCGGCCATTTTTTATGTATATGGTATAGTTGGCGGTAAGCCCCGTGGGAGCTGCATCAATTGCGGCCTGCACGGTAGTGTAGTCGCCGGATCCGTCTTTGGCCACTACTTTATCATAGGCGCTTGCTTTTAAAAACGCAGTAGTACAAAGTAAAAAAAACAGGATTTTTTTTAGCGGCAATAATAGGTTGAATTGTTTCATATGGCTTTTTTTATAAATGGTTTATATGGTGATGACGTATTGAGTGCAAGGATGTGGAATGGAATTTATTTGGGTGAGGTGGGTGTTTAATAGTAGCGCAACTGTAGAACGGAGCCACGCGATAAGCGGGATTTGCAAAGTTTGCCAATGTCTCTTGAAGGGCGTTGGTGTGGCGTACAATCAAAAATTTCTTTTGCTTAGCCACCTCTATCAACCCCCGTCAGGCAAGAACCTGTCACCCCTGCCGGCGGGGGACATTTTTGAGAGCCGGTGACTAAGAGACCTGTGTGGTGTGCCAGATATTAAAAGGTCATTGCTCAATATGTATGCAACAAAATTGTAATCAACAGAATGACCAATGACCTTTTGACTTACTGACTTTTATTAGTATCCCGGGTTCTGAGCCAGGTTAAAATTCGCATCGCGAACGGGTTGTGGTAAGGGGAAGAGTTCGCTCTTATTGGCTACAAAACCAGTGGCGAATCTTGCGAGTGCAGTCGTGTTGATAGCAGCGCTGATCCAGGCTACTTTCGTGGTGCCTGCGGGTGTGGATGCTGGTGCGGTTACATAAAACGAGTTTGACCAAATGGCCTTATCATCGCCAGTAGCTGTGGTTTTGTAATACATCGAAACCGGCAATGCATTAAAGGGAGCAGCGCCGGTAGACATCGCCAGCAATGCATTCTTCGTATCGTTAATTTTCTGCGCCAGCAGGTTCCAGCGCACGAGGTCGTATTTGCGCACGCCTTCGCCACCCAGTTCCAACGATCTTTCTTTTACGATTGCGTCAAAAAATGTAGCCTTGCTTAAACCGGCAAGATCCACAGTTGCATCAGGGGTGCCGATCGCTTTGCCGTAGCCGCGACGACGAACCTGGTTAATGGCGTTGTAGGCGATGGTGGTAGGGCCATTAAGTTCATTTTCAGCTTCGGCCAGCATCAGTAGTACATCGCTGTATCGGAGTATCTGCCATTTACTTTGAAAATACTGGGCCTGGCTGGCTGGCGCTATTACCGGGTTACTCATCCAGTCGCGGCGGTATTTTCCATCGTTCATGGCGGTAATGGCCAGGCCAATTTTTGTGACTCCATCTGCGGCCACGTTGTAGGGGGCAATGGTTACATCCCGGCGCAGGTCGGTTGAATCAAACAGGTAAAAATAGGTTGGTAATGGGTTAATACTGCTATTGCCAAAGCTGTTGACTTTGGGGCCGTTGTAATAGCCGAGTTTGGTATCCGCAGCGGATCCGCCACCGATACCCGTAGCCTGGAACATGAGTTCTCCGTTCGGATCGTTTGATGCCCTCGCACCTACCTGGTCTTTCCAAAGTGCGCGGTAACTCGGGTTCAGCGAGTGCTGGGTTGAAGCGACGATCTCGGTACATTCGTCTTTGGCGATCTGGTAGTAAGCCAGGTAATTGCTCCCCCTGACCATGGTAGCAGAACTACGCAACGAATAGCCGCCGCGGTACAATGCGATCCTGGCCCGGAGGCCTTTAACAGCACCTTTGGTAAGCCGTTCATCAGGCTGGTCGCCGATTGCGGCTACATCGTTGCGCCACGGAACCATGGTGGCGGCAAGTTTAAGATCGTCCAGCAGGTGGTCGTAAATGCTGTCGCGACTGGTCTTTGCCGGGAAAGGAGATTCCCCTGCCTGTGCATAGGCTGGTTTAAAATGAGCAGGCAGGTCGCCCCAGTTGCGGATGGCTTCGAGATAAAACTGTGCCCGGAGTGTAAGGGCTTCGCCATACATACGTTGCAGTTGTTTCTTCTGCTGATCGGTGCCACTATTGAAAAGGGCCATTTTCGGAATATTGTCGATGCAGATATTAGCATATTCAATCCCCTGAAATAGTTGGTTAAAGGGTTTTTCCAGCTGCGCATTTCCTGGCGTTAATGTGTACCGGGCCATGCCACGGCGGTCATCATCCACGGTACCACCCGGGCCCTGCATTTCGTCATTATCTACGGTGTAGTAAAGGCTCAGGCGGATGCCATAACCCTGGTCGCCGGTAAGCCTGCTGTATACGGCTATCAGCGACTGGTAGGTGGTGCTTACATCGCTAAATAAGAAATCAGGACCCACAGAAGTTATGGGTTGCTGGTCAAGGTATTTTTTGCAGCTACTGGTAAAAAGCATGGTGGAAAATGCCGCCAGCAGCAACATGGTTCCGGGCTTTTTGAAATATTTTGAAAACATATCGTTTGTTTTATACATTAAAATTAGAATATTACATTGACCCCGAAAATATAGGAGCGGCTCTTTGGATAGGCTGAATAATCCAGTCCCGGTGTCAGCGGGTTTCTTCTTACACTCACTTCCGGATCGTAACCACTATAGCTGGTCAACACGCCCAGGTTGTTGGCTGTGGCATAGAAACGAAGTTTGCTCAGGTGTAATTTGGCAAGCGCTTTTACAGGTAGGGTATAGCCCAATGTTACGTTATTAAAGCGGAGGAAAGAGCCATCTTCAATAGCCCATGATTGGGTGACGAATGCGCCCGCACCGACGATCGGTTTCCAGATAGTGGCGTTAGCATTAAGCGCTGCGAGTTGGGTAGGATCCGTTACAGTCTGGCCCTGTTCGTTTACAGTACGCCACCTGTTTCTCATAATGCCAAGAAGGTTTGCATTATTGGTATAAGCGTTGCTCAATTCTATTTTGTTGGCGTTATAGATATCATTGCCATAGGAGAAATTAACAAAGATGCTGGCGTCCCATTGCTTATAGGTAAACTGCTGGTTAAGGCCACCTGTAAAATCTGGTGTGGGATTACCAATAATCTGGCGGTCGTTGTCGATATCTACCGAACCATCCCCATTCAGGTCTTTAAACCGGATCGTACCGGGCTGCGGCGCACCTACGATTTTCGTGTCGGTTACAACGCCGGCTTTCAGGGTGTAAACGCGGGTAGCAGCGTTGTAATCAAAGTCATTCACGGTGTAAAAACCATCCGTTACAAGGCCGTATATAGAACCTACCGGTTGGCCGACTTTTACAATATAATCCGCTATTTGTCCACTTACGCCCCAGCTCGCCGAGGGGTAGAAATATTGCTGGTTTACCCCCAGGGCCCTAATACTTGTTTTACCAAATGCGATATTGAAGTTGGCAGTCCAGTTAAAATTGGATTTTGGCTTGCGGATCAGCGTCGCATTCAATTGTAGTTCCAGGCCCTTGTTGTTGGTTTTGCCGATATTTTGTAATTGCGTGGCATAACCGTAGGTAGAGGCAACCGGTACATTCAGCAACAGGTCTTTGCTATCATTGTTGTAATAATCAACGCTCAGGTCGATGCGGTTGCGGAAAAGGCTTATATCGAGACCGAGGTTGCGGCTGATGGATTGCTCCCACTTCAGTTTTTCATTTACCAGGCTGGTGCTGTTATAGCCTTGTACCAGCTGACCATTGAGACCATAGTAATATTGATCATTCCGGAAGGTGGTAAGAAAGAGGTAATCATCTATACGGTTATTACCAACAGTGCCGATGCTGGCGCGAAGTTTTACATCGCTGATGAATTTTACATCTTTCAGGAAGTTTTCCTTACTAACTCTCCAGGCAAACGAACCGGCAGGGAAATAACCCCATTTGTTCTCAGCAGCAAATTTAGAGGCCCCATCGGCGCGCATATTGACGGAGAACAGGTACTTATCCTTCAACGCATAATTGATGCGGCCAAAGAAAGACAGGCTGGTGTATTTGGATCTATACAACCTTGGCACACCTACAATCGTATGATTACCGTTTTCCGCAAATGCCTTATTGGGCGAAGTGTTCAGATCAAATCCTTTTATCGTTCTGCCACGGGTTTCAGTTTCCAGCTGGTAGGTTTCTTCACCCACCAGGAAATCAAAGTCATGGCCGCCTTTAAGGCCTTTCAGCGAATAAGTAAGTACGTTGCTGTTGGTCAGCGTTTTTTTATTGGTAGTATCGAGGGAAATGATTGGTTTTTTATCGCCCTGTGTGGTGGCATATGGGGTAATGCTGTCGCTGAACTGCTTATCTGTAAGGTGGTTATTGTCATAACCGAAAGTAGATTTAAAAGTCAGTTTTTTGGTGATATTGTAGGTAAGGCTGCCGGTGATATTATAAGCTTCCGTGAATTTTTTGCGGTACTCCGAATTCGCCAGCTGTATTGGGTTGGTCAGCGAAAGGCCATTGCCCGCATTTGGATCTGCAAATGGATCGCTGTCATCCACCTCCTGCCCGGCTGATAGGAATGGGCGGTATTTTACCGCATTGCGCAGCCTGTTAAATGAAGTTCCCTTGTCGTCACTGGTGCCTGCTCCGTACACTACCTGGTTGGTATACCTTCCACCTACAGACAGTTTAATGTCTTTTGTGATTTTATGCTCTGCCTTCAGGTTTAAAAGGCTTCGCTGGTATTGGGAATTAAGTAGGATCGCCTTATCGTCGTTGTGGGTAAAATTGAAGTTGTAGGTAGTCGATTTGCTACCGCCGGTGGCAGATACGTTGTGGCTTTGGGTAAATCCTGTGCGACCCATTACCTCGTTCTGCCAGTCGACAGCGGGCACATTTTTATAATTGGCCAGCGTATCCCAGGTGCTACCATAGTTTTTAGAAAACGAGGTACTATCGGCATTGCTGCCGCGGCTTCGTTCGTATTGGTACACGATAAAATCGTATGGGCTGAGAACATCCAGTTCCTTAGCTAAATTTTTAAACCCGAAAAAGCCATTATAGGCCAATTTCAGTTTGCCCGGCTTACCGGTTTTGGTGGTGATAACGATTACGCCGTTGGCACCCCGGGCACCGTAGATAGCAGTGGCTGCAGCATCTTTCAATACATCGATGCTTTGGATATCCTGTGGTGAAATGGTGCTGAGGCCACTTTCCACCTGCACGCCATCCACTATGTACAGCGGGGAATTATCCTGAGAAATACTCATACCGCCGCGGACCCGTACCCGTACTTCCGCATCGGGGCTGCCTTCGGCTGTGGTAGCTGTAACGCCCGCCAGGCGGCCATTTAAGGCTTCAGCTGCCGAGTTGATGGGGATGTCTTTCAATTCCTTTGCGCCAACAGAAGATACCGAGGCCAGCAGGTCTTTGCGTTTTACAGTTTGATAGCCAATCACCACCACATCATCCAGGCTTTTGGTATCGGTATCCATTTTAGTATTGATAACGGTTTTATTATTCACTGCTATTTCTTTGTTCACAAAGCCGCTGAACGAGAACAGGAGGGTGAACTTACCATCCTTGCCGGAAATTTTAAACTTACCGTCTTTATCGGTAGTGGTGGCTGTGGACCCGCCTTTAATGCCAACGGTAACTCCTGCAAGCGGCTCGTTATTATCAGTGGCTATAACCATGCCGCTAACCTCGAAGCGCGCCTGTGCGTGTACTGTTTGCTGCATTTGAACTAATAAGGCCAGTAACAACAATAAGCCTGATCGTTTGATAATCCTGAACATAATTATGGGTTTTAGCGAAAATGAAATGGTGTAGTAAGATTGGGTGAGGTAGTTTTTCGGAAATCAGTTGTGTGACCTGGCAAACAGGTGACGAGCCGGCACAGCTATCAAAGAGATTGCCGTTGGATGACTAAACAGATTGGATCAATCAGCTGAACACCTTGGGAAGGGTATGACCAGACAATTTATAAGTGCAGAAAAAATAGCGGTGATAGCAACGTGGCAGCGCGTCGTTTTATACATGGCAAGCAAATTGAAAAATGATGGTTAAAAGACCCAGGAAAAAAGACAAAAGGATGCTGTTATTTGATGCATTCCGTGGTGTCCTGCTCTTTTCAGTATCAATTTTAGCGATATATCCAGTCATTCAAGGGCGGCTGGACGTCTTTTTTTACGCAATCGATGCCGATATCGTTTGCAGCAGCCGGTGGCAGTTGTGGGTTCCGCCGACTTGGTGGTGAAGGAGGGTTTCGGGCAGAATTTGTTGCGTGTAAAGGGGTTTGGAAAGAAACCCACTTTACTGAATACGGGCAGCGAAAAAATCCGGCCAGCCATTCAGATGCAGGATCCTGTTGCAGATCTTCACGTTAGCTGTTCAGATTGCCGGTAAACAGGTTGATGCCAGGCAAAGCAAACATTCGTGCACGGATAAAAATTCTTACATTTATCCATCGGTCGCACCACCCTAAAAACGCCTGCTTTACTATATGAGATTTGAAACGGCCACCATTAAAGATATAGCCAGGGCATTAGGGCTTTCTACCTCCACCGTTTCCCGGGCATTGCGGGGTAGTTATGAGATTAGCAGCGAGACAAAAAAACTGGTATTGGAGCATGCTGAGAAGATCAATTACCGCCCCAACCCCATTGCGCTTAGCCTCAAGGAACGACGCAGCCGCGCCATCGGGGTTATTGTCAGCGAGATCGCCAATAACTTCTTTAGCCAGGCCATTAATGGCATTGAATCGATCGCTTACAACCGTGGTTATCATGTTATTATATCCCAATGCCATGAGAGCTATGAACGCGAAATGGTGAATGTGCAGCACCTGGCTTCCCGGTCGGTGGACGGGTTGCTGGTATCACTCAGCAGCGAAAGTACTAACCTGACCCATTTTACAGAACTGTACGATAAAGGCCTGCCCATCGTGTTTTTCGACCGGGTCACCAGCGAGATTAACACCCATAAAGTGATTGCCAATAATTACCAGGGTGCTTACGATGCTACGGAGCACCTTATCAAAAGGGGGCGCCGCAGGATTGCGCATGTTACCGGGGCGCCATACCTGTCTATTACGGTGGAGCGGCTGGAAGGGTATAAGGATGCTTTGCTTAAAAACGGCATTAAGTTCCAGGAAAGCCTGGTGAGTTTTAGCAATCATGGTGGCATGATCACGGCGGAAATAGAAGAAGCGGTAACGAGTCTTTTTGCTGCCAAACTAAAACCCGACGCCATATTCAGCAGTGGCGACCGGCTCACGACCGGCTGCCTTACGATGCTGAATAAGATGGGCCTGAAAATCAATGAGGATATTGGTTTTGTAGGATTTACCAATAGTAATATCATCGACCTGGTGGTGCCGATGCCTACGGTGATCCGCCAGCCCGCTTTCGATATGGGCCAGGCCGCCATCGAACTGCTGATCCAGATGATCGAAAGCAAGCGCCCCATCACTGATTTCGAAACCCGGGTTTTTGAAACCGAAATGCTGGTATCGAAGTAGCGGGATAATTTCTTTTACGGGCAATAGACTGAAACCTTATTTTTGCCGTCCTGAAAAAACTGAGATCCGTTACGGGATTGGGTTTTAAAAACTGGAGAGTTGTCCGAGTGGTTGAAGGAGCACGCCTGGAAAGTGTGTATATGGGTAACTGTATCAAGAGTTCGAATCTCTTACTCTCCGCGTAAACAAAGAAAAATTCTTTACGTACATCCTTCAAAGCCTGAAGGATTTTTCTTTTAATATTGGCCAATGCGATGATGGAGGTTGCCGGTCTTGAAGTACAATGATGGAATGAGTACTTTCACTTCGTCGAAGACTCCCTGGCGACCCGTCTATTTTAAGATGTATAAAAGTCGTTCTGAAGTTATTTTCAGGAAAAAACAGACCCAAAAATGAAAAGCAGGAAGTATATTGTTGACCTGATCGGCAATCGCCGGCTATTTGCTTCGCCATGGATATTCAGGTAAATGAAATTCGATGGTTGCGGTAGAACTTAAATAAACATGAGAGTTATTTGATGGGTTGAAGAAGCCCGATGCGTCGCAGTGGTGTCAGGCTAATTTTTACTTCATTCGTCTGAAAGCCCCGTCTCTAAAGAAATTCAAAGGTGAATAATACATTTAGAAGGGAGGTAGTGCCGCCAGAGCTAGCGTTATTGTGTAAACATCTTTTTTCTCACTAGAAAAAGCATCCGTGAGCATCATCGAAATAATCGGGACAGGCCGTTCCCACCGTATCACCAGTGTGCTGATCTTTCTAAGAACAGCAACCATTCTGAAAATCTTGTATTTGCCTAAGTTTTTAGATGCCGCCACCCTCGGGGTTTCAGGGTAGTCCGCTGTTAGTTCTGTGTTACGTCATGTGAAAACCCCGCCGGGGCAGTCCCCATTTTTCAAAATTAGCTTGATGCCAATGCGATGGATCGGGAGAAAGTGTGTATGTGAGTAACAGTATCATTCCGATCCATTCGTGACGAATCTCTTTCGCTCCACGGTGTAACTATTGATGGATTATCAAAACCAGAAATTATCAGTAACGCCATCTGGCTACCAGCATCTATATTGCCCAATACACCATCACACAAAAAAGCCGCCGTATTGTTTCAGGCACTCGAAAATGAAGGTTACATGGCCGCCATTATCGAAACCACCGCATCACTTTTTATATCCATTTGCCGTATGCAAAAACAAGCGTATCGCTGGTGGGCAATTTTACCAACTGGAAAAAAAATGAGATCCTGATAAAGCCTTCAAAGAACAATGTACTGTATGTGCATATTCCGCTTTTAACTGTCGGCCGGTATGAGTACAAATTTTTTGTAGATAACCACCAATGGGTTGAGGATATAGCTTATCCATGGAGGGTTATTGATAACTACGGGGGGTGGAACAATGTTTTTGAAGTAAACCATAATTCATTATTTATAAAACGAAAGATAAATACTATGCTAAAAAATAAAATCAGGATTGAGGGGCAAACAGCTATCGTAACCGGTGCCAGCACTGGCATTGGAAAAGCAACAGCCCTGGAACAGGCAGCCGCTGGTGCTAACGTAGTGGTAAATTGTGTAGGCAATAGTGTAAGTGCAGATGAAATTGTACAGGACATTATTGGCTTTGCTGCAGTGCCATTAACTTTAAAGCCGATGTAAGTAAAAAAGAACAGGTAGATGCTATGATGGCTGTAGCTGTAGAAAAATTCGGAACCGTAGCTATTTTAGTCAACAACGCAGGCCGGCCAATTTCTCTGCGCGCAGGCAGAGATTAGCGAATTTGGTAGGCGGGGATTAAGGCTGGAAATAGCACAGTCGCTTGGAAAAATCATTTGTATGAGTAGTGTTCATGAATTAATTCCCTGTGCAGGAAATATTAATTATGCAGTATCTAAAGGCGGCGTGATGCTGATGATGAAGTCGCTGGCGCAAGAACTGGGCCCTATGAAAATAAGAGTTAATAGTATTGCACCTGGCGCTACTAAAACGCCCATTAATACAATGGCCTGGAACACACCCGGGGAAGAACAAAGGTTATTAAGACTGATACCTTACAAAGGCGTAGGACTTACCATGGATATTGGGAATATGGTTGTTTTTCTCTGTAGCGATCTATCCGATTATGTTCATGGTGCTACCATATTTGTAGATGGTGTTATGACGTTGTAACCAGGGTTTGACGACAATGGTTAATTAATGGCTGGAAAAATTCAATACTTAATACTTAATACTTAATACTTAATACTTAATACTCAATACTTAATACTCAATACTTAATACTTAAATTATGTCAGCAGAAGCATCTCGTCTATCAGAACAATACTCCGGCAAAAAAAACTGGCTAAAGTGGGGGCCTTATCTAAGCGAGAGACAATGGGGAACGGTAAGGGAAGACTACAGTGAGCATGGCAGTGCGTGGGATTTTTTTCCGCATGATCATGCACGCAGCCGAGTGTACCGCTGGGGGGAGGATGGCATTGCAGGTATTAGTGACGATAAACAACGGCTTTGTTTTTCCGTTGCATTATGGAATGGCAACGACCCCATTTTAAAAGAGCGTTTGTTTGGCCTCACAGGTCCGCAAGGCAATCATGGCGAGGATTGTAAGGAGCTGTATTATTACTTAGACAATACGCCAACACACAGCTACATGAAGCACCTGTACAAATATCCACAGGCGGCTTATCCCTACGAGGATTTATTGCAAACCAATGCCCGCCGTAGTAAAGAAGATGTAGAGTACGAATTGATTGACACCGGCATTTTTAATGAGAATCATTATTTTGATGTTGTTACCGAATATGCCAAGGCAGATGAAGAAGATATATTGATAAAGATTACAGTATACAACCGGGGTGATGTGGATGCGCCTGTAACAGTGCTGCCGCAAATATGGTTCAGGAATTTATGGAGTTTTGGTTTGATGAATAACAAGCCGCTGATTAATGGGTTTAAAAATGAGGATGGGTTTGATTCGGTAGAACTACAACATGAAGAGCTGGGTACTTATAACTACTATTTCCAGCATGCGAACCATATTTTGTTTACTGAAAATGAGAATAACAAACAGGAACTTTGGAATACACCTAACGAAACACCTTATGTAAAAGACCTTTTTCATACAGCCGTCATCAGCAATGATTTTGAAGCATACCAAAAGAAGGAGGGTACAAAATTTTCTCCCGTTTATCAGCAAACCGTAAAAGCCAACGACACCATCGAAATTAAAATACGGTTGAGTAAAGAGAAATTTACAACGAACCCTTTACTACAATCTTTTGATCAAATATTTGAGGACAACGTAGCTGCAGCCAATGAATTTTATGCATCTCTTGCTACAGCAAAAGTGACTGCAGATGAAGTGGCAGTGCAGCGGCAGGCATTTGCAGGCATGCTTTGGAGCAAGCAGTATTATAACATTGATATTCCGCTTTGGCTCAACGGCGATAAAGGACAACCAGCACCCCCCGAAAGCAGGAAGAAAGGAAGGAATTCTCAATGGCATACGCTCAATAATGACGACATTATTTCCATGCCCGACAAGTGGGAGTATCCCTGGTATGCCGCATGGGACCTGGCTTTTCATTGTATTCCTTTGGCAATGGTTGATGCCAGGTTTGCAAAAAGTCAGTTGTTATTATTTTTACGGGAATGGTACATGCACCCCAATGGGCAAATACCTGCTTATGAATGGGCTTTTGGTGATGTGAACCCGCCAGTACATGCCATGAGCTGCATTAAAGTGTATGAAATAGATAAACAACAAACTGGCAAAGGCGATATTGATTTTTTGAAAAAAGCGTTTCAAAAACTTTGTCTGAATTTTACCTGGTGGGTCAACAGAAAAGACAGTTACGGAAAGAATGTTTTTGAGGGTGGATTTTTAGGGCTGGATAATATTGGCGTATTCGACCGCAGCAGTGCCATCCCTGGCGGCGGGCATTTGGAGCAGGCAGATGGTACAAGCTGGATGGCTATGTATTGCCTTAATATGCTGGAGATGGCGATGGAGATAACGAAGTACGATAGCAGTTACGAACCGATGACCACCAAATTTTTTGAACATTTTGCGTTAATTGCTGAAAGTCTCAACCGCATAGGTAAAGACTGGACGGGTTCCTGGGATGAAGAGGAAGGTTTTTTCTACGATGTACTTGCTTTACCAAACGGCGAATACCAGCCGCTTAAAGTGCGTTCATTGGTTGGATTAACTACTTTGTTCGCCAGCTTTTGTATTACAAAAAAAGATATGGAAGTGTCGCCTGAATTTACTTTTAGGATGAACTGGTATAATGACTATGTCAAAAAAAGTAAAGACTACACCATTATTGAAGAAATGAGGGATGATAAGACGCTGCTCACGCTGATTCCTAAAGACAGGCTGCAGAAATTATTGCAAGCCATGCTTGATGAAAATGAATTTTTATCTGCACACGGCATCAGGGCACTATCTAAAAAACACCAGAACGGTTATACCCTCAAAATAGAAGGCGAGCAATTTGGATTAAAATACGAGCCCGCCGAAAGCAGCTCCGGTTTATTTGGTGGCAACAGTAACTGGCGGGGTCCCGTTTGGATGCCCATGAATTATATGCTCATCCAGGCATTGAAAAAATACCATGCTTATTTTGGCGATGAATTGAAAGTTGAATTTCCAACAGGTAGTGGTGTGCAGATGAATTTGGATGAAGTGTCTATAGAAATATCAAAACAGTTAGTCCGGTTATTTCTTTCAGATGCAGACGGCAACAGGCCCATAAACGGACTTACTCCAAAAATTTACCAGGATGAACATTTTAAAGACCTGATATTATTTTATGAATATTTCGATGGAGATAATGGCAGGGGAGTTGGTGCAAGCCACCAGACGGGATGGACAGGAGTGGTAGCCGAATTAATCAATGATATAAACAAGTAAGTAGCAAGTAGTAAGTATTGGGTAGCAGGTAGTATGTATTGGGTAGCTAGTAGTAGGCATCATTTGCTTTAAATCACATGATAGTTATCACCCACTGCTTATACCCGCGCCAATACTTAATACCTAATTCTTATCGCCTAATACATATCACTTATTACTTACTACTTACTACTTGCTACCTAATACCCACTACTTATGCATTTAGATTTTGAAGAAGCGGCATCCAAAGAGTATTTATTAACCAACGGAATCGGGGGCTATAGTTCGTCCAGTATTGCAGGTGCTAATACGAGGCGTTATCATGGCTTACTCGTGGCCTCTCTTTTTCCCCCGACCGATAGGCTGGTACTTGTTTCTAAAATAGAAGAAACGCTTGTCGCAAATGGAGTTTGTTACGAATTGTCCTCTAACCAATATCCAGGTTCGGTTCATCCTCGGGGTTATAGTTATATTGAAAATTATAATTGCAATACAGAAAATGCAACATTCAATTATAACGTAGCAGGTTATGCCCTTGAGAAAAAAATTGAAATGGTTCAAGGCGAAAATACCGTAATGCTTTCCTATACGAACCGTTCAAAGGAAGCAGTGGAGCTATTGCTGATGCCATTACTGGTGTATAGAGATTACCATACCTTGTTTTACCAGGATGAACAATTCGATTTTTATGAGGAAGGTTTAGCCGATGATTATTTTAAAGTATACGCAAAATACCAGGCGCATCCTTTGTACTTAAAATTTACCAAAGGAAACTGGAAAGGGGAACACGACTGGTATAAAAAAATTCAGTATCGGCAGGAAGAAGCCCGGGGTTTTGATTTTCAGGAAGATGCCATCAGCATTGGCAGAGTTGCAGTTTCATTGGCGGCAAATGAAACCATTCAGCTTATTTTTTCAACTGATGAAATCAATGAAATACCTGAGAAAGCGGCAAAGGAAATTACTGATACCAATAGCTACCCTGCTTTCGTCAATGATCTGATAAAAAGCAGCCGGCAGTTTGTGGTACATAGAAAAAGTACCGGCGGTAGCACCATCATTGCGGGCTACCATTGGTTTACCGATTGGGGAAGGGATACCATGATTGCCCTTCGCGGCATCAGCATTGCTACCGGAAAGAAAGAGGAAGCAAAAAGTATTTTGAAGACATTTTTGTCGGCATTAAGTGAAGGCATGTTGCCAAACCGTTTTCCGGACTATACCGGCGAAGCAGTGGAATACAATACTATTGATGCAACGCTGTGGCTGTTTGTAACACTGTACGAATACCATCAAAAATTTGCCGATGTTACATTCATCAAAGGAGCCCTCCCACAATTAAAAGAGGTGATTGACTGGCATATAAAAGGTACCAGGTTTAATATCCACCTTACACCGGAGGGTTTGCTCTATGGGGGCGAAACTGGTTTCCAACTTACCTGGATGGATGCCAGGGTGGATGATTTTGTGGTAACACCCCGTATTGGTTGCCCGGTTGAAATAAATGCGCTCTGGTACAATACACTATGCATCTATCAGTATTTTAATAAAGCGGTCTCAGGCAAAGAGCTTGATGAAATAAATCCCCTGATAAAAAAATGCAAACAGTCATTTCTGCAATTTTTTGTAAACCAAAACGATTACCTCAATGATGTGGTCATACCAGGAGTATATGTTGATGATAGCATCAGGCCCAACCAGGTTTATGCTGTTAGCCTGCCATTCAGTCCATTGAATACAGTGTATCAAAAAAAAGTTTTGGAATCTGTAACAGAACATTTGTTAACACCTTTTGGGCTAAGAACATTGAATACCGCAAATGCTCAGTTTAAACCGGTTTATGAAGGCAATGCCTGGCATCGTGATCATGCTTACCACCAGGGTACTGTGTGGCCATTTTTATGGGGCGAATGGGCTTTGGCGTATTTAAAGCAAAACGATTTCAGTAGCAAAGCCTGTAAATATATTTGGGAGCAATCGATCGAGTTGCGAGATCATTTTTATGATGCAGGTTGTGCATTTGCCATTGCAGAAATATTTGACGGGCTGCAACCAATAACCGGCAAAGGTTGTGTGCAACAAGCGTGGAGTGTAGCAATGCTGCTTGCAGTCTTTTTAAACAAGGATTTTGACTGGTCACTTATTACCGCATGAGTATCAACCCGGTCCGTAGTTTTGGCTCAGCATTACCAAACCAATCTTTATTGGTGCAAAAGCAGCCTTTAACAGCAGCACAGCCGTTAGTAACCTGGCTTATTCATTAGCAAACAAATGTTGCTTAATTTTACTTCCATGATAAATGAATCCGAAGCGGCGTTTAATACCACAGCACCTATTTTATTGCCGGGCACTTTGGATACAGCACAAAACCGGACACTGATGCCGGAGGCTGATTTTTTAGAATGGACATCGCCAGAAATGGTAGCCATCGCCATTCAGCAGGTTATAGAGGGGCAGGAAACGGGAACAGTAATTCACTTTTAAATTGGTACTTTATGCTTGTAGTTTATTTGTTGTACGCTTATTGTCTCATTGGGGTTTTATTTGCCATCTGGTTTTCATTTTTCAAAGTATCAAAAATTGATAATGGCGCAGCAGCTACATCGATATGGTTTAAATTAATAATTATGCCGGCAAGCATTTTATTGTGGCCAATCGTTTTTAAAAAGGCATACAAAAAAGGATAAACTGATAGGCAATATTGTTTAAGTGAAAGCATAAAATAACAGAATGAACCATCAACTACGAAAAAGACATAAAGCAGTTTGGATGATCGTATCAATTGCAGCAACTATCATGGTATTGATTGCTGTTTTTAAACGCCCGTAAAGATTTACGTGTTTTTTCAAAAAAGGAAATAATGAAAGGTTCTTTTTTAAATTTTAATATATGAGTGCCGCTTATCGACCCATTTTATGGAACAGGTTTAAAAAGCAATACGATTTAATTTTGTGGGGCGGTATTATTTTATACCTTCTTATGTTTACCGGCAGCAATATCTTTTTATTTCCGCATCACAATCTTAATACTATATTAATCAGGGCATTTGGTACGCTGGCTATTCTATTGTTACACATCATTTTACTTATTGGGCCTTTCTGCCGGCTATCGCCTAAATTTTTACCTATTCTTTACAACCGGCGGCACCTGGGGGTTTCAATGTTTATTATCGCTTTCGTGCATGGTATCCTTAGCCTTACCTGGTTTCACGGAAATACAGATGTAAACCCATTGGTTTCGTTGTTTACGGCTAATAAGCACTACGGCTCTATCGCCTACTTCCCCTTTCAAACACTTGGCTTTTCAGCATTGATAATATTTGCTGCCATGGCATTTACCAGCCATGATTTCTGGTTGTCTTTTTTAAGCCCCAAATTTTGGAAAGCCATGCACATGCTTGTATACATAGCCTATGCCCTGGTAATTATGCATGTTGCAATGGGTATTATCCAATTCGAAAAAAGCCCGGTCCTGGTTGTCTTATTACTTGCAGGCTTGTTAGTTATTTCAACCGCCCATTTACTGGCTGCTTTTAAAGAAAACAAAGTCGATAATACAGTGCCTGAAAAGCTGAATGAGGACTGGCAGTATGTATGCAATGTGGAAGAGATTGAAGACGGACTTGCAAAAATGGCCGTCATCAATAAAGAACGTATTGCTGTGTTTAAATACGATGGTAAATTAAGCGCGGTACATAATGTATGTAAGCACCAGATGGGGCCATTGGGGGAAGGGCGGGTGGTGGATGGCTGTATTACTTGTCCTTGGCACGGTTACCAGTACAGGCCCGAAGACGGTTGTGCACCTGCGCCATTCAAAGAAAAGTTGCACACTTACCCATTACAGTTGATGGAGAATAAAATTCATATCTCCACCAAAGCAATGCCGGAAGGCACTTATATTGAACCAACTATTTTACCCCAGAGTAGTGTGTATAAAAAAGGACCTAATAATTTTTTTATTGGCTGGAGTGGCAATAGTAAAAAGCCGGTATTGTCGGCTTCGAAAATAGTAGCCTTTAGCCTTGTCGGATTGTTGACTATTACATCGTTTGTTTTAGTAAGCCAGCAAAAGAGAATCTCAACCTTTCAAATAGATTATACCCAGGTAAAACAAATGGAAGGCTGGCTCGAAAACAAACCTGTGCCAATGTTTACTATTATTGATGGAAAAGACGGGAGCGGCAACCCATTATTTAAATCGATTTTATTGGTGGATGCTTTTAAAAATGGAGCTGGCGAAACAGTAAGCAATATATTAAATGGGGCTGAAAAAAAATATGTACATCTAACTGGTTATCTCAGCAACAATTATATTTCATGTGGTGATGAAGCTGATAGTAGCCATGATTGTGCATCCCTCTGCACTCAATGTATTACCGGCACGACCCAGTTTCCGCTAATGGAAATTGAAAACGGACTGTATTCTTTTAAAGCAGCCGCCGCCCCTTTTGAGTTGCCGGCAATAACTGCTTCTAATAAAATTGACACTGTTATCACCGGAGAAATTATAGACCCCAAATGTTATTTTGGTGCCATGAACCCGGGGCAGGGTAAAACACATTTAAGCTGTGCGGTGCGGTGCATCAGTGGTGGTATTATGCCTGTGTTAAAATATCAGGTAAATGGTACAGAACACTACGCTATTTTAATCGGGACTGGTGGGGAAGCTATCAATAAGGACGTTTGCAGATATATTGGGATGCCTGTTGTAGTTAGGGGTAAAAAGACGATGGTTAATAATTGGGAGGTAGTTTATACCGATGCATTATGTAATATTAAAAGTAGATGATAGGAATTCCCTAAAACCTTATCAATGTCCACGTTTGGAGAAATTTACAGGACAGCATCTCTTCGCCGCTTCCGAAATTACTTCCGGCACGGCCTACATATTCTTCGCCGCACACCAAACTATTTTCGCCGCAGTCCAAATATTGCTCGCCGCGGTTCAAACTACGGTGTGAACACAACCGGACGATTTTTTTAGCAACTAAATTCATATTCAGCTATCGTTTCCGATGGATTTGTGCGTACAAAAACTTCTGTTGAAACAGTATTCAACACCACAGGACGCCTATCAACCAATCTCAAGTATCTTTAGCCCTATAAAACGAATCGCCATGATGAAATCCGTACGTTCAGGTCTGTTGCTCCTTGCCGCTGCGATGCTGTTGTTGTCTTTTATCAAACTAAAGCCGCTTACCATCTACATGATCGGCGACAGCACCATGGCTAACAAAAAGCCGGAAACCTTTCCCGAAACCGGCTGGGGTATGGCGTTCGGGACATATTTTGATAAAACGGTTACTATCGATAACCGGGCACAGAATGGCCGCAGCACCAAATCATTTATCGCCGAAAATCGCTGGCAGCCGGTGGTAGAAAAGCTTCAGGAAGGTGATTACGTGTTCATTGAATTCGGTCACAACGATGAGAAGACAGATAAGCCGCTGGTGGGTACTTCCCTTGAAGAATTTCGGGCCAACCTGACAAAATTCGTCCTCGAAACCCGGGGGAAAAATGCGTACCCGGTGCTGCTGACACCAACCGCCCGCCGCAATTTTAAAAACGGGGAATTGAAAGAAACACATTTTGGCTATCCCGAAGTGGTGCGTAGCCTGGCTGATTCTTTAAAGGTGCCGATGATTGACCTGCTGGCCAAAAGCCGGAACCTGTTAAGCACTATGGGCGATGAGTCATCAAAGCACCTGTTTAATTATGTAGACAGCGGCCATGTAAATTACCCGCAGGGCAAAAAAGATGATACCCATTTTAGCCCGACAGGTGCCGCAAAAATGGCCGGATTGGCTGTGGAGGGCATTAAAGAATTAAAACTGGGACTGGCGCAGCGGCTCGGCCAGCAGTGATAAAACTCAGGAAACCTCCATATCCCGGAGCATTCGCCTGCGAGAAGGCAGCCGAAGCACAATAGCGCCTAATGGCCAAACGCGAGGCTGGCATTAACTAACTTTTTGACGGATTTTGATCCATTTCATTTCCTTCCGAACCCAATGTTTTACAATGACTGTAATAAACTATTGAAAATTAAATAGGTGAGAGACTGAAAACCAAAAAGCCCATTTTTCAGGAAAAACTCAAGCACTACTGTTCCTGTTTTTCCTAAGTTCAGGAAAACCCCAAACACTACTTTTCCTGAAAATAGCCCTTATCAAAAGTATGTCGGGAATGTAAGCTTTGGCTAAAACTATTTGTATTGGGGAGCTTCTTTATCGTTCGTTTGCCCTTAGTACCCTTAAAAAATTTCCGCCGAGTATTTTTCTGATTTGTTTTTTGCTATATCCTCGCTCCAGTAGTGTTTTTGTAATAATGGGGTAGGTCGTTACATCATCTAGTTGCTTAACAGTTGAACCAACGCCATCGAAATCGGAACCCAGACCTACATGGTCTACGCCGGCAAGCTTTACAATATAATCCAGGTGATCCATCAGCAACGAAAGTGGTGGCCGCATGGCTTCTCTTTCGGCTGCATATTTTGTATTGATAAAAGTGGTGGCAGCATCCTTATCGGAGTTCAGCAGCTGTATGGCATCTTTTTCTGCCTTATGATTTTTTGCAAAGGATTCGCTCTTTTTATCAAAACTACTGTCGAGAAAACCGCTGAAAAAATTGAGCTGGATAACGCCGTTGTTTTTGCTTACGGCAATAATCTGATCGTCTTTCAGGTTGCGGAATACCGGGCAGATCTTGTACACGCAGCTATGCGAAACGACCACGGGTTTGGTAGTAGTGTTGATCGCATCCCAAAACGTTTGTTCGCCTACATGGCTCAGGTCGAGGAGCATGCCCATTTCGTTCATGTGATGTACTACCTGCCTGCCGAAATCGTTCAATCCCTTGGGCTGGTGGCGTAGCGAATCAATGGTTTCTTCCATTGCTGAGGTCGCCCAACTTGTAGAGTTATTCCAGGTAAGGGTCATGTAGCGGGCACCACGTTTGTACAGGCTGTCTAATTTGGCAAGGTCATCCTCCATCATGTGGCCGCCTTCCACGCCCATCATAGCGGCTATTTTTTTACTACGAACAACCTGCTTTAATTCCTTTGAATTATAAACAATCGCTATTTTATCCGGATTGCGGTTAACAGTGGCATAGAGTGTATCCATCATCCGGTTGGCAAATTGATACGGGTCTTTTTGCTTGCCGTCGCACCAGATGGAAAACACCTGTACATCCACACCGCCCTTTACGAACCGGTTAATATCGCTATGTGTTTTTCCCCGCAGGTCCTGGTCGAAACTGTAGCCTTTATCCAGGCACACTTCGAGGATGTCGTTGTGGGTATCCACGAGGATGGCTTTGTCGTGAAGCGTTTGGTAGGGCTGCGCAGCAACGCTGAAAAACAAAAAACATGATGCTCCGAGTGTCCGAAGTTTTTGCTTCATAGATATGTTTCGTAAGCTGGTGAAATGTAATGTGTGGCCATAAACTCAATCCGATGCAGATCCTTTATCCCCTACAAACCATTGCTCCTTATTTCTAAAAAGTACATTGAATGTGGTCAATGAGCCGTAACAACGTGTGATGTACTGCTGGATGCCGACCTTGTCTTCGTCACTCAGTTTTTTGTTGCTGTTGATATTCTGCTCCAGGACACGGAGCCTGTCGCGCAGCATCACTATTTTATGAAAGAAATCCGCAACGGGTATTTCTTTAGGCTTTAAAGATTTATCCGCAGGTTGCAGTAACATGGTGCCGCCAATCCAGCGGTCACCCAGCGGAACCAGTTCAGTTACATCGGCCCACTGCCTCAGTATTTTCAGCAGCGACTTTTCTACGCCCGAAGTCGTTTCTACTTCGGCGGTCACATTCTCCGGGATGATTTCATCAAGCTTGGTATCTGTCTTGTCTATTTCTACAACGCCATCATTGATGAACGAAATAATATAGGTAGCATATTTCACCGCTACGATAACGCCGGGGCCGTGGAGGGTATGCTGCAGGCGCGTGCCGATGCCGAGTTTGGTTTGGTCTTGTTCCATAAACGAGTAATAAAAGGTTGAATGATGGGATGCAATATCTGTTATTCTTTCAAAAAATGGTCGGAAAGGAGAGGTACACTCACCAGCGCGTATTATAAAAGTCGGGCACCGGGGTAGGGGGAGTATGATAAACCAAAACCAAACCTATAAAAAGGAAATCGGTCAATCAAGATTGATCAGTAGAGAACTGGCACCTACATTTAAAGCAGGAAATAACAATCATGCCGCAGCATTAAAATTGTCAGGTAGAGAAGACATAAGGGAAGCTGAATCCGTAGACAAGGTTCTTGCCAATAAAATTCAAGTTTCAGACAACAACCGGAAAAGCAGAATTGTAAAACATTAAATTTTCATGGTCAGGTAAAACTGGATCAAGCCCTAAAAGGGCAAAACAAATTAGCGTATGGCAACGCCATACGACCAGAAGCATACATCAATCATCGCCCTGAAAGGGCATAACAAAGAGGGTATGCCGCAATCACTCGCCTATAATTACCTGCATTTTATTACCAGTACGAAACACAGACAGCCATTCATACAACCCGATATCCAGGAAAAACTATACGGTTATATGTCTGGTATTTGTAAGAACATTGAGAGCCCGGTCATTCAAATCGGAGGAATGGACGACAACATCCACTTATTAACCATTCTCTCTAAAAAAATAATGCTGATTGACTTTGTTGAACAGGTTAAAAAGGATTCGTCTAAATGGATGAAGCTGCAAGGTTCTCAATATAGTAAATTCTACTGGCAGGGTGGATACGGAATGTTTTCAGTTAACCCACGGGAAATAGATGTGGTGGCAAACTATATCAGAACTCAAAAGGAGCAACATCAAAAAATGAAGTTTCAAGCCGAATACAGAGAATTCTTAAAACGATACCAAATTCCTTATGATGAGCGGTATGTCTGGGATTGACGTGTCTTTTTGTTACGCACTTTCAGAGCTTGATGCGTACAAATTTATACCCGCATGGCGATGCCATACGCTATTTTGTATAGCCCTTTCAGGGCGATTCGTTATATGGCCCTTTGAGGGAAATTCGTTGTTAAGCACTAAAAGATTTATGAACTAATTTGAACGAGTTCTACATCATCATCTTTAGACAGCGATTAAGATACCTTAGTAATAGTGCCTGCAAATAAGGAAGCAAAATAAAACAATATAGTGTCTCGGAACACTCTACGTTCACAATAGAAAGCTGATAATCGACCGGAAAGGAAGCGATTTGTAATCTACGGGAAGCACCGGTCGATCTGTTACTTCAAGTTTTCCAGGCATTCCTCCACCACAGCCGGATAATGCGCATGCTCTAACGCAAGCACCCTTTTAGCCAGCATCTCCCCGGTATCGCCGGGTAAAACCGGGCAGGTGGCCTGAAAAATGGTATGGCCATGGTCGTACTGTTCATCCACGTAGTGAATCGTGATCCCCGATTCCTTTTCACCAGCGGATACAACGGCCTCATGTACAAAATGACCATACATGCCTTTGCCGCCATACTTCGGCAAAAGCGCCGGATGGATATTGACGATCTTATTGGGATAGGCTTTGATAAGGGCTGATGGCACTTTCCAAAGAAAGCCGGCCAGCACAATAAAATCAATGCCGGCGGCGGCCAGCTCGGCGGTATAGGCATCGCCACGAAAGAATTGTTCTTTGTCTATAATGAGCGACGGGAGATTCTGTTTCTCCGCGATCGTCAAAACGCCAGCCCCCGGTTTATTAGAAACAATTAGCGCCACCCTGTAGGCCAGGTGGTTTCTGAAATGATCAATGATTTTTTGGGCATTGCTACCACCACCAGAAGCAAAAACAGCCAGTTTCAGAACCCGGGCCCCGGGACCGGGACCGTCAGAATCGGGTGTAGGAACATCCGACTGGCTATTGTAATCCGGGCTGGCCGGGATTGTTCCTTTTTCTTCGCTTGCCTGTCGTTCACTATCCATTATGCCCTTTTCGTCCGCAAGCACTGTTGCATGGCTTTTGCCCAACATCCTTCCGCCAATGCGCCGGATGTACTTAATAAAGAAGGGGTATTGGCCAAAAGGAATACTGACCAATATCACCGCCAGCGGCCAAAGCAGGGTAATCGCTACAATATACAGAACATAGTAAAGGGCTCCATGTTCCATGCCGGTGAGGCCCAGCAGTTTTCGTCCTACCCAGCCGGTCAGGCTGCCACCAGTCGCAAAAGTGACCAGAATCAGGGCCAGTTGCGGACCATTCACTTTCCATTTTTCCTGTAGTTTGTCGAACATCGCTGCGAAGATGTAATAAAAAAGATTGTACCGTAAACCATTTTTAGCTTTCTGAATTGCTGGTCACCTCACGCAAACTGTCAAATTATTTACACTAAGTATACAACTGCCTTTGCACCAGCGCCTATTTTACCATATGGCTCTTAATACCAGTTTTATAAAAAAAAACAACCAGTGCAAAAAGGGTAATCTGAAGCCCTTTTTCATTTAATTTTAAGGCTTCAATTCCCTTACAACAGCAGGATAGATATATCATAAAAAAAAATGGCGATCCGCTGTAATGCAGTATAGGTGCGGCTAAAAAAAATTTTCTTTTCATTCACATTTGTCAGCTTCCTGTCATATTTTTGCGCGCCGATAGCAGATACTTTTCTGCTCGTCACTGAACCAATTTATAGCTGTCTATGTTCAAGCATATCAGAATTTTTAAGAGGATAATTGCCGTTAGCGCGGTTTTCATGGTTTTTTTTATTGGAAATGTTTCTGCCCAGGATGGGAAAGCGTTGTTCAGCAACAATTGCGCCTCCTGCCACAAGGTGGATCAGAATTTGACCGGACCAGCCTTAATGGGCGTGGAAGATCGTTGGCCCGATAAAGCCAAATTGCACGCCTGGATCAAGAACAACAATAAGGTATTGGCCAGTGGCGATGCCTATGCGAATGCTTTGTACCTGAAATGGAACAAAACAGCAATGAATCAGTTTCCGAATCTGACCGACCCTGAGATTGACGGAATCCTGAAATATATCAAAGATTACGTTGCACCTGTTGCGCCAGGTCCAACCGCGACTGGTGCACCACAAGGAGAAGACAATTCCATCATCTTTGCGATCATTACCCTGATCCTGGCTATTGTTGCCCTGATTTTATTGCAGGTGAACAGTAACCTGAAAAAACTCACCGATGAGAAGGAAAATATACGCTCACCTGAGCCGGTAGCGTTCTGGAAGAATAAGGTGTACTTGCTGGGTGCAGCATTGGTATTCTTTGTTTTGTTTGGCTTTTTCCTTGCTCGCGGCGCTATCGGCCTGGGTCGTAATAAAGACTACCAACCAGTACAACCGATCTATTACTCACATAAGGTACATGCCGGAACCAACCAGATCAACTGTCTGTATTGCCATGGTGGCGCTCAGGCTGGCAAACACAGTAACATCCCATCAGTAAACGTGTGTATGAACTGCCATATGGCCATTAATGAGTACAAAGGTGAGAAGATGTTTGACGAGAATGGTATTGAAATCAATGGTACCGCACAGATAAAAGAACTCTACAAATACGCCGGTTTCGACCCAGCCGTTAGTAAGGTGTGGGATCCTTCTAAGGCTAAAGCAATTCAATGGGTAAGGATCCACAACCTGCCCGACCATGTGTACTTTAACCACAGCCAGCACGTAGTGGCCGGTAAAGTGGCCTGCCAAACATGCCATGGCGAAATTCAGAAAATGAACGAAGTAAAACAGTTTGCCGACCTGAGTATGGGTTGGTGTATTAACTGTCACCGCGAATCCAAAGTGCAGTTTAACGACGATAAGGGCAATGGTAACAAGTTCTACAGCATCTACGAGAAATTCCATAACGACTTAAAGGCAGATACTACCGTGGATGCAAAGGGTAAAATGCATATCCACAAGGCTAAAATAGATAGCGTTACAGTAGAAATGATCGGCGGAACGGAATGCCAGAAATGTCACTATTAAGCAATTAGCTAATTGGCTAATTAGCTAATTAGCCAATTGAAACTTTCATAATAACTACAACTAATAATATGGCTCAGAGCAAGATTTGGCAAAGTTTCGGACAGCTTAACCAGAGTGAGGAGTTTACAAAGTCGGCTAAAGATGAGTTTCGCGAGGAACTTCCCTTTGAATCCGATGGCGGTTTGCTGGATGCCAAAACGCCGCGCCGCGATTTCCTGAAATTCCTGGGTTATAGCACCGCCGCCGCTACGTTGGCCGCCAGTTGTGAGCAGCCTGTAAAGCATGCAATACCGTATGTAAACAAACCCGAAAGCATCATGCCAGGTGTTGCTAATTATTATGCTACCACTTATGTTCAGGATGGAGATGTGGTGAGTGTGGTGGCTAAGGTTAGAGATGGCAGACCGATTAAAATTGAAGGCAACACCCTCAGCCCGATTACCAAAGGTGCTACCAGCGCCAGGGCGCAGGCTTCGGTACTTGATTTGTACGACACTGCACGCCTCCGTTATCCAAAACAACGTATCGGCGAGGATTGGAAAGAAGTGTCCACCTTTGAAACGATTGATAAAATGATCGGCGAAGCCATGTTGGGCATTGGTTCCGGATCAGTTGCCATTCTTAGTTCTACCATCGTTTCTCCCTCCACCAAACAACTGATCGGCGAATTTTTATCCAAATACCCTGGTGGCCGCCACGTGCAATACGATGCAGTTTCCTACAGCGGTATGATCCAGGCCAATGAGGCTTCTTACGGTAAAAAGGGCATCCCTTCGTACCAGTTTGATAATGCAAAAGTGATCGTGAGCCTGGCCTGCGATTTCCTGGGTACCTGGTTGAGCCCGGTTGAATTTGCCAAGCAATATGCCAAAGGCCGCAAAATCGACGAGAAGGCCCCGGTAATGAGCAAGCACTACCAGTTTGAAAGCATCATGAGCATGACGGGTGCCAACGCAGATGAGCGTTTTACCCATCGTCCTTCTGAGGCGGGCACCGTAGCACTGGCTTTATTAAATGCGATCAACGGAACGGCTCCAACGGTAGCAGACGCCAAATTAAAAACGGGCATCACAAAAGCCGCAGCCGACCTGAAAGCCGCTGGTGGTAACGCTTTGGTAGTGAGTGGCAGCAACGATACCAATGTACAGGTAATTGTAAACGCCATCAACGAAGCCATTGGCGCCAATGGAAAAACGATCAACTGGGCTATACCAGTAAATTACCGCCAGGGTGTGGATGCTGATATGGCCAAACTCGTGGCTGATATGAACGCAGGTACCGTAGGTGCCTTGCTGATAGCCGGTGCTAACCCAATGTACAGCCACCCGATGGCTGATAAATTCAAGAGCGGTATCGCCAGGGTAAAACTGGCTGTTTCATTCAACGAAAAAATGGATGAAACTACCGCGCTCTGCAACTATGTTATTCCAACCCATCATTATCTGGAAAGCTGGGGTGATGCGGAACCTAAACAAGGTTACTATTCATTGATCCAGCCGACCATCAACCCCTTATTTAAAACCCGTGCCTGGCAGGATAGTCTGTTGAAATGGAGTGGCAAGTCGACAGCCACCCCCGTTGCAACAATGCCCGCGACCGGGAAACCAGATTCAACCCAACCTGCTACTGTAATGGTTCCTGCAGGTGCTACCAATGATTATTTAGCCTACCTCAAAACCTTCTGGCTGGGTAAACTCGGTGGCAGCGTAGCTACCTGGGATGCTGCCCTCCGTGATGGTGTTATTAACCCTTCGGGTGAAATGACGATGGGCGGTGCAGCCTTTAGTGCCGGTGCCATTGCGCCAGCAACAGCTGCGATTGCGGCTGCCAAAAAAGGGGGTGATTATGAAGTATTCCTATACGAAAAAGTAGGTATTGGTGCTGGTCAGCAGGGGAATAACCCATGGTTGCTGGAGTTACCAGATCCGGTTACGAAAGCTACCTGGGACAACTACGCAATGATATCTGCCGGCAATGCTCTGAAGCTTTTTGGGATCGATATGACCGACAACGGTGATATCGATGCATACGAAGCGCACCCTCTGAAATGGGTGATGAAGATCAAAACCAATGGCAAAGAAATTGCGCTTCCGATCATTATTGTACCCGGAGTAGATGCCAACACCGTTGGTATCGCCCTGGGTTTTGGCCGCAGCAAGGATATTGGTGTGGCAACTAAAGAAGCTGGTAAAAACGCTTTCCCGCTGGCTACATTCAATGGCACTACCATTGATTATCTTTCTATTAGCGCTAGCGTTGAAAAAACGGACGAAAAATACTCAGTAGCTCAAAACCAGATACATAGTTCTTATACCGACAGCCTTGGTGTGGACCGTATAGAAGTGGTAAGGGAAACCACCATGGCTACCTACATGCAACATCCGGAGTACATCAAGCACTGGAGAGAAGCACTGGCAGAAGATTATACCAAAACTGGTGAGATGGATGACTACCGGGACCAGGGCAGTTTGTACGATCCGAAGCTGAACGAACGCCCGGGTATTCATTGGGGTATGAGCGTGGATATGAACAGTTGTAATGGTTGTGGCGCCTGTGTGGTGGCCTGCACAGCAGAAAACAACGTGTCTATTGTAGGTAAACGGGAAGTACTTCGTGGCCACGATATGCAATGGCTGCGTATCGACCGCTATTTTGTAACCGATTCCACCCTTGACCCCACCACCAAAAAGCCAAACCCGGATGCGGTAAAAGGTGTTGTGTTTCAGCCAATGATGTGCCAGCACTGCGACAATGCACCTTGCGAGAATGTTTGCCCCGTAGCCGCCACCAACCATAGCAGCGAAGGCCTCAACCAGATGACTTATAACCGTTGTATCGGTACCCGGTATTGCGCCAATAACTGTCCGTTCAAAGTACGCCGCTTTAACTGGGCGGATTACACCGGTGCAGATAGCTTCCCAGACAACCAACGCGATCATATCAGCGATGCCACGATGATGATGAACGACGATCTTACCCGCATGGTATTGAACCCGGATGTTACGGTTCGTAGCCGTGGGGTGATTGAAAAATGCTCGTTCTGCGTACAACGTTTACAGGAGGGAAAATTGAACGCCAAGAAACACGATCGCCCGGTTATTGATGGTGAAATTAAAGTGGCCTGCCAGCAGAGCTGCCCTACCGAAGCCATTGTATTTGGTGATATCAACGATAGCAAAAGTGCCATCCGTAAAATACGTGCGGACAACCCCAATCGCATGTTCGTGGTACTGGAGCAACTCCATGTATTGCCAAACGTGACCTACCTGGCCAAAGTGCGTAACACCGATGAAATACTGAAGGTAAATGACCCTGTAATAGCTGAGAATAAAAAGGAAGTACATAACGAGGAACACAAGGAAGTGAACACCGAAGTGCCATCGGAGCCGCACTAAAATTATCGTTCAATGAGTCATTGGTCAATAGGTCAATTTGAGGGCCGTTGTTGGTGTTTTCACCAACAACAAGCGTAAGATGACAATGGAGAATCAGGTGTTGCGGAAGGTAATTGGCTAAGATAAAAAGCTTAAATTAGGAGGCCGGATAGTAGCAATCAGATGAACGGAGCGTCGCCAATGTCGCCCAATCATGGAACAAAAGCCGGGTTCAAAAAAAAGAATTACCGCACATACATATTGTGCAGTTATAGAGAAAGAAAAACTACCGGATTAAAAAAACTAAACGACTGACTGTTGTCATATCGGCAACAGGAATCAGAAAACAGTAGACCACATGTCATTATTAAGGTACGAATCACAAGTAAGGCCACCGCTGGTAGATGGTAACAAAGATTACCACCAGATATCGGAAGATATTTGCCGCCCTGTTGAAGCTGCACCTTCCAATCTCTGGAAGATCGGTTTTGGTATTGCGGTCGCATTGCTCCTGTTTGGGGTGTACAGCGTTTATCGTGAGGTCACTTATGGTATCGGCGAGTGGAACCTCAATAAAACAGTTGGTTGGGGTTGGGACATTACCAACTTCGTGTGGTGGGTAGGTATTGGTCATGCTGGTACGCTGATCTCCGCGATTCTCCTGCTATTCCGCCAGGGCTGGAGAACCGGTGTGAACCGCGCGGCAGAAGCCATGACCATCTTTGCGGTAATGTGCGCAGGCCAGTTCCCAATCTTCCACATGGGACGTGTGTGGATGGCCTTCTTTGTATTGCCTTACCCAAACAGCCGTGGTCCGCTTTGGGTGAACTTTACTTCGCCGCTCCTTTGGGACGTATTTGCAATCTCTACTTATTTTACCGTATCCTTATTGTTCTGGTATTCGGGTTTGTTGCCGGATCTGGCAACCATCCGCGACCGTGCCAAACTGAAATGGGCCAAACTTTTTTAT
>JBDSXW010000033.1:0-3683 GCA_039925965.1 Chitinophagaceae bacterium
AGTCACGATGGGTTTAAATGGACAGCATTAAAAAACGACAGTTCATTTCTAAAGCCTGCTGTGGCAAATGATAAGTTGATGCGCGACCCGTGCATTATTCGCGGTGCCGATAATAAATTCCACCTGGTATGGACCGTTAGCTGGAATGATGGCGGCATTGGTTATGCCAGTTCGGCTGATTTGATAAATTGGAGCACGCAACAATTTATACCGGTGATGAAGAATGAGCCATCCGCCAGGAACTGCTGGGCACCTGAAATCTTTTATGATGCTAACAGCAAGGTGTATATGATCTATTGGGCCACTACTATACCAGGCAGATTTGCGGCGGGTGATACCGCAGGGGATGATAAATACAACCACCGCATGTATTACACCACCACTAAAGATTTTATAACTTTCAGTGAAACAAAACTGCTGTACGATAAGGGCTTCAATGTGATCGACGCCACTATTCAAAAAAATGGCGATCAATATCTGCTATTTTTAAAAGATGAAACAAAACTGCCGCCGCAAAAAAATATCCGGATCGCGACCAGCAGCCAGTTAACCGGCGACTACAGTCAACCATCCTCGCCGATCACGGGAAATTATTGGGCAGAGGGGCCGACTGTTTTAAAAATTGGTAAAAAGTGGATCGTGTACTTTGATAAATACACCCAACATCAATATGGCGCTATAGAATCGGTGGACCTGAAATCCTGGACGAATGTATCGGATAAATTAAGCATGCCTGCCGGACTTCGGCATGGTACGGTCTTTACAGTCAGCGTGTCAGAGTTTGATAAACTAAAATCAATAAAATAGATCCGGTCATATAACTATTTTGTTCTGCCTCCATAATATTTACATCATGATAAGATCCGCTGTTATTTTTTTATTTGTTTGCTGCTTTTCATTTAAAAATTATGCGCAACAGGCAAACGATACCGCTTTTATTTATGTGAATGCAGCCAAAGAGATGGGCGGTATGAAACCGGTATGGGCATGGTTTGGATATTATGAGCCGAATTACACGTACATGAAGGATGGTAAAAAATTGTTGTCCGAGCTGGCGGCCTTAAGCCCGGTGCCCGTCTATGTGCGCGCGCATAATTTACTAACCACCGGCGATGGAACTGCTGCCTTAAAATGGGGTTCCACCAATGCCTATACGGAAGATACCAATGGCAACCCGGTTTATAATTGGAAGATCGTTGATTCTATCTTTGATACCTATGTGCAGCGTGGTATGAAGCCGCTGGCGCAAATGGGTTTTATGCCTGAAGCGCTGTCGGCTAAGCCGACTCCTTATAAACATGATTGGCAACCAGGGCAGGATTACAAAAATATTTTTACAGGCTGGACCTATCCGCCAAAAGATTATGCAAAATGGGGAGAACTGATTTTTCAGTGGGTAAAACACTGCGTTGTGCGGTATGGAAAACCCGAAGTGGAAAGTTGGTACTGGGAATTATGGAACGAACCAAACAGTTCGTATTGGGGCGGAAGCGTAGAAGAATATTGCAAATTATATGACTATTCTGCATCTGCCGTCAGAAAAGCTTTACCAACAGCAAGGGTGGGTGGGCCACACGTAACCGGTCCGGCAGGAAAAGGGGCGGCTAACTTCCTCCATAAATTTCTTAAACATTGCATCAGCGACACCAATTATGTGACGGGCAAGATCGGTACACCACTTGATTTTATCGCTTTTCATGCTAAAGGTGCGCCGCGCGTGGTAAATGGGCATGTCCGTATGAATGTCGGCACACAACTGCGGGATATCTCCAGTGGTTTTGCGATCGTTGCTTCCTATCCGGAAACAAAAAATCTGCCTATTATTATCGGGGAAAGTGATCCCGAAGGTTGTGCGGCCTGCGGAATGGCAACCAACCCCGAAAATGCTTACCGCAACGGCACCATGTATTCAAGTTATACAGCGGCTTCTTTTGCCAGGAAATACTTACTGGCCGATTATCACCAGGTAAATTTCCTGGGCGCGGTGTCCTGGTCGTTTGAATTTGAGGACCAGCCGTGGTTCTACGGTTTTCGCGACCTCGCAACCAATGGAGTTGATAAGCCGGTGCTGAATGTGTTTCGCATGTTTGGCATGATGAAGGGAGCGAGATTGGATGTTACCGGTAATAAAATGTATCCATTATTCACGGTAAGGGATTCAAGCGTCAGGAATGGCAGTGATGTTGGCGGGATGGCTGCAAAAGATAAGAATAGTTGCACCGTGCTATTATGGAATTACCAGGACGATGATAGTTCTGGTTTGCCGGAACAGGTATCGGTTCAGGTAAAAGATATCCCGGCAAAAAGCATTACCATTACGCAATACCGTATAGACAGCGACCACAGTAATTCGTATGAAGCCTGGAAAAAAATGGGTTCGCCCAAACAGCCAACCCAGGAAGAAATTACAACATTGGAAAAAGCAGGTAAGTTGCAGCAAATGGGTAAACCGATAAAAGCAATAGTAAAAAATGGCTCATTGATTCACAACCTGTCATTGCCCAAACAGGCAGTTGCATTGTTGAAAATCGGCTGGTAGAGATGCACCTATAAAAAAGAAGCCTGCTGCCATTAACTTCTGACCCATTTGACTTTGAGAGATTACTATCAAAAGGAATGATATTTCGCTGAATACAACTGAAGAAAATAAAAACATTGGAGAGCCATTTGGAATATTACTTGAGTTCGTAGAGCCTGGCTCCCTCTCCTTTGGCGAGGGCTGGTGGTGAGGTCAGCTAAGGAAATACTCCAGCGATAGTTTTATAGTACATGACCAGGTGCCAGGTCAGGATACCGCAGGATGCATAAAATGTTTTAAGAACTACATTGTGCCTGAAAATGATTGCCTAATTTTACAACGAGCCCGCTTCAAAATCCAATTCGAATTTGTTGGTTAAAACCAAATATATAATAAAATAAAAGCTGCGCGCAGTCAACAGATGAAAGTAGGATTATTTATTCCCTGTTATATAGATCAGTTTTATCCGCAGGTCGCGATTGCTACCATGCAATTGTTAGAAAAGCTTGGCTGTGAGATCATATTCCCGCTTAATCAAACCTGCTGCGGACAGCCAATGGCCAACAGCGGTTTCGCTAAACTCGACAAAGGATGCGATAAAAATTTTGTTGCCAATTTTGGTGATGTAGACTACATTGTTTCCCCTTCCGGCAGTTGTGTGCTGCACGTGAAAGAGCACCTGCACAATAAAGATGAACACAAGGCCTGGCATATCCGGCAGCACATTTACGAACTCACGGAATTTATTGTGGATGTATTGAAAATTGAAAATATCACTGCTACCTTTCCTCATAAGGTCGGCATGCATATCAGTTGTCACGGGCAGCGTGGATTACATCTTTCCTCCATGACCGAATTGGTAGCGCCTTCATTTTCTAAACCTGAACAATTGTTAAGCATGGTGAGCGGTTTAAAGCTTACCAAACCTAAACGGATGGATGAATGCTGCGGTTTTGGCGGTACCTTTTGTGTGTTTGAAGAAGCTGTATCGGTGAAAATGGGTAAGGACAGGATCGCTGAACATGCCTCCAATGAAGTAGAATATATTACCGGCGTAGATGTAAGTTGCCTGATGCACCTGGAGGGTATTCTGAAAAGAAATAAAAGCAACGTGCGGACGATCCATATAGCTGAGATTCTTAATAGTGGCGACGGCGATCATACC
>JBDSXW010000034.1:0-9150 GCA_039925965.1 Chitinophagaceae bacterium
TGGCAATGACAGGAATCATTTGTCTTGCTACAGGTCTTTCGCCTCGTTCCAGTTTGCTCAAAGTGCTTTGGTCAATGTCCAATGCTGCTGCCAGTTTCCTCAAAGGCATTTCTTCTGCTTCTCTGAGTTGCCTGATGTATTCGCCAAATGTTTCTGTCTGCATCTTGAAAATAATTTCTTGACTTAATTGTCCAAATATATCTTATAAATTTTATAAAGTTGTTTCAGCTACTAACAAATTACTAACTGGCAACATAAATCAATGAAGCATTTGTCTTGGTTATTTTACAGGTGACTCTCATAAGAATTACGTCTGCTGGGTGGTGGGTGGGCTTTGGTGTCCAGTAATGGTATGTTGCTGAAGTGTCGAACAAATGATGATAGATATTCGTCAGCCGGGGTGTGTGGGATGTGCGTTGGCATTTTTAGCTCTTTGCAAGGTTGGCTTTGTGTCGGGGTTTTGTGTGCCTTGCAATGTGCTAAAAATAGCGTGGGGTCGTGTCGGCAAAGTCATGGATTTTAAATTTAGTAGAATTTCGTTTAGGGTGACGTACAACGGTTTAGGGCTTTGTGTCAGGCAGGGAATTTGGAAAACGTCAGCCCAAATATATAACTAAAAGCAAAATAGAATTACCAAAATCCAGCCCATGACTGTCTGCCCTGCTTGCACAAAACCCCTGTAAGCTGTTGTTTTAATCTGTCAAGTTGTACCTGCTTTTATACTCATCCAGCGCTGATTTCATATTGGTAAAAGTGTAGTTGTCTTGTTTAAGTTTGTCATACTCCATTTGTGCTTTGTCAAACTGTTTGTACTCGCCATAAATTATTACTCTGACAAACTTGTCGAGGTTATTATTTTTGTCTTGCAACAAATTTAATACGTCCTCCTTCGTCTTGGTTCTTTCAAAATAGGGAACGATGTAATTAAGGACATTGTCAGTTATTTCCTTTTTTAATTCAGCAATGTCAATACTTGTGTTTAGTTCGAACCATTTATCTATTCCATTATATTTAAGTTTTCCTATTCTCTGTCTTATTGCACAACTTGATTCAGTTGGATAAACCGGAATGTCACCGTTATGATATGTGTAAAAAGTCAGCCAATATTCTGGTATAAAAAGTCCCGTGTTGATTGTAAATGAAATGTGGTCTTTTGAATAGAACGAACTCTTTTGAATATTTATAATTTGTCCAAGTTCTTGAAGTTGCCGATAAAAATTATTGCCTTTCTTTTTAAAACCTAATGGCTTTAAGATTGTCTGAAAACAGTCCTTGATTATAGTGTCGAAATATTGTTCTGTGTCGGTCTTCATAAAATAACAGCTTACTCAAATATAGCCGCGTATTTGCAATATCCAAAATAAGCGGCAATTTAATTAAGGGGTTTATTTTTAGCTGGTTATAAATATTGTCGCGTAGCGACAATCTATTTTCAAGTTGCTACCATTTTATTCAAATTTAAAGGTCAAGGTCGTCTAAGGGGCTTATTAGTTTTAGTATATCCCGATTGGTAACATGCAGGTACCGAAGCGTGGTTTTAAGGTCATTGTGACCTAAAAGTTTCATGATCATAGTGATATCCGTACCCTTATCGAGCAAATGGGTTGCAAAACTATGCCGAAGCGCATGTACACCACCGGGTTTTAATATGCCGGCCCTGATTTTTGCCGCCTGCATAATCTGTTGCAGACTTCTTGCGCTGTAAGCACTGCCTGGTATTTCACCCTCAAACAAAAAACCACGGGGATCAGGCTTGTAAGCCCGAAAGTATTCCCGCAGCATCACCAATAATACCGGGCTCAGTGGAGCCATTCTGTCTTTTTTTCCTTTCGCCTGCCTTATAGTTATTTGCATTCGCTTGCTGTCAATATGGTAAACTTTAATGGCCACGGTTTCGCTAACCCGAAGGCCCGCACTATAACAAAGCATCAACATAGTGCGGTGTTTCAGATTACCGGTTTGTTTTATCAAGCCCGCTATTTCCGCCTGGTTAAAAAACTTTGGCAACTGCAGTTCCTTTTTTGGCCTGGGAATCTCCACAAAAAACTTTTCACGGCCCAGCACTTGTTCGTAATAGAATTTCAGGGCGTTAATACGGCTATGCATGGTATTCTCCGATATGCCTTCCGTGATACATTTCAAAAGATACCGCTTTACGTCTGCAGTGTTAAGTTTTTCGGCCTGGTGTTGCCCAAGTAGCTTAAAGAAAAGCTGAATTTCGTTTTTATAAGTTTTTATAGTGCTGGAACTGTAGGCTTTTAGCTGAAGGTGTTGTATGGCCTTTTCTAACTCAAGTCGGTTTGCCGTGCTCATGTTTTCCACAGGAAGGGTTTGCGGTAACACTTTTTTCGGCAATAGATTATTTATCCCGGATAAGGGTTGAATGGTTGCAGATGAGTCCTGCAATGGTTTAATAGGCTTTGTCGCCTGAGGTACTGCCTGGCAATTGGTAATCGTATTGCGGGTTTCCAGGTATTGTTTCAGTTTTTGCACATCTGTCGTAGCCAGTGGTTTTACACAGATGCAAATCATTTCATAATTCACCTGGCTTAGTGGCAAATACCATGCTTTATGGGATTGGCTCCATTTGATACCCTTCAATTGCCTGATGGCGTTATTCAAATCAACACTATGAGCGTATTTTATCAAAATTTGCATGGTGTTGCGATGTAACATGGGTATTAATTGTACAATGGGCAGCATAAGTTAGGTTTCTGAGGTGAACAAAAACCAAAATAAAGAGACTATTGAATGCAGCTCAATATGCTACACGGATTGCAGGTTTCGCTATACAGTATTGGTTGGGCCCGCTGTTGTTAGCGTCCGCATTGATTACCGTTTCGTGAGCTGGGAAGCCAGGAAAAACTAACTAATTCCAGTATATATAAGGTATATTAGGAACCAATCAGTGCTGTACGTATAATTCGAGTACTAATGAATGCCGAAATAGATGACTTGCAAAACCCAGGAGCCGCACTGTTAAACCTTCACCAGTAGCCGCTGCCTGGAGAATGGCTACCCATCGCCTACTATTTCCTAGGTAATACATGCTGCAGTATCCATTCCCAATTACGAATAATTGAAGCCTGAAAAGAATTCATATCGTCCGTGTTAGGATGAAAATATTCCCGGTTGGGATCTATATTTTCCTGCTCAGGATTTCGCAAATACCGTGCAGGATTTTGTTTATCCCGTTAGGATTTTATTTATCCAGTGCAGGATTTTATTTTTCCCGTTTAGGATTTTATTTTTCCCGTGCAGGATTTTGTTTATGCTATTCAGGATTTTATTTATCCTGTTCAGGATTTTATTTATCCTGTTCAGGATTTTGCTTATCCTATCAGGATTTTGTTTATCCCGTTTAGGATTTTGTTTATCCCGCGCAGGGTTTTATTTATCCTGCTCAGGATTTTGCTTATCCTATCAGGATTTTATTTATCCCGTTCAGGATTTTATTCATCCTGCTAAGGATTTTATTTATCCTGCTCAGGATTTTGTTTATACGGTCAGGATCTTATTTATACTGTGTAGAAATTTATTTATCCCATTCAGAATTTCTTGATCCTTTTCAGGATTTTAGTTATCCTGTATGGGATCTTTTTATGCTGCTGGTGTTTTTTTTGTGCCTGACGGCTTAAAGGCTGCTGCCATATTATTTGCTCTCAACCTAACTGCAAATGGCGTGGTTAAAGGTGGGATGGGAGTTGGCACGACTAATCCCGGTACTATGCCGGTGGCAGTAACTTTTGTTGACACCGGCATAGTGGTTTTTTTCAATAGATGTAGTCCAGATTGGGGCATGCTTGATTTAAAAGGGCCAAAAATTTCTTAAATCCTTGTTAATCAGGTAATCAAACGCACCGGATTCATTGCCAAAAATCAGGATATATATTATTTTGAAGCTGGAAATACCATTTGTCAATTTTTAAAAATACCATTATGGATGCCAGGGTAAAAGTTGGATTTAAAGATTTGAGTGTTCCAAACAAAATACAGAAAGCGTTACGAATCATTAGTTGTATTGCCAACAATACCGCGTTTCCAACACCCAACCCATCGGTGGCAGCGCTGGAGCTTGGTGTGCAGGCATTGGAGGATGCTTATCAGACAGCGATCGACGGAGGTAGAAGTCTGAAGGCGGCATTGGCGCTACGGGAGGCGGAACTGGATACAATGTTCCGGTTGCTGGCGGGCTATGTAACAAATGTAAGCGGTGGTAATGCTGAAATCATACGGAGTTCAGGGTTTGAAGTGTATGCTGGCGCCAGTGCTGCCACTAGTTTAGAAAAACCACTTAACCTGCGGGCCGTCACCAGCCGGCATGCCAACCAGTTGCTGGTTAGCTGGAAACCTGTAAAGGGTGCCAAAATTTATGTTGTTGAGAAAAGTACTGACGGTGCCAACGGCTGGACCGTCTGTGGATTCAGTACCCGCAGGCAGATGGTGGTTGCTGGTCTGCCTGCGCTGCAGTATTTCTCTTTGAGGATTGCCGCCATTGGTGCCTCGGGCCAAAGTCCCTGGAGCGATGTGGCCAGGGGGCTGGTGGTGTAGCAATTGGTAAGGGTTTCAGCATTGCTTGCTATAAACATATAAGTCAAGAAATGCATGTTGAAACGCCGTAAAGCTATAAGGTCTATTTGGGTGTTATTATGTAATGTACGTTCGAACAGACCTTATGGGTATTAATTGCGGACATCGCATATCTGAAACCCCTCCTGTCGCAACCGACCCTTTAGTCAGTCATTGGCAGCGTTCCTGCGCGCTTGTGCTGACCTATGACGGTGAAGCATTCTCACTGCGAATTGATAGGGTGGTGGTTGTTAGTGCAACCTTTCTTTACAACATTCGGCGAGGTTGCTTCGTTGGGCAGGAACCCGCCTCGCAGGACGGCTGGAGAGCGTGCCGTTGATAAGCCACAAATAAACCCACCGGTTCCAAAGCTAAAAGGCCATCCCAACAGGGACGGCCTTTTAGCTTTTAATTAAAATCCTGCCATTATTTCAAAACCACCAGTTTCGCTACTTGAGTTACGGAACCGGTTTGAAGCCTGATCGAATAAATACCGTTGGCTAAACCGGATACATTCAATTTTCCGGTGTTGGCGCCTTCGGTAACAGCCACGGTTTTTCTTAATACCACCGCACCTGTTTGATTGACAACCGTCATTTCAGCAGCGCCAGTAGCGGCAACATTAAAGGTAAGGGTGGCACTGGAAGCAGCGGGGTTAGGATATACCGACAATTTATCATCTGAAAATTTCACAAACTGTCCGTCATCGCCCCTGGCGGCTGTACCCAACTGTACTCGTAAGGTGTAGCACACAGACGCATTGAAAGCGCCTTTGTACCCATAAACCTTAATGTAATAGGTGCCAGCTGTATAAGTACGGCTGATGGTTTCATTGCTGGTTCCATTCTTTTGGGAAATTGCCAGCTGGGTAGTGCCGTCACTGCTATACAAACGAATATCGAAGTCCGCAGGCAATGTGCTCAACGTAATTGTAGCCGTTCCACTGGTGGTGATAACAAACTTGTAGTAGTCGACGTCACCATTGATATTTATTAATCCCTTAATGTCTGTATCAAAAGGAATCTGTGCAGCACCGCTAACGGTTCCATTCGTACTTACGTCATACGTACCGGGGCAGGTGCTTGGCGTAGCTGTTGTAAACTGTGACTGGCTATAGGCGCTGCTGGCACTGGCGCAGTTGGTGCGAACCCTCCAATCGTAGAGCGTTGAAGCTGTCAATCCGCTGATGTTGGTGGATAAAGCGGTTGTAGCCGTGGCAGCGTTGGTCCAGGTTCCGGAACCTGCCAATTGGTAGTCTACGTCATAGTTTACTGCACCACTTACCGCACCCCAATTTACAGTTGCGCTTGTAGTGGTAACGGCCGAACTGGTAAGGCTGGCGGGCGCATTACAAGCCACCGGAGCGGTGGTAGTAAACTGGCCTTGAACAAAATTGCCGCTGCCTGATGTGCAGGTTGTTTTTACCCGCCAATCGTACAAAGACCCTTGTGTAAGACCGCTGAGGTTAGCTGACGTGCCGGCCTGTGCTGTAGAAAAGCTGGTCCAGGTCCCGGATGCATTTAATTTATAATCTACCGCATAGCTTACCGCACCTGCAACGGCGGTCCAGCTCACCGTGGCGCTGTTGTCGCCTATCGCGGAGGCAGTTAAGCCGGAGGCATCGCCGCAGGCAATAGCCCCGCCAATGGTAAAGTTGGTGTTGCTGATGTCGAAGAAGATATTCCCAACAGCTTCTACTTTAATCCGGGCGGTAGTGCTGGGCGTAGCAGGTATCACCAGGGCGGCTGAACCATCGTTGGGGGTGCTGGCTGCCAATACCGTAGGGAAAGTTTGACCACCATCGGTGCTCAGCGAAATTTTTACGTTGGCGCAGCTCACCGGTGCGGCCGTGGTATTATTTACACTCCAGGTAATGGTTTGGGTAGATCCACCAGCCCAGTTTACGGCTGTATTAGGCGCTGTTACTGCAAACGGTCCTGATGCACTGCTAACAGTTACTACTACATCTGAAAAAGCGGTCTGAGCTACAGATACAGGTGCCGTGGCACTAAACACATGGTTGTCCCTTACCGTCAGCCTGAAATTAAGGGTTCTTGATACCGAACTTAACGCTTCGATATTAGTACCCGCATCGCCTCCCGGCAGCACTGGAGTGACTAATAAACCTGATAAGATAGTTGACAGCTTCGGGAAGGTCCTGGTGCCGGAAGCGGTCGGGCTGAATGATAACCAATTCGGTCCTGTAGCCTTGGTGGGCGAAGCGACACTGCTGGCACCAGTTTGCGTGGAACTTGCATTATCGTCTTGCTCCCAGCTATATGTCAGCGCATCTCCGTTGGCATCTGTTGCGGCGCCGGTAAGTGCGAACGGTGTACTGATAGGGATGGTGTAGTTGCTCAGCGCACCAATCACCGGTGCTGCATTGTTAGCGGTGATACTGGTGGTGATGGGACAGGATTTAGTGGCCAGGTTGGCCTGTATTTGCGCAATCGTAGCTTCGTGGTACACATCAATAGAATGTGGGGCCACGTCCTGGGCGGTAATACCCGCATAACCCATAATCGTAATACCAGAACCTATTTCTTTATTAACACCAGTACCTTCGTTACTCATGGAGAACGTATGGTTTCCGCCCAGCTGGTGGCCTACTTCGTGTACCACATAGTCGATATCGAAATTATCTCCCTGCGGAATGCCATCAGCGGGAGAGGTGATGCCGGCACCCTTCGCCAGTGAATTGCTGCTGGCGGGGTTTACGCATACGCAACCGATACAGCCTGCATTGCCGCCGCCGCCGGTGGCACCAAACATGTGGCCAATATCATAGTTGGCACTGCCAATTACATTGGTGAGTGTTTGTTGTAGTTGCAGGTTCCATTGGCTTAAGGTGGTTGAATAGGGGTCGGTAGCCGCATTATAATAAATGACAGCGGTAGTATTGGCGATCAGGTTAAGGTGCAGCGCCAGGTCTTTTTCATAGACGCCATTGCAACGGGTCAGCGTTGCGTTAAAAGCGGCCAGCACCAAACCCACCTGGGCCGAACTGGTGGCACCAAAATAATTGGCATATTCGGCATTGCACGACTGGGCAAGGCGCATGGTTTTTAATTGCCCCGACGAACTACCCATCGCGTCGATGGCAGGTCCCGTAATATCAGCTGCCATTTTTTTATCTTCGGTAGAACAGGTCCATGGCAAATTGCCCTTTTCTCTTTGCGATTTAAAAACCGCATACACCAGGTGATCTTGCGAATACGGCTCAATGAATTCATTCTCCGTGTCGGTCCGGAAAACCATGGTTTGTATGCCCTGCGGGGAAATACTTAGTTTCAACGTAGCAAATTTATCTGTAATGCCTTTGCCTGAATAGGCCCTGATAGTTGGGAACTGCGCCTGTAATGCCGGTTCGAAATTGGAAGCTTCCACAACTTCGAATTGTTCAAAAATGCCAGCGGCATTGGGTAATGAAATGATTGTAGCATGCCTGCCACCAGGAGCTACAGAAAACAATTCCTGCCGGATGGCATTTGCATCCAGGTTAAATAATTTAAAGTCTTTTGGATAACTCAGCCTCGCAACAGCCTTGTCTTTTAAAATCGCGGCGCGACTTTGATTGTTAGCTGACCAGAACCGGTCAGCTTGTGAAAAACCCTCAACAGATAGCAATGCTAACACGCCGGTTAGCAGCAGAACTTTTTTCATGTTTTTGATTTTAGTTTTGGAAATGTGAAACAGTAAGCCAGGGAAAGCATGGGAGAATAGTGTGGATTTGCCGCAGGATGCAGCTAAAACCCGGGAGACAATAAGTAGAGAAAGGAGTGTATTCGTGCAGCGCAGAGGGCTAATCCGGCCCATGGTAATAAATCAAAAAATCCGCGGGCATGGAAAAGAAGCAACTTTTCATAGAACGTTAGTTAGGTGGTTGGTTACGCACAGCAACAGGAAGGTATAAATTTATATAGTTTGTTGGGATAGTTCAATTTATTTTTTTCCTCACTTCATGCAGGCTCCGATGGAAGCATTTGTGCGCCTCAAAGGCAATTTTTGGGCCAGATATTTTGCCACCTCCGGGGGGTGCCGCTGAATTTTTAATCGCCAGGCCAATGTGATTAACGTAGTTCCTGCCTGCGATATGTCATTTTGGAGTAACCCAGTGGTTTATTATGGCTGGCGCAGGTATCCCGGCATGTGTCCGAACATTACTTGTGTTAGAAAATGAAGACAGCTACGATACAATCAACAACACCAGCAACCCTGCTTTCATCAGCTGCTACGGCGAGTCCTTCCGCCCGCAGGGCTTAGCCTGGAGACATCGCCTCAGAAGCGGTTATGGAAAACCTTATGGTGGTTGTCGCCAACTGTTTCGCAGGCGACGTTTCTGCTCCGGCCTTTGCTTGTGGGCCAGGACTCGCCGTAGCAGTCTAAAAAGTATGCGAGGCTGTTTTATTGTTGGATTAGTTCCGGCAACTTTCACCTTTCATCAGCTGCTACGGCGAGTCCTTCCGCCCGCAAGGCCCAGCGTAGCAACATCGCCTCAAAAGCGGTTATGGAAAACCTTATTGTGATTGTTGGCCATTGCTTCGCAGGCGACGTCTTTATTCAATAGATCATTATGCCGAA
>JBDSXW010000035.1:0-101088 GCA_039925965.1 Chitinophagaceae bacterium
ATTGCTCAGCATTTCGCCTAATACTTCAGGGGTAATTTGTTGCTTGGCATCACTCCAGGCATTATCGGGGTCAATATGACTTTCTATGATAAGGCCATCAAAATCTAGGTTAATTGCCTGCTGGGCCACGACTTGTAATATGTCTCTTCTGCCGCATATATGGCTTGGATCGTTGATCATCATCAGGCCTGGATTACGGCGCTTCATTTCAATGGCCAAATGCCACATCGGGGCATTACGGTACTCTGTATTTCCGTAGCTGCTGAATCCACGATGGATCAATCCGACTGGTTGAACTCCGGCACGTTGTATTCTTTCCACTGCACCACTCCACAACTCCAGGTCCGGGTTAATTGGATTTTTTATTAGAACGGGCACATTTACACCTTTTAAAGAATCGGCAATCTCCTGTACGCTGAAAGGATTCACGGTTGTTCTTGCGCCGATCCACAATACATCCACATCAAAGTGCAACGCATCTTCTACCTGCTTGGCGGTTGCTACCTCAACAGTCACTGGTAAGCCGGTTATTTTACGGGCTTGCTGCATCCAGGGAAGACCTTTGGTGCCTATACCTTCGAACAAACCGGGTTTGGTACGGGGCTTCCAGATACCAGCCCGCAGCATATCTACTTTTCCAGTATTAGCAAGTCGGGTAGCGGTTTCTATCACCTGCTCCTCCGTTTCAGCACTGCACGGGCCGCTGATAATCAACGGTCGTTTGCCCCATGTATCCTGAACGATTTCCTTCATTGTTTTTGTTGCTTCCATCGTTTTGTTTTTTGATGTATAATTTATTTTTAATTTTTTGATGTCCGATGTGAGATTTGCCGTTAGTGCTATTGGATTTCATTGGCTCATTAGCTAATTTGCGTATTAGCTAATTATTTCAATATCCGTTTGATGTCATTGGCCCGTACAATTAAGTCTTTCAGGTAATCGCTATTTTCCTTTTCCAGGCAGCTCTTGAATTTTCTTAACTGCGTAATATGCTCATTGAGTACATCCAGGATATTTTCTTTGTTCTGCATAAAGATGGGCACCCACATCGCCGGGTTACTCTTGGCCAAACGTACGGTACTTTCAAAACCGGTACTCGCCATCTCAAAAATCGTATCCTCTTCTTTCTCTTTTTCAAGTACAGTATTTGCCAGGGCGAAGGATGTGATATGCGATATATGGCTGATATAGGCCACGTGCATATCGTGTGCGTCCGCGTCCATATAAATCAGGTGCATCCCAATTTGCCGGTATAATTCTTCAACGGTCGCCATGGCATCCAGGTCGCTTTTTTCCTTTTCACAGATCACACAGGTGCGGCCAATAAATGCATTTCTTACTGCCGCTTCCGGCCCACTGTATTCAGTACCCCACATCGGGTGACTTGCTACATACCTGCTGCGCATCGGGTGTCCGTCCACGAGGGCACAAATAGCATGCTTTGTAGAACCTGCATCCACGACAATCTGATTGCTTGTAACCAGGTCCATGATGGTTTGCATCACAGGCAATGTCGTGTCCACCGGTATTGCCACGTAGATCAGATCCGCCTTTTTAACAGCTTCGTCCAAAGGCAGCATTTCATCCACCAGCCCAAGTTCCAGGGCTTTATCCCCGCTGGCCCTGGTACGGCTGACGCCAATTACATGATTAACCAGCCCCTTATCTTTTAGTGCCAGGCTCAGCGACCCGCTAATTAACCCTACGCCTACGATGGTGATTGTATCGAACAAAATGTTTTGAATTTTTGATGTCTGATGTTCTTTAGTCTTTCATTTCCACATTCATCCTTGTATTCTCTCAATTGCTTCCTGTATTTTTTCCTCCTTACAACATAGGCTCACTCTTATATATCCATCACCCGCCGTTCCAAAAATTCCACCCGGGGTAATGAATACATTGCTGTTGTATAATACCTCATTGCTTAATTCGTACCCTGTTTTGTATTTTGTCGGCACCGTTGCCCAAACAAACATGCCCGCCTGGCCTTTTGTATACGTACAGTTGAGTAAATCCAGTAATTCAAATACCTTCAATCTCCGCCTTGCATATACAGCATTTACGCTCTGGTACCAATCCTTATCAAGACTCAAAGCCTTTGCAGCAGCGAGTTGTACGGGTAGGAACATGCCACTGTCCATATTACTTTTAAATCGCAATACCTCATCGATGCGTTCCTTAGAAGCAATCATCATGCCTACTCTCCAGCCGGCCATATTCTGGCTTTTACTCAGGCTGTTGAGTTCGATTACCACGTCTTTTGCGCCTTCAATTCCCAGCAGGCTCATGGGTTGGTCATTCAGAATAAAACTGTAGGGATTGTCATGAATGATGAGAATATTATATTGTTTGGCAAACGTGATCAGTTGCTCAAATAATTCTTTTGATGGCAATTGCCCGGTAGGCATCTGCGGATAATTCACAAACATCAGTTTTACGCCATGTGTGTTAATAGCTGCGAGGTCGGGAAACCAGTTATTAGCTGCCGTCAGTTCGTAATCTACGCATTCACCACCCGCCAGTTTCACAGCGCTGCGATAAGTGGGATAGCCGGGATTGGGTAACAACACCTTATCGCCCGCATCAAGATAAGTCATACAAATGTGCATAATCCCTTCCTTACTGCCGATAAGTGGCAATATTTCCGATGCCGGGTCCAGATCAACCGCATACCATTTTTTATACCAACCGCTAATGGCGTCGCGAAGCACAGGAGAACCCTTATAATTCTGGTAAGCATGGTTATTCGGCTTTGCGCTTTCTTCCTGTAATGTCTTTATTACATCCTGGTGCGGCGGCAGATCCGGGCTACCGATGCCTAGATTGATCACATTTTTTCCGGCGCTATTCATCTCTTCTATCTCTCTCAGCTTGGTGGAGAAATAGTATTCGCCAATGCCTTCGAGTCGTTTGGATGTTGCAATCTTCATCATTTCTGTTTTTTTTCTTTTTCTTCCCTCGTTCTCTAGTTTCAAAGTTCACAAGTTCCAATATTCAATAGTTCACATCTTCATTGCGTTAGACACTTAGTTTCAAATAGGCCGAAAGCGTTAAACATTACTAAACCCTAAACTTCTAAACTTTTAAACCCTGATTCCTTACCCTTTCTGGTAAACACCTAACACTTTTAGTTCTTCTGTTAATGGTGTAATCGCCTCGATTACGGTCTCAAATTGCGCCCTGCCGTCTATTTCCATATCTGCATGAAAACTATATCTCCAGTCGCTTCCGGGTATCGGCATGCTTTGTAACTTACTCAGGTTGATGCCTCCATCTGCGATTTTCGTGAGCACTTTCGCAAGACTTCCTTTGCTATGATCCGTGTTGAAAACGATAGACGCTTTATCAGGATTTTCAATTGGCAACGCCTTATCGGGTCTTTGTAAAATAAGAAACCTGGTATAGTTATTCTTGAGTGTATGAATATTGGGGGCTATCATATCCAATTGAAATAAGTCGGCGGCAAGTTCACCTGCGATAGCAGCAATATGCTTGCTTTTGTGCTGGTGTACATGCTTGGCACTCAACGCTGTATCTTCGGTTTCAATTAATTTCCAATTGTGCTTTTCCAGGAAATCTATGCATTGTAAAATGGCCATCGGGTGGCTATGCACTTCCCGGATATCTTCCAGCTTAACGCCGGGATTTACCATCAGGTTTTGCTTAATCTGCAAATACACTTCGCCAACGACCTGGAGATGGGCTTTTTGCAACAGGTTATAATTGGGTAAAATGCTGCCGGCAATACTGTTTTCAATGGCCATCACACCGCCATCGCTTTCCTTTTTGCTGCCTGCTATCTTAACCACCTCCCTGAAAGTAGCACATGGCAGTGCTTCTACTGCTTCCCCAAAATACTGTCGGGCCGCTACCTGGTGAAAACTGCCTTCGTGGCCCTGTATCGAAACCCGGATGCCCTGTCCGCGATCATTGGAAATATTTGGTGCAATCATTTCAACTGGCGATGACATTGTGTTAGTTGGTACCATTTTTCGTTTGCGTCGTTCTTTGTGGCTATGCGCCAAAATAAAAATCCCAGCCTGATGAGGCCGGGATTCTTTATGTTGAGTAATTTTTGATCTTATTTCACTTTCAACAAAAGCATTCCCGGCCTCTTACTAAAATAGTAGAAGTAAAAAGTAAAGAATGTAAAATAGGCTCTTGCTGCGTTCATGGCCCGAAAGTATAGTATAGTGTTTTAATGGACAAAAATATTTTCAACATTTGTACAATTAACCTGAAATTTCTCTACATTTCTAAATGATTCATTGAAAATCCTTCATTAACTATCCGGTCTTTCACCCTTATTTTATCATCCGCCTATTTTCTTGAAAGTAGTTGATTTGGCTGAAACTAAAAAAGTAACCATTTGGATTGGTTACTTTTTTAGTAGTTCTATTGTAAAGCCATCTTATTATTCCAGGGTTAACATTCCTTATTAATCATCAGATTTACGACGATCTCCGGTGTCGGCATCGTTCATCCGGATCTTACGGCCTTTGTACATTTTACCATCTATGGATTTGATCATCCTGTTCATAGAACCAGATTCTACTTCTACCCAGCTGTTCATATCCCGCATGTCGATTTTTCCGAGTGCTTCCTTTTTCAAGTCGCTCATGTCGAGAATGAATTGTAAAAAACTGGCTTTGTAAAACCCATCCTTGGTACCGAGATTTACAAACAAACGACTATAACCAGTAGCGCCACGGCTAAAGGTACGGCCCTGTGTATCGCGGTCACGATCACGTGGACCAGCTGCAGACCGGTCACCGTCGCGCATCGGCGTACGCTCCCGGCGCTTATCGTCCTGACGTAAGTTCAGATCAACTGCATTTTCGTAATATTTCAAAAAGCGGTCGAACTCCAAACCAGCTACCCGCTGCAGAATCTCTTCTTTGCTAACATCTGCAAACCTTTCATTCAACAACGGGATATACGTTTCGTATTCGCCATGGCTGATATCAGTGCTCATCATCTTGTCGATAAAATGGAAGAACTGTTTGCGGCAAACGTCCTTACCACTTGGTATATCCAGTTTGTGGAACTTATTATTTACCAGTCTCTCAATGCTGCGGAGTTTGTACACATCTTTAGCAGAAAGGATCGAAATACATATACCCTGGTTACCGGCGCGACCTGTCCGGCCACTGCGGTGGGTATATACTTCAATATCATCAGGGAGCTCGTAGTTGATTACATGGGTAATTTCCTTTACGTCGATACCCCGGGCTGCAACATCAGTAGCTATTAAAAGCTGGATAGTCTTTTGACGAAAACGGCTCATCACCGCATCACGTTGCTGCTGGCTGAGATCGCCATGCAATGCTTCAATGTCGTACCCTTCGCGGGTAAGGGTTTCTGTAATTCCCTGCGCATCCAGTTTAGTACGTGTAAAAATAATCCCATACATGCCGGGATTAAAATCGATGATGCGCTTTAACACCTCGTAGCGGTATTGGCTGGAAGCTATGCAATACTGGTGATCGATATTTACGTTGGTAGAATTTACCTTTCCTATAGTAATCTCTGCAGGCGTTTTCATAAAACGTTTGCTGATCTGTCTTACTTCAGACGGCATGGTAGCACTAAATAACCAGGTGCTCTGGCGATTGGGGGTAAACTGCAGCACATGTTCGATATCCTCCCGGAAACCCATATTCAACATTTCGTCAGCCTCATCCAATACTACGTAGTGGATCTGGCTCAGGTCGATAGCTTTGCGCTCAATCAAGTCAATTAAACGACCGGGGGTGGCGACAACGATATGGGTACCTTTTTTGAGATCCCGTATCTGCATGCTAATAGAAGTACCGCCATAAACTGGCGCCACATTGATTCCCGCCTGGTGTTTCTTGAATTTCTTCATATCCTCAGTAATCTGGATACAAAGTTCACGGGTAGGGCAAATGATCAATGCCTGCGGAAACCGCTGTTCTTTATCAATTAGTTGTAATAAGGGCAACCCAAAAGCGGCTGTTTTACCGGTTCCGGTAGAAGCAAGGCCAATGAAATCTTTGGTACCCGCCAGCAAAATAGGAATCGCCTGTTCCTGGATGGGCGTAGGCTCGGTAAATCCAAGCGCTGTAATTGATTGAAGCAAACCGGCTTCAATACCTAATTCTTCGAAAGTCATTCAGTGATAATTTTAATTAGATAAAATGGAACATACCGTTGCAACGATCAAAATCATCGCAAATTATTTTTCGGGAGCCCATTAAAAAATGATCGGGTGCAGGTTACCTTAATATGATTAAAAGCTTCAACCCATAACCTCCCAGGTTGATAAACAAGCCTTCACCCTTTTTAAATCCAATCATTCTAATCGGTTGCGCCCTGGCAACACGGATGTATATCTAATTAAAACGCCTGGACAACTGGTGCGGCGATGCATTCATCTCAAAGCCGCATTTAAAAAAGAAGCCCTCCCTAAGAATAGGGACGGCTTAACGATTGCTTGCCATATGAAAAATCTTTAGAATTACTTCATTCTAGTGGTGTCCATCTTGCTCTTAGCTGTATCCATTGCAGCTTTAGCCGTATCCATTGCAGCTTTAGAAGCATCCATTGCAGCATTAGCAGCTTTCATAGAATCTTGTCTTGCAACTTCTCTCAAAGAATCTTGAGTAGATGTTGAAGTACTAGTTTCAGTACAAGAAACCATTGCAGCAGCTATTACAGCTACGAAAAATAATTTTTTCATTTTAATTTTTTTTGTTTGTGATGAATTTGGTGTTTATACTGGGAGGTGTTAAAAGGTAACCGCCTATTTGCAAAATAATTTTTGATTTTTTGAGAAAAACGCATAAAACCGCTGTTTAAGGTTTTTTTAGGTCTGAGTACCTTATATCGTCCGTTGCCAGCTTCCCCTACTTCCACATTAATGGAATTTAGATAAGGATGCGGTACTGATCTGTCGTCGCACGATCTATTATATTGGTATTGTCGGGATGGAAATCTTAACTATAAAGGCACGACCAAGGCTACCACATTTTGAATGCAGGTATCAATAGATCAAACCAGTTTTGATTTTCTTTTTCCAATTTCAAATAACGGGTTACTATTTTTAGCACCTCGTATTAAAATCAGGAATGTGAAAGCTGAAAACAACGAAAAAGAATTATTGGAAGGACTGGCTAGAAATGACTCAAGGTCAGTTGAAATTTTGTATAAGCACAATTTCAGCATGATTCAGTCTTTTATCATTCAAAACAATGGTACATACGACGATGCAAGGGATATATTCCAGGAGGCGATGATGGTGCTGTATGAAAAGTCTAAAGACGAAAATTTCCTGCTGACCTCTCAAATCAAGACATACGTATATTCTATATGCAGGCGGCTTTGGCTCAAACGACTTCAACACAATTCAAAATTTGTGGCTCCGGTGGATAGCTTGCAGGATACGATTCCCGTGGAAGAAGAAATAGAACAAAAGCAAAAGCTTGATGATAACTTTGAAATGATGGATGCAGCGATGAAAAGCCTCGGCGAACCCTGTAAAAGTTTGTTGGAAGCTTACTACATCAACAAGAAGCACATGACGGAGATAGCCGACGAATTTGGGTACACCAATGCAGACAATGCCAAAAACCAGAAGTACAAGTGTCTGATGCGACTAAAGAAATTATTTTTTGCTCAATATAAAAATGTGTGATGGAAGAAATTGTTTTACTAGACGCTGTAGAGCGGTATCTCAACGGAGAGATGACTGCCCAGGAAAAAACCTATTTTGAAGACTTGCGGAGCAAAAATCCGGAGGTAGACCAAATGGTGGTGGAACATCATTTGTTTTTGAACCAACTCAACCAGTTTGGCGATCAGAAGCGGATGAAAGCGCAGCTGCATGATATGCATAACAGTTTACTGGAAACCGGTGATATTACAAAAGGTGAGCCCGCTGTTATAAAGGGCGTCAAGGTTTTCCAACTATGGAACAAGCATAAGCGCACCATTGCTGTTGCCGCTTCTATTGCTGGCATTACTGCTTTGACTATTAGCGGCATGACCAGTTATTTTTCTCCGAAAGAAAACTCTGCTATTAAAATAGAATTGGGTGGTGTGGTCAATGAGGTCAAAGATGTAAAACAGACGTTGAAAGAACAGGATGATAAGATAAATTCAATTCTTGAAACTCATGTTCCTAAAACTCCACCACAACCACAGGTTAGTGGTGGATCCAGTTTCTTAATTGATTCCAAAGGATATTTGATTACCAATAGTCACGTAGTTAAAAATGCTGCTACACTTGTAGTTGTAAATAATGGCAAGGAATATTACGCCAGGAATGTTTACAATGACCCTATCAATGATATCGCAATCCTTAAAATTGAAGATAAAGATTTCGAAGCATTGCAATCTTTACCTTATAGCATTCGAAAAACAAAGGCAGATCTGGGCGAGGAAATTTTCACCCTCGGTTATCCACGCAATCAAATAGTGTATGGCAAAGGTTATCTCAGTTCCCAAAGTGGTTTCAACGACGATACCTTAAGCGTACAAATTTCGGTAGATGCGAATCCTGGTAATAGCGGTGGCCCGGTTTTAGATAAAAACGGGGACATCCTTGGTATATTAAACAGTAGGGAAGCTAATTCTAACGGTGTTGTTTTTGCAAATAAGGCGAGCAATATTGCTGGGGCGTTAATGAAGTTAAAAGAAGGCGATACCACTTATCGTAATGTAAAGCTTCCGGTAATTAATACTTTAAAAGGAAAAGAAAGAACGCAACAAATTAAGCAGCTCCAGGATTGCGTGTTTATGGTGAAAGGCTACAATAAATAATAAGCGTTTGTTGATTTTTAGTTTTTATATTCTTAGCGTCCCGTTGCAGTGGGGCGCTTTTTTATTGGCATCAGCTTAAAATTTTATTGTTTAACAACCACCCCGCCTTTCATTACCCAGGTCACCTGCCTGCATTGCTTAATGCTGGATAAAGGGTTTCCTTCTACCGCCACCAGGTCGGCAAAAAGACCAGCCTTTATTCTTCCTGTCGTGGTGCTTATGCCAAAGACATCTGCATTTACGGACGTAGCGCTGCGAAGTACTTCCAGGGGCTGCATACCATATTCCGCCATTAATTCCATTTCACGCACATTTTCGCCATGCGCAAACACACCCACATCGCCGCCCATACAAATAGTAACACCGGCTGCAAGGGCATATTTAAAACTTTGCCTTTTCTTAGCGACCCTGTCCGGCTCAGGATCGATCCCTTTTTTCCAGCCCTTATACTGGCTTATAGCTTCGGTAGCCGCAAGTGTAGGGCATAGTGCCACGCCTTTCTGCTTCATCAAAACATACAGTTCCGGCGTTCCGTCGTCGCCGTGTTCGATAGAGGAAACGCCAGCTTCTATGCTCCGTTTCATCGCTTCTTCGGTGGTGGCATGCACCACTACTTTCCTACCGCTGCTGCCGGCGACTTCAACGGCTTTTTTTAATTCTTCCAGGGTAAAAGTAGGCGCCGCTTGTTTGGCAGGACCCCATCGATAATCCGCATATAATTTTATTAGGTCTGCCCCTTTTCCTATCTGGGTCCGGATCTCCCTTGTCAGTTCCGCTACACCGTCAGCTTCGGCTGCGCCTTTGTGAAAATCAATATCGGCAGATGCACTTTTGGGCCCATAACTTCCGGTGGCAACAATCGCCTTAGTAGCGACTAGCATTCTTGGGCCGGGAACAATTCCTTTTTCAATAGCCGTTTTAAGACCAGCGTCATCGTATTCCGATCCTTCTGTTCCTAAATCTCTTACGGTGGTAAATCCAGCCATAAGCGTGGCTTTGGCGTGGTTCACCGCCCTTGCTGTTCGCTCAGCCCGGGATTCTTCGAGCACCTGGTCGCTCCAATCAGTTTCGTTGTACGGATGCAGGAACAAGTGGGAATGGCCCTCGATAAAACCTGGCAACAGGGTTTTACCTCTCAAATCCACGATGCGGAAAATCGTATTCTGAGGAAAAGCCGTCGGCTGGGAATTGGCCCCACCGGTGGTTAATATACGGTCATTTTTCACTACCACCCACCAGCCTTCCCGCATCTGTTCGCCATCAAAAACCTGGTCAGGTTTTAACAGGTAAAAGGTATCCTGCTTTTGAATACCAGGCTGGGCCGGCAGTATGTTGCAGGCAACCAATATCGAAACGCAGCAACTGACGATTCTTTTCATTTTATTATTTCATTTTATTATTTCACTTTATTAATACAAATGATGCCCGACTCAATCCATTAAAAATAGCAAAGGTTGCCGGTTCAATAAATAAAAGAAAAGTAAGCCGTTATATTAAAAACAGGCTGCATTACTCTATTTAATTATGGCCGGTACGCGGTCCTCAAAAAAAAAACCTGCTGGCAAAGCCATCAGGATAAAAAATTAAAACGATTAGGCCCAAAGGTCCTGCGGATAGTCGCCTGCATCTATCAATTTCATCAGGCTGGCTTTCACGCCGGGAGCATCCTGCGGGTAGGTAACCCCAAACCATTGTGCATCGGTGGGCACCACTTTAATTACGCCCAGCTTTTGCTGGATAAATTTGTCGCCCAGGATCGGGATAAAAAACTCTGCTTTGAGGTTGGCCAGGTTTTCCTTAACAAATTCATGAAACATCCTTTCGCACATATCGAAAGCATTAGGTGCAAAGCACCAAAAGTTCATAGAAACCGGGCTGGAAGCGTCCACTTCATGCTCGCCATTTTCATCCTCGTAGGCCACTTTTTCTCCTTTCCAATATATTTTGGTGCGCTCATTGATCGACACCAGGTTATTATCTTCATCAGTTTCGCAAACACCCCGGCTCACGGTTCCGTTCTCGCTAAGTGTATTGCTCAGTGTGTAGCCGATAATACTGTAGGTACGATCGTCGCAGGGGCCGGTGCAAAATGCATATGCTTTTTCAAATCCATCACGCCCGTAAAAATCATCGGCATTGATCACTACAAAATTTTCATCGACAGCGTCACGTGCGCATAAAACTGCGTGGGCGGTACCCCATGGCTTCTTACGATCTTCCGGTACGGCCATGCCTTCCGGCAGGTATTTTTCAAGGCTTTGAAATACATATTCCACTTCTATCTTGCTACCAATCTTAGGCTCAATGATCGATTTAAACATCTCCGCAAATTCTTCGCGGATTATAAATACTACTTTCCCAAAACCGGCCCTGATCGCATCAAAAATGGAATAATCCATGATGGTTTCATTATTGGGGCCGAAGCCTTCAATCTGTTTCATACTGCCATAACGGCTGGCCATACCGGCGGCCAATATTACAAGGGTAGGTTTTTGCATACTTTATAACGTTTAAGTTGCTGCGAATATAAGAATGAGCATTTTTGCAGCCCGGAAAGTTTAAAAAAGAACTATGATAATAATGCCAGGCAGCGAAAAAAATGTTACCATTCAGCCATGGAATGATCCTGTATTCCGCCGCGCCGGTATCCGTGTGGATGTATTGCGCCTGGACTTGCTACACCCTGAAGTAAGTGGCAATAAATGGTTAAAACTAAGCGGCTACCTGCAACAGGCGAAGGCCAAAAATAAAGCCGGGATATTGACCAAGGGCGGCCCCTGGAGCAACCACGCTCATGCCTGCGCGTATGCCTGTAAGGCTTTACAACTCAGTTGCACGTTGTGGATAATGGGTCACGAAAAAAAACTAACTGCTACCATTCAGGACTGCATAAAATGGGGCGCGGCAGTAAATTTTGTAAACCGGCAGACATTTTATGATGAACTTCCTGCGGTGGAATATGCCCGGTCACACAACTACCTTTATATTGCGCTTGGTGGTGCCGGCAAGACCGGCATTGAGGGAGTAGCGGGCTACCTGGAAGCACTGGAATTGCCGGCTTATACACATGCAGTTTGCGCCACAGGCACCGCCACAACCCTTGCAGGGCTTGCGTTTACTCCGAAAAACTTCACCCATGTTATAGGCATAGAAAGCGGAACAAAAGATGCGACGTTAGGTGAAACTGTGGCCGGATGGCAACACCAACTGCCTCACAAAAAACTTGCACTGCTACACCAATTTAGTTTTGGGGGATATAGCAAATACACGGGTGCGCTTATTGATTTTATGAATACTTTATCCCGGCAGCACGGCATCCCAACAGATATTGTGTACACGTCGAAATTATTTTATGCAGTACGGGAGCTAGCAGGACAATCTCATTTTAAACCCGACAGCAGGCTACTGGTTATCCACAGTGGTGGATTACAGGGCAACCGGTCGCTGCCCCCTGCTATTTTGCAATTTTGATGTAAACCCAACCGTTATATTTGCCCACTTCAATGAAAAGCATGGAAAATAGAATCATAAAAGGGCTCGTTTTATTTGTTTCAATATTTATCACATTTACATTAAACGCACAGGATACACTGCCTGGTTTTAAAGTAACTGACAAGGGAAATGGCCGTGTGGTCATCAGTTGGAAAAATAATTTTGAAACACTTAGCCAGGTGTCTGTGCAGCGCAGTTACGACAGCATCAAAAAATTCACTACAATATATTCAGCGCCTTCCCCCGAACTGCCCGAAAATGGTTACCCTGACCAGCTAAAGACAGGCCAAAAAGTGTATTACCGGATCTTTTTTGTGTTACAGGGTGGTACGTATTTTTTTACAGAAAGCAAAAGCCCCAGCACGGCAATGTATTTTTCTGTGGCAACTGATACCAAACGTGATAAGGCCACTGAACTGATCAGAGAAGCTATTAAAAGCCCGAGTAGAAAAACTTTTATCAAAGTGGCCGACAGTCTCTATGCAACCCTCATCGATGGGGATTATCTGCGGTTCAAAGATTCCATCATGAACAGCACCAAGGATACTTTATTTCCGCTGAGCAGCGACACTATCCAGATACTGCAATACGTAGCACCTTATGTTTGGAAATCGAGCAATTATGTATATACAAATAAGGAAGGTTATGTGGTTATTAATCTGCCGGAAGCACTTACCAGAAAGTATGAACTCAGAATATTTGAACAGGATGAAAACCCTGTGCCCATCCTGGAGCTTAAGCATATTAAGAATTCCTACCTCACCCTTGACAAGACGAATTTTTATCATGCAGGATGGTACCGGTTCGAACTGATAGAAGATGGCAAAATAAAAGACCGTAACAAAATATTGATCCCCAAAGACTTTTAGCTATCGTCTTCAATGGGCAAAAACGTAAATTGGTCATCCGGCCATTTAGTCAATAAGTCATTGATACTAAACTGAATAGAGCCAACAAAGGACCGGTTCTCAGTCATTGTTTTATGCCTTTAGAACTTTCATACTTTTGTCACTGATGCCATGGGATGTTTTTTGGTGGCAATGGCTAAAAAATAAAAAGAACCACGACGGATTTTATTTGGCAAGATTAAATGAAATGAAATCAGGTTTGATTTCTTTTAATCCTCCAGCACCCTTTACCGTGGCTCCTTTTTTAGTCCAATGGGCGGGAAATATCACCCGCCACTACTACGGGGTTTTATCCCCTCTGATTAAGAAGACTAAGCTACTAAGTGATTTATTTCAAAGCAAGAATGTGCAAAACTTTTGCCAACAAAATATTCAGCAAAACCGAGGTATGCTGTATATCACCTATGCCTGGCATCCGCAAAGGTTCAGTTGATTGTTTTAGAGTATTGGTGAAGTTTCTCCTTTTCTTCCTTTGTTAACCCACTATACCCTTTTTTGCTGATCTTATCCAGCAGGCAGTCGATCTCATCCTGCTTTTCCTTTTTTGCTACATTGTAGCGGTGGTCGATCGATTGGAAGGTTTGGTGCTTTTTGAAAAAAAAATTATCGATCAGCAGGATTTCCGGCCGGCGAATGATAAAGTAAATAAACACCAGGGATGGAACCAGAATGATAAGGATCGTGGTATAATTTTCGATAAATGCGGAAGGTTGTAGCAGTACCAAGGTCAGCATTCCGATTAATGCGCCGCCCAAATGAGCATCGTGACCAATATTGTCTTTGCGGGAGCGGATGCCATATATGGAATAGAGTACGTACAAAAGACCGAAAAGCCAGCCTGGCATTGATATCCCGATAAAAGGTATGCCAATACCAACCCCCGGAAACAATGCGATGGTTGCAAAAATAACACCCGCGACAGCCCCGGATGCACCCACCGCACTGTAATCATCATGATGCCGGTGGATAAATAGAGAGAGCAAATTGCCACCAAGCAGCCCGGCAAAGTAGATAACGAGGAATTGTCCGGCGCCAACCAACGCTTCGACGCTACTGCTGAAAAGCAGCAGGGCAATCATGTTGAAGATGAGATGAAGCCAACCTACATGCAAAAAACCGCTGGAAATAAGTCGTTTGTAATCCCTATTTACAAGGATTTTATCTACCCTAAATAGATACCCCTCAAAAAAAAGTTCGTTGGTAAATCCTTTATAAGAAAAGGCAACGTTCATAATAACAAGCAGCAGCCCGATTATTCCGGTATTTGTCATTCGGGAGAATCATTTTTTTGAAATGCATATGTTGCCGGCCGGAAATTCTAATAGCTACCTGCGCATTCCTGGAGATTGGGTTTGAATTATTGGAAAGCACCATACGATACTTTCCAATAATTTGTGTTATTTAAACGTGTAATTTTTCTTTTTTGGCCAACAGTTCATCTACGGTTTCCACATACATTTCATCAGGCACGCAGCAGTCTACCGGGCATACAGCGGCACACTGAGGCTCATCATGAAAGCCCTGGCACTCCGTACATTTATTACTTACAATATAATAAGTATCGTCACTTACTGGTGTATTTTTCTGATTAGCGTCCATTTCCGTACCGTCCAGCAGTGTTACCATTCCTTTTACCGTAGTGCCATCGGCAAAAGCCCATTCCACGCCACCTTCATAAATAGCGTTATTAGGGCACTCAGGTTCGCAGGCGCCACAGTTGATACATTCATCAGTAATCTTAATAGCCATAAATAGTTAGTTTGAAATGTTGAAAATCGGGTTTGGCAAGTTGAATTTAGTAATTAGCAATCTGAGTTAGTATAATTTTACCGTTCAAAAATAATAGTTGAACGTGAATTTAGAGCAACGAATTAATCTGCTGGTTTTTTTAGGGAAATATTTAAAAAAAAATACCGCGGAATGGCAGGAAATAAAGCAAAGAGCCGTTAACGAAAATGGCTGGTTTACCACAGGGTATATTGACCTGGCCACCGCAAACATTTGCGACAGCTTTCTACAAAAGGAAAACCTGGAAGATTGGATAACAGCCTATGGTGTTCCGGCAGAAAATCGCAAACCGAGACTCGTGGGGTTGGTGATGGCGGGTAACATACCATTGGTTGGATTCCACGACCTACTCTGCTGTTTTATATCCGGCCACCGGGTATTGGTAAAGACTTCTTCCAAAGACGATGTAATGATCAAACACCTGGTAGCGCAACTGAATAGTTTTGATGACAGCGTTGAGCGATTCATTTCATTTGCCAGCCAGCTAAAAAATTGCGATGCTTATATTGCCACCGGCAGCAACAACAGCTCCCGGTATTTCGAATATTATTTTGCGAAGTACCCGCATATCATCCGTCGCAACCGCACGTCGGTGGCGATTCTTGACGGTACGGAAACCAAAAAAGAATTGGAAGGCTTGGCCGATGACGCTATGATCTATTTTGGCCTCGGTTGCAGGAATGTGACGCAACTCTATGTTCCGAAAGACTATGATTTTATCCCGCTGCTGGCGGCGCTCAATAAATACAGCTGGGCTAGTGAACACCACAAATACCGCAATAACTACGATTATAACCTTGCCCTCCATATACTCAACAATAAATACTACATGACCAACGAAACCACGTTGCTCATAGAACACGATTCGGCATTTGCAGCGATCAGTCAGCTGCATTACCAATTTTATTCCGGGGATACCGCTCCTGTTATTAGCCAATTGAAGGAGTCAGAAAATGTGCAGGCCATCGTGGGCCACTATGGCATTCCATTTGGCAAAGTTCAAAAGCCTTCGCTCGGGGATTACGCTGATAGCGTAGACACTATGCAATGGCTGCTTGGTTTATAGCCGCAGATGGCCGTTTACGTATTGGTAAATCAGCCGTTGCGGCAACAACCGGACGGACAGATGAAAAATAAGTTGGACGAATCGCATTCTCGTATTTATGACTTGACTCCTGCAAACCAGGGCGTACACTTCCATTGCATCGGGCATCGAAAACGGCAGCTGCATGAAATAACGGCAAAAGATGCCATCCATTACGGAAAAATACCTGTAATAATTTCAGTTGGTTATGGCTTAACTTGCCATTGGCACAGCGATTGATGCAATTTTGTTCAGTTTACTGTTGTGCTGTTAATTGGTGGTTAAACTAAACCAACGCCACAACCAAAATTTTAAGGTTGTCGTTAATTTGTGGTCTCTCACGAATAAATTCGTAAAACATAAAAAAATATGAAATTGAAAAACATTTTATTGATCATGGCAATCAGTTCAGGCACTGCAATTGCCAGTGTGTGGGGCTTTGGTAAATTCTACCAGGGCAAAGGTGATAATCTGCAGGAGCCCGGGAAAATGCCCGTAAACTATGCGGCATTTTATGAGGGTGGAGAAAAAGTGCAAGGTGGTATTCCAATTGATTTCACTGCTGCGGCATCATCTGCAACTCCCGCCGTAGTGCATATAAAAACTAAAATAAATGCCCGCACGGTGAGCAACAGCAACGGTAACGGCCAGCGCAGGAATCCGTTCTCTGACCTCTTCGGAGATGATATTTTTGGCGACATGTTTGGCCAGCGGGGTCCGCAGGTAATACCGGAACAAAGAGCGAGCGGCAGCGGAGTGATACTTACCGACGACGGCTATATCGTTACCAACAACCACGTGATTGAAAATGCTGATGAGATCAATGTAACATTGAACAACAAACAGATCTATAAAGCAGAACTCGTTGGTACAGATCCCAGCAGCGACCTGGCAGTGTTGAAAATTGCAGGAACCAACCTCCCTTATATGGTGCTGGGAAATAGCGATGAGGTGAAACTCGGTCAATGGTGCCTCGCAATCGGTTATCCGCTAACCCTGGATGTAACCGTTACAGCCGGTATCATCAGCGCCAAGGCGAGGAATATCGGCATCAACGCCCGGAAAAGCAATTCTCCCATTGAGTCATTCATACAAACAGACGCCGCAGTAAATCCGGGTAATAGTGGTGGTGCATTGGTGGACACCGATGGCCGGCTTATCGGCATTAACTCTGCCATTGCCTCTCCTACCGGTTCTTATGCAGGCTATAGCTATGCGATCCCGGTGAATATTGTAAAGAAAATAGTAGGTGATCTGAAAAAGTATGGTGCTGTGCAGCGGGCCTACCTTAACCTCAGTTACCCGAACGAGAACCTGAGCGATGAACAGAAAAAAGAGTTGGGTATCAAAGATGGTGAAGGCGTTCACGTAATGGATGTGGCCAATGAAGGTGCGGCGAAAAATGCCGGTATTAAGAAAGACGATATCGTAACGGCCATCAATGGTGTTAAAGTGGCGACTTCTTCTGAAATGATAGAACAGATTGCCAATTATAAACCAGGTGATAAAATTACAGTAGGCTATAAAAGGGATGGTAAAGACTATACCGTAAATGCCACACTTACCAACAAGAGCGGCACTTACGAAATTGTGAAAAACGATAATGCCGCCAACCTGAACGATAAGCTGGGCGGCGAGCTCGAAACCTTCGATAAAAAGAAAGCTGCCGCCGTGGGTGTCGATGGTGGTGTTCTCGTAAAAAAGATTACTGGAGGCGCTTTGAGAACCAGTAAGATCCAGGAAGGATTTGTGATAACTGAGGCAAACGGCATGACCGTGACCTCGATCGAAACTTTAAAAGCCGCTTTAAACAGCTCACAGGGTGCAGTGCGACTGAAAGGAGTGTACCCCCCTGAAGCCTATGTGTATGGCTACACACTGAGTCTAGGCAACCTCGGCGACGAGCAAACTCCATAATTCAATGGCAGGCATTCGGATATTTGTGAAATAAAATTCATCAAACAACCAGCCAGGATCTCAAAGATGTCCTAGGCAATTTGGGGTCTATTGATTGATTATATTAAAAAAGTCGCCACCGCAAACGGTGGCTTTTTTAATTTCCCCAGGCAACCTTTCGTTTGAAACTGTCGTATATCATCCTGATTCCAAATCATTCATAGGCAGACTGATGAATCACATGCCCTGCATTCAATGCGGGGCATTTTCGATTCAACTAATCTGGGTGCAGGTACCGCTTAAATATTTTCTACAACAGTCCATCGATTAAATTTTGGGCAAAATCTAGGTCAGCAAGTAATACATTAAAAAGATTGTTTACCAATAGGAAAATGTCATTTTTTGGGGAAATCGCTACAGGAAGTTTCATTATGACATTGCATTACCTAACAGATAGTTTATTTTTAAAAGCTCATTACTGACAACTTTCTACAATTCCCTGATCCATATATTTCGAAAACTTACCAGGTTATGGTGATCCTGTAACAACAGCGGTTCTTTTACTCCGTGCTTCTCGTATTTGGGCACACCAACAAATTTCATCGGTCCCCAAAGTTCAACGTTGTTTTGTATCAATACCCCGTTCTGGAACACGGTCATGCGTGCGGGAGACCGAAGCATACTGTCGGCATAAAATTGTGGCGCTATAAAAACAATATCATAGCTCTGCCATTCACCCGGCGGCCGGCATACATTTACCATTGGTATATGCTGCTTGTAAATGCTGCCTGCCTGCCCGTTGGAATAAGTGAGATTATTATAAGAATCCAGTACCTGCAGTTCATAGCGGCTCATTAGAAAAATACCACTGCTTCCACGCCCCTGGCCGCTGTCTTTGACCTCGGCAGGTGTCTTCCATTCAATATGCAACTGACAATCGCCGAAACTTTGTTGGGTACGAAGATCACCTGCAAACGGCACAACAGTCAGGTCACCATCACCCGCTTTCCAATTGAAAGGTTTGCCATCTTTAGTCACCCAGTTGGCTGTATCTTTTTTGCCGTTGAATAAAACGATTGCATCATTAGGTGCATTAGTGGCTGACCTGCCCGGTGTTACCAGTTTGGGAACAGGCGACCATATCTCTGTTAGCGTAGGATCACCTCTTTGTGCGATTGCAAAAAAACTGATCAACAGGAAAGCAGGACTAAGGAGGTATTTTTTCATATAACAATCAGGGTGTTTCGATATTTTTTGTTTCGGTCATTCTTCGGGTATACGTACTCACAGGCATAAAATAAATCCCGGGCTACAGTTTCCTGATCTTCACATTTCGATAATAAATTTCGGCATATTCTGATTGCAACAAAATTCGTCCGCCTTTTACACTCGCGTCTTCCCCTACATTAACTACAACGCCATTAACCACTTGAACGCATTTGCCATTATAAGAGATCAATTCCAATGTATTCCACTGGCCGGTTGGTTTTTCCGCGTCCTGGACCTTCATCATACGGGTATGGTTAGCGGCCTTATTTTGAACACCATTCACTTTAATGGTACTAAAACCAAGCAGCCAGAAATCGCCCGCATCGCCTTCCTGTATCTGGAATTCAATTGATTTTGGCCAGATGGAATCAGGCTCATTCATGGGTATATTATAACACATGCCACCATCCCGTTTTGCAGTATCCCGTGGTATCCATCTCCTTTCCCCAAATTTAAAATCAACCTTCAGATCATAATTCCAGAAGCCGCTATCCGTTATCACATACCCCAGGTTTTTACCGATCACGTGTAATGCACCATCCTCTACCCTAAAGTTATTTTCCGGGTCTGTATTTGCACCGATCCCGTTCAAAAAGCTATGCCACCCGTCCAGGTTTTTCCCATTGAACAATTTTGTATAGGGATCAGCAGTAACGGGTGTAACATTCTTAACTAAAAAAACATAATCATTGTAGTCTCCGTTTTTTGCTTCCTCAAAACAAAGCAGATAGGTATTACTGACAAGGTTTCCAGCTGCATCTTTCAACGGATAAATTCTTGTAGCATGCACTGCATTGCCCGGATAATACATCAAATTCCATGCATCTTCAGAATAGGCCGTATGGGTTGGGCCTGTAGCAAAAAATCCAAATGCATGGTCACCCGGATCAAATGCATTTGTACCCTTTGCGATGGCAGGAAATAATGTTTGATGTTCCGGGTAGGCTCCACTGAGCGCCAGACTACCTACCCGGTGCTTTGCGGGTTCACTTGCTATATCAAAATAGTAGCCAAATGGCAATTCAAAATCTGGTGAATACCTTGCGACAGGTATCATTTCAACTTTTCCTTTTCCGGCTTTATGGAACAGCGAATAAGGTATTTCATCACCCATTAATTCCGGCCGGCTATGATTGGCCAGGCCCGGCCAGCCTATATTTGTTTGGTAGCCCAATGCGGGAACGATTACTGATAGCGGGGCTTCATTTTCTCCTTCCAATCCTTTGGTACTAAGACCTATAAGATTGATCTCGCTGATACGCATGCCTGCCGCGTTGCTCACCCATAATGTTGCCCTCGTTATGCCAGTAAAATTCGTCGCCGGTGTAAACACCACAACCAGCTTTCCATTTTTAAATGATAGTATCTTAAAACTGGCGATATCTCCATCTCCAGGTTTAACGGACATAGTTCCTGCTCCAGGCATCACAGAGTCAGCCTTGCTAATTGTGCCTTTAATTGCTGAGAAGATCATTGCTTTTTTTACTTTTTGCGCGGCAGCATAAAATGATACACATAGAAAAATGACCAGGCAGGTAAAAAAGAGTTTTATCAGTTTCATTATGTTGCTATCTAATAAGTTTATCAATTGGTTGATTCCATTTCTCTGTGTACATACTTTCTTCTACAAAAGAAATAGATCAAAGAAAAAACAGCAATCGCGACGCACTAAAATTAATGACTCCTTGCCTTGCCTACTTCCGATAAATTAGTAAGTTTCGATGATAAATTAGCATGCAGAATAGTATTATAATACCTTTCTGCGAAAAAATTACTCTTTCAGCTTTGTTTGGGCTGACCCATTTTAAGTTTCCAATTTAAACTACTGCTATGAAACCAGTTTCCGCTGTCATCGCCCCCGGCAATGTTTTTTTCATAAGGGAGGTTAACCATTCGAGTTTTTCAACTGAGTTTCATTTTCATGATGAATGCCAGCTGGCGTGGATCATTAAAGGCTCGGGCAAACGGATCATTGGCGATTCTGTTGATCACTTTGAAGAAAATGAACTCGTATTTATTGGCCCAAATATTCCGCATGTTTGGTACAACAGTGAGTTTGCGGATACCCAAAATAAAAAAACGGAAGCAGTTTCCCTTTCCTTATTTATTTCATCTACATTATTTTTAGAGCAATTCGCTGCTTTCGGCGATCTTCAAAAAATAGAACACCTGTTTATCAAGGCGCAGAGAGGAATGTTTTTCAGTGGCGAATCGAAACTGAAACTGACTGCCCTGCTTACGGAATCATGCAATGAAAAGGGGATTCCGCAAGTCATCAGCTTGTTGAAAATAATTGAATTATTAAGCAGTTGCAAAGAATACAGTTTATTGGCCAGCCATAATTACACCAATAATTTCCAGTACAGGGAAAACGAAAGGATGAATAATGTGTATGAGTTCCTGATGAAGAATTTTACCAAAGAGATATTTCTTTCGGACGTAGCAAATATTGCCGCCATGAACCCCAATGCATTTTGCAGGTTCTTTAAGTCCCGTACACAAAAATCGCTCACTCAATTCATCAATGAAATAAGGATCGGACATGCCTGCAAATTATTAAACAATACGGACGAAAGCATTACGCAGATCGCCTATGGTTGCGGGTTCAATAATGTATCCAACTTTAACCGGTCGTTTAAGATCGTAAAAAAAACAAGTCCGCGTCAATACCGAAAAGAACTGGACATGAACTAAGGTAATTTTTATGTACAACAAATTAAGAATAGGAACTATCAGTTGTTGCTATTTATTTGAGGTGTTCTTCAATACAGTTATTAAACGCAGGTTTCTATCTGCAGTTTCCTTTATCTGACTGTACTATTCCGTTAGCCTGCATTATCCACTTGCCCGTTTGTAGCCTCCGGTTATGCATTTGTATACCTCAGTAGACAGTTTGGAACACCGATTTGTGCATTTGTAAGGCGTTCTAGCATACCGTAATGAGAAAAATACCGAACTGCTTGAGACGGAGGAGGAGTACAAGTTTAATATAATTGTGCCTGAGCCAATACTAACCTTCTTTTGGAAACCTCCCGGAATGGAGCGGTGCTTTTGTAATATAAAACTCTCTTTAGGCTTTTATAATGGTCTGTTATAGAAAATGGCTTCAGTGTTTCTCCGGGAGCTGCTTTTCTGCTTGCCGCCGAGCCCGAACTTCATGGCAGTTATTTAAAACTCCCTTGGAGACCTCGACTGCTTGGCAAAAGCACATCATAGCTATGCGACAATCCAGGCACAGGCAATCGGGTCGGCCAATTTTACGTAAATGCCACAACCCCCATCCACCCCATCAACACAACAACCGCCCAGCCTGCAATGCGCAGCCACAAAGGATGCTGATAATTTCCAAAAAGTTTGCGACGGTGCGATGCCAATAGCATCAGCCCCAACGATACCGGTAATATCAGCCCGTTCAGCGCGCCTACCATAACAAGAATCTCTTTGGGTGGTTTTTGAATCAGTACAAATAGCACCGTAGATAAAATAATAAACCCAATAATCAACCACCGGTTATTTGCCTCCAGCCATGGATGAAAGGAACGCAGGAATGAAACAGAAGTATAGGCCGCTCCTACCACAGAGGTAATAGCGGCAGCCCATAATACCAATCCGAAAATGACACGACCGATATTGCCGGCAGCAGTGCTAAACACGGTTTCTGCAGGATTGCTATTACTAAGCACCACGCCAGCTGCCACAACGCCCAAGGCCGCAAGGAATAACAGGATCCGCATAGCGCTCGCCATCACAATACCCAAAACGCTGCCCCGGGTTATTTGAGGCAACGCGGCAACACCTTTTGTTCCACTATCCAACAGGCGGTGGGCACCGGCAAAACTGATATAACCTCCTACTGTACCGCCCACTAGCGTCACAATTGACCGGGCATCTATTTTTTCTGGCATGATACTGTGTTTTATTGCGGCCATCACGGGCGGGTGCGATTGTAGCGCCACATACAAAGTCAGCAACAACATCACCACGCCTAAAATTTTAGTAAAAAGATCCATGCTTTTGCCGAACTCTTTAAACCAGAAAATGAATAAAGCAATAACCCCGCTGATGATCGCCCCATAAGTCGTATCCATCCCAGTCATCACATTGACGCCAAGGCCGCAGCCGCCGATATTTCCAATATTAAAAGCGATACCACCCAACACCACGAGTATGGCGAGTACGTAGCCAGCACCCGGCAGCACTTTATTGGCCAGGTCCTGTGCCCTTAGTCCGCTCACACAAATAATCCGCCAGATATTGAGCTGCGCGGCAATATCAAGAACGATGGAAATAAGGATGACAAATGCAAAGCTGGTAAACAGTTGCTGGGTAAACACCACAGATTGCGTAATGAACCCCGGCCCTATGGCTGAGGTAGCCATCAGGAAAGCGGCACCGATACCTGCCGCGTACTTGTTACCAGGCAGTTTTGATGTCAATGTGATGGGCTTTTAAATGGTCATGAATCGTTTTGGCAAAAGCAACGGCGTTTGCACCGTCGCCATGAATGCAAACACTGTCTGCCTGTATCGGGATTATTTTGCCAGACCGTGTGGTGACTGTTTTGTGATGGATCATTTGAAGTACCTGCTGTAGTGCGGCCGCATCACTTTCAATGAACGCACCAGGCTGCGATCGTGGCGTAAGGGAACCATCGTCCTGATAAGTCCTGTCTGCAAAAACTTCATGCACAATTTTCAGCCCGAAGCCAAAAGCTTCTTTAATCATGCAGCTGCCGGAAAGGCCGTACAATGCCAGGCCCGGATCCGCATCTTTAATCGCCCGCATAATTGCCCGGCTCAGATTCTGGTCTCTCGCTGCCATATTGTACAAGGCACCATGTGGCTTAACATGGCGTATAGTGGCACCCATTTCCCCCGCGTACGTTCTAAAAAAATGCAATTGCTCACTCACCAGTTCATATATCGCATCGTCGCTCAAATGCGTTTCTGTCCTGCCAAAATTATCCCTGTCATTAAAGGATGGATGTGCACCAATAGCGACCCCGTGCTCCAGGCATAATCCGATCGTTCTTTTTATCGTGTCTGCATCTCCGGCATGATAACCGCATGCAATATTCGCGGAAGAAATGAACGGCATGATCAATTCATCTGTTGGCATGCCTTCGCCCATATCGCAGTTGAGGTCTATTGTTAGTTGCATGTTTTCTTTCGATCAATGTACGTTGTGGATTCATCAAAAAAGAAAACGCCTTTGGTCCTCTTCCTCCTTGTAAAAATTCGTGGCACTGGGCCGTTGGCTGTACAGGGTTTCTTTTAAGATCGTGTTCATTTGTTCATCCGTCTTTTTACCTTCATCCACTTTACGTTTCAGCAATTCATCAAAGCTATCGTCGGTAGCCCATGTAGCCTTTTTATCGCCTGGCAATAATCCCACCATCGCCCATTTCCATTTATCTTCCTTTTTCATCTTATACTTGAAAAAATACATCTCGCCTCTTTTCGCTTTCCAGTCGAAGCTGCGCAAGCCAACATAAGCCACCGTATCCGGCTTGCTGCTGCCCATCGCCGCCAATCTTGACTTTGCCATATCCAGCGGCTGGCTATAAGCTTTGGGAAATTTTTCCAGCTGGTTTTCATTGTTCAGAAAATTGTACAGCCGGCGCCTGATCTTTTCGTCGGCCGCGAAAAAATTCAGGAGTGAATCAGGGTACGGAGACAATTTTTTGCGAATCATTAGTTTCATCAGTTTATACCTGAACTCCTTGTTCTGCAGGCTAAAGCTCTGTTGCATCAATTCTTTTACCGCCGGTTCTGTCTCGTAAAAAGGAGTGAGCAATACCAGGTGTTCGTATAAGTCGTTAAACTGGCCTTCGTTATTGCGGCCATTTCCGAAACGACTGTACCCACTCACATCATCGTCATCTTTTTCACTATTTTCCTTGTTCAGTTCCCTGGCCTTTTTCTTCATGCCATCTACATTTTCCTGGGCCACGGCTTTCTTGTACCAATGCTTTCCTTCCAATAAAAATTTGGTGTAATATGGCTTAACATCAGTAACCGAAACAAAGCCGCTATCGGTCATTTGCAAAAGCAGGTCCTGTACTTTTTCCTTATAATCATCCAGGTTCATGAGGTTGAGCAGATTGGGCAACACGGCTTTTGTAAGTTGCATCGTATCCGATAAATCATCCCACCCACCAGAATTATTGTTCTTATAGGAACTGTATTTCTGCCGGCCGCCACCAAACTCCAGGCTCGTCATTTCATTGTCCTTGATCGCATCGGCATCCTTATCCAGATTGGTATTCACTTCCACGGGTGGATTGCTGGTAACCAGGCTTTCAAAAGCTTTGAACGAAGCCTGGGTTTTCTGGTTCAAAAGGCTGCTCAGGATTTCTTCCTGGTAAAAAGCAGTATCGTTTGCCCGGGCGTATAGTTTCACAAGCAGTTCAGTAGCAGCAACATCTTCGATTCTTCCCAGCGAAGCAATGAACCGCTTTTTGATACCCAGGTAATTGGACTGGCCCCAACTTAAAGATGCCAGCGATTTTTCAACCAGCGGCACTTCCTCTTTTGTAAAGGTCATGCCGGAGAGATTAGACAATGCACGCGCATGTATGGTACTGTCGGTGCTGGCATACTCTTTAAAAAACAATGGTCCTTTTGGCTGCAGCGGATCAATACTCATTATGGAATCGGCCGGTGAAAAACTATTGAAAACGGTTTGGGAGAATCTGCTTGCCGATGTAAGTGTATCCTGGTATTGCTTCATTACGATAACAACACCCTGCTTGCAGAAAGTTTTATAATGTATTTCACGACTGCTATTTGTATCTCCATACCAGGTCTCGTTGATATCCCAACCAGCCTTTTTTGCAAAGGTTTTCCGACGTTCAAAAAAGGTAGCGTTCTTGTCGGCTTTTGAAAGTTCATCCAGTTGTTCCCGGAACCTGGTGCTATCTTTCATATAAGTATAAGGAGGAAATTTTATTCCATAGAGGTTGATGCTTTCCCCCGTGCTATCATGCTGCAACGACACTACTGAGAGGCGGCTGATGAGATCTTTCATTCCGCTATTTTCTTTTTCAAGTGCCCGATACAACAGATCCAGATCGGTAGCATTGCCTTTGTAGGGCATTGATACCGGCGACATAAAAGTGTAGCCAAACAAGGTGTCTTTCTGCAAACTTGCAGCGGCATACCGGAACTGTTCAATGGCGAAACCGCTCAACGCCTCTGGTGTACCGGCAAATGGCTTTTTTTGTTCGGCGATGATGGCATAATAATGCGGCCCCTGAATCAGGTACCGCACAATGGAATAATTGCCATCTTTTAACTGGTAGCTGGCTTCCATGGCAGGATAACCATTCTGGCGGATGAATTTGTGGTACAGTTCTTTTTCAAACACTTTGCTGCTCATATAACTTTCGTGAAGCAGGTTCAGCTCAAAGGTATCTTCTTCCAGATAGCCGCTACGTTGCACGGTCTCTTTCATGATGCTGTAATGGATGCCTTTCTGAACATCGGTTGCTTCATATTCCACCGGCATTTCCGAGCCATCATCAATGCGGGACTGGATAAAAGGATAGTGCGGTAAGTTTACCGAAAATGCACCCCAGGATGGCATAAAGCGAAGTGGTGGCGTTTGTTCCAGGTGTTTAATGGAAATGGATTTAAAAAAGCTGGTCGCCTCGGTGCCTTCCAGCACATAATCCGTACTACCACTCATTTTGGCCATGATCACTTCAAAAGGTGTAACAAATATCTGGTAGTGCTGGGCATCACCGCGCCGGGTTCGGTTGGTGATGTCAAAGCCTTTGTAGCCGTCTTTTTCGATCGCGGTTTTGCTGATGATTTTGCCCGGAATATTTTCATACAACATGCTATCTACCTTGTGTAATACATCTGCGGTAGTCTGGCCCTGAAACAAGGCAGCGGTAGGCACTCTGCCCAACATATAATAACTGCCATTGGCGAGGTCGGCAAACTGGAGCACATTCCCACTTTTTTCAAAGCGATACCACTTGCCTGGCACATCTGCTTTTACCACACTGTCTGCGGAATACTGGGTCGCAAATTTTACCGCAAAGCGAATCTTGTCAATCCGGTCCTTTTCGGTGCTGTTGCGTTCATTCATTTTCACCGGGCGTAACTTATAGCCCATTCTGCGCAATATCTCTATCACGCCATCTTCGCCCGGCAGGTGCGCACAGCCTACGCCGGCGAAAATTGTTTTATGAAGTTTGATAACGGAATCAATGCTTTTGGCCTGGATCTCATTGCGATGGTCAAGAAAAATGGCCCGGTATTTTTTACTGGGCATCGCGATCCGGTCGAGGCTGTCCAGCAAGTCGAGGTCTCCACGCTTATAGGCGTCCTCAATTTTACTGGATGACGCATAACCGTTATCATTGCTGCTTGTGCTTTTTTCATCCCGCATAGCCAGTTGAGCCTCCTTCATCAATCGCTCCGAAGTGTCGATAATTTCAAGGCCGACAATTTGTTTATTGAGTTTATTGCAGATCTGGTAGAGGTACATGTCGAGGTAAGTGTCTTCTTCCTGGTCCTGGTTGTATTCACTTTTGCGGTACAGCAACGAATTGATCATAGTGGGTTCCATGGCCATGGTACGTTCAATCTTCTTTTCCTGGGCGTCTATGGAAAAAATGGACTTGGTAAGGCTCCTGTTTTGATTGTCGCGGTCCATGCTGCCGAACATGCTATATAGCGAACCCATGTCGCCGGCTCCTTTTTTAGAAAAATGTTCCTGCCAGTAACCGGGGTCCAATTCGAGCCCAACCCGCTCAACCGACTCTATAGCATGATAAAAAGAATCCCCGAGGTTAAACACCATTTTATTGCTCACGTGCATAGTGCCAAACAAATAGGAAGGCCTGGTATTACCCTTACCGGTGATCTCCCACAAAATACTCGTATACTTTTTTGGAGCTGTTTTAGCGGGCTGGGAAAAACCAGCCTGTTGGCATAAAAAGAAAATAACTGGTGTGAGGAGGAGTCTCGAGAACTGTTTTAATAACATGTACATTTTGGTTTTAATAAAGGTGCGGTAAAATGCGGTCGGCACAAAATTCATGGAAAAATTTGGCCAAAACCGGTGGATTACAGGAGGTGCTGTAGGCCCTGCAACTTAAACGAGCAGGCGAGCTGCAATATTTTCAACTCGTTCTGCAGGTCTGTAAAAAGTTCTTCGGCCATCCGCTGTTCTACGTGCAGCAGGTGTACATAATCCCCCGCTTCTGCCTGGGCTAGTTTGGGTAAATGAGCGGATATGATCGTGCCCACACGGGGATAGCCTCCGGTGGTCTGGTGATCGGCCATTAATACCAGCAACCCACCCGAAGGAAGGAGTTGTATCGTTCCCATGGTAACTGCAGCTGAAACCAGTTCCTGGGTATTACTGGCTACCATTTTTTCGCCCTGCAGCCGGATAGCCATGCGGTCGCTTTGAGGCGCTATTGTAAATGGCTCCTGCAGCAACAGGTGTTGCGATTCCTGGGACAGCCAGCCCCATTCGGGCCCCTTTATAAAATAGAAATAATGGGCATCCATATAGGCTGAAATAGTATCCGCCCTCCACGGAAATATTTTTAGTTGATCGCCGGCATATCGTATGTTTTTTTTCAGCGCGATGGTATCACCTTTTGCCAATTTTTTTCCCGTGGCACCACCTGCTGTTGCTACAAGGTTGGTGGCTACACTGTTAAGCCAGGGGGTTAAAGCGAAGCCCCCATGTACGGCCAGGTATATCCTGGCCCCTTGTATTTTTTTCCTGAAATGCAGTACGGCGCCTGGAGGCACCAGCACCGGTTTATTGGGGGGAACATCCGCATCATCGATGGCCGCATCAAAATCGGCACCTGAAAACGCTACCAGTGCAGGTTGATCAAATTGGATACTGGCTGCCGGAAAATGCATTTCTATTACGGCTTCGGCCAGGTCGTTTCCCACCAGCGCATTGGCTGTTTGCATGGCATAGGCATCCATCGGTCCGTTTACATTAATGCCCTGCGCGGCAAAGCCTTTGCGACCTGCATCCTGTATCGTATCGAGCAAACCGGGTTTTATTACCTGCAACAAAATGTAGTTTTTAAGTGGTGAAACAATCAGCCCCGAATGCATGATAGGCCTCCAGGCTCATCGGGTAAAACGACACTTCCTGGCCAGCTTTTAAAAAACACGGATCCTGCAGGCTTTTGTCGAACATGGCTACGGGCGTATGACCTAAAACATGCCAGCCACCGAAACTATCCAGCGGGTAGATGCCAGTCTGCTTTCCAGCAATGGCCACGCTTCCGGCCTTTACCCGGTGCGGGTTGGCCTTTCTCGACATGGCAATCTGGTCGCTGGTTTCACCCATATAGGCAAAGCCTGGCAAAAAACCCATCATATACACATAATACTTTTTGGAACTGTATATGTGTATGAGTTCTTCACGGCTGATACCGGTAGCTAATGATACGGCTTCCAGGTCGTTACCCAATTCCTGCTCATAGCATACGGGAATTGCGACCTGGTCGCTGATGGTTTCAGTGGCGGTTCTAATGGCCGGTAGCGCCGTTTCAACCTGCTGCCTTACCCAATCAAACACGATGGCGTCGGCAGCCAGCGACTGGTGAATAAGGAATACATCAAAACAAAACGTGATGCTGCTATAAGCTGGCACTAGGTTAGTAAGGCCGAAAAAAGGATGCGCTGAAAAATGCTTTGCTATCGCAATGATCTGGCTATTGACATCACGGCTGATGATATTGCCAAAACTCAGTTCCAGTGCAGCATCGCCGAGGGAGGATATGGTGTAGGATTTTTTGATGTCCGATGTCTGATGTCTGATTTGTGATGGAGGATGTGTGATTTATGATGGGTGTTCTACGATGTATGATGTTTTGGCGATATGCGATCAATTATTCAACGACTATTTACTACCATTTTCCACTAGACATTTTCCACTAGACAATAGCCATTTACTACTCCCCAATAGCCTTTTTTCAATCCAAAGCATACAAAGCGAAACTGGCCAGCCAGTGGTCGCCGCCATAATTGCCGATGGTTACATTGGGGAGCGTTTTTTGTAGAAACTCAGCAGCTTTTTGGGCAAATAGTTTTTTGAGCGGATGGGCTGCCGGCAATTTTTCAGCGATGCTTTTCATGCACCAGGCGCGGCTTAGCGCAAGCCCATCCAGGTGCACGATTTGCATATCGGTTCGGTCACTTACAAATGGCAGGGTAGTAATTTGCTGAATACCTTTTGGGGTGTAAAACAAATTGAACCACTGCAGGAATTTTTTGGCATCATATACCCTGCTCATCAGGTCGGCAATCTCAAGGCTGGGTGATAAAAAATCTGTTCCATCGGGTTCCAGGTAGGCCGGCGTGGCGGTGTTGGAGGCGTAATAATTTTTCGACCGGGTAACAATCGCATTTTCGAAACTGGTATCGCCCAAAGCCCGCGCCCAGTCGAGCGCAAACACCAAACCGAAAGCAGTGTTGGGGTGCACGCCAGTGCGGTTGGGATAGGTTTGCTTGGGCAAAAATTCCTTCCAAAGCTCAACGACTTTTTGCGTCAGTGGTTGCAGTGCCAAATACCATTGTTTCGCTTCGGGTACCGTCGAAAATCTGAGTTCCTGGTCCAGTTTTAATATCCATGCCCAGCCGTAAGTGCGTTCAAAAGTTTTGGTGTTTTTGTATTTGGTAAAATAGCCGGCTTCCGCCACAATCCTGCTGGCTTCGAAACTGGTATTCAATACCTGAATGATGCTGTCTTTGATGGCGATATTGGGATATTTTTCCAGCACCTTGAGCAGCAACCAATGACCATGAACGCTGCTATGCCAGTCGAGGCAGCCGTAGAAAGAAGGGTGAAGTTCGTGCGGCAGCAGCCGGGCATCGGCTTCGGTATCTGCGGTATGGTTGGCCTTATTCGGATACTCGTTTCCAATGCAATGCAATGGAAGGCGGGCCAGGCTGGTGGCCGTGGCTTCGGTAAGTTGGGAATGGGCTGAGAAGGCTGCAAGAAAAATGAAACAGTTTATTAGGTATTGTTTGATCATAGGATACAAAAGAAATGAGGTTGTAAATTAGGGAATAATCGACAGCGCCCATTCATTTCCGTTCCATTTCCGTTCCGTTGGCTGAAGCAAACGGGAATGGATGGTGGCAGGGCTATTCAACTATTTCAGCGATACCTCCCCGGTATGTTAATAAAAACGCCGATAAAAGGCTGAGCCCAGTATCTTGGTCTGACGGTATAGTGTATCCATTACCGTTGGCTTCAGCCAACGGTTTGAGACAGCCATATTATAAGCATCGCTACCTTCCACAAATCGGTGTACCAAACTGAAACAGAACGGCGGAATTTTGTAAGTTTGAGAAAATAAAAAATACAGTCATGGGAATGGTTTATGCGGATATCGAATTAATCAATACAGGAGATTTGGAATTAGCCCGTCGTCATATTATTGGTGAAGAAGAGGTAAAACGTTTGCGCCTGAATATGCTAGCTGATAGCGGTGCTTATATGATGGCCATTAACGAAACGATCCAGTCTATACTCGAACTACCATTTATTGAGAAAAGAAAAGCCGTAATGGCCAACGGAAGCATTGAGGAATTTGATGTAGTGGGGCCCGTGATGGTAAAATTTGCCAACCGAACCGGGGTTTGCAATGCCTATTTGCTTAGTGGCGACAGCGAGCCATTGCTAGGTTCAATACCTATGGAGGAGTTGGATGTTATAATTCATCCGCTCCGGCAGGAGTTGATTGTGAATCCGGAGCACCCGGATCATGCGATCCTTAAATTATAATCCGTTTTGGTTCCGTTTTCGGCTTCAGTCTTCGTTGCTGTTTCTATCAGAATCTGTTGGCTAAAGCCAACGGGAATGGATGATGAGTAATGAATGGCTTCATTTTAGATTGAAAGCAAATTTCAAATACGCAAGTTCAGACAGCAGTTTTAGCGTGAAATTCTTCAAAAACTCCTTCATCTGGATCCAGGTACAATTCCTTCATCCATTCCCGTTGGCTTCAGCCAACGTAAAAGGAATGGCTTCATTTTAGATTGAAAGCAAATTTCAAACACGCGGATTTAAACGGCAGTTGTAGCCTGAACTTCGTTAAAACTCCCTTATCTAAATCCCGGAACAACTCCTTCATCCATTCCCGTTGGCTTCAGCCAACGGAAAATGTAACGGTAGTTGTTTGTGAATAACTCCTGCTAGTACCACCACCACCCAATGCCTGCCTTCCCTATTTTTGAAGCCGTCCGAAAACTGCTCCATAGCAGTACAAAACCTGAACGGAGCGTCGCCAATGCCGATCCATCAGGGAACTAAAGCTGGGTCAGCCCCAACATAAATCCGGGAGAAGCAATAACCATGTCAAAAGCCGCCACCGATACGCCTTTAATGCAGCAGCACAACGCCATCAAGCAGCGTTACCCCGATGCGATCCTGCTATTTAGGGTGGGCGATTTTTACGAAACTTTTGGCAGCGATGCCATTATCACCAGCAAAGTGCTGGGTATTACCCTTACCAAACGCAACAATGGCGCTGCTTCCGGATCGTCGGAACTCGCGGGTTTTCCACACCATGCCCTGGAAACCTATCTCCACAAACTGGTAAAAGCCGGTTACCGGGTGGCCATTTGCGACCAGTTGGAAGACCCGAAGCAAGCAAAGGGCATCGTGAAACGGGGCGTAACCGAACTCGTAACACCGGGCGTAGCCACCAACGACAAGCTACTCGAACTCAATAGCAATAATTTTCTCTGCGGCGTACATTTTGGCGCTGATGATCACTATGGTATTTCGTTCCTGGATATCAGCACCGGCGAATTTTTTGTGGCCGAGGGCGACCGCGAATATGCCGATAAACTCCTGCAAAGCCTGCAGCCGGCCGAAGTATTGTTCCAACGTAACCAGCAGAAACATTTCAAGGAATACTTTGGAAGCCGTTTTTATACTTATACCCTCGACGAATGGATATTCAGTGAACAGTATGCCGCCGAAAGCCTGCTGAAACACTTTGGCGTGCACTCACTGAAAGGGTTTGGCGTGGAAGACATGCACCTCGGCGCCATTGCCGCCGGCGCGATTCTTCATTATCTTAAAGACACCGAGCACCCCAACCTGCAACATGTAACGGCCCTGCAACGCATTAGCCGCGAAGAGCATTTGTGGATGGACCGGTTTACCATCCGCAACCTGGAACTGATCCACAGTAGTATTGAGAATGGCCAGACCTTACTCCGCATTCTCGACAACACCGTAAGCCCAATGGGGGCAAGGCTTCTGAAGCGATGGATCGTATTGCCGTTAAAAGATATGCAACGGATTAACGAACGATTGTCGGCTGTAGAGTTTTTGGTAAAAGAGACCGACCTGCGCACGGCATTATCGCAACACATCAAACAATGTGGTGATATAGAAAGACTGGTAAGCAAAGTGCCGTTGAAGAAAATAAACCCCAGGGAAGTGTTGCAAATCGCCCGGGGGCTTCACCTCGTAGACGCTATAAAAGTCGTGTGCGAACAGGCTTCCAACCCAATGCTGAAAAGGATGGGCGATTCGCTGAATCCATGCAGGTATATTGCGGACAAGGTCATGAGACTGATTATTGAAAACCCGCCGGCCGCTGCTGGTAAAGGCGGTATGATTGCCCCTGGCATACATGAAGAATTGGACGATCTGCGAAATATTTCTTCGACTGGCAAAGGCTACCTGGCACAATTACAAACTAATGAGGCCGAAAAGACCGGCATCAGCAGTTTAAAGATCGGGTTCAACAATGTGTTTGGATACTTTCTGGAAGTGACCAATATTCATAAAACCAAAGTGCCGGCTGAATGGATGCGCAAGCAAACGCTGGCCAATGCGGAACGCTATATCACACCCGAACTAAAAGAATACGAAGAAAAAATTACTGGTGCTGAGGATAAGATTCTTGCGATTGAAATGCAAATGTTTGACCAGCTATTGCTGGAATTGCAGGACTACCTGGCGCCACTTCAACTGAACGGACAGGTATTAGCCATCATGGATTGTCTCTGTTGTTTTGCCCATAACGCTTTGCAATACAATTACCGGAAACCCTTGCTGCACGAGGGTTTTGAAATGGAGTTGAAAGAAAGCCGGCACCCGGTTATTGAGCGTAATTTGCCTTTGGGTGAAAGCTATATTTCCAACGATATTTACCTGGACCCAGCGTCCCAGCAGGTGATCATACTTACAGGCCCCAATATGAGTGGCAAGAGTGCGATCCTCCGGCAAACCGCCCTAATCACATTGATGGCACATATGGGGAGTTTTGTACCGGTGTCATCCGCCAATATTCCTTTGACAGATAAGATTTTCACTCGTGTGGGCGCCAGCGATAACCTCAGCGGTGGCGAGAGTACTTTTATGGTGGAGATGAATGAAACCGCCAGTATCATCAACAATATTTCCAGACGGAGCCTGATCCTGCTCGATGAAATCGGCCGCGGCACCAGCACTTATGATGGCATCAGCATTGCCTGGAGCATCGTGGAATATTTGCATAAAGCCATTCACCAGCCGAAGACATTATTTGCTACTCATTACCATGAGCTGAACGAGCTGGAAAACAAATTACCCGGTGTAAAAAATTACCATATCACCAATAAAGAGGTCGGTAATAAAATCATTTTCCTGCGCAAACTGGCGCCGGGCGGAAGCGTGCACAGCTTTGGTATTCATGTGGCACGGATGGCGGGTATGCCGCCGGCATTAATCGACCGGGCCAACGATATTTTAAAACAGTTGGAAACCAAGCATGTCGATGAAGACATCCAGGACACGGTAAAAAAGATTGCAGCTCCCCAACTGCAGCTGTCCATTTTTGACGCCCATAGCGCCACCTTCGACGAAATGAGAAAGATGCTGGAGAATTTTGACATCAACCGCCTTACCCCGGTAGAAGCCCTCTTGAAACTAAACGAGATTAAAAACCTGCTGAAATGATCGTTACTGTAAATGTATACCGGTTAAAAGACCTCTGCGGCGTGTGTATGCCGGGAGCAGCCATTTCCTTTTCCTTTCCAGAAAAAGGAAATGAAGCAACCATTCAACAATCAAACCGTCATTTTAGGAGTCTGCAGCCTTTTACTTGGATTGGTACAAATGGCAAATGGACAGCCGCTCCACAATGGCAATGATCATATTTACGATGCTGCCGATAAGCGGGCATCGGCCTATTAAGGCACAATCAGCCTTTCAATGCAGACAGCGATCCCGACGGAACAGTTTTAGCTGGCTATCGGGTAGCCAACTGCATCAATATCTTTTGCATGCGTAGGATCAGTGGCAATAATGCTGCCTGCATCCCAGCCTATGATTACGGCGCCACGGTATTTACGGCTGCTCCCACCAGGAGTGGCATCACTAATATTTTACTTATTCCCTACCTGTAATCATAACAATGAAATGTCAATTATTTCAATATTACCCGCAAGAAAACTGGCAATAATGTTTTGGGTAACAGGCTAACATACCGAACGACTGGTAGATGTTTATGCTGGCTTTGAAAACTATTTCGCAGGCTGTGACAGTAAATTTCGTTAAGCTGCTTTCTTCCGCATTGCGATCACCAACATTAATACCCCAAGCGGTAACGGTACCCAAAAGAAATCTTTTAATTCTGTAAGATGGCTACTGCCGGATCCGATTGCAAACATAGCCGCGCTAGCTACCAGACATAAAATACCGATGACGGTTAATATCTTTTTATTCATGTGGTGTGTATTTATCCGAAAGCTACTCAACAGAGTTGTCTTATGCAATAGCGCCACCAAATTATTTCTTCAGGCTGCAAAGCTGCCATAAGAATTCTTAAAGATCCCTCAATCGGAAAGCTAGCACTTTGAGTGCCAGAGAAAAGGGATTTTTTTCATTCAATTACAGGAAAAAAAGTAGATAATTCAGATGGTCTTTGTGGCTTCCGGATTGATGGTTTGACAGAACCCTTAACTTGCCGCATGACCCTGAAAAAATTCCTTATATTTTTTGCTATCACAGTGGCGGCGGCTTGCAGCAGTAGCGACAATTATCCACCGGTAGAAAATTCTCTGGATGCCGGCCGCCAGTTTATTGACGCGGTTTTTAAAGGGAATTTTAAAAGGGCAGGGATGCTGCTACTCGATGATGCGAAGAACGAGCAATTGCTGAAAGAAAAAATGGAAGATGCGTTCCATAACCGCAGCAGCGAAGACCGGAACGAACTCAAACAGTCGTCTATTACCATTCTTGCGACCGAAGATGTGGTAAAAGACAGCATTACCATCATCAACTTCATGAATTCCTACGATCATAAGCCGGCGGTGTTAAAAGTGGTAAAACAGAACGGCAACTGGGTGATCGATCTCAAATATACTTTCAGCGGAAACCTCTGATCATGATTAATACCACCCATCTTTTACTGGTAGCAATCGGCGGTATGCTGGGTAGCGCATTGCGATATGTCGTGTCGGTGGTCATTAATAGTAAAACGGCTACCATTAGCGCCATTCCCTGGGGAACCTTTGGCGTAAACATTCTTGGTTCGCTCATTATTGGCCTGGTTTTCGGCTACAGTATGCGCAACGCGGCTTTTGAACAAAATTGGCGGGTATTTTTAGCCACTGGCGTTTGTGGCGGTTTTACCACTTTTTCGGCCATGAGCAACGAAAGTTTCCTATTACTTAAAGAACAACAATATGCCCCGCTCTTGCTTTATATTGCAGCAAGTTTGCTTTTTGGCATCGCTGCCACAGCGGCGGGTTACTGGCTAGCGAAGTAAAGGATCAAGGTTCAGGGTTCAAGGATCAACGCTCAATAGACATTAGCCGGGTTTAAGAAATAAAGATTTCTAGGAATATTGGGATTTTTCTTTAGCTCATTTCATATTTGCACATTATCTCATTCGCACATTGGCTCATTAGCACATCAGCTAATTGGCACATTGGCTTTTATTAAAAACATGGATTCAATATCAACAACAGTAGCTCATCCCTGGCATGGTGTTCATTATGGTGATTATGCGCCGCGCATCGTCAATGCGATCATCGAGATACCGCAGGGCAGCCGTGCCAAGTACGAAATCGATAAACCCAGTGGCCTGCTGGTGCTGGACCGGGTGATCTATTCATCCTTCTATTACCCGATTAACTATGGTTTTATACCCCGCACCTACGGTGATGATAAAGATCCGTTAGATATCCTGGTATTGTGCAGTATCAATGTGCAACCACTTTGCATTATCGAGGCCAAGATCATTGGGGTGATGCAGATGATCGATGCCGGCGATGCGGATGATAAGATCATTGCCGTGGCCAATCATGATATGAGTGTGAACCATATCAACAATATTGAAGAGCTGCCACCACACTTCTTTGCCGAGGTAAGGCAGTTTTTCGAAGACTACAAAAAGCTGGAAAACAAAACCGTGAACGTGCAGGAGTTTGGCGATAAAAGCACCGCACTTAAGATTATAGAAAATGGCATCAACCTGTATAAGGAAACCTTTATCAGCCCAAAGATTAACTACACTGAAAAAACGATTTCCGTGAAAAGCAAACCGGCGAGGAAACAATTGAAATAAAGCGCGGGCAAAATGGCTCGCCTAATAAAGCAAAGGAGTGATAGAAACGCGGATTAGGCGGATGTCGCGGATTAGACGGATATATTTGTTACTTCGGCCACTTGATTTCTAGTACCAGCACCTAACACGGCCTAAAGGCATCATCCTGGTAAATATGAAGGCCCCGACCTGTGTTCCCCGCTGGCGGGGACAGCTTTTTGCGAGGCCAGTATAAACTGAAAGCATATGAACAGACAGGAAGATCACCACTTTTTCACCCCCACAAAAAGCCACAGGTGTTATCCAAACCCTGTGGCTTTTTGCCTTTTGCTCCTACTGTCGGTGGCCACGGTTTCATCCGCCCAACCCATCGATAAATCCTCCCTCTACAGCCCCAAAACCCTGCAGCAGGAACGCGTTAAACAAGAAGCGGGTCTTTGGAAATATGGTATCCTGCCGGTGTTGAAACTTACGCCCGACAGTACCAACGAACACCAGTTCCAGGGTGCCCTGTGGGCTATCAGCCAGTTTATGCTGAAAAACGACACTACCCGGCAAATACTTGACACCCTTTTTGCTAATTACCACGCCATTAATACGGATACCAAACGGGCAATGATGGAAGTAGTGTATGGGTTGTACAAGGGGAAGTATGTTAAAGAGATAGAAAACACTTTTTTCGATGAGCAAAATGAAAAAGTGATAATAATGATGCTGGCGCATTTAGCCAGAACCGGGTACAGTGTGGTCGCACGGGTTTATTTAACCACCAAATTTAATTCGCCGGAGTCACTTGAAACGCCGTTAATGAATGAGTTTATTAAATTGACGGGACCGGTATTCAGAGAAAAAAACAGGGTCCTCCTTAAAGATTTGTTTGAACATCAAAAAAATATTAGCACTAAAATCATTTACTCCATTCAACGGGACAACCGTGACTTCCCTGGCCTCGCCTTCATTCAAAATGCCGATGGCAGTTTTATAAAAGATGAAAAAGGAAAACTGAAAACCTTTGTACAACTGGCACGGTCGGCTTCCAACCTTCCCTATTTTATTACAAACGGCAGCACGCCCCAGGGCATTTTCCGGATTGATAGCACCGATGTTTCCAATAACCAGTTTATTGGCCCAACACCCAATATCCAGTTGCGGATGCCAAATGAAATTCCGGGCGATTCGTTTTTCATCCACCTGAACCAGCCGATTACCGACGATAGCATTTACCTGGAGGAATACGATAAACTGTTACCGCAGAAATGGCGCAATACATCTATGCGACAAAGTTATTACGCTGGCAAAGTCGGACGTACAGAGATAATAGCACATGGCACCACCATCGACCCAACATTTTATAAAGGCAAACCATTTTACCCTTGCACACCCACCATGGGCTGTCTCTGTGCCAAAGAAATATGGGATCCCAAAACCGGCAAACTGCTCCAAAGCGATCAGGTGGACCTGGTAAATGCATTTCTCTCAACACCCGGTGCCGACGGCTATCTATTCGTGATTAATATTGATGATCAGCAAAAAGCGGTAGATGCTTCGCAGTTACAATTGCTGGTGGATGGATTTGAAAAACCGAAAACGACCGTAAAGAAAAGATAGTGCTGTTTACAGTTTTGTAGACAGGTAAAACAAACTCATATTGATACAGATCAGTACATTGTATGAGATCCACCATTTGATTGGGAAGCCAGCTTTGTTCAGCATTGTGTAAAACAAAGCGCTCATAATTATTACGCAGGCGATTACACTCACGACAGAAATCCACACCGGCGGCTGATCCACCAAAAAATTGTAAATACCAGCAGGCACCAATACTGCCGACCCAATGGCGCAAACCCAGCCAGCAATGGTAAAATACTGCAGGCGTCGCTCCGTGTTAAGTTTCACAAATGCCCCAATCAGCAGAATGCTCCACGTAAAACACGGTATCAGCATGGTTTTGAGCGTAAGCACCGTAAAATTTTCCTTTAGAAAAATCTTCAGCGAGTAAGAAAAGATGGCCGTCAGCAGAATCGACGCAAGGAAAAGCAACGCAACTTTCTTCATAACTATCAAACATACCCAAAAGCGGCGTTGCGTCTCTTTTGCCAATAAAAAAAAGAGGTAAGCAGTCAACTGACTACTTACCTCCTTCCAAATTTTTTAACGAGCATTCCTGAAACTTTTAGCAAGGGCGGACACGTGGGTCCGCCCCGACTTTTCAATTATTTTATTAAGATTTATACTGCGAAGCTCGTTCCGCAACCGCAAGTCTTGCTGGCATTGGGATTATTGAAAGTAAAGCCGCGGCTGTTGAGGCCGCCTTCAAATTCTACCTGCATACCGAACAGGTACATTTCGTGCCCGGGATCTATAATACAGGGAATGCCCTCAATTTCGAATTCCATATCTTTTGGGGTTTGTTCATCAAACTGTAGTATATAAGACATGCCACTGCATCCCCCACCTTTTACGCCCACGCGCAAACTTTTACCCTTAGCGGCAGTATCGTCATTCATTAAACGTTTCAGCTCTTTTACAGCACCTTCTGTGAAAGATACCGGCTGTTGAATCATTGTTTCCATATTTATTACTTTAAGAAGGGCAAAGATAAGCCACCATTCCATCCAGAAACTATAAAATAGAAAGCCTTTTCCCTGTTACTGATACGGGGTATCCGTATTCCTGACCACCATAAAGTGCTGGTCTGTTTTTGTGGTTGTCATAATGTTGTTTGTCATAAAATAATTTTATGACAAACAACATTATGACAAGTCGCTTTTTAACCTCACTTATTTGTAACCGCCCATTATCCCCCAACCAACTCATCAACCAATCCCTACCTTCGCCCCGACAAAAAAACGAGATATGGATTACGGAAAATTGGAGACTATCAACTGGATTCTGACCATCGCATTTGCTGTGGTAGTGGCGCTCTTTGCCTGGTACTTGCTGAAAAGCCGGGACCGTGCTGAAAAACAGGAAGCCAGTGGAGAGAATATGGGTACTAAAGAAACCCGCCAGCTGCAACTAGGTGCTTACGAACGCCTCGCTTTGCTGGCAGAGCGCACCAAGCTGGAAGGGCTGATTACCAGCCTTAACCAAAGCGGTTATTCTGCAAAAGACATGCAGCAGGCCATTATCCATACCATTCGCCAGGAATATGCCCACAATATCACCCAACAGATCTATGTAAGCGCTGGTGTATGGAGCGCCATCGAGAAAATGAAGGATCAGAATATGTATATCGTCAGCCAATTGGCCGCCACCCTACCGCAAACAGCCAATGCCATGGATCTCAATAAGGCAGTTTTACAATTTACCATGAATAACCCCGAAGCCACCATGAATAAGCTGGTACAGGAAGCTATTCAGTTTGAGGCGAAGAAATTGCTATAGGATGTCTGAATCAGGATTTGGCAGATTAGTATGATTAACAGAATTAGTAGTAAAAATCGGAGCATTCAGCCAAATTGAAATATTAAATGCAGTACCTCATCTTTCTATTCTGCCATATCCTTCTTGAGACAAAAAAACCTGCCAAATGAAAGAAACCCAACGCTATACCGATTCCGGAATTGAAATAAAACAATGCTATACTGCAAGCGATCTTGACGGAACGCTTCCTTTGGAGGCCCCGGCGGAAGCGCCTTATACCCGCGGCATCCAGCCGGATATGTACCGCGGCAAACTCTGGACCATGCGGCAATACGCGGGTTTCAGCACCGCAGAGGAAAGTAATAAACGTTACCACTATCTGTTATCGCAGGGCGTGAGCGGCCTGAGTGTAGCTTTCGACCTGCCTACCCAAATTGGTTACGACAGCGACCACGATCTCAGCGATGGCGAGGTAGGTAAAACCGGTGTAGCTATCGATAGCCTTGAAGACATGCAGGCACTGTTCGATGGTATCCAATTGCAGGACGTGAGTACATCCATGACCATCAATGCCACCGGCTTTATTTTACTTGCATTTTATGTGGCGCTGGCCAAACAGCAGGGAGCTGATCTTACCAAAATAACAGGCACTATACAGAATGATATATTAAAAGAATACGCGGCCCGTGGCACCTATATCTACCCACCCAAACAAAGCATGCGTATCATCACCGACATCTTTGAATGGTGCAGTAAAGAGCTGCCGAAGTGGAATACGATTTCTATCAGCGGCTACCATATCCGCGAAGCCGGCAGCACCGCTGTACAGGAAGTAGCATTTACGCTGAGCAATGGCAAAGCCTACGTAAAAGCCGCGTTGGACAAGGGTTTGGACATTAATGTATTTGGCAAACGCTTATCCTTTTTCTTTAACTCCCATAATAATCTTTTTGAAGAAGCCGCTAAGTTCCGGGCTGCCCGCCGCATGTGGGCTACCATGATGAAAGAGCTCGGCGCTACAGATCCCAAAGCCATGATGCTACGGTTTCATACCCAAACCGGAGGCAGTACGCTTACCGCCCAGCAACCGATGAATAATATCACCAGGGTAACGATTCAAACCCTCGCCGCAGTGCTGGGTGGTACACAAAGCCTGCACACCAATGGGTACGATGAAGCCCTGAGTTTACCCACCGAAGAAGCGGCAAGAATCGCTCTCCGCACCCAGCAGATCGTAGGTTACGAAAGCGGTGTAACCGACACGGTGGATCCATTGGCCGGCAGCTATTTTGTAGAGGCGCTAACCAACGAAGTGGAAGCCAAAGCGCTTGAACTCATCGCCCGGATTGATGCGATGGGCGGTAGTGTCAGTGCCATTGAGCAGGGTTTTATACAAGATGAAATTGCCCGCAGTGCCTACGAATACCAGCGCCAGATAGAAAGCGGCGACAAAGTGATTGTGGGCGTCAATAAATTTACTGTAGATAAAGAAATACCCATCCCCGGTTTTAAAATAGACGACAGTATTAGATTGGTACAAAGCGAAAAATTAGCCAGTTTGAAAGCAAGGCGTAATGCTGAAAAAGTAACAGCTTGTCTTGCTGCGATTCATACAGCAGCGGTTGGGACCGATAATCTGATGCCGCTTGTGATTGATGCCGTAGAGAACTGGTGTACGCTGGGAGAAATTTCGGATGTGTTGAGAGGAGTGTTTGGAGAGCACCGCTAAAAGCGCCAGCTCAATTCCTGTCATCATTAATCTCAATCCAATACCCATCCGGGTCCTGGAAATAGATCTGCTTTACACCATCCGTTCTGATGGTCACCTCGTTCGGTTTTCCTCCGGCATTTACATAGCCCATTTTTTTAGCTTCCAGCCGGGTAATAAAATCCTGAACAGAGGGTACACTCAGGCAAAAATGATGGTTTTGCAGGACGGTGGGCTTTTGCTTTGCACCTTCAATCACATGCAGTTTCGTGTGGTTACCCATATCAAACCATGCATGTTTAGCATCATTAAATGGGTCAGGCACCGGATTCAACCCGATGACACGGGTATAAAAATCGACACTTATTTTAAGGTCAACTACAAACAATGCCAGGTGGTTAAAACTTGGCCCTGTCGCGGAACTCATTGTTTTGGATGGGCTTTTACAGGCGGCTAATAAAACAAGCGCTATCAGCCCGATCAGGAATTTTCTTTTCATAGGAGGTTCGTTCTTGTAAACTTAATGCAAATAAAGTATCGGGCTGCACTCACTTGTCAGTTGGTCAAGATGAGTTGGTCAATGCATTGCTGTCCAACTGACCATCGACCAATTGCGGCTTTGCCCTTTCGCGAGTATAAGTATATTCGCAGCTGTGATTACACCGGAGACCATACAACAGATCACCAGCCGCATCGACATCATCGAAGTGATCGGCGAGTTCGTAAAATTGAAGAAACGTGGTGCCAATTACCTCGGCAATTGCCCCTTCCACAACGAGAAAACGCCCTCATTTACTGTTTCACCCAGCAAGGAAATTTACAAGTGCTTTGGCTGCGGTAAAAGCGGCAGTACCATCAGCTTCATCATGGAGCATGAGAAGCTGGGTTATGTGGAAGCACTCAAATGGCTGGCCGCAAAATACAATGTGCCGGTGGAGGAAACAGAGGTCAGTCCTGAGTTTCAGCAGCAGCGGCAATTGGCCGACAGCCTCTTCATCATCAACAAATTTGGCCAGGAATATTTCACCCGCCAACTCTTCGAATCGGAGGAAGGCCAGTCGGTTGCATTGAGCTATTTAAAAGAAAAACGTGGCTTTAATGAAGAAACCATCCGGAAATTCCAGCTGGGTTATTGCCTTAATACCAGCGATGCATTTTACAAAGAAGCCGTAGCCAAACAATACAATAAAGACTACCTGAAACTCAGTGGCCTGGTAAATGAACGCGACGGCCGCTGGTGGGATAATTACCGCGAACGGATTATTTTCCCCATACACAATAACACGGGTAAGATTATCGGCTTCGGCGCCAGGATTATTAAGGCAAACGATAAGGCACCCAAGTACATCAACACGCCGGAAAATGAACTGTATGTAAAATCCAAAATCCTCTACGGCATCTATTTTGCCCGCCAGGAAATGGACAAGAAAAACGAGTGCCTGCTGGTGGAAGGCTATACCGATGTGGTGAGCCTGAGCCAGGCCGGCGTGGAAAACGTGGTGGCAAGCGGAGGAACCTCACTTACCCAGGATCAGCTTCGGTTAATCAAAAAATACACGCCCAACCTCACCATTATTTACGATGGTGATGCTGCCGGCATCAAAGCCGCCCTGCGCGGACTTGATATGGCCCTGGAAGAAGGCCTGAATGTACAGTTGGTATTGATACCCGACGGAGAGGATCCTGATAGCTATGTACAGAAAATAGGTAAAGATGCTTTCAATGAATTTATTCAGAACAACAAGAAAGATTTCATCCTTTTCCGGCTGGAAGTTTCGTTGAAAGATGCGGGTGACGATAGCCGCAAAAAGAGTGAACTGGTCAATAGTATCGCTGAAAGCATCGCCCGCATTAACAAGGCCGAAGACTTTACCAAGGCCCAGGATTATATCCGCAAATGTGCCGCCTTGCTGAAGGTGGATGAAGGCGGTATGACTAACCTGGTCAATAAATTTATCCGGGACAAAATAACCAAAGCGGAAGGCAGGCAACCCGAAAACACGCAGCCAGCATTCGAAGAAGGCCAAACCGATCCTGCTTTTGATGATTCCGTCAACCTGCTAATCCGCAACGAACTCCAGGAGCGGGCCGTGGTAAAAAGCTTATTGGTGTATGGCCAGCTTCCATTCGACGAAACCCAGAAAATAGCCGACTATATTTTTGAAGTACTGGAACATTTTCATTTTGATAATACCCTGCTGGAAAAAATTACTGACCTCTACCAAAGCTGGTACAAAGCCGGCATAGCACCCAGCGATAAAACTTTCCTGTATCACGACGATAAGGAAATAGCCGCCATGACGGTATCACTGCTGGAATTCCCATATGAGCTCAGCTACAAATGGGACGACTTGTTGCCGGGTATGAATATTTTAAACCGTGACACCAGCCTGCAGGATACGATTGACAGCGTTAATTACTTCAAGCTCCGCAACATCAAGAAAATGCTGGATGAAAACCAGCTGGAGCTTGAAAATACGAAAGACATCCACGAGCAGATGCGACTCATTAGTATTCATCGGGATCTGAAAGAAATTGAACGCGAGATCACAGGCGTGTTAGGTACAGTTATTTTGAAATAACAGGAAAGAGGCTGGCTTTATAACAACACCGCATACCGCGGCGTTATAATACGTTTGTACCTCCTGTCATTTATTGTCGTCGCTATTCTTTTAATCAAATGCTTTCCATTTACTTTACCTTAAATCTCAATTTGGCTTTTTTTGCCTTGTCCGGAAAACGGTTGCCATATCATGGCTGGAGTTCTCCTGTTGGCGCATAAGAGAAGCCGGATAAAATCAGGTATCAACAAATACTAGGATTTCAGGCGCTCTAACCTAACCACCTAACATGAACAGAAGACACTTCGTAAAGATCTCTGCACTTACGGCCCCTGTACTCACTTTTGTGAATGCCTGTACACCCGAAGCTACTCCTACTACAAAGCCGATCGTAATCAGCACCTGGGAACCCAATAAAAAAGCAAATGCCGAAGCCTGGAAAACCCTTTCTGCCGGCGGCCGTGCACTGGATGCTGTACATGCGGGTGTTCAAATACCCGAAGCCGATCCAGATGATCAAAGTGTGGGCTACGGTGGCCTGCCCGACCGTGATGGAAAAGTGACGCTGGATGCCTGTATAATGGATGAACTCGGCAATTGCGGGGCTGTAATGGCATTGGAAAATATCATGCATCCTATTTCGGTGGCAAAGATGGTGATGGAAAAAACGCCACATGTAATATTGGCCGGCAATGGTGCGTTACAGTTTGCATTAGAGCAGGGCTTCAAGCAGGAGAACCTGCTCACGGATAAAACCATCGTCGCCTGGAAGCAATGGCTGCAAACATCCAAATACGATCCGCTGGCAACTGTAGAAAACATTCAGGAGCGAATCAAAAAAAACCACGATACCATTGGGATGATCGCACTGGACAGTGCCGGAAACTTAAGCGGGGCCTGCACTACGAGCGGCATGGCGTATAAACTACATGGGCGGGTGGGCGACAGCCCTATTATCGGCGCCGGCCTTTTCGTTGACAATGAAATAGGCGCCGCCACCAGCACCGGAGTTGGCGAAGAAGTAGTGCGCATTTGCGGCAGTCACGTAGTAGTAGAAATGATGCGTCAGGGCAAAAGCCCCGAAGACGCCTGCAAAGAAGCCGTAGAACGGATGATTAAATTAAGAGGCCGGGAAGCCTGCAAAAAAATACAGGTGGGCTTTATCGCCCTCAATAAAAAAGGCGAATATGGTGGCTATTGCATCCAGAAAGGCTTTACCTATGCCGTTAAAAGCAACCAGGAGGAAAAGGTGTATGAGAGCAAGTTTATTTTAGAAGTTTAGAAGTTTAGAAGTTTAGAGGTTTAGGGTTTAGGGTTTAGGGTTTAGGGTTTAGGGTTTCAGGGCGCGGGTTCACAAGTTCACGGGTTCACGAGTTCGTTAATGTATGGTCCGCAACAAACGCTGCGTTCGTAATCAGGTGAGCCGATGAATTGGTAAAACTTGTGAACTCGCGAACTCCCGCCTCTGAGCAACCAATCAACCAATCAACCAGTCAACCAGTCAACCAATCAACCAATCAATCAATCAATCAATCAACTAATCAACCAATCAACCATAGATGAGTTTCACTTTAGAAGTAGCAGCATTTACGTTGGAAGGCGCTTTGCTGGCGCAGAAGGCCGGGGCCGACCGGATCGAATTATGCGATAATCCTGCTGAAGGCGGAACCACCCCATCACTTGGAATGCTGAAGACTGCCCGCAAGAGAATCGGAGTTCAGGTGTACCCGATCATCCGGCCAAGGGGCGGCAATTTTGTATATAGCGGCGATGAGTTTGAAATGATGAAAACTGACGTCCAGATCTGTAAGGCGCTGAAATTCGATGGCGTAGTATTGGGTATCTTAAATGCCGATGGCACCGTAGATAAAGACCGCGTGGAAGAACTGGTGGAACTGGCAGGCGAAATGGGTGTTACTTTTCACCGTGCTTTCGACCGCACAGTTGATCCCTTCCGGGCAATGGAAGACATTATTGAAACCGGCTGCGAACGCATCCTCACAAGCGGCCAGGTGCGTAATGCTATTGATGGCGGCAAACTGATTTTTCAATTAATAGAAAAGGCTGACGACCGCATCATCATTATGCCAGGTAGCGGCATACGCTCGGAGAATATCTTAGCGCTTGCCGAGCAAACCTGCGCTACTGAATTTCATACATCGGCACGCATCAATACAGAGGTTAAGAAGGTAAAAAATAAAGCTTCGATGAATGAAACGCTGCCGCATGTTTCGGTTGATGAAAAAGAAGTGAAGGCGATCATCAAAATTTTGGAGAAATTTTTGCGTTAACATCACGACTCTTTCAATCCACTTACGGCAACGTTTAAACCCAACTTCCCGTAACTGGAAAGTTGGGTTGTATTTTTAAAACCAAATATTTTAATATGATAAAAATAGTTGCAGCGTTTATTTTAGTGCTTGCATGCTCTGCAGCACCCGGTCAAAGTATCGGACCTAAAATGGAAACCCTCTGGACAAAATTCATAGCAGATGAACAGCTCCAATATGCACTTGCAGGCATCTGTGTAATGGATACTAAAACCGGGCAGATCGTTTTTGAAAAAAACAGCAATATCGGCTTCGCCCCCGCTAGCACCCAGAAGATACTTACCACCGTCGCTGCCTATGAAGCACTCGGAAGCGGATTTATGTATCAAACAAAAATTGGATATACCGGCAGCATCAGCAACAGGAAAATGGATGGCGACCTGGTGATAGAAGCCAGCGGAGATCCCACATTCGGCTCCTGGCGGTATACGTCAGCTAAAGAAGATGTTGTTTTAAAAAAGATTAGTGACGCCGTAAAAAAATCCGGCATTCAGTTCATCAACGGCAATATAGTTGCTACCGGCGATGGCTTTGACATCAATCCCATACCTGACAACTGGACCTGGGGCGATATGGGCAATTACTATGGCGCCGGCCATTGGGCACTTAACTGGCGGGAAAACCAGTACGACCTGTATTTTAAATCTGGCAAAACAAAGGGCGATACTACAGCTGTTATTAAAGTAGACCCCGAAGAATCCATTATTGGAAAACTGGTGTACAACGAAGTAAAGACTGGCGATGCAAATACCGGCGACGGATCTTCCATTTACGCTGCACCATTTTCACCATTTAAGCTGGTGCAGGGCAATATCAGTTCGAACGAAAACAACTTTAAAGTGTCCGGCTCATTTTCGCTGGCAGATATGAATTGCCTTTCTGCTATTGCGGGATCCCTTCAAAAGAGTGGCATTACTATCACAGGAAAGCCAATTCCGCCGTCGGCGAAAATCTTCTCAGGAGGTCTACTAACTTCTGTGGGAACTATCACGAATATTACTACTCTTACATCCCCTAATCTCGATTCGATCGTTTACTGGTTCCTTAAAAAGAGCATTAATCTCTATGGCGAGGCGTTGGTACGTACCATCGGACTTCAGAAAAAAGGATTTGGTTCCACCGATAATGGTCTCGAGTGGATTGATAGTTTTTATAAAGCCAATAATTTTGATACCAGGGCCATCCACATGACAGATGGCAGCGGTCTGGCTCCCACCAACCGCACCACACCACTTTCGTTTGTAAAAGCCCTGAAATATGCACAGGGACGGAGCTGGTACCCGGCATTCTACGATGCCCTGCCGGTGTACAACGGCATGAAGTTAAAAAGCGGCACCATCCATCGTACCAAATGTTTCGCCGGCTACCACAACGGCTATATCGTTTCGCTCATGGTAAATAATTACAATGGCAGTAGTAGCGGTCTCGTAGATAAAATGTTTACCCTGTTGGATGGATTGAAGTGATGTTCGATGGGCTAACAATGATTTCGAATTTAATGCCATCGCCTTTTCCCTTTCAGGGCGAGAAAGCAATTTCGTGAACCCCACATATGGAGGATATCTATAATGCTTGCCGCTGCAGATCAAGGAGCATATCACTATACGATACACATAATAAATCCGCATCCTGAATCCCAAACAGGTTGATATAATGCTTGCATTGGGCATCCAGCTTTTGCTGGCCAATTGAACCGTCGAAATCTATGGCCTCAATTTCTATAAAACTTCCCAGGGTCGGTACTGTATCTATGTGAAACTTAACATTATCGATAAAGTAAATTTCCCGGGTCTTTTTAACCACTACTTTTTTACCGAGCGCCTTATCCAGCACCCGTTTAAGGTCATCGCCATTATCAGTAACATTTACCATCGTTACTTCCGACACTTTTGGACCTGCCTGGTTGCTGCGCTGGTAAAAGATGAGGGACTTTTCTATAGGGCCCAACCTAAGTTTCAGCCGACCTTCCGGGACATTGAAATAGGTGTCTTCCTGTTCGTCTGTTCCTTTAAAATCTGCCTTTTGATCAAGCAATATTTTCCGGATCTGGTCCGGTGCCGCACAGCGTGCTTTTATTTCTACGTTTAAATGCATCGGGTTGGGATTAAAATGGATTTACCCAAAAATAGCCGGATTGCCGGAAACAAAAACAGGATCACAAGTTTCCCCGTGATCCTGTCCAATATCTGAAAAATTCTTTTACTTCTCCGCCAATGTTCTTTTGCCTGCGGAAAGCTTTTCGAGTACGGCTACAGAACGCTTCACCCTCGTTTCCTCTTTCTTAGCGTCGCTGATCCAGCTTACATAATCCTGCTGGTTATTCGTGCTCAGGTTTTCGAAAAAAACCTTTGCTTTAGGATTCTTGCCAAATAATTGCATCAACTCGCTGGGAGGCATAATGGTGTACTTGCTCAGTTCGGCATGTGTTTCTTCATAATCCATCTCCAGGTCGTCGACATTAATTACGGGCTGCATTTTTACATTGTCGCCTTTTTTGAACCATAAGGCGCTCCATACATGATCCAGTGCTACTTGCTCCACGCCTTCGAAGCCGTTAGAGGTAAGCAGGTACCAGCTACAATCCCGGTTGAGATCGCTAGCAATCTTTGAGGTGGTTTTCGGATAGGCGATCCACAACCTCCCTTGCGGGTGTAGCGCGGGCATCACATCCTTTAAAATAGTATTAAGTTGGTTTTCGTTTACGGCAAATATCAAAGCCCAGTCTATTTTCCTGGTTTTTAGCAGGGGGGTGACATTCTTGGCAAATGATAACTTGGCAAACTGTTTTTCAATAGAAGAAGGTAGTCCCTGAATTAACAGGTTTCTTTCTTCTTTTAAATTCAACTTCTCCAAAATACTTTGTTGAGACATTCAAATAAAATTAAGGTAGCTGAAAAAATGAGTGTGCAAAAGTAATTTTTTACTGCGGTTTTAAAAACTGTTTGCAAAGAAAAAACCCTCAAATTGAGGGTTTTTTCTTTTTTGTTTAACAGTTACTACATAAAAATGCAACAATTCTACATTATTTTGCGGGTTTATAATTTTTTAATGCTTCCGGGAGGTACTCTTTTATCTTGGCAATCCGGGTTTCGTCTGCCGGGTGAGTGCTCATAAACTCAGGTGGCTTCTGGCCATTAGAGGCTGCAGCCATCCTTTCCCAAAAAGGAACAGCTACACGAGGGTCATATCCTGCGAGGGCACAAAACAACAAACCATATCTATCTGCTTCAAGTTCCTGCTTGCGACTATTGGGCAACGCTGACCCGTATTGCGTTCCGACTCCATAGGCTGTGAGAAAGAGGTTTTGTGTTTGTGCCGACTTAGTAGATAACAACACTGACAGCGCTGCGCCACCTAATTGAGTTAGCACCGCTTCGTTCATCCTTGAGGTACCGTGCTGTAGGACCGCGTGGGCTACTTCGTGTCCCATAACGACTGCAAGGGCGCTTTCATTCTGGGTTAAGGGTAGAATCCCTGTATACACCACGATTTTACCACCGGGCATACACCATGCATTCGCCTCTTTACTATCTATCAGGTTGTATTCCCATTGATACCCTGCGAGCACTTCGGGTTTGCCCATTTTCGCATAGTAATTTGTAATTGCCGTTGATATCCTTTGACCCACCCTTTTCACCATTGCTGCGTCGCTATTATTTAAAGTTCTATTTACTCTGAGAAAACTGTCGTATTCAGGTTTGGCCATTGCCTGCATCTGATCTTCCTGTACAAAAGGTAAAGTGGTGCGGCCCGTAACTGCATTCTGGGAACACGAAAATAGCAGGCATAAAGGGGCTACTAACCATAGCATTTTTTTCATTTGGATAAATTAAAGTTGACAAATACGACGAAGGTCAGATTACCAGTTCCGGCGGTTTTTTCTACGGTCACGGTATTTCAAAATACGTGCCTTGCTTTCGTTACCATTCAAAAGCTTGTTTATATTCTTCTGGTGGGTAAGAATCACCAATAAAGCAACGGCTATGGCGAACACGCGATACAATGGAACAGGTTCCCTGAAAATGAGAAGCAGAAATATCGGAAATGCGATGCTTGCAAGGATTGAACTGAGGGAAACAAAACGGGTAAGAAACAAAACAAGGATAAAAACAGCTACACAGCAAACGGCCACCAACGGCTGAATGGCTAGCACCATCCCAAACACCGTGGCCACACCCTTGCCGCCTTTAAAGTCGGCCCACACGGGGAATATATGCCCCAGGATGGCGGCCAGGCCGAGTCCTATCTGGAAATTAGTTCTATGTGTTTCGTGATCCACTCCCAGGTAGGTTATCGGAAGAAGGAGGTAAAGCGAGGCCGCCATCACACCCTTAAGCATATCCACCACCATCACAAATGTACCCCATTTAGCCCCCAGCACCCGGTAGGTATTGGTAGCGCCCGCATTTCCACTGCCGTAATCTCTTATATCCACACCAAAAAAATACCGGCTCACCCATACCGAAGTCGGGATAGAGCCAATCATATACGCAATTACTATGAGGAGTAATTCTTTCATGCCTGGGGTGGATAGATTATAAATATGGAGTCCGGAGTGAGAGTGGGGCGTAGATAGCGGTGAGAACAAAAATAGCTATTCGGGGCATTAGTTAATAATTAATTAACGAACGCCATGCAGCGTCTGTGAACGCTAAGCATAACCAGCCATTTCGTTCTGTAGACTTTACCATTTTAAGGCCAGCTTCTCCGCCACTGTATACTATATCCGCAATATCATCCTTTAGTATACCGCTAATCAGCAATATACCGTTTTCATTCAAAATAGTGGAAAAGTCTTTAAGCGCTGCCAGGATGATATTCTTGTTGATATTGGCCAGGATCACATCTGCCTTACCAGCAGCGTTTGGATGGTTTGCCTTTATGATATTGATCCTCTCACAATTGTTCGCCTCCACATTTTCCCTGCCATTCTCAATACACCAGTCGTCACAATCGATCGCAACAATCGTACTGGCACCCATTTTTTCCGCAAGTATGGCCAGTACGCCGGTACCCGTTCCAAAATCGATGACCGATTTTTTTTTAAAGTCAATGGACTGCATCGCCTTTAACATCATCCAGGTAGTGGCATGATGCCCGGTGCCAAAACTCATTTTAGGTGTGATAATGATTTCGTGCGCTACATGCGTGATGGGTGCATGAAAACCAGCCCTGACGGCGCAAAAATCACCAATGATAATCGGATGAAAATCCGACTCCCATAGTTTATTCCAGTTTTCTTCCTCCAGGATGGCTTTCGAAAAAAAAACTCCAGATTCCAGCAAACAGCTGTCAACGCCATTTTCGTCAAGATGTTCTTTGTAACCGCTGGCAACAAGGCTTGTATCGGTTTGCTCAAATCCATGAAACCCAAAATCCTGAAGCAGTGCCACCAGCACCTCTTGCTTACCCGAATCCGTTTCTGCAATGGTGTAAGAAATATATTGTTTAGGCTGCAATTAAATAGTTTTATCAGGAGAAAAGAAAAAGGCAAATGTTCCATTCAGTCCATTATTCAACCTCTTAAACGTCGTTTCTGATGCAAATCCAGTTTTCCCTGTTCTTCGTAAAAGAAAACCCATACTTTTTCATGACCCCGAAAAACAAATCCGAAGTGCCGGGCTGGAGGTTGTCATGTAACTCGATAAATATGGATTTTACTTTCGGCAACCATCGGTCGATATCGCCTTCAAACACCGATTTTTCAGCACCTTCAATGTCGATTTTGAGTATATCGATTTCATCCCATTTCATCCTTGCCATTATTTCATCAATGGTAATTGCCTCTACCATAGCCTCCCGCGGATCCAACGTTTCTTCGATCTTAAACGCCCAGCTCTCGTCTTCGCTGTCGGTTATTTTAAGGTAGCAGTTATTTTTCCATAACCCTTTCTTCAGTGCTGTAAATGCAGTTGAGGAATCGATATTCTTCAGGCACATGCTAAAGTTCTTATCCTCGGGCTCTATCATTACTACATGCGATCCCTTATGTTTTGCGTTCAGAAAAATAGCTGCCAATCCTATGTTGGCGCCGCAATCCACAATCCGTTTTACAGAAAAAGGAAGGCTCATATCATAACCTTTAGAAATAAAGATCTGGTCAAAAACCTCAATATCTGCTGTCCTCTTACGGAGATGGATGGTCTGTGCATAACCATCGATTTTTACCTGTACTTCATCCCGGCCGGCGGCCATCTTTAGAAACAGTGCTGGCCCCTTTATCATCCCAAATACCTGTATGTACCGATAGAACCTAATTAAAAAATGAAGCATGCGTTTCAGTAATTTGAAAAAAATATACTTGTAAAAAAATATCCCACATTTGTGCTACCCGTGAAACCCGTTCACCTGTAAAATAGAATTCCAAACCAGTTTGTCTGGCCGGAGGTATTGCTGGTAATAGGCAAAATTATGCTCCATAGTATCTTTCCGCAGCTTATGATCAGCTATCATTAGCTCCACCTTTTCAAGACATTCCTGTGGGGTATTATAGATTTGGTAGTTAACATCGGGTGCGAGATTGCCTGGAGTAACGGCATTAACAGGAGTCGTAATAATGGCTTTTGAAAATGCAATGTATTCAGCGAATTTAAAGCCTACCGAGGTTTCAAGACCTGGGCTGGCAATGCCAATTGCGCATTGGCGCAGGTGTTTTACATAACTGCCTTTCTCGGTAAAAGTATTCCTTGGTAAAATGAGTTCAGGAGCTGCCTTTCTCGATAATTCATCATCAACCAATCCACCAATAAAATGGTCTCCGAGTCTATTTTTAAGTAACCTGATGATATCAATACGTTGCTGATTGATGTATTTTCTTTCCGCATTTTTTACCGCATCCGAAGTTTCCTGGTTCCATAGCCGGCCGGCAAAAATAACCTTCGGCGTTTCCAGAGGGTTAGGAAGTGCCTGCATGCTTTGAATGTCAGAACTTGCTGAAGCACTTTTAATGCCCACAACATTCGAGAGTAGGCCGGAGCGATTGAGCATGGCCCTCGCAAAAGCTTCTTTCGATTTCATGATGACTGCACATTTCAGGAAATGATCGCTCGGGGAAAAAACAGGGTAGTTAAGACCTAACGGAAGAATTTTAGGATACCTGTCCATCACCGATTGCTGGGCCATTCTTTTAAAGTAGAAATCGGCATCCGGGTAATAGTCCTGCATAATCGTTTCAGGATTATCTCCCAAATCGTACACAATACGTTTGTTGTTTAACTCAGCACAAACAATACCTCGCAATGGCCGGAAGAAGCGGCCTTTATTAAAGGAGAGCTTTACCAGGCCAGCTTCTTCAAGCAATCCGAATCCAGTGTATATCTGGCTTACGTGTGCGCCAAGCCCCTCGATAAAAAGCTTAATTTCCATTATTCTGAAACAGGTTAATGATTAAATGTGAGATTCACTATTTCGGTGCCAGGCCCCTTTTGCGAAGCTTATTCAGTACCGTTCTGAATTTCAGTTCCCATTTGTGGTTGTTGGGATAATCAAAAATTGTCTTTATCGGCAACTTCATAATCGCATCAAAGTCCCCCGCCGAGATACCGAATTTCTTAAGCATATACTCGGTGTCTTCTGCAATTAGTTCAGCAGGGGCAGTAGGGGCTGCAACGATGGCAAGCGCTTGTTCCCTTGTCAGTTCTTTTGTGCCGAGGATCAGGCAGGTATTATGCGGCTTCCGTTTATCTATTCCAAACTTGGTGGGCAAAATATAAGATTGAAAAAACCGGGTGTAGATGCTCTCGTAATGTTTGCCGCTATAGGGGCGGTATTCCAGTTCCCTTTCCAGGACCACCATGGCATCCTTCTTGATAAAGTCCATGTAGTTAAGCAAATTCACTATCCGCATTTTTTTAATGACATTGTAATAAAAGAATTTGGAAATGCTTAAATGTGGCATCGAACTGATGTCTTTCGTTCCGAACTTTTTTTGAACGCCTTTGAGGTACCTCCAGTCGAGATAACCCCTGGCCCAGGTGGGCGGCAGCAATCCCTCGCTGCGAAAGTTCATGCCACTAAGAATATAACGCACGCCAAATTTGTGTGCTATATCGTACATCGTAGCAGCTATAATATGATCGGTTGGCACTTCAGCATCAGGTGTGGAAGCCTTTAGAAATGACAATTGCCAATCGCTAAAAATCTCCCAGTCCACAACTACCGTGTAAAGATCAATATTAAGAATCTTAAGGATATTCTCGACATTTTTTACAGCGAGTTCACTGTTCCAGCCATTGTCCAGGTGTACTGCAAGCGGCCGAAGGCCCATTTTCTTTACGAGGTATGCCACGTAAGAGCTATCCACGCCCCCGCTGACCCCTATAATGCAATCGTATTTTTTACCGGCGCCTTCGCTTTTTATTTTTTCGACAATGGCTTGCAGCTCCGCATCCCGGGTTTCCAGTTTCGGCAGCCGGTATTCCAGCTTTTCCAAAAATTCATAATAATAGTTGCACACCCCATTTTCGTCAAACCTTATGGTTGGATCGGCAATATTGTCCATTACCGTTTTAGTACAGATCTTGTAGTCAGGATCATTTACACTTCTCACTTCACTCATTTGATCAGGGGTTAGGATAAAAGGCCTTTTAATTCTTTTTGTGTGGGGTAGTTAATAAGAACAGCCTTATGCGGACCATGATATACAAACATGGATCCAGCCGCAAAAGCCGCCGCATTGGTTTTTTCGCTACACTCCTTTATATCATCCAGTTTGCCGGCACCCCCGCATGCTATCACGGGAATACCGACCCTCATTGAGATCTCTTTTACCAGGCTCACATCATAGCCATTCATTTTACCGTCGCAATCAATACTATTTACGAGCAATTCGCCCGCTCCGGCCTTCTCCAGTTGCTCACAGTACTCATACACATTACCCTTCTGGCTTTTGCTGCCGTCATGGCTATAGAGTTCGTACTTACCAAAAACGTTCTTTTTCACATCAACACCTGCCACAATGGTGGATGCGCCAAAACGTTCAAACAGTTCGGGTATGAGTTTTGGATTCTCAAAAGCGGCGGTATTGATTACCACTTTTTCAATCCCCATTTTCAGCAACTTACGCACCTGCTCCACACTTGTGATATTGCCGCCGTATCCAAACGGCATAAATGCCTCATCTATTATTTTCCCCAACAACTCGTAATTAGGCTCTTTTTTGTTTTTGCTGGCTTCAATATCGAGGAAACATAGTTCATCTACTTCCTTGTCGTTAAAGAGCTTTACCGCGTTGATAGGATCGCCAATATACACCGGGTTTTTAAATTGCACCGTTTTATACAGTCCGTTGCCACGCAATAACAATACTGGAATGACTCTTTTACTAAGCATTTTTTAAGGTTTCAGAGTCTGAAGTATGGGTTCGGTTTTTAGGGTTCAACTTGCTATTTTCTGGCATCTCGGGATCTGTATTCACTATTGGATCTAAAAGATCATCTACGACGCACAGCTAAGAAATCCATTTGCTTATAATAGAGGGTCTGCCACACCCACTGTTACTGCTACCTATAATTCACAAAAATTGCGATAAACTTTCATCCCGTATTTATGGCTTTTTTCAGGATGACACTGCATGCCCATGATATTCTCATTGGCAATTACGGAATCATATTCGTATCCAAACATAGTTTTTCCTTTGCTCTGCCCGGCGTCGTTGCATTGGGCTGCATAAGAATGTACGAAATAAAAACGCATTTCCTCATCCCGGTCTTTAAACAGCACAAATGACTCGTCTACCGGTTTTACTACATTCCAACCTATATGAGGGATCTTTAATTTTTCGCCGCCGGGAACATTGCCAAAATTGAATTTTTTAACGTCCGCGTCTATCCAGCCAAAACCCCCCATCACTCCTTCTTCGCTCTTGTTGCAAAGCAATTGCATACCCAGGCAAATTCCAAGCACTGGTTTCTTTTTTACAAGGGCGAATTCGTTGAGTGCATCAAACAGACAGAGCTCTTTCAGCTTTTCAATTGCCGCGTCAAATGCTCCTACGCCAGGCAGGATCACCTTATCAATTCCATCCAGTTCGGCTTCGCAATGAACCACCTTGCTCTGGTATCCTACTTTTTTTATCATGTTGGCAATACTGCCGATATTGCCCATACCATAATCAATTATTCCAATCATACGTTTTCTTCAGTGTGTCTTTTACGAAACCTTGAAACCACCATTAAAATTAAAGCCGTTGTAACGTACATATCCGCCACGTTAAATATTCCGGTACGAAAGTTGCCGACGCCGACATTCAAAAAATCAGTAACATGCCTGTCGTACAACATTCGATCAATAATATTACCAACACCGCCAGAAAAGATCAGGGCTAATGGAAGCATTTGGGACAAAGTCATTTTGCGGTAATTTTTCATTGCATAAATCAGTACCCCGGTGAGTACCAGCAACGGCAATATCGTAAAAACGACCGAACTTACGGCTTTCGGCCAGTGATCTCCCATACCTAAAAAAGCACCAGTGTTCTCTGCGTATTCCAGCCGCAATAGGTTATGCCAATAACTAATCGGTTCCCTATTTTGCAAATGATGTTTCGCCAGGTTTTTAGTCACCCGGTCGCAACCAATAGAACAAATGCAGATGACGCAAAAAAGTAAAACTTTATTCGGCAGTTTCATTTTATAATGGTTAATGCCACGTATCCATCGTCAATTCTTGAGAAAACTACTGTAGTAACCAACAATTTTTACTGCAATATTAGGTAGTTCTACCTCATTCACCTTATCTAAACCGTTGCTGCGCATGTTTTTGCGCAAAACTTTCAGCATCTCATGTGCCAGGTCGCGGGGCTCAAAGCTGTCCACCACCGCCGATGGCGTCACGTTGTGAAGTCTTTCAGCCGCGTCACCCACATTAACGCTAACTACCGGTAGATTACAGGCCAACGCTTCCTTAATACTATTATTACTGCCCTCGTGATAGGATGTCATAAGTAATAAATTAGCTGCATTGTAGTACCAGACCAGTTCCGCATGAGGGATACCTTGCACCATGAATAGTTGCGCGGATGGTAATTCTTCCTTAAGCGCTTCGAAAGCCTTTTTTGCGAGGGGCATGTTTTTTACATACGCATCCGACGAAAAAAAAAGTATCACCGGTTTTTCCATTTCCCAGGCCAGGTGCTTTCTTGCGTCGGCGACCGGTATCGGAAAAAATTTAGCGAGGCTGATTCCTTCGCAAATGGCAATGGCTTTTTTGCGCGACGAAACCCAAAGCCTTTCCTTCATTTTCCCGCTCATGACAATGACGCCACTTGCGAACACGATCGTAAGCTGGCTGAAAAAAGACAACATCCTACCCATCAGGGTTCTGGACCCATTTTGCTTATACTGTCCGTATAAATCGCTGCCTAATAATGAAATAATATACACGCAGGGGCAGAGGAATGCCGTAAAAAAAGAAGACATACCGCCCCAGTATTGATTCACGAGCTCGTATTCCTTTCCTTTAACCAGCTGCCGGATTTTTATGGCCGCCTTAATACAATTCAGTGGATTTTTACGGCCGGTAAAATAAATATGATCGACCAATATACCCTGTTCTGTTATGCTCTCACGGGTTTGCATATTGTTCACGACCTCGCCATACCGGAAATACTGCATGCCTTGTGTGATTGTAGGCTCCTGGAAAAGCTGCTGATCTTTATAGTCATCCGGATTTACAGGTGTTCCTACCTGCACTATTAAAACCTTCATGTGTGTGATTTTTGTTAGTCTTTCAAAAAACGATTTAATAAGATTACCGTGCGCAGGTGTTCGTATTGTTCTTGTTTAGCGGTTGGTAAGAAGGCCGCAACAGCCTCCGCATCCAGTAGGCCGGCAAGACCCTGATGATTTTTCAGCTGCTGCACCAGCACCTCGCGTTCCAATGTCGTACCATTATTTAAAGTTCCGGACACCCCGCCCAATTTCCTGATGACATTTTTTATGCCTGGAGGTGCACTCCTGAATGACTCCTGCACCCTTTTCCGTGCTATAAATTTCCAATTGTTGATGCTGTGACCACTTGCATCGGGTATATCGGCGATCTCCCGGCTCAATGAATTTTGAAAGGGCCGGTAAATAGTATAATGTTTTTTGTAAACGTCGGGGACCAGCATAGCCGCCCTGAAAAAATCAAGGTCATAAAAAGGTGTGGTGGCCCAGGCAAAATAACGGGTCCTGTCTTCACCCTCATACATGCAGGTACCTGCCCTTTCGTATACCGTGAAATGAATGCTCTTGTTATTTATCTGCTGCTCAGGATAATTGTTTACAGCCTGGTAAATCAATTGATATATCTCATCTGCAGCCATGCCGAGCAACCCGGCCACTTTCCCCACCGGCGTCATGGCATGGCGGCGACTTAACTGCATCACCAGGTCGTCAATAGAAAGATTGGTATTTTTCTCCCCCAGGTAAGGCAGGGCTTTGTCGCCCCCATCGCCGGTTACGTATAAAAAACTGCTGTTTTTCTGTAGCATTTTCTTATAAAAATCATGGATGAAAGCCATGGCCAGGTAGTTCATGCCCATTTTATTTTCCAGTAGCTCGTCTTCAAATGACGTACTTCCTTCGATGGTGTATACTGAAAAAGGGATCTGTAGCTGAGCGGCAATAGTTTCAGCAATCAAGGCATCCCGTTCCGCACCAGGCATACTGAAGCTGGAAGCAATCAACCGGTTGTGTTTTATCATTTCGGCAAAACCGACCGCGACCGCTCTTGAGTCCTGTCCGCCACTTTGGGAAATATTGATCAGACCCGGCCAGGCATCCGCGATTCGTGAACAAGCTTGCCTAAAAAGATGTGCTAATTGCGCTGCCTGTTCCGAAATGTGAGCAGTATTCCTGGCATCGAAATTAAAGGCGGCTCCAAAATCAACTCTAGCGTCTCCGGTTGTCAGGTCAAGTTCCACAAGCGAGCCACCGGGTAAGCGGTAAACGTGTTGATATGGTGTACGGAAGCCAATATAATAACCGCTCCACAGAAAGGAAGCCACGCCCAACCTGTCTGGTTCCAACAAGTGAGCCTCTGCCAGTAAACCAAGGTGCCGGCCGGCAAAAAAATATGCTGCTGTTTGATAATAATACACTGGCAACCTGGCTAACGGATCGTTGACGATATATAACTGACTACCTTTTTGAATCCAAAGACACCACTCTCCCGTCCAATGGGCGGTTTGTTCCCGTAACTTTAAGATAGCCGCCGTTTCGTTTGAAAGCGCTTGCGTAACGACCGTGTTGATATGCTGTAACGATAAATTGTAAACCATTCCCTCGAGCATGGCAACACCATCAGGAATATTGAATCTATATATCGGGTACGATTCGAATGGCCTGACTGATAAAAAAGTAAAGGCCGATTGGTATTCAGGCGGTAGTGAAAAAACCGACACCTCACTAGCCCAGGAAAAATGACTGTGTTGTATTGCCGTTTTATTAAGCTTTAGATTTAGGCCTGCTGTCACTGCTAAAAAGTTTATCGGGTACCAAATTAATACACGCTATTCCATACAATATTGGAGTGACAATGGTACGCATGGCCACGTGAAATGTAGATATGACGGCAATGGCGAAAAACACCACCATTACTGCCCGTCTATAATTACTCCGCTCCCGGGTTATGCGGTAGAAAGGATAGAACATAAAAATAAGCGCCATTAAAACGCCGAAAATCCCGTGTTCCGATACCATTCTGGTCACCTCAATATGCGGCAAGGCGTCAATATTATAGCCATATGCCCGTCGCCAATAGCGGGATTGTCCCACCCCTACTCCAAAAAAGGGGTTATTTGCAAAAATGGCAAAATCGCTTTCAGCAATATACAGCCTGTTGGAAGAAATATTATTCAGATCCCGATTATCAGTCTTGGAGGCGATTGTATGTTCATTATAACCTTGATACCTAAGCAATAAAAAGTTTCCTGTAAGTGTGTTTACCATCAGGAATGTTATCACTAAAAATATGGTTCCAAATAAAAAATATCTTGGGTCTATCTTTCGAAATACAATTTGCCTGTTTGCCCAAATATCTTTCGTTTTAGGCATTATTAAAACCAATAGTAGCGCAATAATACCGGTGATCATCCCGCCCCTGGAAAAGGTTAGTAACCCTCTGAAAAGGAATGCAAACATTAGCGCCTCATCCAAAAATTTTATTTTAAACATTCGCTGACCAGTTAAATACATCAGCCCCATTATGGCAAATGCCGAACCAAGCGTAACAGCCACCTGATTAGTGGCTGACCCCCCTGATGTTTCAAAATTCGCAGTCAGACCATATACCACCTGTCTTTCAGCCTGGCTCTGATGCAAAATGATCATGGTGGTAAAGGAAATTACCGGGAAAATCAGAACTTTGAACACATTCCTAATTTCATCGTAGGTCATTTGCTGTTTGCTAAAATAGATCATGCATAAAGCCAGGTTGAGCGGACCAAAATAATTAAAGGTTATCCCCGAAAAAGCAAACCCATCTGGCAAAGCCATAAAACCTGAGAATCCCAGCACCAGCATAGCTACGCCCGCGGCCGTACTACCCTTTTTATTAGTATGATTTCCATAAAGAAAACCGACGGCCACAAGTGCCATGGTTCCGTATTTCCCGATTTCATAAGGTACAAAGGGCCATGCTCCCAATGAACGATTCATCTGTTCTACACCCAACAAGTAAACCATTAATTTAATTGTGATAAGATCTCTGTTCCGGTTGCTGACCAGCAAAATCAATGACGAGATCATCAGTGCGTAAAACCATATTATGAAAGGCCATTTTGAAAAAGCACAACTTAATCCCAGTACCACATGTGCTAATACCCAAAGCAATTCCCTTTTGTCATTTAACATCCATTTGAGCATAACGAAATATCTTTTAACGAAGTGATTTGAACATCACTTTCATTTTTTGCAAAATTGCCTTTTTGGAGTAACGATTCCTAATAAAAGAATTGAAGATCTTCCAAACTTTTCTTAGAGACCGGAAAGAGAAAAAATAGAACGGATTGCATCTGCACTGCCTGGGAATAGCCAGCAGGAACAACGACTCCATTACTACAGTCTTTTAGATTGTCGTCCGGCAAAACTGGTCGCCCATCCTCAATCATGGTGAGTGGCATCCCCTTTGCCTGCGATGCCAGTATGCCAACATTACCACTTTCGAGGTATAAAATAGTGTCGTTGACGCTCGCGGTGGGCAGTTTGCCAGGCATGAAGTTATTATGCATTTGCAAGACCCGGATGGGTTCCATTTAATATCTTTTTAATGTCATTTTCAAATCTTTCAAGGGTAAACTGGCGGCTCCACTGCATCCCTTCCTGGGATGCAGTATTGTATGCCGCAGGATTGTCGAAATAATATTGAATAGCGGCGATTATTTCTTCCATATTGTTCGTAACCAACTTACCACGGTTTCCATGACCCACCATTTCGGGTACGCAGCTAACTGCTGTAGTTATGGGTACACAACCCCAAAACAGCGACTCAGCTACCACTTTAGGCCAGCCCTCGCTGCGACTGATAAACACCAGGAAGTGGGCTTTTTGAAAAGCCAATTTTACCAGAGACGCAGGCTTGTTGCCATGTAATACAACACGATCCTGCAGATTTGCCGAAGAAACATACGCCTCACAGGCAGCTTTTTCGCCGCCATCGCCATACATTTCCAAAAATACATTCAGGCCGTTTTTTATCAGCTGCTCACATATTTTTATGGTAAGGATCGGTTCCTTGGAAGGGATGAATGCCCCAACATACATAATTCTTATTTCTCCATCCAAAGATCGCGGTGGTGTCGGAACTATTTCTTTTTGGGAATATGAAGCCGTGTAAAATGGCAGCATGTTCCGATTTTTATCCGGCCAGGAGCCGTAGACCAGCACCTTCATATTCTTTGTGAGAAATGTATTATGGAGGATCTTTTGCTGCAGACGATAGCTGAATGGTTGTTTGCTTTTCCGATCCCAATTGCCCGCATACTTGCAGGTTTTTACTTTTTTTGGAAATAAGATCTGAACAAAACAGCCAAGCAGGCTGACGTTTCCAGGGCACCGCAAATGAATATGATCCGCCCATCGCATTGCCTTATAAAGGGTCCAAACCATTTTGGGCAGCTTAAAAATGAAACCCAGTTTACGCCCGGTGGTCGTTACATCAAAGGGAGCCACCCTAGTATGGATAAATTGCTTGGTGCTTTGAAACGGGGCAATCAGCAGGTCGCCTTCTGTTTCCCATTCGGGGCAGGCATACATAATTTCGCCGGCATGCTGCATCCAGAGATCCATTTCTTTTACGTAAGGGCTATAGGCATATGGCTTTCCGCTTTTATAAATGATCGGGGCAAATGTTACAACGAGAAACTTCATATAATTTGTTATCAGGTCTCTTTCCCCTCCGGGATAGTCAATTTTTATTTTACATCGCCCTTTGTAAGCAACTGTTCTTTATCATTCAAACCCACTTTTCATCAAGGCTTCTGCCGGTTTTAGATATAACCTTCGGAACCCTTGTAATTAATAATATCTCCAGGAACACCCATCACCACGGCATTGTCCGGAACGTCCGTATTTACCAGGCTATTTGCAGCGATCAGCACGTTGTGGCCTACTTTGATATTTCCAACAACTACCGCATTTGCGCCAATATAGACATTGTCGCCAATTTGGGGTACCCCGCGTCTAACCCCTCTGCCGCTTACGCCAATGGTAACACCTTGGGAAATATTACAGTTGTTGCCGAATACCGCATGACGATTCATAATGATCGCTCCAAAATGGGCGATATAAAACGAGTGCCCGATTTTAACTGAAGCAGGGATACAAATTCCGGTTGTCACTTCAATCCACTTTTGCCAAAGCAGCATAAACACCTGTAAAAACCTACGTAGCAGCCAGGGGATTTTAGAATAGTAAATACGATTCGCAATACGATATTGAAACATGGCAGAAAAACCCTGGGTGAGCAATACGATGCTAAAAAAATTCTCTCCGTATTTTCTTATTTTCCGGTAGTCGGATTTTATGAGTGCCCATGTGCCCATGGCGGCGAAGATAGTGGAATCAACGATTAAGGATTGGAGGTGCGTCCCTGGCTCCTTATGCTTACGCAAATATGATTTAATGATCTTAAATAATGTTAGGACAAGGCTTTATAGCCCATTAATCACTTTCTGGTAAAACGCGATATTCTCCCCCGCCAACCGATTCATGTCAAAAACATCCAGCACTTTTCGCCTGGCATGCTGGCTACAGGTTTTAGCCAGTGCATCGTCGGTCAATAAACGAACCAGATTTTCGGCGATGCTTGCGGGGTTATGCGGGTCACAAAGCAAACCCTCATTTTCATGGACGATCACTTCCGGGCCTGGACCGGTTTGGGAAGCTACCACGGCTTTTCCCAACGACATGGCTTCCAGCCAGGCTAGCGGCATAGCTTCCATTTGACTGGGATATACTGAAACCTGCGCCGATGCGATCCAGACAGGAATTTCGGTATTGGGCACTGGGCCAATAAAAGAAATAAATGCTTTACAGTCAGCATTTATAAACTGTTGCAGGTAGGCTATATACGATGTCCCGTTCTGAAAAGTCCAATCTGGACCAACCAGGCAAAGAGTGGCATCAGGCACGCTGGCCCGTACTATTTCGAAAGCCTGGATCAGTTGCCTGGCGCCCTTCTTTTCACAAACGGTGCCAGTGAAAACAATTCTACCCATTACAGATTCAGTCCCGGCTGCGAGCAGTTCTAATTTTTCGGGCATTACACCATTGTATATTATCGTGGTTTTTGCGGGGTCAAAAGGAAGCCATTTAGCAGTTGCTTCATTCACAAAATGGCTTACCGCACAAAGGGCATCGGCCTTAGCAAAAGACCGCTTTTCCTGCCAAACTGTTTTAGCCACCAGCCGCCGGTTCTCAAAATGCCGGAAAAAATGGTGACCGCCATGCATGCGGATAACCCTTTTGCTACCCTTTATATGTTTGATCAATGCCAGGCCAACCTCAGAACACTCAATTATATCAATGGGATTTTGCTGATGGGCTTTTTTAATCGCAGCATTGACCCGCCATACCTGTTGAACAAATTTGCCAAAAGGCCATTTGCTTTTTGCGATGCGTACCACCTGCACACCTTCGTCGTTGTCGATACTGTCGGTTTTATATCCTGCTCCCACAACGGTCACCTGGTGACCGTGTTGAACGAGCATCCGGCCAAGCGTCTGCACAAACACGCCAATACCACCCATGCGCCCGCCGGGCTCAGGGTAATGGTCGCTATTGAAACAAATGTGCACCGATAATGAATAATGAAATAATGGATAATTGATAACGATCCCTGCGCATTAATAAACCCTTCATCTGCCTTCTGCCACTTCACCCACACTTTTAAGTTTTAAGCAATCGTTCGTAAAACTCCTTGTTTTGTTTGGTGACGACAGGCAGGTTGTATTTTTCCAGCATCTTCTTCCGGGCATTTTGGCCCAATTCAAGTTCCAGGCCCGGGTGGTTAAACAAGTGAATGATTTTTTCGGCAATATCTTCGGGCGAAAAAGGATCGGCAATCAATCCGTCTTTTAAATGGTCGATGGTTTCCGGGCCGGGGCCTTTAGAGGAAAACAGCACAGCCTTACCCATACTCATTGTTTCCAGCACCACAATGCCTTGTGTTTCCATATGGCTTGGAAAAGCACAAAGATGAGCCGTTTCATAGATGGCAGCTAAGCTTTCGTGCAGTACCGAGCCTTTGAAGGAAATCGCATCCCGTATATCATCGGTCAGGTGGGTTGAAAGGCTGGCAATAAATGAGGTGCCACCTGGCATGATCCAGTCACGCCCATAAACATCGAGCGTAGCATTGGGAAACTGCCTGATGACGGCCGGCATCGCCATTACCAGTTGCCGAACGCCTTTTTTTTCGGTTACAGTTCCTGCGAAAACGATTTTATTGCGAATCATTTTTTTAGCATCAGCCAAATAAAATTTACCACAGTCTACCGGGCTTAATATCCTCGTTGCTTTTCCATCCGGTATAGTTAAGAATTTGCGGGTTCCTTCCAGGACAAATCGTGTAACCGCTACAAAATGGTCTGCTTTTTTGAACGATCGTTTCTCCTGGTAGGACCGCCACCTGTTTGTAGGGATCTTTAGCAGTTTAGTAAAAAAATTATGCCCTCCATGCAGGCGGATCACATATTTAATGCCCTTCATTTTCGCCAGCCAGGCGAAGCTGAGTTCCGCACCTTCAATCACATCAATTGGATGTTCGGCATGAATTTGCTCCAGCCGATTGTTTAACCTGCCATAGAAGTCGATGAATTTGGCCAGCTTCCAATTGCTGCCGCCAACAGGTTCCACCCTTACAGGTCCGTCCTGATAACCAATTCCATGTTGACCATAACCAGCAACTGTAACTCTTATCCCACTAGCCGAAAGACCATGTGCAAGCGCATATACAAAACTACCAATACCTCCGTGTGGCTTGCCAGGCACAGGATACTCGTCGGTAATAAAACAAATATGCATCGGCTTTTCTACTTAATACAAGTGGCAAAAAGGTGTTCTTTATTAACGTTGGAATTCTTATAAGTCATCCTTGAATGAATACCCGAAATAATACCACTGGTAATGCTCAACATAGCCCGGAACGGTTTGGTTTTTTTCAAACTGTAATGACTTTTTGAGTGAAACCAGGTGTCCGGCACGGCATAATAGACCGTTACTTTAGAAAAATATTTTTGCAACAATGCCTCCAATTCAGCCTTCCGATAATGACGGATATGATCTGGATTGGTATCGTTGATCACGTGGTCGCCATTAGGTGTTGATAGAATCAGAAATCCCCCGGATTTTAGCACCTTGGAAATATTGGCCACAAATTTTTCGTCCTCTGGTACATGCTCTATCACTTCTATTGTAATAACGCCGTCAAAACTACCTGGGGCCAGGTTGGTTTTGGTCATATCGTCATACACAACTTCTTTCACATTGTCACGGGCTTTGAGCTGGGCAGTGATAGTATCTGTAAACCCAAGGTTTAGCTGGCTTTGAATATTAGTTTCACGGGGAATATCGGAGATGGTAAGATCAATGGGTAAACCAACGGTATATGGGCTTTTGCGGCCACCCACATCGAGCACTTTGGGCCTTTTTGTAAATCCTTTAATCGCTTTTTTTAAAAACGGCCTCGACATGCTGTGTATTCCCGAACATGAACAGTAAATGATGTACAGTAATTTCTTCATTATAATAAAAGGTGCTTTAATGTTTGCCGTTTTTTATAACGGATACTTTTAGATCAAAGTGCAGTTGGAATTGTGCAGAAAGAAAATCAGACCCCAAACATTTTGCAATGATAGTAAAATGTAAGTAACCCACAATTAGGAAATTAGGTAATAATCAAGTAGTCAATTCCCTAAATTTGCCCATAAAATTTTATCCTTGTCAGGGTAAAAAGTGATCTAATTTAGACTCAATGTTAATTATACCAGATGAAGATTTACTTCCTTGCACCGGATGGGATAGGCGTTAGAAATTATTTGTACTCAGATATCATTAAACATTTAAAAGGGCACAAGATTGGGTTGATACATAGTCTGCCGGAAGATGCGGTGAATGAAATAAAGGTAGTACATCCAATAGATATCTCTGTCATCAGGATGCCGGCTCAAACTGAAAGTTTTATAATGAAATTGTGTGCCGATATTTCATATCGTGCACGGGTTACCAGAAATGGCAGGCTTGTAAAAAACAGGAACCTCATAAATACCAATCTCAAACATAACGCCGCACTAAAAAAATCAGTCGTTTACAATGCTTATACTCAACTTATTGTTTGGTTTTCTAAAATAGCTTCATATTCCTTACCGTTTATGAACAAACTAGATGAATACTACAACAAACAAGGGATGAAACAACCGCAATTTCAGCAGTTGCGCCAGGAAATCTTACTTCACAGCCCCGATGTTATCCTATGTACACACCAAAGGGCTGCCAATGCAGGTATTGTTATGACGATCGCCCGGCAATTGAACATAAAAACAATAGCTGTTGTTTATTCCTGGGACAACCTACCAAAATCACGGATTACGTTTTTAGCCGACAAATATTTTGTTTGGAGCGATTACATGAAAAAAGAGCTAAACACCTATTTTCCTACCATTAAAGATGAAGCGATACATATTACTGGTACACCTCAATTTGAAATTTTCAGAAAGAAAGAATTTTATTGGACCAGGAGTCAATTTTTGAAACATTTCAACCTGCCTGACAATAGAAAAATTATTTGCTTCTCAGGCGGCGACTTGCTTTCGGCCAACGACCAATATTACCTCGAGGACCTTGCTGATGCCGTGTATTCGTTGCCGGAGCAGGATCGGCCATTTATTTTGGTAAGACCCGCCCCGGTAGATCCTAGTGGAAGATTAGCCAGGGTTTGTGACAAGTTTCCTGATTTGTTAAGGCTTGGAGTTCCGGAGTGGAAAAAGCAGACGGCATCGAATTCATTTGAAGCTTATTATTCTACTTATAAAGATCTTGAGGTATTGACCAATGTGTGCCTCCATTGCGATACCATTGTAAATATTGGGTCGACAATGGGGTTAGATTTTGCACATTTCAACAAGCCAGCTATTTATTTAAATTATCCCATTGACCCCAATCCCAACCCATATTACCTGATACATGAAATCTATGGACTGCAGCATTTCCGCACACTCCAAGACCTTGATGGCATAGTGTGGGTTTATAAAAAAGAAGATTTAGCAAATAAAATAGTAGAAGTACTTACTAAACCCAATGAGGTGGCCACAGAACGTTTAAAATGGAAGAAATTGCTTACCAATGACATTACGGATGCGACCAAAAATATTGCCGCAATATTAAGTTGCGAATAACGCATTAAAAAAAAAGAATTAATAAAAAACAATGATATTATGTGTGGAATTGCAGGTGTAATCGGACAAGAAAAAGATGGGCAAATTAGGAACATGCTGCAAACCCAGCATCATCGTGGTCCAGATAATACTAGCATATGGACAGACGGGGTAGCATCTCTTGGGCACAACAGGCTTTCTATTATTGACCTTTCAGCGGCAGCAAACCAGCCAATGACCAGCGCCGATGGCAGGTATGTTATAATTTATAATGGGGAGGTGTATAATTATATTGAACTGAGGGATATTTTTTTAAAAGACCAAACATTTACCACCCATAGCGATACCGAAGTGGTACTGGCCATGTACATTAAGTATGGCCCCAATATGTTGAATAAACTTATTGGGATGTTTGCATTTGCAATTTGGGACACCCAGGAAAAAAACCTATTTGCGTCCCGTGACCGATTTGGTGTAAAACCTTTCTATTACGCTACATTTAATAACCAGTTTGTTTTTGCCAGCGAAATAAAAACATTGTGGGCGGCTGGCGTACCCCGGCAACCCAAAGACGCTGTGTGGGCAGATTTTTTTTACAGTGGGAGCTACGGAAATGCTGACGAAACTTTTTGGCAACAAATAGAGGCTTTACCTGCCGGACATTATCTTCACTACCAACCTGGCGGTGCCGTTAAGTTGCAGAAATGGTACCAGTTTGAAAACAGCATTTTATTACAAGATTCCTTTAAAGATGATGAGGCGTTTACAGATGCCTACCTGCCTTTGCTCAAAGAGGCAGTAAGCCTTCGGTTTAGGGCGGATGTACCAGTGGGTATTAATCTTAGTGGCGGGCTGGATTCTTCCGTACTGCTGGCGATGGTACACCAGCTTTTTCCAGAAAGTGACAAAATAAAAGCATATACTTTTTATTGCAACAATAAAGACTATGATGAGCTGCCATGGGTGCAACAAATGATAGCCCGTACCGCAAAGCCGCTTGAAGCAACATTGCTTCGTGCAGCAGATGTGCCCGCTTTGGCACAAAAAATGGCCGATGCCCAGGACGAACCATTTGGCGGAATACCAACCATTGCATATAGTAATATTTTTAAGACCGCCAAAGAACAAGGATATAAAGTACTATTGGATGGGCAGGGTATAGATGAAGCATGGGCGGGATATGACTATTACTTCAAAGCCGATGCAGGTCTTGTACAGGGCACAAATCAATCGCCCATAAAGCCTGATGCGCTAAACCAGGATTTTATAGCAATAATAAATAATGAGCAAGTCACTCCGGTACCCCAACTATTTCCAGACAGGTTGCAGAACATTCAATACCGAGATATATTTTTCACTAAAATACCCAGGGCGCTTCGTTTTAACGACCGGGCCTCAATGCTTTGGTCAGTGGAGTTACGCGAACCTTTTCTGGATCATAGGCTGGTAGAAATGGCTTTTGCCCAGCCAGAGCATCGAAAACACAAGGAAGGCGTTACGAAGTTTTTATTACGAAAAATGGCCACGCAGTGGTTAGGTGGAAATGTTGCATTTGCCCCTAAGCGACCTTTACAAACACCCCAGCGTGAATGGTTACGCCATGAGCTGAAAGAATGGGCGACATTTCAAATAGAATGGCTCGCAAAGCAAAACCCCAATGGCTGGTTCAAACCAGATATTATGATGAAATACTGGCAGGATTATCTACACGGCCAAAGCGATAACAGTTTTTATATCTGGCAATGGATAAATGCCGCAATGCTGCTGAGGCCGGAATAATTATCGTATTCATTTACTTACAATTGCCATAAATTTCCTTGATACAAAATCTTCTGTGGCAGCCATAGATTCGAAAGTGGCACCTGCAATATGAGGGGTGATAATGAGGTTCGGCAGTTTGCCAGCTATTGATAAAAGAGGGTTGCTCTTCCTTGTTACTTCATTCATTTCGCCGCCTAAAACATCAGTTGCTACACCGCCAAGATGGTGGTTCTGCAAAAGTGTGGCCACCGCAGCCTCATCCCATACAGACCCGCGGGAAGTATTTATCACAAATGCCCCCAGGCTAAGGAGTTGTAATAAGTTTGCCGAGATATAACCATCGTTGTTAAGAGCTGGGATATGGATACATAATATTTGCGACCAGCTAAATAGCTCTTCCGGGGTTGCGGCCATTTTGATCCCGGACATTAATTGGCTTGGGTCGGTATCATATGCCATTACCTCCATTCCAAATGCTAAAGCGTAACCACCTACTTGCTTGCCTACTCTACCCAAACCAAGTATGCCTATTTTTTTGCCTTTTACATTATTCCCTTTATAAAGGTTACGGTTCCAACCACCTTCAATAACATGTTGTACCGCGTCTGGTAATCTTTTGAGCAATGCCAATAAAAGTGTCCATGTAAATTCAGCAGTTGAAGGAATAGCACTAAGAAAACTTGCCTCACCTCGGAGGGAGATGATAGAAATGCCTTTTTCTGCAGCAGCAACTTCATCTATATGATCAAGGCCGGTAGTGGGGCTTATGATATAACGTAATTTACTTGCCTTTTGGAGCATGCCTTTATCTATAACATATCCTAAACGAAGCACTACTACTTCAAAATGTGCTATTACTGCCTCTAAAGGCACGTTAAGGTCAGGTAGTTGAACCACATTTCCAACCGTGGCATACATTTCGATCGCCGTATGACTATAGTTTTCAGGCTCCGCAATTAATATGTTCATACCGTTTGTTCCTTCCATTTTTTTATAAGTAATTCAGTAATAATCAGGTCTCGTTCGGTATCTATATTTGCCAGCCATTTTTCTTCCATCACATAGGCCTGTTTATGTTTTACCATTAAAGTTTGCTCTTTTAGCATGGCCGCTGTTTTTACGGCATAGATACAGCCATTTCTTAAATATACGGGCGCTAGCTCCTGCCGGTTAAGTGTTTCTCCGTTGGGCCAAATGGTATGCATAAATCCATTTCCATCGAGATGGTACATTCTGGCAGGGTGGGTATCGCTCATAGGCACTACGCTAATAATTCCATCGGGTGCCACCGGCGACAAAAGCATTTTTATTACATTATCTATATCGGTGGATGTACGAATGGGCGAAGTTGGCTGTAATAAAATAATAATATCGAATTGTTTTTGTGTTTGTAGCTGTGCATATTCCAATGTGGAAATTAGTACTGGCAAAATAGGAGAGGTATCTTCTCCCTGCCCTGGCAAACGCATCATTACATCGGCACCCCATTGTTTAGAAACCAGGGCTATCGAATCATCGTCCGTATTTACAAGGCAATGCGTTACTGACTTACTATTTAGCGCACATTCTATGGAATAGGCAATCAGCGGCTTACCATCTACAATTCGTACATTTTTCTTATGCACTCCTTTAGAACCACCCCTGGCTGGGATTATGGCCAACACACTTGGTTTTACAGTATCTGGCATTGCTAATATGTAATGGTTTTGTGAAATGTTAATTTGGTATCGGCCAGGAGGCTGGCTATCACTTTACCTGCATTACCACCACCATAAACATCCGATGGTGCAGGTCTTGGCCTACTTAGCCATTTTTCAATTGCAGCAAATATTTCATTGTGGTCGTAACCGGAATCTATCACATTATTGCCACGGTCTCTTCTGTTTTGGCGGCTGCCGATATTTACTACCGGCACGCCCAGGTAGGCACACTCCCTAATTCCTACACTGCTATTGCCAACCAGGCAACTGCTATTGTACAGCAACCTCAAAAAATCTTCAGGTTCCATATTCTTAAAGAAATGTACATTTTCCATTTTGTGGATTTCCCTGAACGAGCGAATGCCCGTGGAAGTACCATCTGCCCCTGCATCCACGTTTGGCCAAAACCAAAAAACTGGAAGTTTGCATTTTCCAATTGCTAATAAGGTCTCCTCCACATGCTTTCTGCTTTCGCCATATTCGGTAGTAACAGGATGCTGCATTACCACAATATACCCTTTATCAATAGCAGGCATGGCACCTACCCCACCGTATTTCTGATAGGGATCAAAATTAAGTTCCGGATCTTTTACCACAATATCTGCAAGATCTATAGATGGGCAGCCGGTATTAAAAACCGAGGACGGCTCTTCGCCTAACCGAATGACCCGTTCTTTGGCCCCTTCACTTGCAGTAAAATGCAAATCGGCGAGTTTAGTATTTGCATGACGTACTTTTTCATCGATATTGCCGGTAACCTCCCCGCCCTGAATATGGGCCAGAGGTATGTTTTGATAGGCTGCAGCGATAGATACTGCGAGGGTTTCAAAACGATCGGCAATAGCAATCACCACATCGGGTTGCAGGTTATAAAATACATTGCTAAGCTCCATAACACCCAGGCCGGTGGTCTTGGCCATACTGGTGGGATTTTCTCCTTCCAGTACTATAAATACCTTTTCATTTACCACAAAGCCATCTTTTTCTATATATTCCACAGCATTGCCATACCTTCCTAATAAGGCACTCCCTGCAACCACCAACTGCAGTTCTAAAAGTGGATGGTCTTTGATTGCCTGCAAAAGCGTTTTGACACGGCTATAACTTGGGCGGGCAGTTATTACTACGCAAATTGTTCTTTTCATTTTTTTTATTGTATCCCCCAAAATGGATTTTTATTTTAGTATAAAGTCATAAATAATTAAATAATTGAATTGACAATAGTTAATCTTCAATTACACGGATTGAAGTGTATTGGTCAAACGTCGTTCGACGTTAAAAAATCCCATTGCTTTTTGTCATTTAAGAGCGGTTTGCCAATAAGGGTTTGAAAGTCGGCTGCATTGATGCCGTACCCCTTAGGTTTTTTGGCCTCCAAATCGGTAAATGTAAGAATATGGCCTTTAGAAAGGTCTCTATTAACAGCCAGGCTCTTTTCGAACATCGTTTTGAGATCGGTAAATGAGTCGTTATCTTCTTTATCGACCAGTTGGGCCAGGGAAGTTTGAATTGATTTTATGCCACTCACCATTTGTTTTACTTCATGTATTTCAATGCTGGCTTTTGCATCAGGCCCAAACATGAGTTTGTTAAACACCACGTGAAATTCAAATAACTCAGCACCTAGTGCAGCAGCAGCAAGGCATGCAATAATTTCGCCACTATGATCGCTAAAACCTACAGGTAGCCCATAGCGGTTTTTTAGTTCGGATATTACATTGAGCCCCCATTGTGCAGGTGTGGTAGGATAAGCTGTAGTGCATTGCAAAATACTTGTTGGAATATTTTTCGTCTTTAAAAATCTGACAGTTGAATCCAGCTCAGTAAACGAACTCATGCCACTGCTTACAATAACTGGTTTGCCGGTTTGGGCTATTCTTTCTAACAGGAGCAGGTTGTTCACCTCCCCGCTTCCAACTTTATAACGGGTTACTCCTATTGCCTCCAATAAGTTTACGGCAGCTATCGAAAAAGGGGATGAAATAAATTCCAAGCCACATACTTCGCAGTGATCTTTGAGTTCCTTCCATTGAAGTTCTGTAAACTCCATCCGTTGCCAGTATTCAAAACGTGTTTGATCCTCATAACTAAATTTGACCCTAAATGGTTCGTAAGCGCTGCTTTCCGCTGCTGCTATATGGGTTTGAAATTTTACGGCGTCAATCCCGGTATCTTTTAACGCATCGATATACGAGTGGGCAATGCCGAGGCTACCGTCATGTGCCTGTGATATTTCTGCGATAATCATTTTTAAAATGGGAATTGATAAAATTGCATTTGCAATGCTAAAATAAGATGCCAGGGTAACTTATACTATTTCTTGTGCAGTGAACTGGAATCGATAAATTCCAATACACCATGTTATTGAGGTCCACTTTATAGTTAGCCTTTCCACAGCCTTATCTAAAAACTTAGGAAGTTCGTGCCTTAAGCCAATCGTGCTGTTTGATCCACCATAAAATCTATCCAAAGCCAGCTGCAAGAGACGCTTTGGTGGGTTGCAAACTAACAGCATTTTCGGCATTCACCCTAAAAAATGAGACGGAAGGCCGGCTCGTTCAAAATATGCCATCTTGCTACATTATTAACGACCGATAGAATTAGAATTTTGAGCAAAAAAAATTAAATAGCTGTTCTCTAACCTATTACCACGTTATTCTCAAACAAAGGCTGCGTTTTGCCAAAGATGCCCTTTTGCCCACTTGTCTTTCTGGCGTTTCCTTTTTTCTAATCCTGCCTTACCAGAGCGTGGGTGGGGTAGAACAGTGAATGAAAGAAACACGGATCAAGCTGTTGTAAAAGATTTTCCCCGGATACTTTGTTAGTTACCAAATGAACACCGGCAGTTTTTTAGTAAATGAAGAAAAGGCGGTGTCTTCCGTATAATGCACCCATGGTTGTGAACAGCATGGATTTTTTTTGCGGATGATGAAAGAACGTCGTTCTAAGGAAGATGTACCGGCAATCTAAAGCAACGGACACCCAGGACTCCGGATTTACTTTTATTCCAGTATTTTCTCGAACCTCAGAGTCTTTTTCTTTTTTCTAAAATAACGCCGGAATTATAACTACCGGTGGAAGATAATAAAATGGTGAGGCCTACATCTTTTTCTTTAGCACCACTGCTGCGCGTTTCTGCAGATCGCTGCTAAGTTTTAATCGTACCGTTTACCAGCGACAGTAATCAGCATCAATGCGGTATTAGGCGGAATATCACCCAGGTTTTCTGCCTGCATAATAATCGTGGTAGTGGCTGCCAGGTCTTCCTTTTTTATCTTGATACTAATGGGTGCAATGCCCAACTTTTCGTGTTGGGAAACGACCCGATCGTTTATTAGAACAGTTACAATATCCCCATCGATCGTTCCATTATCATAAAGATCGATGGTTACATCGGCTTCCGGAATGGTAAGGGTATGTTCAATTAGGGTTTCTATTGTTCCGGGCAAGGTTGCAGTTTCTTTTACGCTTGGGTTTTGCGCCTTTACAATGCTATCCGCCGTGTTCGAAAAGGTTTCTACAAGGCGCTTAAAAACAGACTGCACCGGAACTTTATACACCGCATCATAAAATTGCGGACTCAGCATCCGCATCGATTTCTTGGACTCATCTTCCTGTGGGCGAAAGATACCAGCCATCACATCCTGGTTGTACTTGTCTTTCTTAAATGAATAACTAAAGGACTTTACCACGAAAGTGGAATCGGGCAATTTGTAGTTGATGACATTTTTACTCCTGACTGCTAAATCACCATTTCCGTCTACTTCACCTTCCACCAGAATCACCATATTTTCATAATTTTTCAGGTAGAGCGTGCGGGTACCTACAATTTTGTTTCCCTCCTGCTTCAGGTCTAGTTCGAGTAGGTAATCCTGTTGAATATCCAGTGCAGAAGCCCTCAGCTGTGCACGCCATTTGCCTGTATATCCCTGTGCACGCACGGAAGTACAAGCCAATATCAATACAACAAAAAACAACCAGAAACTGCTTCGCATGGGATAAAGATAGAAGGCGCAACCCGAACACAAGGGCCTTCTATCATAAACCCGGCAATTTTGGCAATAATCATAGCGAAGGGATCCTGAGGATGAAAGTAGGCCCAGACATGAAAAAAGGTGCTGCCAAAGCAACACCTTCAAAACAGCAAAACACGAGAAGACTTATTTTAGACCCTGCATTTTCTGCACCTGCTGTTTTAAAGCATTGATTTCTTTTTTGGGTTCGATCATGTAAAGCGTCAGTTCTTCTATTTTTTTCAATCATTCCTTGTTGCATATCGCCATGGGCAAAGCCGCCTTTCTCTGCAATACCTGCCACAGGTATATTGGGCAAGTGTTTGCTGGCTTTAATAATCGCTTCTTTCTTCTCCAGGCTTTTTAATCTATAGCCATTTGCAAACACCTAATCGGGGCAGGCAGCTAAGGCAGTAACTGTAAAACCGGTGGCCTGTATACCGCCTCTTACCTTTAACAATTGGGTACCACCGGGTCATATACCCGTGGGGCTTCCTAAGATGATCCTACCATCTGGGTTTACCAATAAACGGTCCACATCGCCGGTGCGTAATAGTACTTTCCCGGTGGCATTAGTTATGTAGGCAGCCACCTACCATATTGTTCCCATCCCTTTCCAACTTTGTACTTGTAAGCATACTCCATATTTACGGGGCAGAAAACCCAGGTGACCCATCTACCTGTCAACACATCTGTTACCGGTTAAACAACGCATTTACTACTTCATCCTTCCTCCTTCGGCTCACTTCCAAAAGCGTACTGTCTTTTAATATTACAGCTGTACGGGATGCCGAGAATCGTTCAATAAAATGAATATTGACCAGGAGTGATTTGTGGATCCGCAGGAAACCATGAGAGCACAAGATATTTTCATACTCCTTAAGCGTTTTGCCGCATACAATTTTTCGGTCGCGGGTCAGGAAAAAATGGGTGTAGTTATTGCGACCTTCGCAGTATATAATTTCTGCAGGCGGTATAAAAAAACTGCCTTCCGCATTGGAGATAATCAGTTTAAAGTCATCATCGTGCTGCAGTAGATGGTGCTGCAATTGCTCCACCTGCTGCAATTGGGTAGGCTGCGAATGCTGACTAGCCTTGGCAATGGCTGCCACCAATTCTTCCGCATCAATTGGCTTGAGCAAATAATCCAGGGCGCTGAATTTGATAGCCTTAATGGCATATTGGTCGTAGGCTGTAGTAAACACTACATGAAAGTTGATAACTGTCAACTGCTGTAGGGTATCGAAGGCATTCATGCCTGGCATTTCAATATCCATAAATACGATGTCAGGATTATATTGCCTGATTGCTTCCAGCGCTATATAACCGTTTTCACATTCCTTCAGCACTTCGATATCAGGGCAATGCATTTCGAGCAGTATGCGCAACACTTCGCGGCAGTGCAATTCGTCGTCTACAATAATCGCTGTCATAGTAATTTATTTATGAAGGTCAGGGTTCAAGGGTCAAAGCACAAATTGATTAGCTCCTATTAACCGCTTTATTCATTATACATTATCCAATTATCCAATTGCCCATTATCCATTATCCTCAGGTTTTATTAATGATCATATCTACAGTAAGCGCTACTTCAGTGCCGGCGGGGTTTCCCTGGTCGTCAAACAGGTCTGTTACCGATGCCTGCGCATTAATATGGTAGGTTTCGTTTACAATATTCATCCGCTCCGCAGTTATCTTCATCCCGTAGCTTTTTTGTTGCAGGGCAGATTTACTTTTCAAGGCTGTAGCAGCCGCCCTTCCCACCCCGTTGTCATTAATGGTAACGCGCAGGGTGTTGTTTTGCTGCGAAAGGTGCACTTTGAGTAATCCGCCAGGTTCTTTTCGATACATTAATCCATGCCAGATGGCGTTTTCTATATAAGGCTGTATCAGCATTGGCGGCAGCAAAATGTTTTCTGTATCCAAATCCTTGTCCGTTTGGATGGTATAGGCAAAGGCATGATTAAATCGCAACGCTTCGAGTTGTACATAGAGTTCTATTGATTTAATCTCACTATCCAGCGCCACCCATTCGTTCCGGCTGTTATCCAGTATCAGACGCATCAACCGGCTGAATTTCGTCAGGTACCCCGATGCATTCTGGCGGTCGTTTTTCAGTATAAAACTGTTTATGCTGTTGAGGCTGTTGAACAGGAAATGCGGATTCATCTGCGTGCGCAACAGGTTCATACGCACCTGAGCGATCTTGCTTTCAAAATCTCTTTTAACGACCTCCTGCCTGCGTACTTTTCTTACCCGGAACAGAAACACAAGAAAGAGGATGCCAGCCAGCAAAGCGCTCATCGCAAGAATAAATACCCAGGTCTTCCAGAATGCCTTACCTATTTTAAACTGAATAGGATTTGCCGTAGCATACCAATCTTTACCATTGATGGATGTTTCCACACTAAAAGTATAATTACCAGCCGGCAGATTGGTGTACCGGGCAGTTCGCTGGTTACCTGCGTATAGAAAGCTTGTATCAAAGCCTTTCAGTTGGTAGCGGTACTGAATCGACGTCCCCAATTTAAAGTCTACTGCCAGGTAGGAGAAGGACAAATTATTCTGGTAATATTCAAATACATAGTCACCATGTTGCGGCATATTAATGATCGTGTCCTTTAACTCAATGACAGTTACAAACACATGCATTGGCTTCTTGCCCGACCTGATATTGTCGGGAAAAAAATAATTGAAGCCTTCGGCACTTGTAAGAAAAACTTCCCCATTGGAAGCCAGGTAGGTATTACATAATGTATGGTTACTTTGTTCCATACCATCTCTGGCATCAAAGCTTTGCAGCACTCCCGTTTTGGGATCATATTTTTCCGCGCCAATATTGCCCAGTATCCAAATGGTGCCGGCCTTGTCGCAAAGCAGCCCATCAATATTGTTGCTTGCCAGTCCATCTTTCTTTCCCAGCCGCTTCTCAACCGTAAAATTAACTGGTGAAATTATATAAAGCCCATCTACGCCGCCCGCATACATATGCCCTGCACTATCAGTAGCCAGTGCTTGCATTTGTTTAGTGAGAGGCTTACCGTCTATAGTAATCTGGTACAGGCTATCTCCCTTTCTGTCATAATAGTAGAGTCCGTTATCCAATGCGATCCACCAGTTGTGTTTAATATCGGCAAGTGCACAATAGGCACTTTGCCTGGCTATTCTTTTGAGTTTGGGATGGTTAAAGAATGTCTGCATTTCCCTGGTCACCGGGTCAAAAAATGCAATGCCACCATTGCTACATATAATAAAATTTTCATCCCGGTCTTTTGCAATAGCGTTAACGTCGATACTGGGCAATGTATGTTCCGTATCCAGGGGGTTAGTTATATACCGCTCATAATGCCCCCCGGGTAGCAACAGGCCCATTCCTCCGCCATATGTACCCACCCATTTGCGGTCGAGCTTGTCGGTAACTACTGTTCGTATTGTCTTAAATTTTTGTGCACCGCTCTTTGGATCATAGTAGGGAAAAAAGGTACTGATATTTGTTTGCCGGTTCCAAAGTGCCAGGTGTTGATTGGTAGCTATCCAGAATTGCTGCTGACGGTCCTGTATAACGGTATTAAAACCGGCATCGTATTTCTTTCCCTCTTTATTGATCAGGTACTTTTGACCCTTAAACTGAGCGGTATCCAGCGAGGTGAATGAAATACCCCGGCTCTGAACAAACATGGTGCCGCTATTGGTGACCATTAGCCGCCGGACGTTATTTGCCTTCAGCGACGATGGATCGGACGGGTCGTGGTGTAGCACCTGGATTTTTCGTTGGGCCACATCGAGGATGCAAACACCATAATACCTGCTTGCCAAGGCAAATTTTTGATCTCCGATCGGCTCTATCGAACCGGGGTAGCCCACCATCGGCTGACCATTGGAAGCAGGCCATTGATTCACCGGTTCTTTAGCGCCACTTCGGGTGTTCACCAGCCATACCGTGTCTTTTGCAAAACTGCCGGCCAGGATGGTACTGTCATTTACCCTGGCCGCACACCAGACATACAACACTGGAAGTTCCGTTACTAATTTTTCTTCCTTTACATCTACCAATAGCAACTTCTCCCGAAACCCGAGTAACCATTGATCACCCTTAAAATGCTGAAAACAAAAAATGGTTTTGTATTGCTGGTAATATTTTTCAAGCCCGGCCAGTTTAATAACCTGATGGTTCTTCCCGAGTTTGTAACAATTACTACGGCCAGCAATCAAGAGCGTGCTATCCTCCATTTCACCAAAGAAAGGCGCATCTGTTACATCCACCGATCCAGATTCCAGGTTGCGAAAGCGGCTATCGTTTTCATTTTTATACCTTATTCCAGATGGTGTGGCGATCCAGATGGCGCCCTGCTTATCACAATATATCTGCTGTACATAATTCGTATTCATCACCACACTGTCGGGTGGCGTATAGCTGCTTAGTTGGTAACCATCGAAAATATTAATGCCTTCATCGCTGCCGATCCAAAGCCTACCCTGACGGTCTTCAGCCATCACAATGCGCAAGTCGCTCAATAAGCCCTCAGAAGTTCCCAGGTGGCGGAAACTATACGACTGGGCCGTTGCGATATAATGAAATGCTAACGCACAAAAAAGTATCATGCCGGTTTTAAGCACTTGCAAATAGGGTTATTAAATAAAAATAAGTCCTTGCGAACGAATGTTTGTCTGTAATGATGCAACGGCTATTGAATGAGCCAATGGTGAAGAAACCGGTATGGCAACAGTAAATGAGTAATGGTATCGGTTCAGGAAGGATTCACCGGCAACGGGGGATTAAAGCCAGCCTCGACTTCTTCGGGCGAATGGGCATCTGTCAATAAAAATGCGCCGATCCGGGTTCTAGCCAATTTAGAAAGATACCCTCCACAACCCAACGAGTCGCCCACATCTTTTGCGAGGCTGCGGATATAAGTTCCGGTACTGCACACCACCCTGAAATCGATTTCGGGTAATGCAAAGCGGGTCAGTTCACATGCGTAAATAGTCACCGGACGGGGCTCCAGTTTTACTTCCTTTCCCTCCCGGGCCAGCGTGTACAGCCGCTTACCACCTACCTTGATGGCCGAATGCGCCGGAGGCAACTGCATAATGGCACCGGTAAAAAAAAGAAAAGCTTGTTCCACTGCTTCTTTAGATATATGTTCAAACGGCTTGTGTTGTTCCGGCTCGCTCTCCAGGTCGTAAGTGGAGGTAATGGCTCCGAGGGTAATGGTGCCGGTATACTCTTTTTCCATGCCCATATATTCATTGATCTTCTTGGTAAACTTACCGGTACAAACGATCAAAAGCCCAGTAGCCAAAGGATCCAGCGTGCCGGCATGCCCTATTTTTTTGATCCTGAAAATGTTCCGCAGCTTGCGGATAATATCAAATGAAGTCCAGCGGAGTGGCTTATCAATCAATAGAACCTGGCCCTCCAATAATTCAGTTTGTGTGAACACGATAGACGATTTACGATTTGGGATTTACAATTTGGGATGTACGATTCAATAAGTGGGAAAGGAACAAGCGCGTTAAAAAAAATTAAAGACGGGAGGAACGCACATTGACGCACACCATTAACCAATACACTAATCAACCAGAAAACCAATTAACCATTGACCTAAATAGCCTGCCTTGCTTTCAGCTCCAGGTATTTATTTACGGCATTGATGGTGAGTTGCTGTGGTGAGGTGAGAATGCTGAGAATACCATTGTTGGCGAGTTCTTTTACGATCATTTTTTTCTCAAATCCAAATTTTTCGGCAATGGTTTTGGTGTAAAGACCCTCGATGTCATTGACTGCCTGTTCACTCAGACTTTTCAGTTCAGTATTCTCAAAAAACACTACAAGCAATAGGTGATGGCCAGCTATTTTTTTGAGATATGGCAACTGTCGCCTCAGACCGCTTACCGATTCAAAATTGGTAAATAGAACCAGCAAGCTTCTTTGTTTTACCTGGCTTCGTATCTGCAGATAGAGTTTCTCATAATCACTCTCCAAAAACTGTGTCTGTTGTTTGTAGAGTACTTGTAAAATATGGTCGAGCTGGATAGCTTTTTTATCGGCTGCCAGCAACGAACCCAGCTTATTGGAGAACGTGATGAGGCCAATTTTATCCTGGCGATGCAGGCACACATTGCTCAGCACCAGTGTGGCGTTGATAGCATAATCCAGAAGCGTAAGTTTCTCAAAAGGCATTTTCATCAGCCGTCCTTTGTCGATGATACAATATACCTGCTGGCTGCGTTCGTCGGTGTAATGGTTGACCATGAGGTTGCCACGGCGGGCCGTAGCTTTCCAGTTGATCGTACGCACATCATCGCCGGTGACATACTCCTTGATCTGTTCAAACTCCATGCTGTGGCCGATCTTACGTATTCTTTTGCTACCAAACTCGTTGCTGTAGGCACTTTGGGCAAACAGTTCATATTTGCGCATTTGTACATAAGATGGGTACACGGCTACCGTTTGTTCTTCGCCGGCGCGTACTTTTCTAACCGCCATGCCAAGTCCGGATTTAACCAGCAATACCAGGTGCCCAAATTCATACGCTCCTCTTTCTACGGGCCGTAACCGGTAAGCATAGGAGTTGGACTCGCCACCTTTCAACGAGATCATTTGTTCCTGGTTCCGGATCTGGAATTGTACCGGTAGTTCATCGATTACCCGGATAAAAACGGCAAACCGGTATTGATTGGTTACACTGACCTGCACTGGGTTCCAGTCGCTGTTGCTAAACCTCTCCGTCATCGTTCGGTATGCGGTTGGTCCTTTACCGCTAAATAAAAAAAGGATATCGGCAAGCGTGATTAATAAAAAACAGCCGGTGAGTACTTCAGGTATGAGCGTGGGCAAACCGAGTAAATACCAAAGAAGGAATACAATAATCAATCCGCCCAGCGTAAAAAACCAGCGTGTAGAAAGCAGTAAAACAGATGATTTTGCCAAAAAATAATATTTGGGCCAAATTAAGGAAGAAAGTTTGATTGTGGTTGGGCTAGTGCCAGAGATGAGCATCCCATTGTATTTACCTGTCATCAGGTCATTGGTCAATGGGTCATTTACTCATTCATAAATGACCAATGACTATTGACTAATGCCCAATGATTGGTTTTGCTGAATTGACTGCGTAACGGCTTCAAACAACCCGCTTTCTGAAACTATCGAGGTTGGCGATTACGAGACCACCGATAACCAGGCCCCCACAAACAAAGTGGATCCAGGTGATGGTTTCATTCAACAACCACACGGCCTCAATGCTGCTGAAAACCGGGATGAGGTAACCAAACAAGGCGGTTCGGGCAGCACCGAGACTGGCCACAGCTTTATTCCAAAATAAGAAAGATAACACTGAAGCTCCCAGGCCGATATACAACAGGATCCACAGCAGGTGTGGGTTCCACTGAACCGGGGGTTGGGTATTATGCTCCCATAAAAAGAACGGCAACAATAGTAATGTGCCTGCAAGAAATACAACAAAAAGAAACGGCACCGGCGAAATGCCTGCCGGCTTTTTACGGACAAGTGTATTATAGATCGCAAAAGACAGTGCCGCAAGTAGTATCCACTTATCACCCGTAGAAAACTTGAACGACAACAGTGTCGCCAGGCTTCCCTTAGACAATAGGAACAGGATGCCTGCAATACATACCAGCAGACCTGTAATGCGTAATGGCGTGATCTTTTCTTTTAAAAACACCCGGGCCAGCACTACGGAGATTACCGGTGAGGTAGCCGTACCTAGCAATGCCAGGTTGATGGCTTCTGAAAAATGGCCAGCTACATAAAGACAAGTATTAAAAAGAGCAATACCCGTAAGGCCGGTGCAAAAAATATACAACCAGTTCTTTTTGACCACTGTCATTTCCTGCTTTAACTGGCTAAAAGCAAATGGAGCAATGATCAACGTACCGATTACCCAACGGTAAAAAGACAAACTGAAAGGAGGTATTTCTTTCGCAATGCCCCTGGCCACAATAAAATTCCCCGACCAAATAAGTGCCGCAGTGGCAGCAAACAGCGAGCCGGCAAGAATAGTATTTTTAGGAGCATCCATGAAAGGAATTGATGCCACGAATTACACGAATAAGTGCGAATAAAGGCGGTTTAATTTCGAACCGTACTTTGCTGGCAAAATCTGGCGGCTAGATTGTTTACGTTTCATAACGCATCGGGGGGATACTTACACGAAGCCTGCCAGGTGTAATGCACCGGGAGAACACACAAATCAACAGTAGACAAGAAAGCCGAAAGAATTGTGTAAATTTGACCACCATTTAAAAATAATATGAAGGCAAAATATATCAACCCGTTTACGGATTTTGGATTTAAGAAAATATTTGGCAGTGAAGCCAGTAAGCCGCTTTTGATTGACTTCCTGAACGCCCTTTTGCCTACGCCGAACAAAATTATTGACCTCTCATTTAAAAATACAGAACAGTTAGGACAAACCGAAGCCGACAGAAAAGCTATCTACGACATCTATTGCGAAAATGAAAATGGCGAGAAATTTATTGTGGAATTACAAAAAGCAAAGCAGAACTATTTCAAGGAACGAACGATTTACTATTCAACTTTTCCCATTCGGGAGCAAGCCGAAAAAGGCGAATGGAATTATAACCTGAGAGCCGTGTATTGTGTTGGCATTTTAGATTTCACGTTTGACGATTACGAAAATGAACCTGAAAAAAGTGAAGTAGTTCATACCATTAAGTTGAAGAATCAAAGCGGCAAGACTTTTTATGACAAGCTGACCTACATCTATCTTGAGATGCCAAATTTCAGGCAACCAGAACAAGAGTTAATAACCAGATTGGATAAATGGTTATACTTCATTAAACATTTGGAAAACTTTCAAACCATTCCTTTAATTTTTAAAGATGCCGTTTTTACCCAAGCCTTTGAAAAAGCAGAACTTGCCAAATTTGACCAAACCGAATTGGATAGTTATGAGAATAGTTTGAAAAATTACCGGGATTTGAAAGGTGTTATTGATACCGCTTTTGATGAGGGTAAAACAGAAGGTAAAATAGAGGGCAAAATAGAGGGCAAAATAGAGGGTAAATTAGAAGGTAAACTGGAAGGTAAAATAGAAGGTAAATTAGAAGTAGCAAAATCAGCCAAACAAATGGGCCTTTCGACAGACGACATTGTTAAACTAACAGGACTTTCTAAGAGTGAAATCGACAAGCTGTAGTTTAGAAAAACGATGCCCCAAAAAGTATTTGTAAAACTTTCAAACCATCCCAATCATGTTTAAAGATGCCGTTTTTACCCAAGCCTTTGAAAAAGCAGAACTTGGCAAATTTGACCAAACCGAATTGGATAGTTATGAGAATAGTTTGAAAAATTACCGGGATTTGAAAGGTGTTATTGATACCGCCTTTGATGACGGTAAATCAGAAGGTAAAATAGAAGGTAAAATAGAAGGTAAAATAGAGGATAAAATAGAGGGTAAAATAGAGGGCAAATTAGAAGGTAAAATAGAAATAGCAAAATCAGCCAAACAAATGGGCCTTTCAACAGACGACATTGTTAAACTAACAGGACTTTCTAAGAGTGAAATCGACAAGCTGTAATTTAGAAAAACGATGCCCCAAAAAGCATTTGTAAAACTTTCAAACCATCCCAATCATGTTTAAAGATGCCGTTTTTACCCAAGCCTTTGAAAAAGCAGAACTTGCCAAATTTGACCAAACCGAATTGGACAGTTATGAAAATAGTTTGAAAAATTATAGGGACTTGAAAGGCATTATTGATACGGCTTTTGAAGAAGGAAAAATAGAAGGAAAAATGGAAGGAAAAATAGATGTAGCAAAATCAGCGAAACGAATGGGCCTTTCAACAGCCGACATTGTTACACTAACAGGACTTTCTGAAAGTGAAATCAACAGGCTGAAGTTCCAGGGGGCGAACGACAAATATCCACCCTTCGAAAATAGCCGGCAGTTATCCTAAAATACAGCAGTTCATCCCTGCCGAACGTATTAAAAATAATCCAAGAGCTTACTTAAAAAAAATATCGTAAGCAAACCGGATGATCGTTGCCGTCACTACAACCAGAAAGAAGATCCGTACAAATTTATTGCCCTTCAAAATTGCCAGTCGTGCTCCGGCCATGCCACCCAGGCCATTGGCAATGGCCATTGGAATCGCTATTTTATAAATGATGGTGCCCTTTAGCACAAAGAAAATAATTGAACCCATATTCGTGCAAAGGTTCACCAGCTTGGCATGCGCACTGGCTTTTAAAAAATCGAACCCAAGAATGGAAATAAAAATTAATATCAAAATACTGCCAGCTCCGGGGCCGATAAATCCATCATAAAAACCGACGAACAGGCCGATCGAAATACCATAAGCCATCCACTCTTTTTGAGAATGCTCTTTCTCCGTATGCTGGCCAAAATCCTTTTTGGTAAACGTGTAAATAGCCACTACAACCAGGATGCAGAGGATCACCGGCTTCATGAAACTGCTGCTCACCAGGCTCAGCACATACGAGCCGGTTATAGCTGCGGCGAAGGCGGTGAGGCCACAAGCCAGCATCAGTTTCCATTTGATCGCCACCCGGCGGAGGTATTGGATCGAAGCAAAAAAGGTGCCGGTAAAAGCTGGTATTTTCAAAGTGCCCACCACCGAATGTACCGGATATTGGGGTAGCATAATAAAGGCCACAGGCAATTGTATCAAACCGCCGCCACCCACTATCGCATCTACAAAGCCAGCAGCAAAAGCAGCGATACAAAGAATAATAATGGTTGAAATCAAAATGATAATTGTTTAAGAAGTCTTGCTGGCATCATCTTCTTTAATGCCCTTACGAACGAGCAAAATACCAAGAATCGCCATCCCGCTGGCCATAATTGTCATCGTTGTTTTATGATCTTGACTATTGTGCTCAACCTGCAGGCTAAATAGTTCGGCAGCCGCTGCTAGGATAAGCAGTATGCCGGCGATCAGTTGAATTCTTTTGTTGCTCATCTTTTTGCTTTAAAGGGTTATATTTCGGACTGCTAAGAAAAGCAATTTCCCAACAAGAAGATTGAGGGATTCAAGTGAACGGCGGATCTGAATATGCAACGGATGTAATGACAGGGCCAGGGTATGTGTTTCCATCAATGCGATTACCACGACCTGAGATTGCTTCGTTAAGCCAGAATCCGGCATCGCAAACGGGCAATAATTTTGATTATCCGTTCAAAAAAGCCAAACCATTTAACTTTGGCCCAATGAATTATTTTGAACTCTTCCAGATCCCCGTAACACTTCGGGTAGATAAATCCGGCCTTTCCCAAAAATTCTTTGCGATTCAGAAAAAATACCATCCCGATTTTTTTTCCAATGCCACGCCAGATGAACAGGAGGAGGCCCTCGAAATGTCGGCGCTGGCCAATAAGGCATTGAAGACCTTCCAAAACCCGGACAGCACCATTAAGTATGCACTCCAGTTAAAAGGGCTGCTGGAGGAAGAGGAGAAATATCAATTGGCCGCATCCTTCCTGATGGAGGTGATGGAACTCAATGAATTAAAGATGGACGATGCCGACGATGAAACCGTACAGCAACGCAAAGACCAACTGCAAATAGAGATTTACGAAGCCATTCGCCCCATTATCGAAAATTATGAAGATGGCATCACACCTGAAAATGACCTGCTGAAGGTGAAGGAATATTATTACATGAAGAAGTATTTGGACCGGCTATAACGAGGGCCTCACCCCCGTTTCTACTGTCGGAGAGGAGCCAAAGCCGGTTCAAAATATTCAACCGGTAACACAAACATAACCAGCCAAACAGGGGCGCCCTTCTCCGACAGGAGAAGGGCCGGGGATGAGGCCCGACTCCGAATTTAAACGCTCCTCCGATCAACGAACGCCTCACCCCCGCCTCTCCTGTCGGAGAGGAGCCAAAGCCGGCCCCAAATAATCAACCGGTAGCACAAACATAACCAGCCAAACAGGGGCACCCTTCTCCGACAGGAGAAGGGCCGGGGATGAGGCCCGGTTTCGCATCAGCACAATGCTTGCAACCGCGTAAGGGATTGCAACGGAAATCTTTTTTTGGCCATCGTTTGTTTTGCTTTAGTGAGGAAGTTTATGGGCCAAAAAAAATTGGAGTGGAAAGCCCGACCCTGGCGCTGTATTCCGCCGGGGATACGCCCTAAATCCTTTACCTCATGTTTGCCCCCTACCCTTACCTTTGCGGCCTTAAAAACAAGGAGAACTACACATGATAGCAGCAAGAAACGTAACGCTGAGTTACGGTAAAAGGGTTTTGTTTGATGAAGTAAACGTTACGTTTAATAAAGGCAACTGTTACGGTATCATAGGTGCCAATGGGGCTGGTAAGAGTACCTTTTTAAAAATTCTGAGCGGAGAAATAGAACCCAACAAAGGCTCCGTGGACATTACACCCGGCGAACGCATGGCCGTGCTGAAGCAGAACCACTTTGAGTTTGACGAAGTTACCGTGCTGAACTCAGTGCTTATGGGCCACAAGAAAATGTGGGATACCATGACCGAGAAAGATGCCATTTATCTGAAAGAAGATTTTAATGAAGATGATGGCATGAAGGCTGCCCACCTGGAAGAAGCTTTTGGTGAAATGGGTGGCTATACCGCGGAGAGCGATGCCGGCGTAATCCTGGCCGAATTGGGCGTGGCCGAAAGCTATCACCAGATGTTAATGAAAGACATTCCCGGCGCCATGAAAGTGCGGGTATTGCTGAGCCAGGCATTATTTGGCAACCCCGATATCCTGCTGTTGGATGAACCGACCAATGACCTCGACGTGGAAACCATCCTTTGGCTGGAAAACTTCCTGGCAGAATGCGAGAACATTGTGATTGTGGTAAGTCACGACCGTCACTTTCTGGACACTGTGTGTACCCACGTGAGCGATGTGGATCGCAGCAAGATCAAAACTTATACCGGCAATTATACCTTCTGGTATGAGAGCAGCCAGCTGGTAAGCCGCCAGATCAACGACCGAAATAAAAAGAACGAGGACAAGAAGAAGGACCTTCTTGACTTTATCGCCCGTTTTAGCGCCAATGCGAGCAAGAGCAAGCAGGCTACCAGCCGTAAAAAAGCTTTGGAGAAATTGGTGATTGAAGATATAGAACCGAGTAACCGTAAATACCCGGGTGTCATTTTCCAGCAGCAACGCGACCTGGGCAACCAGGTGTTGTTACTGGAAAAGCTGATGAAGAAAAACGCCGATGGCAAAGTGTTGTTTAAGGACGTTTCATTTGACGTGAACAAGAACGACAAGATCGCAATTGTGAGTAAAGACCACCTGGCCATTACCACTTTCTTCGAGATCATCAATGGCGAAGCGGAAGCGGATGGCGGTACTTTCGAATGGGGCACCACCGCTATCAAAGCCTACCTGCCCAACGACAACTCGAAATTCTTCGACCGCGGCATGAGCCTGATGGAATGGCTCCGCCAGTTTGTACCACCACATGTAACCGATGTGGACGAAGTATTTCTACGCGGCTTTTTGGGTAAGATGCTGTTTAGCGGCGATGATGTAAACAAGGTAACCAGCGTATTGAGTGGTGGTGAAAAAGTGCGGTGCATGATCAGCCGCATGATGCTGCAAAATCCAAATGTGATTATGCTAGACGAGCCTACGAACCACCTCGACCTCGAGAGCATCCAGAGCTTTAACGAAGGCGTCGCAAACTTTAAGGGCGCGGTTCTGATGACCAGCCATGACCATACATTTATGCAAACCGTAGCCAACCGTATCATTGAACTCACACCAAAAGGCATCATCGACAAGTTGATGACTTTTGACGAATACCTGGCAGATGCGCGGGTGAAGGAACAAAGGCTGGACATGTACTCGTGATGTTTGATTTCGGATATATGATGTATATTTTGTTGAAATCCGGGACCGTAGAACAATTATAAAAAGCGCCGCAGCAAAAGACTGTGGCGCTTTTGTGTTAGCCATACCCCAGTTCTTTTGCAGGGATGCCGGCGCTTCCGTTTTGGGTCCATTGCCATAGTATTGCGGATTGTTGTATTGTTTTTTTGGCAACAACCTGACAAGCTGTTTACGGCAAATAGGATTATCCCGCTCATTTTGTTCCTGATGTCTACCGGCTTTGCGATAGACATGTCGCTGCTTTCTATTTTTTAGCCCGTGTTGTCGGCGATTCTACCGGCGGTGGAGGATGCCAGGAAAAGAACCATGATTAAAATCCACAATAGTGCCGGATACTTCAACTACTCCCCCGGGCCCGCCTTTCGAGTCTCCGGGTGAGGACATCTGCCGAATATAGCCCTTCGCTGTGGAATATCCGCCCGTTTCCGCCTTTTACAAATACAAAACAATGCTAATCCAACCGTTAACCCACATTTTTGGGGCAGAATGTGGCTTTACTTATGATTTTACGAAATAAATAGTATTTCTAATAATTTATCCGGTTGTTGCATTTGTAAGGACTACCTTGAACTATATCCACGAAAACGATTCTCTGAAACTGCTGCCGCCAAAATACCTGTGGCATCCGGGGCAATTATCCAATCCTGCGATACCGTCTTCAATATTCTCTTTTTTGTCCTGATCTAAAAAACCAATCTCTATGAAATTCATCAAAACATTGATGTGTTGCGGCCTTTTGCTGGCCGCCACCGCCGGCAACACCCAGGTAGGTATCGGCACTACCCTACCCGATACTTCTGCAGTACTTGATATCAGCTCTTCCGTTAAGGGATTGCTGATGCCTCGTCTTAGCACTTCCCAGCGGGATGCGATTTACCGGCCCGCAAAAGGGTTGATGATTTATAACACCACCGCAGGTGCCCCCGAAATCAATAATGGCACAGCTCTCGTTCCCGCCTGGTCACCGCTGGGCTCTGGTGGCAGCGGCTCGTCGCTTATTAGTTCGGTCGATAGCGCAGGCGATATGACCATCACTTCGCTAACAGATACCCTGATCGCCGGCATGTCGCTGCAACCGCCGGCCGGCACCTACCTCGTATTTTTTAACGCGCAGTATGGCGCTGCGGTGAGTGCACCTATTAGTACAGAACAAGGTGTTATAGATCTCGTGGCAGCCTACAATCAACTAATGGCCATTCCGGTAACCAATACCACCCATGCGGCCGTTATCGGCAGCGAAACCCTTAGCCCGGGCGTCTATTCTATTGCGGGTGCGGCTTCTACAGCCGGGATTATTAACCTGGATGGCGGCGGTAATCCCGATGCCCTTTTTATCTTCAGGTCTGGAGGAGCCTTTAACACAGGCGCTGGTACCACCATCAATTTAATCAACGGTGCAGCCGCCAGGAATGTTTTCTGGATCGCCGAAGGAGCGCTCGGGCTTGGCGCAGGCACCTTTATGAAGGGAACGCTTATTGCCCATAATGCCGCGCCATCAGCAGCTGCAGGCTGCGAGATTATTGGCCGTCTTTTTACCACAGCTGGCGCAGTAAGCTTTGGGCCGGGGATTATTACCGTGCCGACGGGTATTTCTCCGTATGTTAACTTTGGTGTATTAGCTAGTTTTGCAATGTTTACTTCGGCGGGTGCAGTTGCCAATACAGGTGCGTCCACTATCAATGGCGATGTTGGTTCCAATGCAGGCGCCATCACCGGGTTCGGCACCTTCAATGGAAATATCTATGCACCAGGTCTGGCACCCAACCCAATCAATAATACATTAGCCACATTTAGTATTTACAGCAACGGAATATTTGTACCCAATACTTCCAGAACCACCGATGTAAATACATCAGTGATTGCATTGCAAGGCGTAGCTAAAGTTATCGCCGGGCAAAAGATTGATATCCGCTGGCGGGTAGATGCAGGTCCGCTGACTATCGGCAGCAGGATCCTGTCGCTGATAAAAATGAATTAGCTGCTATTCATAACGATGTCTATTAAAAAAACTCAAAAGTTGATGCAGCTTTTGAGTTTTTTCTTTTTATCGGGAAATGAAAGACCGGCACGCTACTTCCACATCATTTTTATAAACCTCGAAATTCGTCACGCAGTAGGGTTCTACTATTTGCGCGTTGCTGAGCTGTGCCGTTTCGCACAACCCACAGTCAAGTTCAAGCAAGGGTTCACCCGCCCAAATGCCGGCCGTTCCGATACCCTCGAAATGGAATGAATAGCCAGTTCGCGGCCATCCAAATAAAGCACTGCATCGGTTATAATGACTTAATTAAACATCTGGTATTGCCGGCGACCAGCTAATAGAAATTTTGAAAGACGACGGCCATCTGGTGGCAAAGCCCTCAAAGCTACCTTCCGCAAATAATGGTAAGGTGATTTTGCCAGAACTACATGACGATTGATTTTGAAGAGCGGCGAAGGACGGGTATATTTGACACAGCAGCGATGTGCAAAGCTCCACCTACATTAACATCCGCTGATTATAAAATGCCCGCTATGTTTTTCAAAAAAATTAACCTGATTGTAATTTCCCTCTTTGCTGTGGCTGCAACAAACTTTTTGCATGCGCAGAAAAAAACGGCAGCTGCGCCAGTTACGGTTACCGACGACGGGCCGACTTTTACTTTATCCAATGGCATCATTACCGCAAAAGTCAACAAACGATCCGGCGACCTGGTTTCGGTAAAAACTTCGGGAACGATTACGCCCAACATTGAATTGATGGGCTATGTATCGGGCCACCATGCGGGCTACTGGGAACAAAGCCCGGCGATGGCTGCAAGGGAAGTTACGGCTATTACCATCGACCCCGCCACTGTAAATGGCGAGCGTGGTGAAGTGTCGGTAAAAGGTTACTCAGACGGAAAATCAATTCTTGGCCCAAACCCTACAGCAGCAGGCCAGGGCGGCGGGCTGATTGCTGATCTTGAAATCCGGTATACGCTTGAGCAGGGTGCCAGCGGATTGTACACTTACGCCATCTTCACACACCAGGACACTTATCCAGCAGGTTCAGTCGGCGAGTCTCGCTTTGGGTTCAAATTGAGTGGTAAGGTATTTGACTGGATGTCGGTAGATGCCAAACGCAATTTCATCATGCCCACCGGAAAGGACTGGGACAGCGCCACCGATCTGAACATGAAAGAATCAAGACGATTTACAACCGGAACTTATAAAGGGCGGGCCGAACACAAATACGATTATTCGGCCAAACAATCCTCCATACCTGCATTTGGCTGGTCATCCACACACGAACAAGTAGGGCTTTATATTATTAATCCGTCATTTGAATATTTGTCAGGTGGACCTAACCATTACGAATTAACGGGTCACCTGGATGATGGTGATGGCGGTGACCCGACGCTGCTGAACTATTGGCGCGGCACCCACTACGGCGGCAGCGAACTCAACTTTGCGGCCAATGAATACTGGACCAAAGTAGTAGGCCCGATGTTTATTTATGTGCCTACGGGAAAAGATCCCAAAGCATTGTACACAGATGCGCTGAAGCAAGCCAGGCAGGAGCAGTCACGCTGGCCCTACACCTGGGTGAGCGGGGTAGATTATACCCATACCGCTGATCGGGCGACGGTAAAGGGGCGGATACAGTTGGTAGATGCACAGGCGCCTATGCCAAAGCTTACAAACCTGCTGGTAGGTCTTTCATTTCCCGATGAACCACTGCTTCCACGCGGGGCAAGGCCAGCACATGTGGATACAACTGCGATGAAAACACCAGATGCCATCCGGCCGGCTCCGGTAGATACCACAATAGTCGTTCAACGCCTTCCGGGTGGCCAGGTCGCTAACCGGGGTACTTACCTGGCACCAAGGTCGGGGCCGGCACGCATTTTTCCACCACAGCCGCTGCACTGGCAAAACGACGCGAAGCATTACGAGTTCTGGACCAACGCATCGGTGGACGGTTCTTTTACCATACCGAATGTTCGACCCGGAAGTTACCAACTCCATGCCGTTGCAGATGGTGTGCTCGGCGCATACGATGCTACGGCAAATGTAACCATCACTGCAGGTCAGCATCTGGATCTCGGTACCATCGAATGGAAGCCGGTGCGTTATGGCCTGCAGATTTTCCAGGTGGGTATTCCCAACAGGTCGGCCAGCGAATTCTATAAAGGCGACGACCACTGGCATTGGGGCATGTATATCGAATATGCCAAATACTTTCCGAACGATGTAAACTATACCGTAGGCGTTTCTGACCCGGCAAAAGACTGGTACATCTATCATGTGCCTCACGATACCAGTCTCAAGGCTGATGGCAGGGACCTTGGCCGTGCCACCCCCTGGACCATTAACTTTACAATGCCTGGGAATGCACCAACATCAGGCAAAGCGACCCTTCGTTTTGGCATCGCCGGTTCGGGTGCCCGTTCGCTGGGTATTATGGTCAATGGTAAAAATGCGGGTCCATTTACGGATATTGGTGGTGGTGGCGCCAGCCCGATCAGGGATGGCATTGAAGGCACCTGGGTAGAACGCGACTTTATCTTTGATGCTTCGCTGCTGGTACCCGGTAAAAACACAATCGTTCTCACCGTGCCTGCGGGCGGGGTAGCAAATGGAATCTGTTATGATGTGATCAGGTTAGAGGTGGCGCCTGAATGAAAAAACGTATTATCTTATTAACGATCGTTGATATTGTCGTAGTTGCTGTTTGGGCTTTCTGTTTAAATCATGTCAAAGTTAATCAGGGAACTTCTATGGCATTAATTTTAATCATACCGATACTTATTTTACTCAGCGGCATTTGGGGCTTGGCCTTAAAATGGGCCAAGTATCAATGGGCTGAACCTGTATTAATTAACGTTGCCATTGCATGCGCCATTTTCTATGTTATATATAGTAACGAAGTTGGGTTTGGATAAATGTGTGGTGCCTATAAAATCAAAACTGAACCTGATTAAAACGAAGCGTAATTTGTTCCAACAAATTCAATCATTAATAACAGCTATTCCATCAACCCTCTCACGGCCCGGATAGCCGCCCATTTCAGGCAGATGCATTTGGGAGGAAATTCCAGGCACTCATAACACATCCGCCGCTACGCCGGCGTTTGCCCAAAACGTATTACATTTTTTAAACCAGTAATTTACAGGCCCACGCTGCACTTGTTCCTGTTCCCGGAACCGGCCCCAGAGACTTAATGATTTATTGACCTATTGACTATTGGCTATTGCCCAAATGACACCGAAGGTTTCAGGTCTAATTGCTAATTGTTGTTCTTCTTCGCCGCACCCCCACTGGTTTAATCTCTCCCGGCGTTTCAATTACGGTGAAATTAATGCCAGCGTTGAGATGTACCGCACCACCACCAGCCACAGACAAGGAACGACAGGCGGCATTTACGTCTACAGTTACAGGGTGCTGCAACACAACATACGTAGCGGAATCAGGCACTTTTCCATTGCTCCAAATAGCAGGATTACTCCAGTTGCCGGCACCGGTACTTGAAGCCTGCGTGGCAAGGTTAGTTCGCACAATATCGCAGCTCGTACCCAGACAGGGTGGTTCCCAGAAAACGATACCCTGATCGGTAGCAATGAGCAATTTAAAACGGCCTGTATCGTAGGCTATAGCGCTGATATTACTTGAGGGGATACCATTGGTATTATTATATAGATGATAATAATCCACGCTATCAATCCGCGATGACTGCCCGATGCCATGATCGAAGAAAACAAGGCCTGCGGTGGTACCAATATATACATCGCCGTAGGGATCGCCGGTAATCGCATTAGGGTTTACAGCGGCAGGGATACCGGCAACAAGTGGAAACAAGGAGGGGAAATGGATATTATGCCATACCTGGTGTTCATCAAATACCATTACCCCGCCGCTGGCCAGTCCTACCCAGGCGCGGTGCATGGCGTCGAAGAAAATAGCCCTGCCCACGAAGCTTGCCGGCAATTGTGGCACCGAGTTATGATCGTAGGACCGGATGAAAGCATTGGTAGTGGCATTATAGCTTAATAGTTGGCTACTGCCATAATTGGATGGCGTAAATCCCCAGACCTGTGCGGCATAGCCACCGACCGTGGTAACGCTGACCGTATTGCTATTAATATTTAAAGAATCACTTACCGGGTGAAATTGTTTGTAGTTACTATACAAACCCTGACCCAACATGCCACTTTCAGAATTTCCATTCAGCAAATAAGATTGGGTAGCCACCCACACTGCTGGATTGCTGCCGTCGTTTACTCTGTTGGTATCCACATAGATGCAGCGGGCATTCCTGGAAGGCACTTGTGTTTGGGTACTTACGGTATAAAAATTAGTAACGCCGGTGTAAGGGTTGGGAATATAATTTACACCCCCCGCGATAGCCGCCGTACCAACGGTTCCCGATTGTGCGATCCAGATGCCGCCGGCCTTGTCTGCCTTGATATCGTTGATTCTCACTTTGGGGATTTCCGACCTTTTTGACCAGGTGGTATCATTGTATCTATAGAGGCCATTGTTAATTGTACCTGCCCATATATTGCCGAAAGCGCCTACACCAATGCTAATAAAATTATTGGTAATAAATGCCGGCGTATTGCTCATATCGTAAATGCAGGTGTCAACACCGACTGCGATCCAGGCTGCTTTTACAGACTGCGTTTCAAAAGACGCAGCGCCAAACAATGTGGTGGCGGCATTTATGGAAACTGTTTTCGCTGTGGCATAACTGGAATTGGGAGGCAGGTTCAATTCGGTGAGATATGCGATTTTCTGCGATGAGTTAAAACCCATTCCTGCGACACCATAGGGTGTGCCTTTGGTATTGATACCTGCTTCACCTTGTGTTATCAAAAAGAACCATTTGTTAAGCACGTTGCTATTGTAATGCACGCCGCAATCATCATTGGTCCTGCTACCGGGAACACGGCAATTCTGAAATTCAGCGGGCCGCCAATGAGGGCCTTTAAAGGTACTCGGATCGTTGTGGGAATCGGGGTCCGACATATCCCTCAAGCCAAATAAATAGTTAATGGTAATCTCCTCACCAATTTTCCAGACGGATTTATTGGGGCTGATGCTGGCATTATTATTAATGCCGAAATTTTCAATGCAGGCGCCCCATATATCGCTGAAACCTTCGTTCAGTGCGCCACTCTCCCAACGGTACACCAGTGCGGCGGTACTTTGGCAAATGGCGTGGCCCACTTCATGAGCTGTAACATCGAGGCTGGTCACGGAATTAAATAAAGCAGACCCTGTGCCGCTGGGTAATGCCGCTCCGTTTCTTCCATCACCAAAATACATTTCAGTACCACTCCAAAAGGCATTGTCCATTGGCAGGCTATATGCGAGGCTTCCAACCTCCACATATTCTTTAACATGTACATAACTCAGCAGCTCGCTGTTCTTATCATCCCATCCGTTCCGGTTGTGTACCTGCTTCCAATAATCGCTTACGATCTGCATATTAAAATGCACATCCAAGGCTGCATCATCCGCATCCGCATTATCAAATTCCGATCCTGACCAGTTATTATCATTATCAACAAATTTCGTAACGATATGTCCCGACTGACCTGAATAAAATTTTCTATAATTTAAGGTCCGGATCTCATGACCGTTTCGTAACTGGTACAGCCAATACGGTTTGCCGGAAACACCGCTTCCATTATCTGTAACCACTGCCTGGGTCCCGCTGTAATGCGTATCTGCAGTTCCCGGCACATTAGCATGTTTAATCACCTCGTCGTCAAGCACAATGCGCCCTGTAGCTGCATCTACATATAGCAACGTACGGCTCAACGGCTGGCTTGCATATACATTGAATTTATAAGCCATACACATTTCGCCTTCGTGCAGGTATGTTTGCATGATCACCAGTTCGCCTTTGGGCAATTGATAAGCCGGATCGCTACCTGTATAATCTTCCCACATGTATTTTTTTGCCCCGGTAAATTCAATTGCTTTTTGTAGTGCCTGGGCTTCCGTAAGCGCAGGCGAAATAGCAAATGCATCGTCAATCGCATAGAACTCCAATTGCATCATGGCTACCGCGCCATTTTTGAGGGTATTCTTTATAACGCCATGCTCTACCTTGATGCCCTTGAAATATTGGTGATATTGTTTTACCAAAAGGTTCCCCGTTGTAGTACCATCGCCATCCAATACTAAAGCATCGATACCGCTTCTTAATTCCAACTGATTACTGAGCCAGCTGATCTCATTACCCCCGGAAACCAGGTTGCTATTGGTAAAAAGAAGGCCTGCCTGGGTCTGATTGATCGTAGTCATTTGAATAGAACTGCTTATACCATCTGCATCTATCTTTAATTTCATTTTGCCAACGGAGGGCTGGGAAAACAACAACGACCCGTCAAGGAGCAGAAAGGAAACAAGCAGCACAATCAGAACGGGTCTCATAAACAATTTTTTGGTGGTTAATAAAAATGGGGAAAGCCTAGTAGTTTGTTCCGGGCAGGGCCCGAACAAACAATCGGTCAAAGCTACTTCTTACCTGCTTTTCCCAGTTGCGAAAAGCAGGTTTCAGGCATACTTAATTTTATGTAGTGTGGACCAACCACCAGACCGCATTATAACCTGGAATTAGTGCCTAGCTACCTTATTATACTTCGCAAGGGGCAAAACCATGAATGGATATCGCTCTGTTTTCAACTGTCATCCGGTCAATTACTTACTGAACCAATGACCAAATGACCAATTTCCGGTTTTGACCCTTGCCTACTATTGCCGCAAAAAAGTGGGGAAGCAATTGTAGTTATTGGGCAAGAAGGGCAGACTTTGTACATTTATCGAACATTCAATCACCCATGAACAGCTATACATCACCAATAAATAATGTCGGCGAATACATCATCGGCTTTCCCGAGGCTACGCAGTTACTCCTGGAGCAACTGCGAATGACCATCCGCGATGCGGTACCCGAAGCCGAGGAACTCATCAGCTACCAGATGCCAGCTTACAGGCACCAAGGTATGCTGGTTTATTTTGCCGGATACAAAAAGCATATTGGCTTCTACCCAGGTGCGTCGGGTATTGAAAATTTCAAAAAAGATATTGGCGGGTATAAAACTTCAAAAGGCGCCATCCAATTTCCGTTAGACCAGCCCCTGCCGTTGAAACTGGTGATCCAAATTGTGAAGTTCCGGTTGAAGGAAAATTTGCAGAAGGCGAGGGAAAAGGCGAAGAACAAATAAGTAGTTGGGCTAAAACCAGGTTCTCAGGATCAAGAAACACACCTTGTTGAACTTGTTGATTGTTAAGAATCGGAATTGATATTACACACTGGCGCAGACATCCCGGCATATGCCCAGCCACTACTTGATCTACATTAGATGAGCCTTTAAAAATGGGAACGGGATTTTCAAACCTCAGCGATCGCTTATCAGTGACACCCTGCCTTCTGAGTATCCAAAAAATTATTGGGGTTGTGGATTCAGCAGTAATAGCCTGCTTATTCCAAATTAAATTACGCGCAGGCACCCGCAGGGAGGTATTCTTCGGTTAGCATGTTGTTTCACTCCCAACAATGTTTGGTTGGGGTGAAACAGACAGTATGCCGACCTGGCTATTTCTGTTTCCACTGCCTTAATATTTAGGGCCGCTGCAATACGTTTTGTTTTGATGCGAAAATGGGTTTTTTGGGGTGCAATAGAAACTGTTTCGATCGCAATCATTTCTGTTGTGACAGAAATAAAGATTGCAGCGGGTGAATTAATATTTGTTTCGGGTGCAACAGAACTTATTTCCACGGGGATTATTTCTGTTGCAACAGAAATAAAGTTTATTTCGGGGGCAACAATGTTTGTTTCGGGAACAACAGAACTTATTTCTACGAAAATAATTGCTGTTGCAGCAGAAACAATGTTTGTTTTGGGTGCAATAAATGTTGTTTCGACTAAAATAATATTTATTGCAGTGGCTTTCAGCACGTAACTAATTGAAAATGAAACAATTTAAGATGGGCTTCACTTTGTCTGGACTGCGACAAAATGCCGTTACATATTAATGATGACTCTCTGGTGAAGGCATCCCTCGTTATGCCGCGCCCTATTTAACTTGCACCCCAAAAAATTCAAATAATAATTAGAGTCGTTGATGGATGTAGCAGTCGTTATATTCATCGTCAGGTAACGC
>JBDSXW010000036.1:0-22710 GCA_039925965.1 Chitinophagaceae bacterium
TTCCCCTATTTTTAATTGCTTTTCGCTGACCTTCCCGAAAGCATTCGGGACGCTCTACCAACTGAGCTAATTCCCCTATTTTAATTGCTTTTCGCTGACCTTCCCGAAAGCATTCGGGACGCTCTACCAACTGAGCTAATTCCCCTATTTTTAATTGCTTTTCGCTGACCTTCCCGAAAGCATTCGGGACGCTCTACCAATTGAGCTAATTCCCCTATTTTTAATTGCTTTTCGCTGACCTTCCCGAAAGCATTCGGGACGCTCTACCAACTGAGCTAATTCCCCAAGGGGCTGCAAATATATGGCCGCAACGTTTTTACACAACTATTTTTTTGGAGCCACCAATTACTGTGATTCCGGGACGATTATTTTTTCAGGCGGTTCGGTGGTTTCCGCAGATACACCCATAATCTCTTCTCTGATAGAAGTCGCAGCCTTATGGTTATTTAACCGGTCTTCTATGCGCCGGTCGGGGATAAACCAGATGGCAGCCACCACCACATAAAATGCGAACCCAAGCCAGGGGGTAACAAAACTCAACCCGATGCCCACAATATTTAGCACCATGGACAGCTTGCCTTTTCGATCAACCCCAAGTGCGGTATGAAGTGTGGAGCCCTTTCCATGATGGGATGCCAGCGATTGCGCCAGGATATAATAAGCAATGCTGCACATCAACAGTAAAAAGCCATACACCGCAACCGGCCAGGTAGAAAAATGATTTTCCCCCATCCAGGCGCTGGCAAAAGGAATCAACGAAAGCCAGAAAAGCAGGTGGCTATTGGCCCAGAGAATCTTTCCGGTAACTTCTTTGGCGGCGTGCAGCATGTGGTGGTGGTTGTTCCAATAGATACCAACGTAGATAAAACTGAGAAGGTAGCTCACGAAAACCGGTAATATTGGTTTCAGAGACGCAAGCCTGTCCTCGCCATGCGGCACTTTGAGCTCCAATACCATGATGGTAATAATGATAGCCAACACCCCGTCGCTAAACGCTTCCAATCTTCCTTTACCCATAATAGAAACATGATTTTGTGTAAAGTAATTGAAAAATACACTGCGAGCACCATTTCAAAACCGGAGTTTGCAGTGGCTGGTTTTTGATGCAGGTGTACCAGCAAAAGATCTTCAACCCACAACAGGTGAACCTTTAACCCGGTGAACTTCAAAAATCATCTTCCAAAACCACCGGCAAGTTTCCCCGCTAACCAATCAAACAAAGGCGTATACTTGCTGCATACACATTAATGGCCAAAAGCTGTTGCCACGAAAGCTATGAAAAATGAACGATTGGCGGCTGGCAGGACCCGGCTTTGAAAAACCTACTTCATGCAAAAAACAATAACGAATTGGCTCGCGGGTTGCGGCATTGCTTTGATGGCGTCTGCGCTGCTATTTACAAACGCAGATGCCCAGCGGCCGTATACCTCGAAAGTATGGGTGGCAGATAACGGCGATGGCACCTACAAAAACCCGATCCTGCATGCCGACTATTCCGATCCTGATGCGATCAGGGTGGGAGATGATTTCTACCTGGTGGCATCGTCATTTGAAGATATTCCAGGTCTGCCCATCCTGCATTCGAAGGATCTTGTGAACTGGTCGATATTAACGCATGCGCTGAACCGCCAGCCACCCTTCGAGCATTTCTCCAAAACACAGCATGGCAATGGTGTTTGGGCACCTGCCATCCGGTATTACAAAAAAGAGTTCTATATCTATTACCCGGATCCTGATTTTGGGATCTATGTGGTCAAGGCAAAAAATGCTGCCGGCCCATGGAGCGAGCCCGTGCTGGTAGAAGGCGGCAAAGGCCTGATAGACCCCTGCCCGTTATGGGATGATAACGGCAAAGTGTACCTGGTACATGGCTTCGCCGGAAGCCGTGCTGGCATTAAGTCGATCATCGTGGTAAAGCAATTGACCGCCGATGGAACTAAAGTGACAGATATCGGAAAAATTGTCTTTGATGGCCATGAGTCGGACCCTACCCTGGAAGGCCCAAAGTTCTATAAACGCAATGGCTACTATTATATTTTTGCGCCGGCAGGTGGTGTTGCAACGGGCTGGCAACTGGCCCTTCGTTCAAAAAATATCTATGGGCCGTATGAAAGAAAAGTGGTGATGGACCAGGGCGGTTCCAAAACCAATGGGCCGCACCAGGGTGCGTGGGTAACCACCCAAACAGGAGAAGATTGGTTCCTGCATTTCCAGGATATGGATGCTTACGGTCGCATTGTACATCTGCAGCCCATGAAATGGCTCAACGACTGGCCCGTTATTGGCACAGATAAAGATGGTGATGGAAAAGGCGAACCGGTATCTGTCTACAAAAAACCAAATGTCGGCAAGACCTATCCCATTCAAACGCCAACTGAAAGCGATGAGTTCAACAGTAATGAACTGGGGCTTCAATGGCAATGGATGGCCAATCCAAAACCGACCTGGTTGTTTACCAATCCGGCGGCAGGCTCGTTGCGGTTGTATTCCGACAGGATCGACAGTCTGCCCAATCTTTGGGCCGCACCCAATGTGTTGCTACAGAAATTTTCGGCCGAAACATTTATGGCCACCACGAAGCTCAGCTTCAAACCCAATACAAAATTGGAGAATGAAAAAGTGGGGCTAACCGTTATGGGCTTTAGCTATGCGAATATTGGCCTGAAAAGCCGGAAAGATGGGGTGGACCTGGTGTACACCGTTTGCAAGGACGCGGAGAAAGGCAAAAAGGAAAATGAAACCATCATCGCAGCAGCGACAAATAGCACGGTGTACCTGCGGGTAAAAGTAACGGCAGGCGCCAAATGCCAGTTTAGCTATAGTTTCGATGGGGCTGCATTTACAGATGCGGGCGATGTTTTTACAGCCGAAGTAGGTCGTTGGATCGGCGCCAAATTCGGCATCTTTTGTACCCGTACTTCGCAGATCAATGACTCGGGCTATGCAGATTTTGACTGGCTGCGTGTAGCGCCAGTCAAATAGTTTTTTTTCGATTATGATTGAATTCGAACAACTCATATAATACCGGCAAATTGAAAAAACAAATCATTTTGGTTTTGGCAATCCTTGTGGCAGGAAGCATTCGTGCCCAGGAGTTTATCCCGCTTTGGCCAAAGGGAAAGATGCCCAACAGCAGAGGTATGCCGTTAACTGACAGTATAGCCAACGAACGCGTTTTCCGTGTTGGAACACCCGGCATGTATGCCTTTTTTCCGGGTACGCAAGAAAACAAGAATGCGGCGGTGGTGATTTGTCCCGGTGGTGGGTACGAACGTCTGGCCTATATCATCAGCGGCACACAACTGGCAAAATGGTTTAATACGATGGGAGTCACCGCCTTTGTGCTCAACTACAGATTGCCCAATTCTCCCGACCTTGTGCATCGTGAAACCGGCTTGCTGATGGATGCACAACGTGCCTTTAAAATTATCAGGGCCAATGCGGCAAAATGGAATATAAAACCCGACAAGATCGGCATCCAGGGCTCTTCTGCAGGCGGTCACCTCGCGGCTATGGCTGGCAACGCGATGGAGGACCTGGCGATGATTGGTGATAGTTTGGATACACTCGGATTCCGGCCCAACTTCACCATCCTGGTGTCTCCGGTGATAGACATGGGTGCTTATGCACACAAGGGCAGTCGCAAAAATCTGCTGGGCGAAAATCCGGCGCAAAGCATGATCGATAAATATTCCATGCAATTGCAGGTATCAGAAAAGACAGCCCCCAGTTTTATCGTGGATGCCATTAACGATAAAGTAGTCGATCCCATGAATAGCCTGTTGTTTTATAAAGCTTTGCTGGAGAAAAAAGTACCCGCATCTTTTCATGTGTTTCCGCAGGGCGCACACGCCATTGCCCTGCGCAATAATCCCGGATCAACAGAACAGTGGACCACGCTTTGTGAAGCCTGGCTCACCGAAATGAGATTTATTGAACCGATACCATCCAAATAATATAGTATGAAAAAAAGATTGCTGCTTGCATTACTGCCCTGTTGTTTTATCATAGCGGGTCATGCCCAATTTTCCTGGACCAACCTCCCGAAATCAATAGAGCCCACATTTAAAAAAGATACCTTTAGCATTGTTGCTTACGGCGCAAAACCAGACGGTATTACCCTCAATACAAAAAGCATCAATGCTGCTATTTCAGAATGCAGCGGCAAGGGCGGCGGCGTGGTCCTGGTGCCTCCGGGTTTGTGGTTGACTGGTCCTGTGGTAATGCAGAGTAATGTAAACCTGCATGTAACTGCAGCGGCCATTCTGCAGTTCTCAGATGACTTCAACCAGTATCCGCTGGTAGTGGGAAATTGGGAAGGAAGTGCGCAAGCGAGAAACCAATCACCATTGTCTGGTGATAACCTCGAAAATATTGCGATCACCGGAAAAGGCATTATCGATGGTAATGGCGATGTGTGGCGTATGGTAGGCAAAGACCGATTAACTGAAAGGCAGTGGAAGAACAAACTGGCATCCGGTGGGTTATTGAGTGCCGACGGCAAACTCTGGTACCCATCTGCCAAAACAAAAAAAGCCCATGAAGAAAAATTAAATGGCGTGATGGCGGTTGGAAAGACCCTGAAGGATTTTGAATCAATAAACGATTATCTCCGCCCAAACCTGCTGGTATTTTCTAATTGCAGAAAAGTGTTGCTGGAAGGAGTCACGTTTCAAAACTCGCCGGCCTGGTGCCTGCATCCATTGCTGTGCGAAGACCTTACGATCAGGAATGTATTTGCCAAGAACCCTGAATACGCGCAGAATGGCGATGGTCTGGATATAGAAAGTTGTAAGAATGTATTGGTGGAAGGCTGCATTTTTGATGTGGGCGATGATGGCATCTGCATCAAAAGTGGGAAGGACGAAGAAGGAAGGAAAAGAGGGCGGCCGACGGAAAATGTGGTCATCCGGAAATGCACGGTGTATAAGGCACATGGCGGTTTTGTAATTGGTAGTGAAATGAGCGGCGGCGCTAAAAATATTTTCGTGTACGACTGTTCTTTCATGGGTACCGACAAAGGCCTTCGTTTCAAAACAGCCAGGGGCAGGGGTGGTATCGTCGAGAACATCTACTGTAAGGATATCTTTATGAAAGACATTGGCCAGGAGGCGATTTATTTCGATATGTACTATTTCACCAAACCACCTGTCCCGGGCGAAAAAATTGAAACACCAACTGTAACAGAAGCTACGCCACAATTCCAGAATTTCTATATCGAAAACATTGTTTGCAACGGCGCGGATAAAGGTATTTTCATGCGTGGGCTGCCGGAGATGAGTGTAAAGAATATTAACCTGAATAACCTTGTGCTGAAAACGAATAAGGGCATTGAAATAATTGAAGCGGCAAATATCAGCCTGAAAAATGTGCAATTATCGGTGTCCAAAACAAATCCGGTAGTATATGTAGAAAACAGTAGCAAGGTCTCGTTTGATACGCTGAAGTTTAACGACAATGCGGAGGTCCTGGTCAATTTAAATGGTGAAAGAACAAAAGCTATCAGCTTCATCCACACCGACAGTCGGAAAGCCAGCGCTGGAGCAACATTCACCAACGGTGCCACTGAAAAAGAACTGACCATCAAACTATAAATATTGAAATAAGGAATGTTTTGCCTGGCCCGGCCAGTACTCCCGCCCCGAGGGGTAATATTGGTAAATAAGCGGTCATTTTTGGTCAATTAGAACCACCAATAAAGAATATTTTTGGACCATATTTTAAAACATGTTTTATGAGTAAACCAACCTGGCAAGGGGTGTACCCAGCCCTGCTTACGCCGTTTAAAGCGGATGATACCATCGATTTTGATCTGTTTAAATTAAACCTCGATGCGCAACTGGAGGCTGGCATCGACGGCATCGTGATGGGTGGTTCGCTGGGAGAAGCCAGCACCCTCCTGAACCAGGAAAAATGGGAATTGTTGCGGTTCAGTAAGCAGGCCATGAGCCGACCCGTTCCGGCCATTGTAAACATTGCCGAATCGTCCACCAGGGCGGCTATTGAAGCAGCAGCGGAAGCGGAAGCCAACGGCGCAGATGGATTGATGCTGCTGCCTCCCATGCGTTATAAAGCCGACGACCGCGAAACATTAACCTATTTTAAAGCCATTACTACTGCCACTGCCTTGCCCATCATGATCTATAATAATCCCTACGATTACAAGATCGAAGTCACCCTGGATATGTTTGAAGCATTGGCAGCGATACCGTCCATACAAGCAATCAAGGAATCTACCCGTGATGTATCGAATGTAACCAGGTTGCGTAACCGTTTTGGCGACCGGTTTAAAATTTTGTGCGGCGTAGATACGCTGGCCCTGGAAGAACTGGCGCTCGGTGCGGATGGCTGGGTAGGTGGACTCGTAGATGCATTCCCCGCCGAAACGGTCGCCATATTCAGGCTGATGCAGGCGGGAAAGTATAAAAAAGCATTGTCGATCTATCGCTGGTTCCTGCCGGTACTTGAACTAGATATCCATGCAAAACTGGTACAATATATTAAGCTGGCTGCTACCCAAACGGGCCTGGGCTCAGAGTATCTGCGGGCGCCAAGGCTGGTATTGGAAGGAGCGGAGCGGAGTCGTGTTCTGCAAACGATCAATGACGCCATCGCCACCCGGCCGGAATTACCTGATTATTTAAACCTCTCAATACAACAACATGCTGAAAGGGTATAACCTCGTGGGACAAAAGGAAAGCAGTGAAGGCGACCAGTTCCTGCAAGTGTTTAGCACAGCAAGCGGCAACCTCTTGCCCGAAAAATTTGCGATAGCCACTGCTGCCGAAATCGATGAAGCTGTTTCTAAGGCATTAGCTGCTTTTGAAATATATAAGTCCGTGACGCCGGAAAAGAAGGCTGTGTTTTTAGAAGCGATTGCTGAAGAAATTATGGGCCTGGGTGATGCACTGATTCAGCGTGCGATGCAGGAATCAGGGCTTCCGGAAGCAAGACTTTTGGGCGAACGTGGCAGGACTACAGGCCAATTAAAACTATTCGCCAGCCTTCTGCGTGAAGGTTCCTGGGTGGAAGCGGTGATCGATACCGCCATGCCCGATCGAATGCCGCTGCCACGGGCTGACATTCGCAAAATGCAGGTACCCATTGGGCCGGTTGCTGTTTTTGGTGCCAGTAATTTTCCATTTGCATTTTCCACGGCCGGCGGCGACACTGCTTCCGCATTGGCTGCTGGTAACCCGGTAGTTGTAAAAGCCCATGAAGCCCATTTAGGTACCAACGAACTAATGGCCGGGGCGATAAAAGCAGCGGTTGAAAAATGTGGTTTACCCGATGGGGTGTTTTCTTTTGTTACAGGCCCCGGCGCTACTACAGGCATGCAACTGGTAACGCACCCTGGTATTAAAGCGGTTGGATTTACTGGTTCCTATAAAGCCGGCATGGCTATTTTTAAAGCCGCCAACGAACGGGAAACACCGATCCCGGTGTATGCAGAGATGAGCAGTATTAACCCGGTACTTTTATTGCCGGAGAAAATCCAACAGGACGCCGCTGCCGTGGCGACGATGCTTGCAGGATCTGTCACGCTTGGTACCGGTCAGTTCTGCACCAATCCGGGCTTACTATTTTTGATCGGTGGTACCGCGTCTGAGAGCTTTATCAGTGAATTAAAGGACAAGCTTGCTGCTGTGCAGCCATCCACCATGCTTAATCCCGGCGTATGCAATAACTATTATGAGAGCAGGCAGAAAATGTCGGCGCAGCCTGGTGTCAATACCTTATATCTGGGACAACGAGGGGACGCCACTTATAAAGGTGCAAGTGCTTTGTTTCAGGTAAGCGATATGGATTTTATGAGCAATATAGCCCTGCAGCATGAAGTCTTTGGACCCTCCACTTTATTGGTAGCTTGTGAGAGTGAGGCATCCATGCAACAGGCTGTACAATGTTTGCATGGACAATTAACGGGTACAGTGCTGGGTACAATCAACGATATCAAAAGCTTCACAACTTGCATCGACGCACTCAGTAGCAAAGTGGGTCGTGTAGTGTACAACAGCGTGCCCACCGGAGTAGAAGTATGCCACGCCATGGTGCACGGCGGACCATTCCCCGCCACCACGAACGCACATCATACATCCGTAGGCGTAGAAGCCATACGCCGCTTTGTAAGGCCCTTATGTCTTCAGGATTGCCCACCCGAATTACTACCTGATGCTTTGAAAAATGACAACCCGCTAGGGCTGACGCGGAAAGTGAATGGGGTGTATACGAGTGAGGTAATTTAAGCTGCCTGATGCGGTGTCTTTATAAAATCTTAAAAAAAGGATTGGCCTCGAAATAAAAGCGTTAAGAAAATTATGAATAAAGCCGCTTGTCCCGGCTACATTCGGGGGTAAGAAGCCGGCGCTGTCTGAGCCCTTCCTGCCTTTGAAAATTTTGACTGTTGCGGCGAGTTTAGCTGGCTTTAGGCTTTATTCATAATTTTTACTTGTACCGATGAACGAAGTGATTTCGGTAGCTTTTATTTCGCAGCCGTTATTTTTTTTACGTAATCTCCAATTACGGTTACCTTTTTTTATCAAGAAAAAAAAGAAAAAACTTCAAAATACAATCAGCTACTGGCAGTAAGTGCTCACCACATCTGTCCCTTCTTTGCGATCTAATAAAATGCCCCTCATGCATTCAAAAAAATTCTTCTGTATCGATGCCCATACCTGCGGCAACCCCGTAAGACTGGTAGCCGGCGGCGGCCCGTTTTTGGTGGGCAATAACATGAGCGAAAAGCGCCAGCATTTCCTACAAGAATTCGACTGGATCAGGAAGGGCCTGATGTTTGAACCCCGCGGCCACGACATGATGAGCGGCAGCATTCTTTACCCACCCCACGACCCGGCGAACGATGTAGCAGTATTGTTTATCGAGACCAGCGGCTGCCTGCCCATGTGCGGCCACGGTACTATCGGCACGATTACCATCGCTATTGAAGAAGGATTGATCACACCTAAATTCCCCGGCACCATTCGTATGGAAGCACCTGCCGGACTAGTTGAGATCAGCTACACACAGGAGGGCAACAAAGTAAAAACTGTAAAGCTCACCAATGTAGCTTCTTACCTGGCCGCAACAGAACTTACGGCAACATGTCCTGTGCTGGGCGAACTTGTGGTGGATGTAGCGTACGGCGGTAATTTCTATGCCATCGTTGATATACAAAAAAACTTTAAAGGACTCGAACACCATACTGCGGATCAATTGATTGCCTGGGCCCGGGAACTGCGTAAAAATATCAAAGGCAAATACCAGTTTGTACATCCCGACAACCCGACCATCAACGGCTGTTCGCATATCTTATGGACCGGGGCCGTTCTGGACAATTCGTCTACTGCGCGAAACGCGGTTTTCTATGGCGACAAGGCTATCGATCGAAGCCCATGCGGCACCGGCACTTCCGCCCGTATGGCCCAATGGTATGCAAAAGGCAAACTAAAAAAAGGCGATGTATTTATCCACGAAAGTATCATCGGCTCCAGGTTCAACGGCACCATCGAAGCAGAAACTACTGTAGATGGAAAACCCGCCATCAAACCCGGCATCGAAGGCTGGGCGCGGATCTATGGTTATAATACCATCAGCATTGATCCCGAAGACGACCCCTATGCTTTTGGATTCCAGGTGATGTAAGTTCAAGGTTCAAGGACAAAAGATCAAGGTTCAAGGGTCAAGATCCAAGGATCAAGGTTCAAAGTTCAAGGATCAGGTTCTAAGGTTCATAGAGCAAATTTAAATTGCATTGACGGTCGATGAATTTGGGTAACAAAAAGTGTTGCCGGTAAATTAATACTGGCGTCTTGATCCTTGGACCTTGAACCCTGGACTTTAATACATGGACCAACATCAAACGAAACGAACAACATGAAAGCAGTGATTATTGGCGGCGGTATTATCGGTTTATGTTCCGCCTGGTATTTGCAAAAAGAAGGTTGGGAAGTAACCGTGCTCGACAAAGGCAACCTGGAAGACAACTGCTCTTTTGGGAACGCCGGCATGATCGTGCCCAGCCACTTTGTGCCGCTGGCTTCACCGGGTATTGTGGCCAAGGGTATTAAATGGATGTTCGATAGTAAGAGCCCTTTCTATGTAAAACTGGCCCTCAGTCGCAGGCTCGCGGGCTGGGGCATCCAGTTTATCAGGCATGCCAATCAAAAACATGCCGATCGCAGTGCACCTTACCTCCGCGACCTTAACCTGCTGAGCAGTCATTTATACCAGGAACTGGCTACGCAGCCGGGTTTTGATTTTGCGCTGGAGCAAAAAGGGATTATGATGTATTACAAAACGCCGCAGGCAGAAGATGAGGAACTACACCTGGCTGAAACCGCCCGCTCGCTAGGGTTGGATGCGTCCCCATTAACCGCCGCCGAAGCACAACAACTGGAACCCGAAGTTCATCTGGATGTAGCCGGTGCCGTTCATTACTGCTGCGATGCGCACTTATATCCCAATAAACTGATGGCCCAGTTGGTTGCTGCTATTAAGGCGAATGGCGGCGTGATTAAAACCAATGCCGAAGTGTCAAAGATCGATACCGCAAATGGTATGATCCAAAATATGCATACGGAAAACGGGAGTTTTACGGCTGATCTGTTTGTGATTGCTGGTGGCTCCTGGCTGCAAGAAATTGCAAAGCTGGCCGGTCTTCATATTCCGCTGATGCCCGGCAAGGGCTATTCCATCACCGAAGAAAAGCCAGCGGTAAAACTTGCCATCCCGGCCATCCTTTGCGAAGCTAAAGTAGCCATCACCCCCATGGATGGGCGGATGCGATACGGTGGTACCATGGAAATTGCAGACATCAACAGTAATATCAACCTCAGCAGGGTGCAGGGCATTATTGAATCGATACCCAAATATTTTCCCAACCTCCAGCCGGCCATGCCCGCACTAAAAGATATCTGGTGTGGCTTCCGGCCCTGTTCGCCCGATGGAATGCCCTATATCGGTCGTAGTAAAAAACTATCGAATGCGATAATAGCCGGTGGTCATTCAATGATGGGACTGAGCCTCGGACCGGCTACGGGAAAGTTGGTTGCTGAACTGGCAAATGAACAGCCCCTTTCAGTAAGAACAGATGCCTTTGATCCAGGGCGTTTCTCATGATGGCATATTTTTCACCGGGATCGCTTATTAATATCTGCGCCTCTAAAAATCCAGTCCATGCCCCCTTCGCCAGGTTCGGTGTGCTCCCCTGCCATGGTACGACGGCGAAAATTTGCGAAGCCATGCTACCGCCATTCTGTCTTAATCTAAACCCTTAGCACCATTATTGCCAACTTGCCTTATCTTCCAAGTTTAAACACCGAAACAACGATGAAACTACTGTTACAGTATCTTAAACCATACAAGGGCCTGGTAGCATTAGCCCTGTTCCTGGCCGCAATGAACCAAAGCTTTTCTTTAATGGACCCGTACTTTTTTGGCAAAATGTACGATAAATATGCCTTTCATGCACACGAAAAGGGTGTCTACAAAGATGCAAAAGATATAACCCTGACCGACAAAATAGATGTAGCCGATAAGGGTAAGACCAAAGGAAAAATATGGGTAACTGACCCTGTGGATCCAATAAGAAGCCAGCCCGATTTTTTATGGGGCATCCTTGGTTTTATCGGGATGCTGATGGGGGTCGCCATGATTTCCAGAATCGCCAAGGCCTTTCAGGATTATTTTGTAAATGTGATTGTGCAAAAGTTTGGGGCCAGGCTATTTACCGATGGATTAAAACATAGTTTAAAACTGCCTTATAGCGATTTTGAAGACCAGCGAAGCGGTGAAACACTCAGTATTTTAACCAAAGTACGCACCGATACGGAGAAATTTATCGTGTCGTTTGTAAACATATTATTTGGCTTGCTGGTGGGCGTAATATTTGTATCCATCTATTCTTTTTCGTTGCACTGGTCTATTATGCCGGTATATTTTCTGGGCATCGTTTTCTTAAGCCTGCTAACCGGGTTTTTAAGCAAAAGAATAAAATCCATTCAAAAAAGCATTGTAAAAGAAACCACCTCGCTTGCTGGTACTACCACCGAAAGCCTGCGAAATATAGAACTGGTTAAAAGTCTGGGACTTACCGAGCAGGAGATTAAACGCCTTAACAACAATACCTATAAAATTCTTGGATTGGAACTTAGAAAGGTGAAAAGTATCCGAACGTTAAGTTTCATACAGGGCACATTTGTAAATGCATTACGGCAGATTATCATGTTTATGCTTTTTTACCTGGTGTTTAAAAATGAAATTACTCCCGGCCAGGTGCTTACACTTACGTTTTATTCCTTCTTTATTTTTGGACCCCTGCAGGAAATTGGCAATATCATCATTACCTATCGTGAAGCCGAAGCATCACTGAACAACTTCCATACCCTGATGGCTAAGAAGCCGGAACCCAAACCCGACATGCCCAAAGAATTTGGACCTGTGGAGGAACTGGAATATAAGAACGTGTCCTTTAAGCACCAGACGGCCACCACCTATGCACTGCAAAACATCAGCTTTGACGCGAAGAGCGGTGAGACACTGGCTTTCGTAGGCCCATCCGGGTCTGGTAAAAGCACTTTGGTAAAATTGCTGGTAGGCTTGTACCGGCCTGAATCCGGGTCGATTGAATACAATGGTGTGGATGGTAAAGACATAGACTTTGATAAGCTTCGCACCCAGATCGGTTTTGTAACCCAGGACACCCAGCTTTTCGCCGGCACCATCAAAGAAAATCTGTTGTTCGTTAACCCTGAAGCTACCGATGAGCAGATGCTGGATGCCCTGCGTAAATCCGCCAGTCATGGCCTGCTTTCAAAAGCCGATAATGGCATTAATACCCTGATCGGCGAAGGTGGTATTAAGATCTCCGGCGGGGAAAAACAGCGTCTGAGTATAGCAAGGGCCTTACTGCGCAATCCCCGCCTGCTGATATTCGATGAAGCTACTTCATCGCTGGATTCTATTACCGAAGAAGAAATCACCAGTACCATAAAACAAGTGAGCCAATTGGGCGAGCAGATCACCGTTCTGATTGCCCATCGCCTGAGCACGATTATGCATGCCGACAGGATTTATGTACTGGAAAGGGGAGAAGTGGTAGAAACCGGCAGCCACGAACAATTGGTCGAAGAGAAAGGCTTATATTATGCCATGTGGCGTCAGCAAATAGGGGAGCGGAAAAAATCGGACGGGGTTGCGAAACCAGTGATGAATTAACAAGACACAGCACAGACAAAAAAATAGTCCCGATAGTATCTAAGGGGAGAATACCGAAACGCCTGCAATTTTATGAATGCTGCCAAGTTCAAAAGGTATCCGGAAGGAGCCAATCCTTTCCGTTAAATAGTGCCACACAAGCATCTCGTTAAACCGCTGTAGCAGCGGAGTTATGGTCATCTTTGCATCGTGATCGTAACGCTGATTGCGGGATATACTGGGGCTATGGTAATGGGACTCACCCTTGGCCTGATAGGCGGTGGTCTTTCCATCCTCACCGTTCCGATCCTGGTATTTTTATTCGGGTTAAATCCTTCCGTAGCCACCACCTATTCGCTGTTTGTGGTGGGTAGCACTAGTTCAGTGGGTGCCTTCAGTTATTTTCAAATGGGCAATATTGACCTGCGTGCTGCGGTTCTGTTTGGCCTGCCTTCCTTGGTTAGCGTGTTCATTACCCGCCAATGGCTGGTACCCATGATACCTGATCATCTTGCTACAATGGGTCTCGTTGAGGTATCGCATTCGATGGCCCAACTGCTGTTATTCGGCTTGCCGATGCTGTGGATCCGGTTGGGATTTGGAACCATGTTTGTAGTGCTGTCCATTACACAACACGAATGGGCACTGGGTGCCATTGGTGGGGTATTTGTATTGCAGGCGCTCCTTAACATGGGATGTAGTGGCGGTAATTGCCCATTGGGCGAGGTATGGCAAACATTTAAACAACAAAAAACTTTCAACATGACATTTTCAGAATTAATACAAAGCGACAAACCCGTACTGGTAGATTTTTTCGCTACCTGGTGCGGGCCATGTAAAATGATGACTCCGATACTGGAGCAGGTAAAGAAACAATTGGGCGATACTGCTACCATCGTTAAGATCGATGTAGATAAAAATACTGCTGCGGCCCAGGCGTACAACGTGCAAGGCGTGCCTACGCTGGCCATTTTTAAAAACGGTAAAATAGTATGGCGCCAAAGCGGCGTGGTGCAGGCCGGTGAACTGGTGAGGCAGTTACAAAACCAATAAGTGAAGCTGTACCCCAACGGGCAAATCCATATAGGTAAGCTGTTTTTAATAATCAAATAACCAACGCTCAATATTCAATAATCGATGGAAATAAAATGCGATCGACGTTATTGAGTGTTGATTATTGAGCGTTCGCTCAAAATGAAATTGCTCCGATAGGGTAGCAACACATTTTTACAACCACATACAATCTTATGCAGGTAGAACAAATTTATACTGGCTGTCTCGCCCAGGGCGCATATTATATCGAATCAAATGGTGAAGCTGCCATTATAGATCCGCTGAGAGAAACGGATGCCTACCTGGACCGCGCCGCCAAGGACGGAGCTGTAATTAAGTACGTGTTTGAAACGCATTTTCATGCCGATTTTGTAAGTGGGCAAATCGACCTGGCGTAGAAACCGGGGCCAAAATGGTGTACGGTCCTACTGCCCAATGCGGCTTTGAATGCTACACTGTTACTGATGGCGGACAGTTTTAAACTGGGCGATGTAACCATCACCCTCCTACATACCCCGGCCACACCATGGAGTCTGCTTGTTTTATATTGAAAGATGATAAGGGGAAAGATGATGCCGTGTTTACCGGTGATACCTTGTTTTTGGGCGATGTGGGGCGGCCCGGCCTCGCACAAAAGGCAGACAATGTTACCAGTGAGGACCTGGCCGGATTACTGTACGATCATTTACAAACCAAAATAATGCCACTTACGGATGATGTGATCGCCATAAAAACCATATCTGCCGTGGCTTTTGCAGAAATACTGATGCCAGGTGAAACCATGGTGTTAGATGTCCGCCGGCATTCCGGGTGTCTCCCGGCGCCTGTGGCCGATGCCTATAATAAACCACTGGACAACATCCACACCTTGATCAACGCTCTAAATCCAAAACAACATTTCTATCTTCATTGTGCCGGCGGGTACGGGAGCATGATGGCCGCGTCTTTCCTTGAAGCAAGAGGCTTCCGTAATTTTACCGGGGTATTAGCTGGCTTTGCGGCAATTGAACAGACAGACGCGCGGAAAACCGATTTTGTGTGCCAGCGTAAACTGTTGCCAGCCTAAGATGTTGTATGATCTCAACATCCTTTATTTTGAACCTTCAGAAACAAGTGTGAACGAATTGCTGCAGCATTCAACTGCAGTATTTGCAGCACCTAAATTTTCTCATTTTAAATAATAATAAATGCCCCATTGGATTACCGCACCCTGGCCCTGGTATGTGGCTGGCGTGTTGATTGGGTTAACCGTTCCAGCCCTGTTGCTCATCGGCAATAAATCGTTTGGTATATCGTCGTCGCTGCGGCACCTCTGCGCAGCCTGCCTTCCTGCTAATATTCCTTTTTTTAAATACGACTGGAAGAAGGAAAAATGGAACCTGTTTTTTGTAACTGGTATTTTGCTGGGCGCTGTTATTGCCGTTAATTTTCTTGGCAATGATGCCCCGATAAAAATGAGTTCAGGAACGGTAGCGAAGCTGCATCAAATGGGGGTACAAGATTTTAACCACCTGATGCCAACAGACATATTTAACTGGGCCAGCCTGCTTTCTGCAAAAGGGTTGATGTTTATGGTGGTCGGCGGATTTCTGGTGGGCTTTGGCACCCGTTATGCCGGTGGCTGCACCAGTGGCCATGCCATTATGGGGCTTAGTAATTTGCAATGGCCGTCGCTGGTAGCCACCATTTGTTTTATGATCGGCGGGTTTGCTTCTGCCTGGTTTATTGTTCCACTCTTATTAAAATTATAATTCGGATGACCAATTTTAAATCAATACCTACGGCAAGTGATGGTGGCTCGCCCATAGAATGTGAAGCACCCAATTTGCAGGTGCAACCGGAAAAAAATATTTCGCTGGTAAAGTACCTGCTGTTAGGTCTTGCCTTTGGCATTGTATTCGTAAAAGCCGAGATCATCAGTTGGTTCCGCATCCAGGAAATGTTCAGGTTGCAATCATTTCACATGTACGGAGTTATCGGTACTGCAGTGGTAACCGGGATGCTTTCAATTTTTCTTATTAAACGATGTAAGATAAAAACGATGGCCGGCGAAGCAGTAGAAATTGCGCCCAAAAAATTTAATAAAGGCCAGGTTTATGGCGGTTTGATCTTCGGCATCGGCTGGGCCATCACGGGCGCCTGCCCTGGTCCGTTGTTTGCGCAAATCGGCAGTGGCTTTACCGTGGTCATTGTTACCTTTCTCAGCGCGGTGGCAGGCACCTGGGTGTATGGGTACCTGCAGCCTAAATTGCCGCATTGAAGTCCAGGGTACAAGCTCCAGGGATCATCTTGAAAAGCTCCATCATTTTCAGAATCCACATCGGCAAGCGTTTTTCCAGGTGCTCATTTTCACCAGCGGGAGCGGCACCCATACAGTCGACTTCGATGTTTTTGACATTCATCCCGGCGAGGTACATAACCGGCCAGTCAATGCTGGCACTGATGGCTTTTTCATCCTTTTCAATGAAACCTTTTTCACCGCGGCTTGCTACAATCCGCATTTCCGCAACAAATTTCCTTTCTTCAATGCCATCACTGGCAGGAGCCGGATGCAGTTGCAACCCGACCAGGCAGCCGCTATTATCTCAGTACCGGAAAAGCCGCTGGAAGAATTTACCGGACATGAAGATTTTAAAAACGACATGCTGCGGGCTTACCTCCTGCAATTGCTGATTCAATCGTTGCGCACCATGCGACCTGAAGGCGAGAACCCTGCCAACCGGCATCATTACCTGCTGTTACGCAGCTTTGAAAAACTGGTAGAACTGCATTTCAGCCAGAAAAAGCTTCCAAAAGAATATGCTGAAATGCTGTTTGTAACCCCCAACCATCTGAACGCGATGTGCAGTGCCACCGTGGGCAAAACTGCCTGCGAAATTATACGCAACCGGGTGGTGCCGGCAGCCAATCGATTCTTGGTGAACAGCCAGCTGCATATCGCTGAAACAGCCTGCCAGCTTAACTTTGAAGACAATGCCTATTTCAGCCGGTTCTTTAAAAAATACACTTCATCAACCCCCGAGGCTTTTCGGAAATCGCAGGAGGTATAGCTGGATTTGGATATAGGTGGTCAGTTCAAACCCAAAGGCATGGATGCCGGGATATATTAGTACCTACCCCTTATTTCGTGCCCGCATAGCCTGCCACACAACTTTGCCGTGTAGTACCGTTTCTATAGATCATGGCCCGGTTTTGCAGGTAACTACCCATCCTACAGATAGACCAGTAGTAGCTCTTGTTTTGCCGCACAACAATTTTTCTTCGTCAAAACTATTCTCATCATCGCTTGCAAGATTCAATAAGTAGTGCTATTTTACCCTACAACCACGTTGTTTAAACCCTAAGCAATCTTACAATGTACCCACATCTACTCCTCGTTTGCTTACCCGGCTTGCCCATGTCCGGTCACCAGTTATACCTTTTCACCCAAAATAACTTTGTCAGCAGGCTCGCTTTATTTTACGCAAGCCGATAGCCCTTTACCAGGCATTTTGCCCTTGCTGCCCGGCTTTTATTTTCGTTGTTTCCGCATTTTTCCAAGAATACACGCCCTACCTAAATAACCCTTAAAACAGCTTGCCATGAGAACGATCAGATCTGCCTTCAACGGTATGTTACTGCTGCTATCTGCTATTTTTTTATTACCAACCGGTAAGGTTGCCGCCCAATCCTGTAACCAGGTGGAGATTCAATACTCCGAGCCAGACTGTTTTAAAACGCGAAACAACGGCACAGGCCAGCCTTCCGACCAAAAGGGTTGCAAGGACGTTGCGGCCTGCATAAATCAGCCGTATGTGTACACTTCTTCGATGGTGGGCGTGGGCTTTACTTACTTATGGACGGTAACCGGACCAACTGCTGTCACCATCAATCCCAGCAATGCCGCGCCACAGGTAACGATTGTTTGGCCGGCGATTGGGTCTTATATACTTACCCTCACGGTTACTACACCAGCTGGCATATTTACTAATTGCATTACCGTCAATGTAAGGGCCAAGCCGGTGGCAGGTTTCACCTTTACCCCAAACAATGTATGTGCGGGAAGTACCATAAGTTTTACTAATACTACTACCTTCCCCGGCGGTGGCATTATTTATAGCTGGAACTTTGATGATCCGGCTTCGGGTGCAAATAATTATAGTACTGCTACCAACCCGACTCATATTTTTAATGCTGCCGGCACCTACAATGTCATGTTGGTCGCCAGTAGTTTTACCCAGGTAATTGTTCATGGGCCGCAGGGCAAAACCGATACCGTTAACCAGTCCTGCTGCAGCGATACTTTTGTGCTGCCGGTGACGATTTTACCAGGAACGTTACAAATAGAATGCATCAGTACGGTTTGTGCCGGCGATACTGCTACCTATCATTCCGTAGGTTGCCCCAACACGACCTGGCTGCCGCCGGTGGGAGGCACGATTATCAGCAGCACGCCCACTACAGTAACCATCAAGTGGGGCAATGGGGCAGTGCAGGGGCAAATCATCGCGATGTGCCCTGGTGGCTGCACCACATCGGTGGTGGTGCCCATTATTCCACTCAATCCGCAGCCGGTTGGTAATTTGATCCCCTGCGATGATGCCACTACATCTTACACGCTGCCTATTTTGCCGGGTACGTTTTACAATTGGAGTTTAAATAATATAACCAACGGCAATAACTACGATCCGGCGCTGTACACCCATCCGGAAAACAATACCGTTTGGATCAACTGGTCCACGCTGCCTCCGGGTGTGTATCAACTTACTGTGAACCTGGATAACAAGCATATCTGTTGTAACCACACCGGTACTATTACCATTACGCCAAAGGGCAGGTTCCAGATTTTTTCCAGCCAGACCGTTTGCCTCAATGGTACAGCGTCTTTAACTACCAGCGGGCCGGGGAATTATAATTGGTTGCCGGTGCCCAACACCTTGGTTGTACCTCCTTTCCTCAACAATTCGCTTACATATAATCCCAGTTTTGGTGCGGTCGGCAATTTTACGATCACTGCTACCGAAACTGGAGGCAATTATTGCAACACCACGCAACAGGTGATTATTACCGTTGTGGCTACACCTGCGCCGGGCGTCATCAATGGCCCGATTACAGTCTGTACCAACAGTACTGCTTCCTACTCCATGAGCACGGCTGCGCCTGCCGGCTTCCATTATACCTGGAGTATTACCGGTGGCGCAGGTAGCTTCCAGCCTGGAAACCTGCCGACCACCACAGGCGACAATGCCACGATTCTATGGACCAGTGTGCCCGGAACCATCTCTGTGATACTTGAAAGAAATACGCCCCCATTATGTCCTTCTGCGGCTGTTACGCTCAATGTAAGCCTGGCTGTTACCGGTACCGTGTCGGGGCCGGTAAATGTGTGCGTGGATGGCACTGCCAGCTATACTTTGACAGGAGGTAACCTGCCTCCCGGCGAGCCGGTAACCTGGACGATATTTCCCGCCAATCACGGGACCATTACCGGAGGGCAGGGCACAGCATCCATTACTGTTTTATGGCATGGTCAGCCAGGTGCGGGTCCATGGGGGCCAGTGACTATTAATGCCACTTCTGCCTGTGGAGTTGCCACTCCACAAACGGGTATCATGATTTACCCGAAGTTTACTTTTTCATTAGCAGTTGCTTCGGATATCTGCCAGCCAGGAGGCGCCGTAATATCTGTGATCGGTGCGCCGCCGGGAGCCGTCTACGCATGGAGCAACGGTGCCACTACCCCTACAATATCCGTCTTTAGCTATGGTAACTACTCGGTGACCATTACCAACCCCGGCGGATGCACATTTACAAAGAGCATTTATGTAGAGGATCCGTTTATCGTGGGGCCGGTTACCTGTAACCTCGGATTCTGCACGGCCAATAACGGCACGAACGAGCAGTTAGGCGTTGTCATTAAGAAGCCTGCTGTTGGGCCATTTACGTATCAATGGTATACCGGCATTTATCCTTCGGGGGTGCTCATTCCTGCAGAAGTGAATCCAGGTTATCTGGCGCCGGATTCGGGTAGGTATTACTGCATCGTAGGCTATGGTATCTGTACAAGGGTGGTAGATTTCGATGTGGCCAAACTCTGTTGTCCCGATATCAATGTTCCGCAGATTACCAATATCGTACAGAATGATTGCTTCACATTTACGTTTACAGGTACAACTCCCAACCCCAGCGGGGCCGCAATCAACTGGGACTTTGGCGATGGAACTGGTGCGCCGGGTGTATCGGGCGTACCCATTCCGCACACGTATGTACACGCGGGGCCATATTGTGTAAAATTCTGCGTAGGGCCCCCACCAGCCAGCAATCCCACCAATTGCACTGGCAACTGCGATATTAAAAACATAACTGTGCCTATCGAGGCCATCTTTGTACCAACGCTTACCTGCAACGGATGTCTATCCGTGGTGAACAAGTCAGCTATCTTTTCACCCCCGGCATTTATCAGTTATCTCTGGAATTTTGGCGATGGTAATTTCTCCACAATGGCGAGTCCGCCCACCCATTGCTATGCAAACGGTGGCAATTATACAGTCACACTTACCGTTACTTACAATAATAATGTGTTGCCTCCCTGCACCAGCGTTACGACAGCCAATATTACCTATACTCCGCTGAGCATCCTGGTAAATCCGTCGCCGGTTTGTACCAACTCACCGGTAAGTTTTACTTCCAATCCACTCGGTTTTATAACCTACAACTGGAGCTTTGGGGATGGCTTTAATGCCTTTAGCGGAACCACCACGCATATTTATACAACGCCTGCTGTAGGTGTGCCGGTAAGTCTCACGGTGGTAGATATCACCGGTACCACTTGCGTAGCAAAAGATACCATCGATGTTTTTCCTGGCAATCCATGCACTATTTTACCCGCTTATATTTGCCCCGGGCATTTCGCCACCATCATCGGCCCTGCCGGCGGTGCCGCCTATTTGTGGGAGGAATTTAATGGCGTGAACTGGGTGCCGGCCGTGGGTATTAATAGCAATCAAAATTATAATACCACCCTGCCGGGTCAATACCATGTAATTGTTACCGGCGCCAATGGTTGCATATGTATTTCAAATGCCGTAACGGTGCTGGCAGTGACCGCACCCGATGCAGTGATCGCGATTGCGCCATCGAAAAAATTGTGTTCACCGGGCCTGATCACGCTTACCAGCGTTAATCATTTGCCGGGATATACATCAAACTGGTATAGTAATAGTTTAGCCAATCCTATAGGTAGCGGCCAAACGTTGTTCACTTTCGCAGGTGCCACCAGCAACATCATATTGGTATTAATTAACCAGTATGGTTGCAGTGATACCTGCAGCGTAGTAGTGGAAGTAAACAGCCCACCGGTTGCACCAACGATCGTGTCCAATCCCGGAGGGCCCTTATGCGCCGACCAGCCCATTGTGCTTACGGTCACGGTACCTTTGAACAATATCAGCTGGAATACAGGAGCTTTGGGAAATACCATTACCGTGTACAATACCGGTGCTTACACTGCCACTTTTACAAACCCTGCCACCGGTTGCAGCAATAGTACCACGGTCATTGTAAACCCGAGACCATCCTCTGAATTATTTCCGCATAACTGCGATAGCATACCCTGTAATTGTATACGTCCTTTCGCCATTTACGCACCGCGTCCACTCATCGGGCCTTTCGCTGTGAACTATAATATTCAATGGTGGAACGCAAATACCAATACCCAGATATTTACCGGCATTGCCCCGGGCGGACTGATCTTCAATAATCTGCCAACAGGGGTTCAATCGGGGAGTTACTATGTAGTTATGACAAATCCCGTAACGGGTTGCAGCGATACCAGCAATAGCTATTCGATATTAGTACCTCCATGTGATACCTGTAGTTGTGAAGGAAGCCATTGGGGGGAGATTACGTTAACACCTGTGGTGGATTCCGTAGCCGGGAAGGTCAGAAATAATGTCATCATTCCGCAGGTACTTTCGCTTACATGTGATTCGGTATATAACATCGAATGCAATAAACCTTATACCGTAAATGCCAGCTTTATCTGTGGGGGGGACACGTCGAAATGTAAGAGCATAGCAAAATATGTGTTTACACCTCCGGTTGGTCCGGCACAAACAGGTATTGCGCCATTTACGTTTTTCCCTGCCACAGCCGGCACGTACACGCTGGTATTATATGGCTGGTGTAATGGAAAGGTCTGCGATAGCTGTAAGATCACATTTAAAGTATTCTGTCCTCCGCCACCATGTAATTGCGATGGGAGCCATTGGGGCAATATAATTCTTACCAATCAGGGTGGCCAACCAGCGCCGATCAACCCGAAAGCTGTTATCGCGGGAACCAATATCATTATCCCGCCGCTGAAATTATATTGCGATAGTATTTACCAACTGCTTTGCAACAATACTTATACCGTAAATGCAGGCTTTGTTTGTAAAGACAGTGCTTGCCCGGGTACGGTGACGTACTCTTTGCAACCGCCAT
>JBDSXW010000037.1:0-11655 GCA_039925965.1 Chitinophagaceae bacterium
GCTACTTGCTACTTGCTACTTGCTACTTGCTACTTGCTTCTCCGGAGAATACTTGTCAATATCAGTATTTCACTAACTCGGTTTGGTTCATTTTAAGATTAGTCTTATTCTTGTAGCTATGAAAAAATATGTCCGCCCAACTATAGTCGCTTTTGCAGCAATACTGCTCAGTTCCAACGCTTTTGCAAATGCCGCCGACAGCACCATGATGATGGCAAAACAGAATGAACAACTGGCCATTTACCATACTGCGCTACAGTACAACGATATGCCCACCGCAGCCACAGCCCTGGTAACCTACCTCAACAGCGGCGGTACTACTAATTACCATGATTCTCTAGCTGTGGTGTATTACAACATGAACAATTTTGCCGGCTCTTATAAGCTTGCCAACGAATCGTACACCAGAGACAATAAAAATGTCACTGCACTTTCTTTGCTCGCTGATATCAGTGGTCAAACCAACGATGCAAAGACCAGCCTGGAATGGTATGAAAAACTTTGTCCGCTGAACCCGATGCCATTTAACTATTACCAGCTGGCGACCAAGCAATTTTCGCTGGAACGTAAGCTGGAGTGCAAGCAGAGCCTGACCAAAGTATTGGCTGATACAGCAGCGGCTGCCAAGCAAAAGGTTAGCCTCCAGGTAGGCCAGGGGTATAACGAAAGCGTCCCTGTGCTGGCTGCTGCTTACAATATGCTGGGCGTACTTGCATTTAAGGAAAACAACACCACTGAAGCAAAGCAATACTATACGGCAGCGCTGAAAGCCTTCCCCGATTTTGTAATTGCCAAACAAAACCTGGATGCTATGAACAAGCCGGCTGCCGGGGTTGGCAAAAAGCCTGCAGGCAAAACAAAATAGTTAATGCTACTTTATTTAAATGGCTTTTGCAAACTGCAAAGGCCATTATTCATTTATGGCTGCCAAGGGATAAGCCGTGAATTGGTCAATGGCCATTGGGTTATTAGGTCTTACCTTCCTGACGCAATGATTGCTATGACAACTGAAACAGAGCGATTCCTAATTGCGGATTGTTTTGGTTACTGGCCGGGTTAACACAAAAGTTTTATTTACGGCAACCCCACCCACCGTGGAAACACTACATTTGTCGCTTTAAAATTTTATATGAAGAAACTATACCTGTTACTTGTATGTGCCTTTGCAGGGATTTCCCTTTTTGCGCAAACCTCTGAAAGTTTTACAAACATTCCGGCGTCAGCATCCAGTTATGCCGCCAGGGCATGGACCGGCGATAACGGTTTGCCATGGAATGCTACCGATGCCAGAACTGACCAGACCATCGTAGGGCCGGCGATTTGCATCCGAAATGGTCTTGTAAGTTGCAGCGGTATCCCTAATGGCATTGCAACGCTGAGTTTTAAACACCAGCAAGTGTTTACCGGCGCCAATCCGGTGCTGGAAGTCCGAATTAACGGTACGCTGATAGGAACGGCTAATCCCACTACAGCAGTAGGCACTGCCAGTTTTACAGGTATAAATGTTACTGGTAGTTTTAGTCTTGAAATAAAACAGGTTACAACGGGTTTGCGAATAATTATCGATGATGTACAATGGACCAGTAACAACACCACACCATGCGTTTCGCCCGCCGATGCGCCAGGAACTGTAAGTTTTGCCAGTGTGACTACCAATTCAATGAATGTTTCTTTCTTACCTGCCAGTTCGGTACCAGACCAATATATTGCTATCCAAACAACAAGCCCAACATTGACTGCATTTCCTTCAAACGGAACGGTGTATAATGTAGACGATCAGGTAGGCAATGGCACCGTGGAGTATATTGGCAGCAGTACTTCTTTTACCAGTGCAGGCCTTACGCCTGGCATCACCTACTATTTTTTCATATTCTCGCTCAATAGTAGTTGTATTGGCGGTCCCTTGTACAAAACAGACGCCTATGCAACCGGCTCTCAGGCCACTACTACACCTCCTGTATGCGCTGCACCTACAACCCAGGTAAGCAATGTGGTGTTTTCATCGATTACCAGTTCGACGCTGGGCGGCTCTTTTACACCAGCGGGCGACGCAGATAGTTATTTGATTTGTTATAGCACCAACACTTCTGTTGGCTTTACGCCAGTTGCAGGAACCACTTACACCGTTGGACAGGCAGTAGGCAATGGGTTTGTAACGAAAGCCGGTACGGGTAATACGTTTGCCCAAAATGGTCTACTGGCAAATACAGTGTACAATTTTTTCTTTTTCCCATACAATGGCGCCGGATGTAGCGGAGGACCTATTTATAACACCACCTCTTTTAATACCAGCGCTTCTACCAACAACAGCAGCTCCGGTATTCCTTTTGGCTATTATGATGCGATATTGGGATCCGATACCTGCCGTACCATCAAGACAAAACTGAAAACAAGAACTATCACCGGGATGACACCAAAGACCTATGGCGATTTACCTGGTCAGTATGCTATCAGCGATGTTAAGCCCAGCGAATTGAGAGCTGGTGCGCCGAATGTGATCTGGGATATTTATAGCGATAAACCAGGCGCATTGGATGCCTATGATTACCTGCCATCGCAAACGAATTGCGGAAGTGGAGAAAATACAGGCTGGAACCGCGAACATAGTGTGCCGCAAAGTTGGTTTACGGGCGGTACCGCCGTTGGTCCAGGAACTGATTATTTCCATATTTATCCCACCGATTGCAGCGTAAATGGCCAGCGTAGTAGCTGGATATACAGCGAAGTATCATCTCCTACCTATACCAGCTTAAATGGCAGTAAGGTTGGGCCCAGTGCTTTTGCAGGCCTTACAGGTACCACTTTCGAACCGATCAACGAATACAAAGGTGACCTCGCCAGGTCGTTTCTCTATTTTGTAACGCGTTACGAAGACCAGATGCCGGGCTGGAGCGGCGGTACTAATGGCGGACAGGCCATGGACCCAACTACTTATCCGAGCGTGGACCTGCCATACCTGAAGCTGATGCTGAAGTGGAATAGCCAGGATCCAGTAAGTCAAAAAGAAATTGACCGCAACAATGCAGGATATACTTTCCAGGGAAACCGCAACCCATATATAGACCATCCTGAATATGTAGATAGGGTTTGGAACCCAGCATGCGGCGGCCTCGCGACATTACCAGTAGACATTATTTCGTTCAAAGGATTTTTGAATGGCGATAAAGTAAAGCTGGAATGGGAGGTAATGAACGAACTGAACCTGCTGCAATACGAAATAGAGCGCAGCGACAATGGACGGGATTTTACAACAGTTGGGTCGGTAAAAGCCACCAATTCGGGCAGTTATACCTATAGCGATGATGTAAATAATCTCAGCGGCCGCCGCTTGTATTATCGCCTTAAGAAAGTAGATACTGATGGTAAATTCAAATACAGTGCAGTCTTTACAGTGCATGTGCCGCTGAACCTGCAGTTTAGCGTTTATCCAAATCCGGTTGTGGATTCTTATGTAAAACTACAATTTACCAAACCTACTGTTCGCAATGCAACGTTGGTGGTAACAGATATGGCCGGCAGAACCTACCAGCAATTGCCAGTGGCTTCCGGAACTACGAGCATGACGGTGAATCTTCTAAATACCCCGGCTGGCATGTACCTGGTAAAACTGGTACAGGATGGCAATTTAACCGTTCAAAAAATCCAGGTGTTGTAAGTTTTGAAAACCCGGAATAACCGATAGAAAATAAAGCGGCACTTCATCAGAAGCGCCGCTTTATTTTTGCAGCACACCAGCAACAGGCCTTTATAACACCCTAAATTCTGGCGCTGCTCATTTACACTTCGAAAAAATAATGAATGGGTATCGACCTGGTTTTGGTTATCCTTTGGTAAATATCAATGACTTACTAACTCGATGACTCAACCAGTTCACGCTTTTGCCCCTTGACGACCTCATCATGAACCAGCCATCGATCATACCATTTGAACCCTCACTGTCGGGTTATTTTAAGGATTTAAACCTCGACTGGATCAGGCGCTATTTTGTGGTGGAGCCGATGGATGAAAAAATGCTCGGGGATCCGCAGGCATATTTTATTGATACTGGTGGCAAGATCTTTTTTGCCAAAGTTGATGACAAGATTGCAGGTACATTTGCCCTGCTGAAATACGACGATGGAGTTTGTGAGCTTTCTAAAATGGCCGTGGACACCCGTTTTCAAGGCATGAACATCGGAAACCTAATGATGGGATTCTGCATAGCAGAAGCAAGAAGCATGGGAGTGAAAAAATTGGTATTGTACTCCAATACCCAACTAACCCCGGCGATCCACCTCTATCGAAAATATGGTTTTGCAGAAGTGCTTATGGGCAACACCGATTATAAAAGAAGCAATATAAAAATGGAGCTGGTGCTCCGATAAAAAACAAGATGAACAGAATAACAGCGTTGTTTGAAAAGAAAAGCAGGAACGTCTTAAACGTATACTGCACCGCAGGATATCCCCACCTGGATAGCACCATTCCGGTAATGCAAAGCCTTCAGGCGCATGGCGCTGACCTGGTAGAATTGGGCATGCCCTACAGCGATCCATTGGCAGACGGCCCGGTAATACAAGCGAGTGGAAGTAGGGCTATAGCGAACGGTATGACCATCGATATGCTATTTGCACAGCTTGAAAATTTGAGGCAACCTGGTCCGGTTCGCGGGGACACGAACCTGAGCTATAAGACTAATGCAGACATGAGCCAGGGCTCTAATAGCCCCTCCTCCGGTCCCTATAAATCGGGAGGGGAGGCTTCTCCTGGAGGGGTCGGGGAGGCTTTGCCAGTAGTACTCATGGGGTATATGAACCCGGTGCTGCAATACGGCTTTGAAAATTTTTGCGCGGCAGCTGCAAGGGTTGGTATCGATGGGTTGATATTACCAGATCTGCCCATGTTTGAATTCGACACAGAATACGGTCCCATCATTACGAAATATGGCCTGCATTTTATTTTCCTGGTAACACCCGAAACCAGCGATGAACGCATACGGCAACTAGACGAACGCAGCACTGGATTTTTATACGCAGTGTCTTCGTCATCAACCACGGGTACAAACAAGAATTTTTCCTTGCTCGATGGTTATTTTGAAAAGCTCGAAAAACTGCAATTAAGAAACCCGGTGGTAGTGGGTTTTGGCATAAAAGATAAATCCAGTTTTGACGAAGCCTGCAGGCATGCCAATGGCGCCATCATCGGCAGCGCGTATATAAAAGCGTTGGAAGGCGCCGCTGATATTGATATTGCAACAAAGACTTTTCTGGATGGCATTTTGGGCTGAGCGGGAGACGAAAATGCAACGCATATTATTGCTCCTTCAGCAGATCGAGGTTTTCATAGCGAAACACGGGATAGCGTTCGGGCTTAGGCTGAATGTCGAGAAACCGTGCTGGAATGCCTTTGCCTTTGTAAAACTGCCCGTAAAGCTGTAAGGTATACCCGCTGTCTTTAAGCATAGTAAAAAAGCCAGGCGGTATGGCTAAAGAAGCTTTGGCGGGCTCCAGATATAAGCGGTCGTCTTCGCTCCCACTCTTACTGATGCTGAATACTTCTGCGCCGCTCGGTTTACTATGAAACCACACCCGCAGTTTCATTTTAGTGTCCTCTAATTTTTTAGGGATATCATAGATCGATGCTTCGTCCTTGCTTTTAAGCAGTTGCATGCTGAATACAACAAGCATCACGATAATAGAAATAATAGCCAGCCTCCTTGGAACCCTCATAACTTATTAATTTACTGTTGACGCCCGCCCATCGCTGGACGGTCAGACTGAAAGTTGTATCGATATCATTTCTTTTTCTGCTATTTTTTCCCGATCAGGTAGTCAAGGCTCCATTTTCCCGGGCCTGTAAGCAGCAGTGCCACATAGATCATCAGGTAAAAAAAGACATCGTTCAGATGCGATCCATTTTTATCTGTCTGGATGATCTCATAGTGACTCATCGTTATGAAAATAAACCCCATGCAAATAATCAGGGGTATCAGGGCCAGGCGGGTAACGAGGCCGGCGATAAGTAAAATACTGCAAAACAATTCCGCGAAGACTGTAAGGCCCAATGATACTTTGCCGCCCATACCCAGGAAATTTACCTGCTTTTCCCAAAAATCTGAACCGGCCATTTCACTAAAATGTGTGAACTTCTGATAGCCATAAATAGCTATCAGCACGCCAATTAAAACCCGTAATATAAACAGCCCTGCGTTGAGACTTGGCTCGTTATAGCCCGTGCTAAAAATTTTTTTCATTGCTTTGATAGTTTTAATGATATCCTGTAAATAAATTACATATGCTTCCAGCCCTGGGCCACAAGTGGATGCTTGTTGCCACCTTTGGTAATAAGCGTTGGCTTTTCTGAAGCTTCGGTAATATAACCAATCACACTTATTTGTTCGTTGAGGGTGATCTTGTCGTAGTCTTCCTGTTTCAGGGTAAACAACAGTTCGTAATCCTCTCCGCCGTTGAGGGCGCACATGGTGGGATCGAGCTCCAGCTTGTAGGCATATTGGCGGGAGTCGTCGTGTATCGGCAGTTTGTCTTCGTACACGATTGCACCACAGTTGCTTTGTTTGCAGATGTGCAGGATCTCGCTGCTGAGGCCATCGCTGATATCCATCATGCTGGTAGGTTGGATATCGTTTTTTTCAAGAAACTCGATAATATCTTTCCTGGCTTCCGGTTTCAACAGACGTCCCACGATATAATCCTGGCCTTCAAGATCGGGTTGTATCTGCGGATTTTCGATGTAGATTTTCTTTTCCCGTTCCATTAAAGTAAGGCCAAGAAAAGCACCCCCGAGGAAGCCACTCACACATAGCAGGTCGTTTACCTGGGCGCCGCTGCGGGTTACGAATTTGTTGGGCGTTACTTCGCCTACGGCCGTTACACTGATGATCAGGCCCTTGTTACTGCTGCTGGTATCACCACCAATCAGGTCCACATTGTATTTTTCGCATGCAGCATAAATGCCTTCATAAAATTCGTCCAATGCCTCCAGGCTGAAGCGGTTGCTGAATGCGATGCTTACGGTAATTTGAGTGGGTGTGGCATTCATCGCATAGATATCACTCAGGTTTACGACCACGCTTTTATAGCCCAAATGTTTGAGCGGTGTATACATCAGGTCGAAATGTATGCCTTCGATCAGCAAGTCGGTGCTGATAACAGTTTGCTTGCCAAAATGATCGATCACGGCAGCATCATCACCCACACTAAGTATGGTGCTGGCCTGTGTCGTTTCATTGTTTTGGGTCAGGTGATCAATAAGACCAAATTCGCCGAGGTCTGCAATTTCTGTACGCTCCATGATGTCAATTTACGATTTACGATTTCGGATTTACGATTTGTTTAGGTTCGGTCAGTCGTCTGAACAATTTAAGATTTATTTGAATTTGATCTCAACGTTTTAAGACTTGCTACAATGATGGAGAGCAGTTCATTTCCCTCTTTAAGCAAGCCGTTTATTTTTTGAATTGCATCAGGATTAAATTCATGCAGTAGTTCAAGAAAGAAAATTGTTTCATCCAATTCTTCCTCTACTATTTTCAATTTATTAATGAAGTCGGGTGTTGACTTGCCTCTTAAAGCAGCCCTGTAATTAGCAGCTGAACTGGAAGAGGATCTAATAATTTGATTACTATAGTTTTTGTTTACATTGTTATAAGGTAATATAAGCGTAAGCCTCGCAACCGCAATTGCATATTGTTTATTCCTTTCACTCATTTCTTGCTTAGTCATTCTATTTACGATTTACGATTTACGATTTGTTAGTAATAATTGGGGATCGAAAGTTTATGACTTCAGTTTAGATTTCGATTTGTTCTTTTTTTTGTAAATATCGCCATGTTTTTGCTCAGGGTCAATAATACATACCAATGTGATAAGCGTGTTGCACTGGTACAAATCGTAAATCGTAATTCTTAAATCGTAAATCCCGGATGTTCATTATTCAAAGCACTCAATAACTCATCGTGTATAAAACCATTGCTGGCCACAATATGCGGCTGATACGGATCGTAATAAGCGCCTTTAAAATCCGTCACCTTGCCACCGGCTTCCTCCACCAATAAAAAACCTGCGGCACTATCCCATGCGTTGAGCTTGTGTTCATAAAAGGCATCAAAACGGCCAGCGGCTACCCAGCAAAGATCGATGGCTGCGCTACCAAGCCTGCGAACAGGAACGCCTTTGCGGATAAAGCGTTCGAAGCATTGTAAAGGACCGTTGGGCTCATCGAGGTAAGTGTAGGGGAAGCCCGTCACCATGCAACTTTTGATCAGTTCTGTCTTTTGGCTGACGGCTATTTTTTTATCATTAAGCGAAGCGCCAAAGCCTTTCTGGGCAAAATAGAATTCGTTCATCATTGGGTTGTATACCGCGCCCATCAGCATTTTGCCGGCTTTTTCCAGCGCTATGCTTACGCAGCAAAGCGGGATACCATGGGCAAAATTGATCGTGCCATCAATGGGGTCGATGATCCATTTGTATTCGCTGTCCATTACCAGTTCGCCCACTTCTTCGCTCATGATAAAATGATCGGGATAATGGTTGCGGATCACATCGATAATGGCTTTTTCTGAAGCATGGTCCGCCTCGGTCACCAGGTTGTTAATGCCTTCTTTATGGCTGACGGCGAATGTGCCGTTGAAATACTGGCGGATAACGGCCGCACCTGCTTCCGCTGCCTGTAGTAATGTTTGTTTTAGCATCATAGGCGGCAAATATAAGATAACCTGATTGCCATGGGGGATGGAGACGCGGATGGAGCGGATAAAGCGGATGTGAGCGGACTTATTTTTTCGATATGTATTCATATCCAGTCATTACCGAATCGAGGTTAGGCCAACAGTCACATCCCTTCTCCCTAAGTTTATACAACATATTAATCGCCGAGTCAATTGCTGCTTTCTCCATGTAATGGTCAAACTCAACACCAGTTTTAATTCCACAGCAACTTAGGGCGCTTAATTTTTTGGAAATTTCGGCTTGAGAGTAGGGCTGCATTTCCAGGGTAAAAGTTTGATCCTTTGCCGATACAAAGTCTACCCGGCCAAAAATGGCCTTGCCCTCAGATTCACCAATGGCAAATACAATACCCGCTTCATTTTGAGGCAATGGAATAGTTCCTTCCTGGCCCCAAAATCCATAATAGGAATCGTCACTCAGTATTCCGCCTTCCTGAAATATTTTTTTACGGGGAATCACCAGGAAAACATTTACCCGTGCCTTGTAGCCGTACTTTATTTGCAAACGCAACGTGGAAATAATATAGTTATTAATATCCTTTAAGAGAATATCAATATTGTACCAGCCGAGCGCTTCTATATTAAATTGATAGTGTGTGGCGTCGTAATTATCAGCGACAACTTTTGGAATGGTGCCACCGTAATCCATATCGCTACTATCTGGTGGTTGTACCCGATTCACATTCGTCATGCTGCCGATGATTTTAGTGAATGCATTCTTTTTTGCCAGCAAACTATCCAACTGGTTCTGGTATTTCTCACAATCTGGCATATGCCACAGGGTATCGCCCGCTGTTGCAGGTGAAAGGCGGTTACTTTCCTGGTCAATATAGTCGTATAAATTTTTCATTTCCAAACTATCGAAGTTGGGAAACTGGTTCATAGCAGTTTTATTCCAGGCTTTGAATAAGCTGTTTGCATAACAATCCCCGCTACCAATAACCTTATTGGTGTTGCGGGTAAAATCGTAAAGCCATTTGCGGGGTAACCTCTTGGTTACATGCAGTAATGCTGGTCCGGTAAGGGCTTTATCTATTTTATGGCAGCTGGCGCAATTGTTGGAAAACAATTGCTTGCCCAATGCCAACTCCTTTTGAGCCCCATTTTGTAGAACTGGCTTCGGGTCTTCCCAGGTTATTTTCCCATTATTGTCCTTGCCGGTGTAAAGTTGTGCACTGGAATCATATTCAGAAGCGGGGGAGCGGATGCCTAATCCTTTTACCAATTTGCCTTGCTGACCCCTGGCGAGGTTAATATAAAACATACCATTGCTGGATAACGGTTGCCCATCGGTGGTGGTGGTGCGCAATCCTGCCTGTAGAATATCGTCGATGGTAAAGGCTTCTTTTACTTCTAAAGAAAGTCTTGTATTGCTACTTTCAAATGCGCCGGCCGGGATGGTAATCTGCATGCCTCCGGTAGTAGTAAGCACGGTGTCCTGGCCAATATCTATCGTAAATAATTGCGCTCCAGCTTGCCGGGGTTCATGTAAGCAGCGGAAACATCTTCACCGGGTTCCACCGTTAATTTGGAATGGCAGGAACAAAAAAGGAATACAAAAAGTAGAAGGCGGCTAATAAATTGCATGGTCATGTGACTGTAAATGGGGTTGCTGGCAGAAAGATGGATAAGAGTTGACCCTATCGATTCAGCGTTCCGTAAATGTAGGGTAGCAGGTTATTTCGAAAGAAAGAAATTTCCGACCTGCCGTCGCTTTTGGTTTTCAGGGTGAATGACCACTAAAGTTATTATCATTTTGCGCTATGCGGCCGCCGTTGTTGGTGTTTTCACCAACAACTGAATATCAGCAGGGTACAAATTATTTGTCAACAGTATAGACCATTATCTCCCTTCTATAAAACGTTGTGAGCAAACTCAAAGTTAAAGAAATGGGCGACGGCTACTCAGCTCTGGTAGTCCAAAAGAATCCGTTTTGGCCGGTGTTCGACTATAAGTAAATCCCGTGCCCCCGCTGGTATTTTCATCAACAGCTATTCAGGGTGTTTAAATAGCAACAACCCCACCCAAAATAATTATTTATGTTAGCACATGGAGTTTAGCAAACATTACCCACAATATTTTACAGTTACCATTTTAGAATGGAAGCCCTTATTAAAGCCCGATAAGTACAAAGACATTATTACCGAAAGCCTGGCTTTTTGGTAAAAGAAAACCGGTAAAAGTCTATGGTTTTGCAATTATGATAAATCATATCCACCTTATATGGCAGTTGAAGCCCGGCAATAAACCACAAGATGTAAAGCATTCGTTTATGAAGTTTACAGACCAAATGCTAAAAGCGGACTTACAGAAAAATCATCCGAAAGTATTGGAGCATTTTTATGTAGGCGCAAAAGACCGGTTATTTCAGATATGGGAACGAAATGACCTCAGTATTGAAATTAAAGGCGACAAGGTATTTAATCAAAAGCTGAATTATATTCACCAAAACCCGGTGAAGTCCGGTTTGTGTTTGTTTCCTGAGGAGTATTTGTATTCATCGGCTTCGTTGTATGTGGGCAATAATTCAGCATGGGGCTGGCTAAAAAAATGGGGTGTGGTTAAGTTTGTAGTGCGGGTCGCTGAACGTTGCTATCCCTAATTGGCCGTGGGTGAAAACACCCGACGGCGGCGGCATGGGGGTTTCAACAGGGAGGAACACCAGCGAAGGCGGGGAAAAGCTCTTTGCCCAAAATTCACAGAGCACCAATCCTGTTGATAGTTATGTCAATGAATAGCTAATCTGTCGGGCAAAGTTAGGACGTCGCCATGCCTGGAGCCAATGTTGCCAGTCCGTGATAACAAGTAGTTTGGTTCAAACAACAAGTAGTTTGGTTCAAACAACAAGTAGTTTGGTTCAAACAACAAGTAGTTTGGTTCAAACAACAAGTAGTTTGGTTCAAACAACAAGTAGTTTGGTTCAAACA
>JBDSXW010000038.1:0-24816 GCA_039925965.1 Chitinophagaceae bacterium
TACGTATTGTTGAGGAAGCTGCAGAAAGTTTACACAAACAAAAGATCAGCTGTGAGATTGTTGATGTGCAAACATTGTTGCCATTTGATATCGCTCATAAAATTCTTGATTCATTAAAGAAAACAAACCGCATTGTATTTATTGATGAAGATGTTCCCGGAGGAGCAACGGCTTTTATGTTTAATAGTGTAATGGAGGAGCAGGGTGGCTATAAATATCTTGATGTATCTCCCCGAACCTTAACCGGTCAGGCTCACCGCCCTTCTTATGGTACCGACGGCGATTATTTTAGCAAACCTAATGTGGAAGATGTTATAAGGGTTGCGAAAGAAATGATGGCGGAATGATTAGAGTAAGTGGTGAATAGCAAGTTGTGGATAACGAGTAGCAAGTAGCAAGTAGCAAGTAGCGAGTAGCAAGTAGCAAGTAGCGAGTAGCAAGTAGCGAGTATCCGGTAGCGAGTAGCAAGTATCAGGTAGCGGGTATCAAGTGGCGGGCCCTGTCGAATCATGCCCAACTAAGTCTGGAATACTGACCTCAGAAATGACTTGGGTGCCCCGGCCTGTGTCCTCCGCTGGCAGCGGGCGGTTTTGCGGGCCAGGGAAAACGGGGGCTGGCTTGGGACTGAGTATAACAGAAATTACCCACGAAGTAATAACTGAAGCTATCTGATCAAAAGGTTTCCCCCAAAAAAAACGGCCTGGAAAATCTCCAAGCCGTTTAGTCTGTTATCTAAAATCTTAGTACTAAAATCTTTGAACTAAAATCTACTACCTCGCAATGTTCACCGCTCGCTTTTCACGAATTACGGTAACTTTAATCTGACCGGGGTAGGTCATCTCTGTCTGTATCTTTTGGGCAATTTCAAAACTTAGTTTGTCGCTATCGCCATCGGTTACTTTATCAGCTTCCACGATCACGCGCAGTTCGCGACCGGCCTGGATGGCATAGGCTTTTTCAACACCGCTATAGGTAAGGGCCATATTTTCAAGGTCTTTGATGCGCTGCATGTACTGCTGCATAATTTCCCTGCGTGCGCCTGGTCTGGCGCCGCTGATAGCATCACAGGCCTGAATAATGGGGCTGATGACATATTGCATCTCCATTTCATCGTGGTGGGCACCGATAGCGTTTACGATCGAGGGATGCTCACCATATTTCTCAGCCAGCTTAGCACCTAATAAGGCGTGGCTCAATTCTGTTTCCTCATCGGGCACTTTACCAATATCGTGCAGTAATCCGGCACGTTTGGCTAGTTTAGGATTCATACCCAGCTCACTGGCCATAATACCGCAAAGGTTGGCTACTTCACGGCTATGCATCAGTAGGTTTTGGCCATAGGAACTGCGAAACCTCATTTTGCCTACAATACGGACCAGGTCTTTATGCAAGCCATGGATACCGAGCTCAATCACTGTGCGCTCCCCAATTTCCATGATCTGGTCTTCTATCTGGCGGCGGGTTTTCTCCACCACCTCTTCAATACGTGCCGGGTGAATACGTCCATCACTTACCAGGCGCTGCAAACTCAAACGGGCAATTTCCCTGCGTAGTGGGTCGAAAGATGAAAGGATAATCGCTTCGGGCGTGTCGTCGACGATGAGGTCAACGCCGGTGGCAGCTTCGATGGCACGGATATTCCGGCCCTCACGGCCGATAATCTGTCCCTTGATATCATCTGTTTCCAGTTGAAATACTGAGATAGCATTTTCAATAGCCTGTTCTGCAGCAGTACGCTGGATGGTTTGAATGATAATTTTCCTGGCTTCTTTGTTGGCCTTCGTCTTGGCCTCGTCCAGAATCTCCTGTTGCAACGCCAGGCCCTGGGCATGGGCCGCCTGCTTCATGCTTTCTACTAATTGATTTCTAGCTTCCTCGGATGTAAGACCAGCAACTTTCTCGAGCCTGCGGATATGCTCTTCCTGGTGTTTTTCAAGTTCTGTACGTTTCTGGGTCACCACTTCTACCTGGCGGGCCAGTTGCTCTTTGATGACTTCGTTGTCTTTCTGCTGTTTATCCAGGTTCGCCACTTTGGCATTGATGCTTTGCTCCTGGCTGCGAACCCTTCCTTCCGCTTCAGCCATTTTACGATTGCGGTCGTTCAGCTCCTTATCGTTATCTGCTTTCATCTGAACAAACTTCTCTTTTGCCTCCAAAAGCTTTTCCTTTTTCAGCGTTTCAGCAGCCGATTCTGCGTCCTTGGTGATGCGCTGTGCTTCCTGTCGTATCCTTTGAGCTTCCTGCTCTGCGAGTTCAATTTGCTGGGTGGTATTTTTTGCAAATACAAATTTACCCGCCACCAGCCCGGCAACCAGTGCCACAACCCCGATGATGATGTATATTATAATTGGATCCATTGATCTTGTGGTTTAAATGTTCAATAATATGGTAAGCCCGCTCTATGGTCATCGTTTTTGACATAGATAGATGGCAGCTGGCGAAAATACAGAAAAACCCTTGGCTTAACGTTGTGGAAACGTGGAATTGTAAAAAGAGCTATGGTGAAAGCCTTGATGCCATGGTCAATGACATAAAAAATGACCTGCCAAATTATCTGGCAGGTCATTTTTAATAAAGCCGGTTCTTTGGCTCTGTAACTATTAACGCCTTAAATAAGAAATGTGGGTGTAAGTAGAACCGTTACCAGCATACTTAACCTTACAAGTAACAGTAAAGGTATTGTCACAGGCAGAGAATACACCAGTTGCAGTGATGGTAGACATACCGCTGCCGTCGTCAAAATAGTTCTGTAAAGGAACCGTTACGCTAAAGTTGGCCGGATTGGACCAATCCAAAGTAGCAGTAAGTCCTGGCGAGACAGCAGGATCGGTAGCCCCGAAAGGTCCCCATCCATTGTCTGACGTAGCGCCCATGTTCTTAATGATGATAGAAGCAGAGGTAGCCCCGGTAGATACCCAGTTAGAAACGGTAGCGTTATAGTTGGGACGTGTACTGGCGCTTCCACCATAAGTATCGGTTGATTTAGGGTAACTGCCGCTAAGGTTAGCAGCTATTACATCGCAATATCCCTGGATGATCAACTGGAAAGAATCGCGACCAGCAACAGTAGGACCAACAAATTTCACTTTCACCGTATCCTTACGGCCTGATGGATAGCCAGCAAATTTGCCCTGGAAAACGATAGAATCAACTGCTTTGCCTGCTTTAATAGTAACTGCCGTAGGAGCAGTGTACTGGGTACCGGAAACAGCGTTCCTCGATGTGTATGTCAACCCTATACTCCGGTCGGCCTGGGATACATTAGTAATACCAATGGGAATAATAAAAGGATTCTCGGTACTCTTAATGAAATAAGTATAGGTGTATAGATTGGTCTGCGGTATAAACTCAGCAGCATCCGGTGCCACCAATGGATCTACGTCCACCGAGACATTATTCTTTTTGCAGGAACTGAAAGCGCCGGCTACAAGAACCGCAAACGCTGCAACCTGAAAAATTTGTTTAAAACTTTTTATGCTCATATGTTGAGATTTTAAAACGATGAATGGTAGTTAAAATTATGGGTTCTGGTCTGCTGCCGTTAAAGCAGGGTTGTTGTCAATTTCCCTTTGGGGTATACGCATCAGGAACAATGAACTTGCATCCGGTAATGTGTACACAACAGGGTTATAATTAGGCGCACCATGATTTCCAGCGCCGGTTGCCCTGTTTAAACCAGCTTTTGTTCTTTTAATATCAAACAACGAGAATCCTTCACCCCATAATTCGATTCTGCGTTGAAGCAAGATTTCGCTTACAAGGGCGGGCCCTGCAAAACCATCGGCAGTATAAGCAGGATTACGGGCCTGTATCAGTGCATTCAATACCAACCTGGCAGCAGCGTCCTGGCCCTGGCGAGCCAATGCTTCTGCTTCGATCAGGTACATTTCTGATCCCCTCATGTACAGGTAATCGGCAGCCCAGCTACCAGATACCGGCACTTCGTGCTTTAGCTGGGTATAGTCAGGAATCATAGTAGTACCGGTGCCTGGAGCAGCAAATACTTTTTTCCTTACATCGGTAGCAGGTATCAGGTCGTATAAGGCCTTTGGTATTTTTTTCTGTCCACCTAAACCAGCATAACCTGCCTGAGTGGCATCGATATGAGAAAAGAAAGAAGCATAGATGGTAGCCTGGGCGGTAGTGATTAAAGAACCCCACATCCACTCACTGTTCGAAATAGTAGAAAAAGCAGAACGGGTCTGGTAAGTAGCACTCGGCATGGGAGCATATCCAACCTTGGCTTTATTGGCATAAGATGCAGCAGTAGGCCAGTCTTCCATTACGAGGGCAACACGGGCTCTTACGCCACGGGTTACACTGATGTCAACATTGGTCTTAGCAGGACGGGTTTTACCAGTCAGCAAAGTCTCAGCCAATGTAAGGTCTGCGATGATCTGTGTGTACACATCAGATACCTTACCACGACCAACAGCAGTTGTCGTTTTAGCTGATAGTACTAGCGGTACACCTGGCTTGCTTTCATTTCCTTTATAGGTCTGCTGGAAATTATTGATTAGGTTAAAATAAGCCCAGGCCCTTACAGTTAAACACTCACCTCTTACACGCTCAATATCTGCAACAGTTGCATTACCGACTTTAGTTGGGTCGCTAGCATTGTCCAGTAGCAAGTTTACCTGCTTGATAATATCATAATAAAAAGACCAGGTTTTGTCAGAGCGACGTGTACCAGTAGCATTTAACCACTCAGTGTACTGGTAATCTGCGTTGAACCAGCCGTAGCCGGCTGTGTTCACGACCATATCATTGCCCATCAAATCATTTGACAGGTCGATGGCTTTCTGGCCATAATTATCATGCCCGGTATTCCCGTTACCACCGGCAAATGCAAACAATGAGTTATAAGAACTCGTTTGTGAAGAATTTACAGCAGCGATAGTGCCATATACAAGATCTGGAGAAATAGCATCAGAAGGCCTGGTATCCAGGTAGCCTTTACGGCAACTTGCGGCTGAAAAAACAACAGCTGCCACTAATGTGACTTTTAATAATATATTTTTCATAATTGTGCTTTATTAGGGATTATAATTTAACTGTGAGGCCAATAGTCACCGTACGGTAAAGCGGGTAAGTAGAACCCGGGTTACCACCAAAATCCTGTTGTGGATCGCCGCCTTCTTTGGCTGTGAACAATTTCAGGTTATCAACACTTGCAAATACCCTAAGGTCATTAAGGAACAATCGTCTGGCAACATTTGTTGGCAATTTATATCCTAAGTTAATGTTTTTTATGTTCACATATGAAGCGTCAAACAGGAACCTAGACGAAGCGTAGTCCTGACCAGATGAAGTCTGTACTCGTGGTACATTGGTAACATCACCCGGCTTCTGCCAGCGGTTCAGGATGTCTGAGCTCCAGGCAATACCAGGAGCACCCATAGACATGATGCCGCCGTAATTGCCATCATAATATTTGCCACCATAAGAAAAGCTTACCAAAACTGATAAATCAATGTTCTTGTAACGGAATGAGTTAGTCATACCACCCTGGAATTTCGGAATCGAAGAGCCACCTACATAATAGAAACTAGCTTTTGCACCGTCGGATGTAAGCACCCTGTTTCCGTTCGGTTTACCATCCGTACCCAATACATCCTGGTAGTATAAACTCAAACCTGTTGCAGGATCTACTCCGGCAAATTCACGCAACCAGAAATCATAGATTGATTTTCCGATGGTGTATTTCTTATTACCAGTTACGATACCGGTAATAGTCTGGGTTGGAGGCAGCGACAATAGTTCGTTCTTAAACTTAAAAACATTGAAATCAATCTTCCAGTCAAAATTCTTGGTACGAACAGCCTGGTAACCCAATTGCAATTCAACACCTTTATTTTTCAACTCACCGATATTTTGCCATACACCACCAGCAAGACCAAATTGTGGTGCCAAAGGAACCAGGAATAACAGGTCTTTAGACCTTCTGTCATACATCTCGAATGAACCGGTAAGGCGCTTTTTGAAAGCGGTAAATTCAACGCCATAGCTCAGGTTTGCATTGGCTTCCCATTTCAAGCTAGGATTTGAAAGATTCGTAGGTGCGCCATAGTTACCCAGGCCATCAGCGTAGTAATAGTTTACATACTGGTAGTACAGACCAATGTCATCATTGCCTGATTCGCCATAACTACCGCGGAATTTCAGGTAGTCCAACCATTTAACGTCTTTCAGGAAGCTCTCTTTTGAAGCAACCCATCCAAGACCTGCTGAATAAAAAGTACCCCATCTTGTATCTAAGGCAAAGCGTGAAGAACCATCTCTCCTTGCACTTCCAGACAATAAATATTTATCATCGAATGTATAGTTGGCGCTGGCAAAATAACTTTCGATCGTCCGTTTGTCCTCGCTTGATGTGGGTGGAGATTCAACGGTTGAAGCATTTGACAAAGCAGTTTGGTTAGGAAATGCAAAACCAGTTTTTGTAGCAGACAGGTTGGAAGTGATATACTCATAGTTCTCATGACCCGCCAACACACTCACATTATGCTTGCCAAAATCTTTGTTATAACTTAAAACCTGGTTCAAGGTCAATGAAGTCGACTTAGTAAACGAAACTGTAGATCTACCCTTGACACCCGCAGCATCGCCATATTGATTGTTCTGATAAGTAGTACCATCAACACCGAAGTAATTTAACGCAAAATTGCTCCTGAAAGTAAAATTTCTCAGGAATTTAATTTCGCCGTAGGTATTGAAGTTGCCATTGACCCTTCTTTGTTTGCGAACGTCCAGTGACAATGTACCTAACAGGTTAGAGTTGGCTGCGTATGGACGGGCACCCATTTGTTGAGGCGTACCAAAATCAAAAACAGGCTTTCCTGCTGCATCATAAATGATAGCACCGGTAGTAAGGTTATGTTGGTAAACAGGATAAATCGGTCCCATCTGGCGGCTATAATAGAAAGGGTTTGAAGTGGCCGTTCCTCCTGCAAATAAACCATCCCTTAAATCACTCGCTCCATCGATAGAAAGACCCGCTTTTAACCAATCAGTAGCCTGTGTATTTACACTTGTTCTGATGGTATATCTTTTGTAACCTGAAAACTTAGCCGTTCCTTGTTCGTCCAGATAGCTTCCACTGATAAAATAATCCGTTTTATCGTTAGCACCTGAAATATTGATTGTTGGATTTGTTCTTGCTGCATTCTGGAACAACTCATCGCTCCATTGTTCGTTCCAAAGTAAGCTTGCATTGGCAGCCAGCTTACCAGTAACTGGATCCACAAGCGTAGCACCTGGAACATTGTACGCATTATAAACAAGACCGGTAGGAGACGTCAATACGTTGGATGCACTAACACCAGCCGCAGCCTTCGTTTGGCCACTACCATAATAATAAGAGTTCCTGAAAGCTTCCCAGAACACTTCATAATAGTCTTTAGTTCCCAAACGGCTATACTCAGGGATAGCACGGCTGGCCTGGCCATAGCGCATAGTGGCAGTAACAGCGGCACGGCCTTTTCTACCGGTTTTGGTAGTCAGCATGATCACGCCATTTGCAGCCCTTGAACCATACAGGTTAGCTGCGGCAGCATCTTTCAATACAGAAATAGACTCGATATCGTCGGTAGACAAAGCGCTGATGGATCCGTCGTAAGGCACGCCATTCAGTACATATAGGGGTGAGGAGTTTGCATTGATTGATCCAAAGCCACGGATCACCACGTTTGCGCCACTACCCGGTGTTCCACCACCGCTGGTAGAACTAACACCTGCAATCTGGCCATCCAAGGCACGGGTAATGCTGGTATTGTTCTGCTTTTCGATGGTAGCAGCACCTACGCTTCCCTCAGAACCAGTAAATGTTGCTTTTTTTACCACTCGGTAAGGCACATTGATGACAACCTCTTCGAGGGTACCAGAAGTAGGCACGAGCGATACAGAAACATCACCTGCTCCAATGTTTACCTCTTTCAAGGCAAAATTGAGGGCCGAAATAAGCAGGGATTTAATTTTTGCATCCACATTTAAAGTGAATGAACCGTCGTCTTTGGTAGTGGTTCCGCTGCCGGAGCCTTTGGCCACCACGGAGGCATTTGCGATCGGAAGGCCTTTGTCATCGGTCACTTTCCCCTTTACCACACGGTTCTGTGCAATAGCAATACTTGTTGTAAGTATCGCCATGACTAAAAGTGTCATTAGTTTTCTCATGAAAGTTAATTTTGTTTAAGGATTGTTTAGAAAAAAACGCTGATTCAGTAAAAAGCGGCGAAGCTAACTGAATCACAGATCGATGACAAATATTGTTAAAGATCTGTTGCATTAAAAATCGAAAAAGGCTGCATTGCTGTCGTCTTTTTTACCGAACTGGTAAATAAATCCGATAGTGAACTTGAAAATAACATTAAAATTTTATCTGCTGATCCTCATAATCAGCCACATATCTCGTTAGAATCAAAAAGTGCCAAAAACAACTGCTATCAATTTTTTTTATAATCCTCATATCGTGTCAAATCGAAATCCCACGGTTAACTACAGCTTCTGCACAATAAATTTGTTGGCATTTAATTTAGGCTGCGGGTAAACCCATTGCCATCTTGCATATCTGTCCGGGATATCTCTTACACCAATAATACCGGCCAGGTAGTTTGAAATGCCATTTGTGTTCAGCGCGGCATTCATCCGCTCCAAGTCCCGAAACCGGAAGCCTTTGCCCCAAATCTCCAAACTTCTATGGAAAAGAATTTCTTTGATAAGGTCGGCGCCTACTTCGGCAGATGCCACGTACGACGGGTTCCTATTTTTAACCATCGTAAATAAAGCGGTTTGCACGGCGGATTTTATCCTGAGATTGTGAATAGTGATGCCCGCACCGACGAACTGGCGGAACGTATGGCTTAGAAATGTCCAGGCTAGTTGTGACTCATAATTGCTTCCGACAAAATGCCCAGCTGTTGCCTTCGAATTGGCCGCAACCGCCCTGCCCGTCTAAATAAATGAATGCTTTGCCATCATAATAACGCAGACTTGCTACAATTAAAGAAGGGGCGCATGTGCGCCCCTTCTTTAATTGTAATCCCAAAATTTGATCAGAATTAATTATCCCAAAAAACTTTAACGTCCATATTGGCCTTTTGTTTTGCGTTAGGGTTGAGGTCTATCTCACTTTGCGGGTAAAATAATGAACGAGGTACGCCCGTACCTGGTACTGATGCATTAGATGGTGCGATCAGAACGGGATAACCTGTTCTGCGGTAATCCGTCCATGGTTCTACACTTACACCAAATAATGCTACATATTTTTCTTCAATCACTTTTTGCAATTGTTGCGCAGGCGTGCCGTCCAGAGTACCACGGGCCGTTATATATGTAGCAATATCAACAGCAGCTACCCCAGCATCCGTCATAGATGCGGTGATACCGGCCTGGTACCAGGTTTGCGCCACGCCAGGTGCACCCCTTAAAGCCGCTTCGGCACGGATGAAGCAGTATTCCGCATAGGTTAACATGCGTATAGGTGCGGCACCTGTATAGGTGAGTGCTGTTGCTGTAATACCGCCCTGTGCATTAGGTGTTGCTGTACCGGATGCAGCTCCCCTTAAATAGGTATGCAGGCGACTAAAATTTACACTGGGTGCATCGCCGGGAGTAACTCCTTTATAGGAAAATGGAGCAGTGGTAGTATAAGGGAAAGATGTAAAATAAAAAGGCCTGCGTGGATCAGCCTTGCTGTTCATCAGTGTTACAAAACTATTATCGGCAAAAAGGTAGTTGGCACGATTAATCTCGAACTGGTGGATGGGGTTGGTATTGTTTGGCGCTGCAATAAAGGCCAGTTGAAAATTATCGGCATTAGATGCAAACAATGGTGCTGTCGAATTTACCAATGTAGTAATTTGTGCCAGCATATATGCAGGGTCTTTTTTACTATAATGTAAAAACAACCGCAACTTTAAAGTATTGGCTAGTTTTATCCAGTTGGTTTTGGTTGTAGCAAATGTGCCGGGATAAATAATTGAATTGGTACCTGGTGTAAGCACACTGGTAGTCGCACCAAGGTCTGCAATGGCCAGGTCCAGGTTGGCAATTAATGCCTTGTAGACAGCATCACCGGCATCGTATTTTGGCTGGGTGTTACCATCAAACTTTAAAGCTTCAGTGTAAGGGACATCGCCCCAGGTATCTACCACCAAAGAGTATTCATAGGATTTTAAAATACGAGCTATCCCTGAATAATATGGACTCGTAGTGGAGGAATTTTTAATGATTAATTCAAGATCGCTAAGAGTAGTTGCGAAAATACTGCTCCATACATTGTTGGCATCGCTGCCGGAAATATTATAACGGCCATACTCGTAAGTCTGGTTGGGTTGAGATGCCTGTCCGCTCAGGTGCTGTGCTACCAGAGCAGTGTACCTATATAAATCACTGCCGCCTTCGAAGGCCAGGTTCACCTGAGCTGATGTAAGCAACTGTGCCAGGGGAGGGTTATCCGCAGGGATGTTATCCGGATCTTTATTAATATCCAGAAATTTTTTGCATGATGTAAGGCTAAGGGTTGCTAAAGCCGCTACAGTCAGCACATTTAAAGAGATTCTTTTCATATTTCTAATTTGAAAGTGAAAGCTTTTGTTAGAGAGACAATTTTAACGAAACACCGAAAGAGCGTGTTTGTGGCAGCGAGTTAAACTCAAGACCTTGGGCGTTGCTTACGCCCAATGCATTCTGCTCCGGATCAAGGTGAGGGTAGTTAGGTGCGCGCAGAAAAAGGTTGCGGCCAAAAAGGCTTAGTTCTGCATTGCCAAACAATGTTTTACTTAAAATTCGGCCGGGCAGTTTATAACTTAAAGAAGCTTCTCTTACACGGAACCATGAAGTTTCAACTATAAAACCTTCCGCAGCTACATATTTACCGCTGTTGCCCCAATAGTTTTGAGCAGTTACAGCTGTGGTATTTGGCTGGCCGTTACTGGCATAAACGCCTGGAAATATATAAGGGGTAAGTGGTACATTATTGGCATCTAATCTTGGTAACTGTGCTGTTTCAGCAGCTACTCCATTGCGGCGTATGTCTGCAATGTTTCTGCTATATTGATCTCCCCCTTTTTTAATATCCAGCAAGAAGGATAAGGTGAAATCTTTTAGCTGAATGGTATTGGTGACACCTAACAAATATTTAGGGTTGGGGTTACCAATTTTTTGTACACCAGGAGTGGCCAGTGGCAAGCCATTAGCACCTATAAGCATTGCACCCGTTTTAGCATCACGTTGGTAAGCATTACCATAAATCTGTCCATATTCATCACCCACTACTAAGCGAATGTTTGGAGTGGTAAAGCCACCCAAAAAGATATTGGCAACCCCATTATCCAACGCATCAACTTTAGATTTAAACTGGGTGTAGTTTACGTTGATCGTCCAGGAACCTAATTTGGTTTTTAACGGAATGGCAGTAACGGAAAGTTCCACACCCTTGTTGCTTAATTTACCTGCATTTTTTACCACACTACCTATTCCTGATGTGTTAGAAACGGGAACACCAAAAATAAGATCTTTAGAATTTTGCTGGTACACTGTTCCCTCAAAGGAAAGGCGACCACGAAATAAGGATACTTCTGCAGCTATCTCTTTGTTAGTGGTAAATTCCGGGCCAAGTAATGCATTACCGGCACCGTCCTGTAGGGTAAACCCTTGCAAACCGCCAAACGGAAAAGCAATGTTAGGGCCAAATCCATCTGAAGATGAAGCACCGGTAAAATAAGAATCGGTAGCATAAACAAAGTCAGTACCGGCTTTACCTACAGTAGAAACGTTACCGCGTAATTTGATATTTTCAATAACATCTCCCTTTAACTGAGGGACCAATTCTGTTATATTGAGGGAGCCAGCTACAGCATTGTAGAGGTATGAATTCTTGTCTGACTTAAAGGTAGAAGAAAAGTCATTCCTTAATGTTACGTTTAAGCTGGCTATGCTTTTATAGCCTACTGTAAAGTCTCCATAAATACCTATGAGCCTAACCTGAGAAGAACCGTTGGTGGGGAAAAAAGCAGTGGTATTTTTAATTTGCTCAAAATCGCGGATAATTACGCCCCTGCCTATTATGGTTGCAGCGGTACTGTAAATCTGCGAAATTTCATTACCCACAATGGCAGTGGTAGTAAAGTCGCCAAATTTTTTATTGAAGGTAAAAAAGCCATTTGAGTTAACACTACGAAAAGTATTCCGACGTTCTACAATGCCACCCAGGCCACCAGCAACGGTATTGCCCTGTCCACGGGCTGTTATCTGATCGTACGCATGTACGAAAGTATTGTAGGCATCAGTACCTATTTTGTAATCGAACTGAAACGATGGACTGAATTTGTAATTCAGGGCGGCGTATCCATAAATCCGGTTAATCTCATCCCTGTACCGATTATTCTTAATCGTCCAGTAAGCGTTGTCTTCTACGTTGTTATTATAGAAATTCTGGCTACCATCTGCATTTTCGAAGGGGATACCAGTCAGGTCGTAAGTCCGCGGCGTAAAATAAGCACGGAACAATGGGTTGCTCAACTGGTTGCCTTGCTGTGTACGACGGCTCACATTATTTACATAATTGGCAGATATTGAAACGCTGAGTTTCTCAGTTATTTTCGATCCTGCATTCACTGTAAAGTTGTTCCTCACCAGGCGATTGTTATCTATTATACCGGTGCTTACATTATTGCCATATGATAAACGAAAATTCGTTCTATCAGAACCGCCAGCAAAACTAACACTGTTCTGTAGGTTTTCTCCGGTTGTAAAAATATCCCTGACATTATCAGGGTAAGCCTTTAAAATTTCTGATTTACCAAAGGCGTTCGTAACTGTTTGCCCAGTGATAGCAGGCCCCCAGGATTGCTGCGTGCCTGTTGGATTGTATATACCAAGGCTACCTTGTGCATAGCTATTTTGATAGTCTGGCAACCGGTTTACCCTGTCCTGGGAATAACTTGAGGTAAAGTTTACATTGTTTTTGGCCTTGCCCCTTCCTTTTTTGGTGGTAATAAGTATAACCCCGTTAGAAGCTCGCGAACCATATAGTGCAGCCGCAGATGGACCTTTAAGTATACTCATGCTTTCTATTTCATCCTGGTTAATATCTATACCACGGTTTGATGAAGGCGTTCCTGTTTGCAAGGCCTGTCCGCCACCGCCGTTATCAAAAGGCACCCCATCAATTACAAACAAAGGCTGGTTACTACCTGTAAAAGTGGTGTTGCCCCGTATAATGATACTCGATCCTGTAAAAGAACCACCCGCGCCGCTGACCCTTACTCCAGCTACTTTACCAGCCAATGCATTGGTAACATTAGTTGTATGCGCTTGTGTAAGTTCTTCTGCGTTGAGCTGGCTTACGCCATAACCCAGCGTTTTCTTATCTTTTTTGATGCCGAAAGCAGTAACTACGACTTCCTTCAGATTTACTTCATCACTTTTAAGTTCTACATCCATTGTAAGCAGTTTTCCTACGGCTCTTAACTCTGGCGCATAGCCGGCATAAGAAAAATTAAGTGTTTTGCTGCTGGTAGGAAAAGAAATGGAATAGCTTCCATCGGTATTGGTTTTTACACCCACTTTGCCATCGAAAGTTGTAACAGAAACACCTTCCAGCGGCGTTCCGGTTTTAGCGTCAGTAACCTTACCCCTGAGGGTAACGCTCTGAGCCCATGATGTTGCTGAAAGGCATATAATGCCCACCAGTAAGCATGCTAGTTTCCTCATGTTGTTAGTTTTAGGTTTTAGAAAAAAGAATTGCAAGGGTAGACAAATAAAACTCATCCAATGCTGCAAATATTATTTTTTCGTAAAATTAAAACCGCTCAACCCTTTTTTTTGCCCAATAATCCAATTAAGAGCACCGGAAGAAACACGAGGTTTGTAAATGTGGCCACCAATAAAGTAAACGATGTGAGCCAGCCGAGGGCCATCGTACCACCAAAACTGCTGAAAACAAAAATTACAAAGCCGGCAATTAATACCAATGAGGTGTAAATGATACTGATACCGGTATGGCGGATCGTCGAAACTGTGGTGGTGACCACGTCGTTGTTATGAGAAGCCAATTCCTGTTTATAGTTAACCAGGAACCGGATGGTAATGTCAATAGCGATACCTAATGCCACGCTAAAAACCAACACAGTAGAAGGCTTCAATGGCACCCCGGCCCAGCCCATCAGGCCGGCCGTAACCACCAATGGAATCAGGTTGGGTATCAGCGAGCACACGAGTATTTTCACCGACCGGAAAAGCAGGAACATACACAAAGCGATCAGCAAAAAGGCCCAGAGAATACTTTCTTTTAAGCCCTGGATAATGAAACGGCTGCCCTCGAGATAGGTAATAGAGCTGCCTGTAAACTGTACATTATAACTGCTATCGAAGATCTCACCCGACTTTTTCCGCAGCGAGTCCAGCATTACGGGTAGTCTTACAGTTCCAATATCGGCCATGCTCAAACTGATCCGCGCCTTTTGGCGGGTGCTGTCCATAAAAGTTTTTACCAGCCTGGTGAAACTGTTTTCGGCCCCGCCACCCTTCATTCTAAGATAGGGTGAGAGAAACGCCATGTCAAATTCGTTGGGCGCTGTATATTGGGTACTGTCGCCGTCGTAATAAGCTTGCTTTACAAATTTTAGCCCTTCCACAAGGCTGAGCGGCCTTGCAAACGAAGTGTCGCCAGCGATATAAGCCGAGAATTCGTCTATTTTTTCAATGGTTTTTATGTTGTTGGTCAGCCCGTTTTTCTTTTTGGTATCGATCACGATTTCCAGCGGCATCACCCCGCCAAAATTCTTTTCAAACCATTTTAAATCGGTATAGATTTTATCTTTTTTCGGCAGGTCATCTACTATATAACCAATAGATTTTATCCTCATTATCCCGACCACGGATACGATGACCAGCAGCGTGGTAAAGCCAATTACTTTTCCCTTGTTGTATACGACCCAGTTTTCGACCCTGACTAATACACGCTCTAAAAACCGGTTGCGCAAATATTTGGTATGCCGGTCCTTTGGTGGCGGCAAAAAGCTGAGCATTGCGGGTATAAATATGAAAGAGATTACAAAAAGTACCATGATATTGATGCCTGCAACGGCCCCGAATTCCTTTAGCAAATCGCTTTTGGTGAGCGCAAACACCGCAAAGCCGATGGCCGCAGCGATATTGCAAAACAGGGTTACAACACCCATCTTACTCACCATCTCCAGCAGGGCATTCTTTTTGGCAACGGGGATTGCCTGGGTTGTATCGGCCCGCTGGTGCTGCCAGGCCATATGGTATTTATTCAGGAAATAGATGCAGTTGGGAATGCCGATAACGATGATAAGCGGCGGAATCAGTGCGGTAAGCAACGAAATTTTGTACCCAAATAATTGCATGGTGCCCATGCTCCAAACCACTCCCATTAGCACTACCACCAGGCTAATCGCAGTGCTGCTAATGGAACGAAAGAATAGCAGTAAGGTGATGACTGCCAGTGCCAGAGAGCCCAACAAAAAATACCGCATTTCTTTTTCAATGCGGTCGGCCACCTGTGTACGTATCAGCGGTAACCCGCTCACATGCGTTGGTACGTTAGTGATCTTTTCGTAATTATTTACCGCTGCTACAATACCAGCTACTACCTTGACCCGTGCTTTAGATTTCAGTATCTCTTTATTGATGGTAACGCCCGCCAGGTATGCTTTTGAAGTCGGGTTATACATTAGCCGCTGGTAAAAAACCAGGTTTTCGAATTGCGCCCGGGCCGTATCCAGCAATGATTGCGAATTAGTACCATCCGTAAAAATGGGCGACGGGATCAGCGTCTCCATAGAATCGTTTTTCACGAGGTTGATAGCCGACGGTACTGCCACGATATTTTCAACACCAGGAATCGCTTTGATGTCAGCCAGCAGTTTTTTATATTGTGTAAAGTGGGCTAGTTGAAAAAAATGATCGGTTTGAACGCCTACTACTAATACGCTGCCATCCTCCCCAAATTGTTGTTTAAAAGTAGTATACTCTACATATTTGGGGTTATCGGTTGGGATGGCTTTTGCAAATTCATAACTGATCGACACCTTACTTGCCTGCCAGCCCATATAGCCCGTAGCAGCCAGCAGCAACACCAACAATACAATTCTATATTTTAAAACAAGTTGCCCGAGTTTATACCACATACATTTTTTTTAAAAGTCATTGGGTCGAAATAGGCCCTATCAGCCACCTGACATCTGGTCATTGGTCATTGCTCAGTCACGGTGTACCCATCAAAAATACCGATTGACTAATGACTTAATGACCATTTATTCAAAGTGGGCAAAGAAAACCAAAAATGACGGTATTCAGCCACAGGCAAAAATATTGCCCCGATGGGCAAGTAAAAACTGAAAGGAAAATGACCATTCGACTGCTCTACTAAATAAGGAGACCTTACGGTTTAATTCGAACGAACCCAACAGGTTTTGCATTCCGCTGCCCATCCACCTGGTCACCTAACACGTATTGAATTGGCAGGCTATCCATCTTGCGAGCCTTCGCAGGAGTACATCCTGGAGGTAAGCCTTCCTGTGTATTCTATAAAATAAAAAATCATGACCAGGGCGATAATAGCCTGGAGACTGGTTGGATATCGGGATATATGAGCAATTACAACCCCAACCCCGGCATGTCCGAGGCCATGGCGATATTGAAACTAACAATTTGAATATTGAATCAGGTAATTTCGAAAGCTTAAGCACCAGGCAATTGCTCCACAAAACCAAAGGCATCATTCTACGCACCGTTAAGTATGGCGAAACCAGCCTTATAGCGACTGTTTACACCGAACTTTTTGGGCTTCAGTCCTATATCGTTAAAGGGGTCCGGTTGTCTTCGAAAAAAGGTAACAGCAAGGTCAATATGTTCCAGCCGGCTGCGGTATTGGATATGGTCGTTTACCACAATGAACTGAAGCAGCTTCAGTTTATCAAAGATTATAGCTGGGCACATATACCGCAGCATTTGCACCAGGATGTGATTAAAAACTGTGTAGCGCTATTTATAGTAGAGTTAGTTGGCAAAAGCATAAAACAACCGGAAAGTAATGCCGCTCTGTTCTATTTTATGGAAAATTATTTACTGATGCTGGATGCAGCTGATTCGGCGGTAACAGGTAACCTACCGCTTCATTTTGCGCTGCACCTAGCACGCGAGCTGGGTTTTGGAATGGAAGACCGGGATGATGAAAACAAAATTATTCTTGACCTGGATGAAGGCAGGTTTACGGAGCAAATTCCTGCACACGGAAATTACCTGGATGGCCGGTTAGCTGGTGCCACTGCCGATTTGCTTCAAATGGACAATGCGGTGAGTCTTTATCGCATTAAATTAAACAAAAGCCTGCGGCAACAATTGCTGCAAGCTTACGAACAATTTTATGTATACCATGTCAGCGACTTTGGCACCCTTAAGACAGTGGCGGTGCTGGAGGCGGTGTTGGGGTAGGGTCCCTGACCGCCAGCCGTCACCCGGCCACTGGCAGCAGTTGCCATCGGAATTTTCATGTCAATAGTTGCCAGCATTCGACGGTTACCGTTTGATGTTCGACGGCGTTATCCCTTCTTCAAGCCGAGCAAACTAAGATCGGTTTCCTCGGCAATGATTGTGTTGCTCAATTTCCCCAGGCCCTCTATCTCCATTTCCACCGTATCACCGTTTTGGAGCCATTGCTCGGTATAGTTTGGATCGTTGAGTTTTCCGGTTCCGTTCAGCTCCAGGAAACATCCTGTACCAACGGTACCGCTACCGATTACATCGCCGGCATGTAGTTGCACGCCATAGGAGCATCTTTCGATGATCTCAGCGAAGGTCCAATCCATATCTGCCGCATTGCCTTCACTCACCTGGATACCATTTACCCAACACTTCATGGGCAGGTTCCAGGACTTACCTGTATGGCCTTCTTTGCAAGGCACTTCAAAAGCTTCCAGTTCATCCAGCGTTACCAGCCAGGGCCCCAGCACATTGCTGAAATCCTTGCCCTTGGCGGGTCCCAGGTTCAGGAGCATTTCCTCCATCTGCAGTTTACGGGCACTCATGTCGTTAAAAATCATCATTCCTCCAATGTATTCATCAGCTGCTGCTGCAGTTATATTCCTGCCGCTTTTTGAAATTACGATGGCTGCTTCCAGCTCAAAATCCAGCTTTTCAAAATGATCTGGCATGCACTCAATTTCCTGGCCGGAGCCCTGCACCGAATTATGGTTTGAAAAATAGAAGATCGGGTATTGGTCAAACTCGGGAATCATGGGCACATTGCGGTTCCTGCGGGCCGACGCCACATGCTGGCGAAACGCATACCCATCTCTCAAAGAAGTGGGGAACGGCACTGGTGCCAGTAGTTGTACTTCACTCACCGGCACACCTTTGCTGGCTAGTGCGCCATCTTTAATAGCCGCGTCGCCACGAAGCGCCGCGCCAACCACATCATCCCAAAAGTTTAAAAACATGCCCATGGTATTGGGCAAATCTGGGTGCAGGTACTCCATGGCATATACTTTACCATCGTGGTAAATACCCAGTTGTTCGTGTTCGTCTTTAATGTAAGAAGCAAGTTTCATAGTATGTTTTAAAAGGCTTTGTTTTCGATTATTGAATTCTTGTTTCGCTGCGGAGCCGGTTGAACAAGCATTCCGGCAGATGTATAGAATATTTTCAACACCCCGTTATTCTGCAACGTTCAGCAAAATATCCTTTTGTTTATCTATTAAAGGGATGGCCGGCCGCAATAAGTAATTTCATCTAAGCTGTTTTGGAGACGTGCACAAAAGCTGCTGCATTGTGGCATGCAACCTGAATTAATATTGGTTCTTTACAAATAAGGAAAAGTACCCACGTGTTGTTAGTCCGTGGGTACGCTGGCACCCTTATAGCGGGCAGCGGCTGAAAAAGTTGAGATACACGCCTGCCATAGTTTAAAGCATTTTTACTTCTTTCCAATTTCCTTCAGCATCTCTGCCACTGCAGCTTCCAGCTGGGCGTCTTTACCTTTTAGAAATTCTTCATAGGGCAATGGTACCCTGATGTCTGGCTCCACCTGCAGGTTTTCGGTGGGGCGGTTTTCTTTGCCAATAGTAGCTACCATGGGGATGCCAAAAACGATGGTAGGGTCTATCTGGGTTTCCCACCATACTGCGGTACCGGTGCCTGCCACTGGCATGCCTATTAGCTTACCAATGCCCTCCTGCTTGTATACGTATGGAAAAATAAATGCATCGCTGTAATTACTTTCGCTCATGATAACACAGCTTGGTTTGGTCCAGCGGCCCAGGGGTTCGCCATTTTTAAGGCGGTGGCCCTGTGGGGCAAATTGCAGGTATTTTTTTCCACTTAAAAAAGTATTGAGATCATCGTGGAGCCAGCCGCCGCCATTAAAACGGGTGTCTACAATGATGGCTTCCTTGTCTACATTTTTGCCCATCACTTTATCTATTGCTTCTCTAAAACTGCCGTCGTTCATGCCTTGCACATGTACATAACCCACTTTGCCACCGCTCAGTTTGTCCGTCATGTCGCTCATCTTTTTAATAAAGCGTTTGTACATCAGGCCGGCTTCGTCTCCCTGGGAAATAGGTTTCAGTGCCTGATCAAAGCGGCTGTTGTCTTTCGGGTTCAGTACACTAAGCAGGGTGTTTTTACCAGCTTTGCGGTTCAGCAATTGGTTCCAGTCCATATCATTATTAATTACTTCACCATCTATTTTTTCGATGATGAAGCCGGCTTTGATCTTACTCGCTGCATTGGCCAGCGGGCCGCCTGCTATCACTTCGCCAATCTTAACGCCCGTACCGGTAAAGCTTTCATCTGGTATAATGCCTACCGAAGCAGTAGCATCGGGGTTCTGCATCTGCGGGCTGTAGCGGCCACCGGTATGGCTGCCATTTAATTCTCCCAATAGTTCGCTCAGCAACTCCTGGAAATCGTAGTTGTTGCTGATATGTGGCAGAAACCGGGCATAGGTATCGTGGTACATTTTCCAGTCAACGCCATGCAGTTTGGGATCGTAGAATTTCTTTTGCACCTGCCTTACCGCATGCTCAAAAATGTAAGCCCTTTCTTTGGCGGCATTCAGCACCATTTCGCCGCTGATGCCGATGGGCGATACCTTACCTGCATCGTCCACTTTTACCAGGCTGCCATTGTTGGTTACGTACAGGGTTTTGCCATCTTTACTCATCTCGATGCCGCTCGGGCTGCCACCCAGTTTGGCCAGTATTTTAGTATCGTGGGTGCGGGGTTCTGTTACCCAAAGATCGTAGCCTTTTTCAAAAGAGGCCAGGTAATACAATTTGCTGCCGTCGGGGCTTACAGCATAATCGCTGATGCTGCTGCTGTTAATGGTAAGGCGAACTTTTCTTTCATCCAGGTTGTCAAAATCGGGCACCCAGTTTTTCTTCGCGATAGAATCTTTTTTGGCTTTGGCTGTATCTTTTTTATCCTTGTCTTCCTGTTCCTTTGCCAGTGAATAATCTTCCTTGCTCAGCTTGAATTTGTCGTATGCCTCCTGATCGAAAAATGATGCAAAAACATCTACTTCGCGATTGCCATTATTTGCCAGGCCTTTGCGGCCAAGACTGTTGTTTGTCCAGGTCAGCATTTTCCCATCGAGGCTAAATTTCGCTCTATCTTCCCCAAAGCCACTCATAATAGGGTATATTGGCTGGGCACTGCCATCTACTTTATACATGCCTGCATTGCTGCTGGCAAAGTAGCCACGGCCATCGTCAATCACCAGCCATTTGCTATCGGGGCTCCAGTCGAAATACTGGTCGCCGTCGCTATAGCTGTAATTGTGTCCTTCGGGCATAATGGTGCGGCTTTGCTTGCTGGCCACATTGTAAACTTTTACAATATTCCGTTCTTCCAGGTAAGCTATTTCTTTACCGTCCGGGCTTACCTGTGGTTGAAATTCGTCCTTCTCAGTGGCTATTACGGGTTCTTCCTGCAGCAACGTGGCAGCGTAGAAATAAGGCTCTTCTTTTCTTACAATAGTGCTTTTGTAAATGTCCCAGCTATCGCCACGTTCGGTGCTATAGTAAAGTGTCTTGCCGTCTTTATCCCAGGCTACCATACGCTCCTGCTGCGGCGTGTTGGTGATGCGTTTGGTAATGCCGCCTTCCACACTGGTTACAAAAACTTCGCCCCTGGTTACAAATGCTATCTCCTTACCGTTGGGGCTGGCTGCAAACTCACTCACATTTCCGTTGATGGGCACATTTTTTTCAGTGCCCATCCGGCCATCGTTAAAGATCTGTATAGCCACTTTTTTGGGCACACCACCGCTGGACTGTGTATAAATTTCGCCATCGTTGGTATAGCATAAAGTATTGTCGTTGCTGATGCTGAGGTGTCGCACCGGGTTGTTCTTAAAACTGGTCACCTGTTGTTCAGCGATCTTTAAAAGCAGCGGCATTTTATATACGTTCTGGTTGCCGTTTTTTTCACTGAGGTAATACACATACTGGTCATCACTGCTCAGAACAGGCTCCCGGTCTTCTACATTGTCGGCAGTGAGTTTACGGTAGGTGCCCTGTTTGATGTCCATGACCCACACATCCCTGGTAACCGCTGAGGTGTGGTGTTTGCGCCAGGGGTCTTCATAGCCTTTACGATCCTGAAATACCAGTTGAGTGCCTTTGGAATTGTAATGTGCATTTTCTATACCCGCTGCGCTGATGAGTAGGGCACGGCCACCACTTATATTAACTGAATACAGGTTTTGAAACAATCTTGGGCTGTAAAAGCGAACGCTTGCGGCCGGTGCCTGGCGAGGGCTGCCAAACACGACCGATTTATCGTCGGGCGTAAAATCGTAGGGGTAGTCGGCACCACTAAAGCTGGTGAGGCGTACCGGGTTGCCGCCGGTAGCAGGCATCACGAAAACATCAAAATTTCCATACCGGTCGCTGGCAAAGGCAATGCTTTTTCCATCGTGGCTCCACACCGGCATCATATCCTGCGCTTCGTGTATGGTAAGCGGAACGGCTGTTCCACCGGCGGCATCCACCCGGTAGATATCGCCTTTATATCCAAAAGCGATTGTTTTTCCATCCGGACTGATGGCCGGGTAACGCATCCACAATGGTGTATTTTGTGCCAGCAAATGCATGCAGCCGGCGAGAGAGAACAAGGATAACAACAATTTTCTCATGTAGCTGTTTTTTTGAGTTTTATAGTAATGGGCAAACCGAATCGCTAAAAGTAAACTGGAATGATAACAACTGCAACTCCGCTTATGGAATTATTGAGCCTGCATGCGCCGGATTTTAAATCCGTCGTACCTTTTGACGATAAGAAAGATGGATTACTGCTGCTGGATTTTACCGAAGCAAACACTTTATTGCTGCCCGAAATAGTTAATGACACAACGGCTTTCAGCAACTATATTACTGGTCATTTGCAACAGGCAAGTGCCCTGTATGGCATTGGCGGTTACAACGAACTCCGCAGCGTGTATGCAAGAAGTAACGTGTTTGATGGTGCCGACGAACCACGGCGGCTGCACCTGGGCATCGACATTTGGGGAGCAGCCGGCACGCCCGTTTTTGCACCACTGGACGGCATCGTTCACAGCTTCGCCTTTAACGGTCACTTTGGCGATTATGGTGCCACCATTATTTTACAGCATCAATTGGAAGGTATTATTTTCCATACCCTCTGCGGGCATCTGTCGCTGGCATCCATTGGCTGCCTGGCAATCGGCGAGCCCATCGACGCAGGCGTACAAATAGCCACATTTGGCATTCCGGAAGAAAACGGTCATTGGCCGCCACACCTTCATTTTCAGTTGGTAATTGACATGCTGGGAATGATGGGTGATTACCCCGGTGTATGCAAATATTCGGAACGGGAGAAATGGCTGGCCAATAGCCCGGACCCCGAACTGGTACTGAACATGATGAAGTATGGCCGGAAAGGTTGATTTTTGCAGCACAATCGCACCCCTTTTTCGCAAATAGTTTCTATCATTGCAGCAAATATTAATACTATGCATACAGACCATGGCCATGCCGACCAAGTTGAGAAAAAGCCAAATTATATCCCGGTAATTGTTGTTGCCGTTGTTCTCGGGTTTTTAGCCTGGACTCTTCTCCACAATTTTGCAGGCAAAGGGAATATGTGGGAATCCTCCGCGGTAACTGCCAGTCATGAAGGAACTGAAGGTCATGAAGCCATGGAAGGCCATGAAGGCAGTATGGAAAAGAAAGAAGGTTCTGTGGCGATGAACCCTGCTGAGCTGGGCATGCTCGATACGCTATCTGGTAATTTTATTTACAACACCGGTGCCGCAGAAGAGCTCACATTGCCCAATGGTACCAAGCTGAGCGTAGGTGCAAACAGCAGCGAAGCTAAACTGGTTGCCTTTTTAAGCGATGCTGCAATGATGGTGGATTCTGTAGACAAAACAAAGGGCTGGATCAGCCTGGACCGTTTGTATTTTGAAACAGGCAAGTCAACACTTACGCCAACTTCTCAAACACAATTAAAAAATATTGCCGCTATTTTGAAAGCCTTTCCAAATGTGAGTTTGAAACTGGGTGGTTATACAGATAACACAGGTAGCGAAGCCGGCAACCTGAAATTAAGCGATACTCGTTCAAAAGCTGCACTGTCTTCATTAACTGCTTTAGGAACTGCATCTGGCCGCCTGGCTGCCGAAGGGTATGGACAGGAGCACCCGATTGCCGATAATGCTACTCCCGAAGGCCGTGCAATGAACAGAAGAATTGACGTGCGGGTAACTAAAAAATAATATTGCTGGTAATGGTATAACTAACTGCTAATGCAAACCTGCATCAGCAGTTTTTTTATGAGTAACATTTGAGCTTGTAACAGGTTTTCTGTATTTTGAAGAGGAAACTGAACCTCAATAATTCCCAGGTTATGAAATGGATCATCATAAGTCTTTTCATGCTGGTTTTTCAACACGACCTGCATGCCCAGTCCAAAAAATACAATGCCATCATCGTCTCCAATTATGGCGATGAGTTTCGGGTAAGGTTATCAAGGGTAGTAATGGATTCGTTGTATTTTATCGCCACCCCATATAATAGCGATTCAGCGCTGAAACAGTTTTATCTGCGCAGTAATTATGATGAGCATGCGATCAATATTAGTTACCTCCGGTCTGTTACCATTAAGCCGGGCCGGGTGCTGGGGATCAATACACTAATGGGCCTGACCCTGTTTGGTCTTGCCGGTTCAACCTTCGCCTATAATGCCAGCAGGAACCAGGGTCATGATTTTTTTACCAACGTAGGTAACGGTGCCATTGGACTGGGTCTGGGCGCTTTGTTGGGCGCTACATCTGGATTTGTATTGGGCATCTTTAGCCGTAAAAAAATCTATATCAACGGAAGCACCACCCAGTTACAAAAAGTAGCCCAATACATTTTGCATTAACATTTTTCATACTTCCAATTTCTCACCTTGCCTTCGCTGATCCATACGATAGCAGTGTTGAGTCTTTTTAAACGGGTGGGTGCGGTTTTTGCTTCCGTCAGCCATTCCAAATAGTCCCTTTTTTTGCCGGGGCTGAATTGCTCAAAATGTGTTTTTGCGGCTTTATTATTGGCCAGTGCAGCCTGTAGGTCTTCGGGGATTTTCAGGGCAGGTGATGCTTTTTTCGGTCGTGCCGGCGGCTTGATATTCTCGTCGTTCAGGCGCATGGCTTCTTTAACCCAAGTTGCAGCAAAACAGTCAATTTTCGGTTATTTTTCATGATTTTCTGATGCTATTTGAGTTACAATCGTTGCTGGTAAAGGGTTTTGCTTTTGAATTTGGTTTGTAGTACACAGGGGG
>JBDSXW010000039.1:0-45561 GCA_039925965.1 Chitinophagaceae bacterium
CCAACCTTTTGACGGTTGGCAACCCTTAAAAAAAAGCGACCCCCGTTACAGAGGTCGCTTTTAGTAAAAAAGGGGAAGCTCGGTGATATCCCCTAAGAGTAGAAAATCACAACCATTAAAATCAATATTAAGTGAAAAATAAGAATATAAATGCGGTGTGATCTTTACTATGCTACCAGGCTTTTGACGATATCGCTCCAGGGGCTTTGGCCGGTAGTGCCGATTCCTGCTACCCTAAACCAGGAGTGTGTAAGGGATGGCAGACCGGTAACGACACCATGGCTGCGGGTACTGTGGCCACAAACTACCCAGCCATTACTGCCATCGGTGCTTTTTTCGATGACGTATGTTCTGGCGCCGTTAAGGGGTTTCCAGTCCAGCATTACTTCTCCGTTGCGCTGACTGATGGTGGCCCGAAGGTTCGACACATGTTCCAGCTCGGCGACCGGGGTGGGAGCAGCGCGTACGTCAAAACCACTGCTGCGTATGGTTTCTGCGTTGCCTCCGGCTGTAGCTTGTACATAGTCGGCCAGGTCCGACACCAGGCGATCCAGTTCGTCTTCCCGTTCCAGCATCGATGCTTTTTTACTTTTGCCACCGTCGAGCGCCTCTTTGTAGGCGGCTTCCAGGGCATGCACTGCGGCATCTACTTCGGCAAGTGTAGGTTTGGGCGCGGCAAAGGCGGGGTTACCGGTTAAAGCCAATACCAACTGTCCTGCTTTTTGTACTTTGGCGGGGATGGTTAATCCGTTAAACGCCATTTTTACTTGGGCTTTCATAATGTTTAATTTTAAAACATGATTGAATAAAATTTCCAGCACTAATGTAAAATGCTCTTTTTGTATATAAAAATGGATTAACTTTTATTTAATAAAAAGACATGTTAACCCTTGCCGGGTTATAGTATTTTGGTTTGGCGGCAAGGCGGGTAAAATGGGTAACGCCATGATGCCGATTGTTTGCCCCCAAACAAACATTATTTGCGGGCAGGCAAATATTGTTTGGGGGCAAACAATATTTGTGTTGCTGCCAACCAAGCCTGTCTTTCCCGATACAAAAGTTATCTTAGGGTCAACAATATTTGTTCGCGGGCAAACAATATTTGTTTGGGGGCAAACAATATTTGTTTCGGGACAGAAAATGTTTGTTTGGGGGCAAACAATATTTGTTTGGGGGTAAATAACTTTTGTTGCCGTGGCTTTCGCTGTCGCCTTCCGCTATTATACTTCACCAGACACAAAACCGTGACTGCGATTGTTCAACTTTCCTTGTCATTTGGTAAATAGCTCATTGATTGCTTAACGGCCTATTGATTGTTATGACCAATTCACAACTTTGCCCCTTGCCGCGTATCAAACCAGCTCAACGCATTGCCAGCAACCTGCTTATTTATCCTGGTACCATATCCGCATGTCCTGATGGTGCCGTATTAAATACCGGAGGATTCTATCCTGATACCTTGCTATAGGTTTCAGGCGGGAATTCCTGGTGGATTGCTTAAAAGTGTTGTATTAAGTAAGGATTTGGGCCTCGGAAAGGCAGCCTGAAATCCATCATTAATTTGGCCTTCCGTCCACTATGTTTTACAATAATTTATACCTATTATTGTCCTGAATACACCCTTGTTCAGTCTTTTATATACCCTAAACCCGGCCCGGTTTGAAAAAAGTCATTTTATCGTTGGTGTTTTTATTTATTGGCCTTACCCTCACCCTTGCCCAGGTACCTGTTTTGGGTGGATATTCTGCCACTACTATTGCAACAGCGGGAGGTAACAGTGCTGTTACTCCTTCTACTGCACCCACAAACACTACAAGTATTTCTGCGACGACCTCGACTGGTTTCAAAGGTCTCCTGAATGTGGATCCTACTACCGGCGTGGTCAGAATTACGGATGCACAGCCGTCAGGTAGTTATTTGGTTACCGTGAAGGCTTTTAACTTTACTTCAACCGCCACAACGAATTTTACTCTTGTGGTTGGGAAAACATCTTGTGCACAGGGTGTTTTCAATGCTGCGCAAAGCATACCCACCGGAAATAGTCCGTCTTCAATTGCTATCGGAGACTTTAATGGTGATTTGAGACAGGATATTGTCGTTGCAAATTTTACAGAAAATTCAGTTACTGTCAAGTTAGGTGATGGTTCAGGCAGTTTTACAGGGACGGGTACAATAACGGTTGGGACTGGCCCAAACTCCATCGCTGTGGGTGACTTTAACGGCGACGGTAAACAGGATTTTGTCACCGCAAACAAAAGCAGCACTACATTATCCGTGCGACTCGGCGATGGAAACGGTAATTTCACTGCTGCACCAGATGTTGCGGTTGGATACAACCCCCATTCAGTTGCTATCGGGGATTTTAACGGCGATGGGATACAAGATTTTGCAGTTGCAAACTGGGGCGATTCACGTGTATCGATACGTGTCGGCGATGGATCCGGGAACTTTACTTCTCTTGGAAATATCCTGGTAGCTGGTAATCCTACATTTGTGGTAGTTGGCGATTTCAATGGTGACGGTAACCAGGATTTTGCCTCAGCAGCATATTCTTCAAACACAGTTTCAGTGAGACTTGGCAACGGACTAGGAACGTTCTCTTCGATTGCTGACATCCCAGTGGGGGTAACCCCAAGGTGCCTCGCCACTGGGGATTTTAACAAGGATGGCCGGCAGGATCTGCTGGTTGGAAATTACAATAGTAATACGATTTCTTATTTGGCTGGTAATGGGGCCGGTGGATTTGTTAAAACCCTGGATGTTGCAGTTGGAGCCGGACCTTATTCAATTGCAACTGGCGACTTTAACGGCGACGGTAACTTGGATTTTGCCTCAGTAAATTTCTCAAGCGGAAACGTAACTGTAAAGGCTGGAAATGGGGCAGGTAGTTTTGCCAGTTTACCAACTATCACCGTCGGAATCCAGCCGCAAACGGTTATTGTCGGAGATTTTGATGCTGATGGTAGACAAGACATAGCAGTAGCAAATAGCGGTAGTAATTCTTTCACGGCACATCTGGCGAATCCGGTATGGAAAGAAATAGACATATCTGGCTTTTACACGAGTATAACGGATGGGGATACCAGCCCGTCCATTTTGGATGGCACCGATTTTGGAACGGTTAGCGCCAGTCTTTCGCGGAGTTTTGTAATTCATAATACCGGCGGAATTAACCTTACAATCAGCAGCATTCTGATTAAAGCTGGGGACTCTTCCATGTTTACCGTAAGTGGCCTCACGCTTCCTGCAACAATTGCAGGAGGAGACTCAGCTAGTTTTAGTATTTCATTTTCGCCGACGAGCGCGGGGCTAAAATCGTCAACGGTGGTTGTGAGTAATGATGACTGTGACGAGGGCTTGTATTATTTTGCCATACAGGCAACCGGCTTAGCTGTGCTACCTGTATTAGGTACTTATCCTGCTACTGTTAAGGGTGTCGGCAGCAATACAATAATAACCCCATCGACGCCGCCAGTTGACGCTGTTTCAATAAAAGTCTCTATTTCCTCTGGGTTTAAGGGAATACTGCTGCTGAACAATGTTACGGGCGCAATTTCTGTAACTAATGCACAGCCGGCCGGCGCTTATAGTGTTACAGTCAAAGCATTTAACCGTTTTTCTTCGACGACGACCAATTTTACATTAACAGTGAATAACAGCCTTTGTAGTGGCGCATTCGCTGGTGTTCCCGCGGTGAAATTAACTACTATAGCGAGCCCGGTAGCCACTGCGATGGGCGACTTTAACGGAGATGGTAACCAGGATCTCCTGGTGGGAGGGCTGGGAACTAATGGAGTTTCATTAAAATTGGGCGATGGGATGGGCGGCTTTTCAGGAGCATCAATCATCATACCTGTGGGAAATTCACCCTATGGAATTGCCGTTTGCGATTTCAATGGAGATGGGAACCTGGATTTCGCAGCGGCCAACTATAATAGCAATACCGTTTCGATTCGATTCGGAAACGGTGCGGGAGCTTTTACTGCAAATCAGGAAGTGGTCGTGGGCACCAAGCCCAATTCTGTGGCAATAGGGGATTTTAACGGCGATGGCATACAAGACCTGGTTGTCACGAATCTGAATAGTAGTAGTGCCTCCATTTGTATGGGCACCGCGTCAGGAACCTTTGGGACAGCGTCTTCTATGTTAATGGGGCCGGACCCAAAATCAGTTGCCGTTGCTGATTTTAATGGTGACGGTCTGGCTGATTTTGCTGTTGTCAACCGCTATTACAATAATATTGTTGTACGGCTTGGAAATGTAGCCGGGGGATTTACAAATGCTGCGGATGCATATGTAGGACAGGAACCTTTTTTTGTGATTTCCGGTGATTTTAACAACGATGGGAAAGCAGACCTGGCCGCAGCCAATTACGCCTCTAACAATGTATCTGTTCGTTTTGGAGATGGATCCGGCGGCTTTTCAGGAACCAGTAATTTTACAGTAGGTGCCAATCCTTGGGCATTGACCGCTGGTGACTTCAATGGTGATGGATGGCAAGACCTGGTTACGGCAAACTATAATGATACCACTGTTTCTATACTGTTGAATAATGGTTCCGGCGGTTTTATCAGCGTACCGGGAACCGTGGGCGGATCACAATGCCGCTCCGTTTTGCTGGGGGATTTCAATAGTGACGGGCGTCAAGATATTGTTACAACAAATGAGAATACTGCCACGATCACCGTCAGGCTAGCGAATCCTGCTGCACCTGAAATAGACGTTTTTGGAAATGGGGTTATGATCCCGGATGGCAATAGTTCACCAACTGTAACAGACAGTACAGATTTCGGGCCCGTCAGCTCCACAACAATGCATCGGTACATTGTACGTAATTCAGGTAATGCTACGCTTGTTGTTCAAAGCGTGGTTATGCGGGGAGGCGACTCCACGGCTTTCCGGATCGGCGGAATAAATTTGCCCGCTATTATCGCCGCGGGGGATTCCGTTTCATATACTATCAGTTTTCAACCAGCCAGTACTGGCACAAAGCAATCCACAGTAGTTATCACAAGCGATGACTGCGACGAAAGAATTTATGATTTCGTGATACGAGCCAGTCCGGTCCCTTTACAACCCACGATAGGATCATACCCGGCCTCTTCAATTGCATTTACCGCAGGCAACACGGTAATAAGTCCATCAACAGCACCGGTTAACGCAGTCTGGATCACTGCTTCTACGTCAGCAGGCTTCAAAGGAACGCTTAAAGTCAATCCAACTACTGGCGTCGTAGCCATCACCAATGCTTATCCGGCCGGGCTATATACAGTAATAGTAAAGGCAGGCAACTTATCTTATTCCGCAACAGCTACTTTCACACTCACTGTAAACAATGGTTTGTGCGGAGGGAATTTCTCTGATGTTCCGGTTATAAAGATCAATTCTGGTACCGGTCCTGTTGCATCAGCCATCGGCGATTTTAATGGCGATGGAAACCAGGATCTGCTTACTGCAAATGCAACGGGCAATGTAGTTTCTGTATTGCTTGGCAATGGAACAGGCGGTTTTACGGCATCGCCCGCCATTGCTGTTGGTACCAGCCCTTATTCAATAGCTGTGGGCGATTTTAATGGAGATGGAGACCAGGATTTTGTGACCGCGAATTACAACAGCAACAATGTTTCTGTCAGGTTAGGCAATGGATCAGGAAACTTCATTGCGGTGGCAGACGTTACCGCCGGCTCAAAGCCTTATAGCATAAGTATTGGCGATTTTAATAATGATGGAATTCAGGATCTGGCTGTAGCCAACGCGGTAGGGGGAAATGTGTCTATTGCAATGGGGGACGGTTCCGGGCTATTTAGCGCGCCGGTATTCTTCGCCGTTGGTGTTAACCCGGAATCCGTAACCATCAACGACTTTAATGGTGATGGCAATCAGGATTTTGCAGTAGTTAATTATACTGGTAATACCATTGCCGTTCGTCTCGGCAATGGAGTCGGGGGCTTTACGAGCGCTTCCAATGTAAGCGTAGGGGCAGGTCCGTTTTTTGTAACGAGCGGGGATTTTAACAACGATGGAAAGGCAGATCTCGCTACGGTAAATTACACTAACAATAGCGCTTCAATAAGATTCGGAACCGGAACAGGTGGTTTTACAGGAACAACCAATATCGCTGTTGGGACCAACCCCTATTCTCTTGCGATTGGGGATTTTAACGGCGATGGCAACCTTGATCTTCTAACATCCAATTACAATGATTCTACCGTCTCGGTAAGAATTGGCGATGGCTTAGGAGGATTTATTAATGCCCCCAATATTATTGCGGGTACTAAATCGCGGTCTGTAGTAGTGGGCGATTTTAATAACGATGGCCGGCAAGACTTTGTCGCTACAAATGAAACAGCCAATACTTTAACAGTGAGATTGGCAAACCCTGTAATACCGGAAATAGCCATACTTGGAAATAATAATATTATCAATGACGGTGACAATACGCCCTCTCTTTCAGACAATACAGATTTCGGGAATGCCGGCGCCACCAATCTGAACCGGGTTTTCGTTATTCGAAACACCGGGGCCGGAAAACTTACCGTTTCGACCATCCTTGCCCGGGGAGGCGATTCATCAATGTTCAGGATCAGCGGCATTAATTTCCCGGTTGTTATTGCCGCCGGAGACTCGACACATTTTACGCTGGGGTTTTTACCAGTGAGTACCGGTAACAAATCAACAAGTATTGTAATTTCAAACGACGATTGTGATGAATCAACCTACAATTTCACGGCCAGCGCAACGGCCGTAGCAACAGCACCGGTGTTAGGAAGCTACACTACCAACGGTGCCATCGATATTGGTAGTAATATCGTTGTTATTCCAACCGCCAACCCTGTTAATGCCGGATCCGTCACAGTCTTTAGTACTACAGGTTTTAAAGGGTTGGTGCTGATTAACCCCATCACGGGCAAGGTAACTATTACCAACGCCCATCCAGCCGGTGTTCATACCATCACCATTAAAGCATTTAATTTTTTCTCAACTGTTACAACCAGTTTTACAATCACTGTAAAGAATGGCTTATGTAATGGCGGTTTTTCGAATACCCCACCGTTTCAATTGTCTACTGCGAACAGCCCGAAAGCAATGGCCATCGGGGATTTTGACGGGGATGGCAACCAGGATGTTGTTGTGGCGAATTCTGGTAGTAATTCTGTTACCCTGATTACCGGGAATGGTTCAGGAGCATTTGTCACTTCTTCAAATACCAATGTGGGAAATACGCCATATTCGGTTGCAGCAGGCGATTTTAATAATGATGGTTACCTGGATTTCGTTACACCCAATTACGCCGCTAACAGCATTTCTATTAGGTTGGGAGATGGACAGGGGCATTTTAGTGTCGTGCCCGATTTGGCTGTAGGCACAAACCCTTACTCGGTTGCAGTAGGCGACTTTAATGGTGATGGAAATCCAGACCTCGTTGTCGCCAATTCAGGAAACGGCACAGCGTCGCTTTGTCTCGGAAGCGGTAGCGGTGTCTTTACGGTTTTCAGAACAATAACACTTGATAACACGCCGACGGGGGTCGTCGCAGGCGATTTTAATGGAGATGGCAAACTGGATTTTGCTACCTGCAACTATCAGATAGACAATGTTTCTGTTCGCCTGGGCAACGGGGCGGGTGATTTTGCAGCAATGCCAAATGTTGGGGTTGGCACCAGGCCGCTCAGCCTTACCATCGGGGATTTCAATAACGATGGGAAACAGGATTTGGTAGTTGTACATTCTACGCACACTTCAGCCTCAATTTTAATAGGAGACGGCGCTGGAAATTTCACAAATACCTCAAGCATTCCTGTGGGAGCAGGTCCATATATGGTAGCCGTTTTTGACTATAATGGCGATGGTAACCAGGATATCGCAACTGTAAATTACCTGGATACTACTGTTGCTATCTGCCTTGGTAATGGTGCCGGCAGTTTTTCCCGGCTAGCCAATGTTAACGTCGGATCGCAACCCCGATCAATCGTCGTGGGTGATTTTAATGGGGATGGGCGACAAGATATTGCTGTAGTAAGCCAGAATGGCAATAAAATGATTGTAAGACTTGCAGATCCTATGCATTCAGAAATAGATGTAACAGGAGCCGGCCAGTCGATCACAGACGGATCAGGAAGTGCGGTAGTTACGAATAATACGGATTTTGGCGATGTTGGTGCAACCTTAGCCCATGATTTCTATATCCACAATTATGGCACCAGCAATTTGTATATCGGTAAGGTTAAAGCAGGAGGAAGCGACTCCTTACAGTTTACAATGACCGGCATCACGTATCCGCTCATTATCGCCCCTGGAGATTCTGCAGTTTTTACCATACGTTTTAAGCCTACAGGCCCTGGAATTAAAAATGCAATCATCTTTATAGAAAGTGATGACTGTGACGAAACCTTTTATGATTTTGCAATCAAGGGAAACGGGGTAGCAATTGTGCCGGTCTTATCAGCCTACACGGATTTCACTATTGCCAGTGCCGGGCGGAATGTAGTAATTACTCCTTCGGGTTCTCCGCTTAACATTGCGTCACTGGTTGCCATTACTCCGACAAATTTTATGGGCTCCATGCAGGTAAATTCGTTAACAGGAGCCATCACAATTACAAATGCTCGGCCGGCCGGCGTTTATAACATAACGGTAAAAGCTTTTAATGGGTTTTCTTCAGCCACCCGGAACTTTGTTTTAACGGTAAACGATAACAATTGTAGCCAGGGCGCATTTACCGGAGTTTCTCCATTCGCCGCAGGAGCTATACCTGCTTTTGTAACTATAGGTGATTTTAACGGTGATGGAAAACAGGATCTTGCCTCCGCAAATTATAATGCAAACAATGTTTCTGTTTATTTGGGCGATGGCGTTGGAGGTTTTACCCGTTTGGGTGATGTACTCGTGGGAACCAATCCATCCTCGGTGGCAACGGCAGATTTTAATGGGGATGGCAGGTTGGATATTATCACTGCAAACTATGGGTCACATAACCTTTCTGTACGATTCGGTAATGGGGATGGTAATTTTAGTCAGGCGCCGGATGTGCCTGTTGGCGGGTTTCCCAACTCCGTAGCCACGGGTGATTTTGACGGTGACGGAAGGCTGGACCTTGCCGTGGCAAATTATGGAGGTAATAACGTAATTGTTTGCATGGGCAATGGAGCAGGTGAATTTATTGTTACCGCATCGATTGTTACCGGGACAAATCCTTCCTGTGTGGTAACGGGTGATTTCAACGGTGACGGAAAACAAGATCTCGCTGCTTCAAATATTCTCGACAACAATATTGCTATTATTTTGGGCAATGGGTCTGGGGGATTTGCAACACCCACCTATGTTGGAGTCGGAACATCCCCCCTGTTTCTGACAGTAGGCGACTTCAATAACGACGGTAAACTGGATATTGCCAGTGCAAACTATGGCAGCAATAATGTTTCCGTTAGAACAGGCAATGGATCCGGTGGCTTTCCGGGGCTAACAACAATACCTGTAGGTGTACAGCCATTTTCCCTGGTTGTGGGTGATTTCAACGGAGACCACAACCCTGATTTCGTTGTGGCAAACTATGGCGATTCAACAGCCTCAGTACGAATTGGTAATGGTGCTGGTAGTTTCTCTTCCATCACAAATATTGTGGTTGGCGCCCAAACAAGGTCTGTAACAGCGGGCGACTTTAATGGTGACGGCAGGCTGGACCTGGCTTTGGCAAACGAAATGAACAATTCTATAAAGGTGGCCTTGTCAAAACAAACATTTCCTGAGATAGATATTTTAGGTAACGGCATCAGCATTGCCGCCGGGGACACTATTCCTTCAGGCGCAGACTTTACCGATTTTGGACCCGTGGCAACCAGCCTCACCCGAAATTTTTCCATTCACAACACGGGAACGGATAGCTTAATTGTCAGCAGTATTTTACTGGCAACAATAGGGACACAAATGTTTAGTACGGCGGGTATTACACTCCCGGTAAAAATACCGCCCGGATCCGTATCCGGCTTTACAATAACGTTTGCCCCTTCAAGCCCGGGCAATTGGTATACAAACGTGATCATCTCAAGTGACGATTGTGATGAGCGCTCATACGATTTTAGGCTACACGGAGCTACGGCGGGTGCCCCGACCATCGGCAACTACGCAGACACGACTATTTTGACTGCGGGAGGGAACGCCACGATCATCCCCCTTATTGCTCCCAGCAACGCAACTTCCATGACCGCTTCTGCTCCGCCAAAGTTCAAAGGGCAACTAGCAGTGAATCCATCCACAGGGGTTGTAAGAGTGACGAATGCCTACCCTGCAGGTGTGTATACAATTACCGTAAGGATGTTGTCTTTGTCCACCTCCTTTACACTGACGGTTGGTAATACTATTTGTGGGCAGGCGCTTTTTAGTAAAGGCGTGGAGATGGGTGCGGGTAAGCCATTTGCCATTGCGGTAGCCGATTTTAATAATGATGGTAAGCAGGATATTATTTTCTCCAATTCTGATAGCGGCACTGTCTCCCTACGACTCGGTGATGGAACGGGCGGATTTACAACCAGCGGTAATTTTGTGGTGGGCAATATTCCCAAAGGAATTGTAGCCGGGGACTTCAATGGAGATGGTAACCAGGATTTTGCAGTAGTTATTTCCGGGTATTTAGCGATACGGTTCGGAGATGGAACCGGTGGTTTTACAGCCAGTAGTAACATTCCGGTAGCAACTACCGGAGCTATTGCAATTGGGGATTTTAATGGGGATGGCTCGCAGGATCTTCTCGTACCGAATACCGGCAGTAATGGTGCAGTTCTTCTTGGGAATGGCCTGGGAGGATTCAGTATGCTTAACGGTTCAAATGTGGCCGGAACTGCCATCGCAGTGACTATCGGCGATTTCAACAACGACGGCAAGCTGGATTTTGCAGGCACAGGGAATTACAATACTGCCTTTATTCGTTTGGGAAATGGCAACGGAACCTTTAGTTCGGCTACTGATGTACCCACGGATGTGATACCGATTTCGATAGCCACCGGTGATTTTAATGGAGATGGAAACCAGGACCTGGTCGTTGCCAATTTTGCAAGGGATAACGTATCTGTACGCTTTGGCAACGGACTGGGTGGATTTTCCGGGACTACAAATATCCCGGTTGGTAACCCGCCTGTAGCGATAACCACTGGCGACTTTAACGGCGATGGCAAACTTGATTTTTTCACGTCCACTTCGTATCCCATTTACAACGATTTAAGGGTTTTTCTTGGTGATGGGATTGGTGGATTTTCCGGATCGACAGTTGTTCCTACGGGTGCGGATCCAAGGTCTTTGGTTACTGCAGATTTTAACGGCGACGGGTACCATGATCTTGCTGCTGCTAATCAAAGTGGAAATTCGGTCTCTATTTTCATGGGCGGTGGCAGCCAGGTGAATCTTAAAGGGAACAATTTAATTATAGCTGCCGGAGACAATACCCCTGCTGTTGCAGATAACACCGACTTTGGAACCGTTGCGGCTGCAACACGAAGTTTTACGATACAAAATACCGGAAGCGGAAGCCTTGTTATCAGGTCGATAAATATTAGCGGAGTTGATGCTGCTTTATTTTCCATTGGAGACATTGCATTGCCAGATACTATTCTGCGAGGTGATTCTGCCCATTTTACGGTACATTTTATACCAGCAACGGCAGGTCTGAAATCGGCATCTATATCCGTTAACAATAATGCATGTGCTAATTCGTCGTACAGTTTTGCGATCCAGGCAAACAGTGTTATTTCATTTGCAAGTATTGGGTTATATCAAAACGATACCATCAATACAGCAGGCGGCGCGATTACTGTTGCTCCTTCTTTTGCTCCCCTCAACGCATCGGGAATGGTGGCCTACACAAGTTTTGATTTTAAAGGCATTCTTACAGTTAACCCTGCTTCAGGAGTAGTGACGGTAACGAATGCGCATCCCGCAGGCGATTACAACATTACGGTAAAGTCCTATAACGGATTTTCGTCCGCTACCAGCAGCTTTTTGCTTACTGTACATAAAAATACAGGGAGCACCGGGGCGTTTATTGCTGCACCCAATATTACCATGCCCGGAATGTTTTTAAATGAGCCGTTTGCTGTAGCTACAGGTGATTTTAACGGCGACGGCAAACAGGATATCACGATTGTAAAAGGCAGAACAAACAGTGCCATCATAGCTGCCGGCGACGGATTGGGAAGTTTTGTTGCAGGCGCTGATTTTTTGGTGGGAGCCGCCGCAAAAGCCATACTTGTGGGTGATCTCAATGGAGATGGCAACCAGGATCTCTTAACTGGTTCTTCTACTTCAGGAAATATTGTAGCACGTTTTGGTAATGGCGCAGGTGCCACCACGGGCACGGCGAATATCCCAGTGGGAGGTAATGTGGAATCGGTGGCTGCCGGTGATATAAATAATGATGGGATACCCGATTTTATTTCCGCTAATCTTTCCAGCAATAACCTCTCTGTCCGCCTCGGCGATGGCCTGGGTAACTTTAGCGGCACCACCAATATTTCCACCGGCTCAAAGCCAAATGCTGTTGCCATAGCCGATTTTAATAATGACGGTAATGCAGATATTGCGGCAGCAATTTCCGGGACCAACAATGTATCCGTGTTGTTAGGTAATGGCTCCGGCGGATTCGGTGCCATTACTAATTTCATAGTAGGGACAGATCCGAGAATGGTTGCCATTGGTGATTTTAATGGCGATCATATTCCTGATCTGGCAATAGCTAATTATGGCAGCAATACGGTTTCGATCCGGTTGGGCAATGGCTCGGGTGGCTTTACCGGCACTACTGAAATAAGTGCCGGCGTTAATCCGATCGCAGTAACAATAGGAGATTTCAATGGTGATAACAAGCCCGATCTTGCGATCGCTAATTACACTGCAGGAACCGTTTCTATACGATTTGGAGATGGCTTGGGCAACTTTACCGGAACCGCAGATATCAGCGTCGGGAATGGACCAAGATCAATTGCTGTGGGCGACTTTAATGCAGATGGCCGGCAGGACATTGCAATAGCCAATAGCCTGAGCAAATTCCTGTCTGTTCTTTTGGGAAGCGCCAACGGAATTGCTGTTGAAGGCAACAATACCAACATAGCCGACGGCGATGATGCTCCTGTCTTTATTGACCAGACAGACTTTGGGGCTGCTGTCAAAGACAGCAGCATAACGCACCTATTTACAATTGATAAGATAGGTCCGGCGGCGGGTGCCACCATTAGTGATATTACCCTTGAAGGTGCCGATAGCGCATCCTTTACGATCGGCGGGATTAATTTGCCTGCAACGATAACCACCGGCCCTTCAAAAACGTTTACGGTGACATTTAAGGCCATCGGAACCGGGATGAAGAAAGCTTTCATCAATATCAAAAACGATGCCTGCGACGACACCAAATACCAGTTTGCCCTCCAGGGTGGCGTGGTGGCAACTGCCCTTGATTTTGACGGTATAGATGATAAGGTGGTTGTGAACGATGTCAATACTGGCAATATCGGCACTTCAGCCACAACCATCTCTGCCTGGATTAAAACCAATGCGACCACTTCAGCTTCTATCGTTAGCAAACGTGAAGCTTGTGCCCAGGGCAGCTTTATTGATTTCGGCATCACAGCCACCGGTCGCCTTTCTGTAGACTTAAATGATAATAGTAATGTCAATCAAAAACTCACGGGGGCGAAATCGGTAAACGATGGGCAATGGCACCAGGTAACAGCCGTCAGAAATGGTGTGGCTCTTAGCTTATATATAGACGGCATTTTAGATACTTCGGCCACAAGTAACTCCACTGCCAATATCAATAATTTCGCGCCGTTGACCATTGGTTCATCTGGTTGCGAAACTGATGGTAACTTCTTTTCGGGACAAATGGATGAACTGAAAATCTGGAATACAGCATTGACAGCCTGCGATATCCAGAATAAGATACAGTGTGAATTAGTGGGCCCGCAAACTGGTTTACTGGTATATTATAAGTTTGACCAGGGCCGCGCCACGGATAATAATGAGGAAGTCTTTGTCCTGGTCGATTCCAGCGGTCAGGCTGCTAATGCAACGCTTACCAACTTTGCTTTGAACGGTGTAACCTCTAACTGGATCGCACAAGGTGCAATTACACCCGGCGTTGCTTGCGATAATACCAACACCTGGCTCGGATTCTCTGTAGACTGGAACCTGGCAACCAACTGGAGCCGCGGATTTGTGCCCACGGGATGCACCAATGTTGTGATCTACAATGGCGTTCCGTTTATGCCTGAAATCACAAGCCCCGATGCCAGCTGCTTCAGCCTGAAATTAAATAATGGTGCAATTTTGACGGTGAAGGGAATTGGCAAAGTAAATATTACTGGTAAAAACGAGCGTTGAGTGAGCAGTTTGAATTGGCGGGCTAGTTCGTTTTAATTGTATTCGAGCCCCCGCGGTGATATGATGCATTTCTCAAAGGCAGGCTAGAGAACGCCATGGGTTATTTATGGAAATATGACGTTTATGACTGCGCAGGAATTCTCTCGGAGTTGCTACCATCAATCTGTCAATCATCGAATTATTTTACCTTTTGCTTAAAAGGTAAAACATAGGTCCGACATCGATGCCATTTACTTCAGCATTCTTTTTAGGAGTTAAGAAAATATAGAAGTGCCAGTCTCCAATACTTTGAGCATTTCACCTTTTGGAAGCGGGCCCGCGGTTGGACGTATTACGAGCACCGGCACCACCGATTGATGGATGATCTGTTGTGTGTAATCACCAATATAGAACTCCCGGATAGAATCATCCAGTTCGGCGGTGATAACGACCATATCGAAGTCGTAGTCACTTTCCAACACGGTATTGAGTACGCATTGTGCAAATTTATCGTCGTTGAAATAGTAGGTCATCTTCGCGTCTACATTATCCTCATCGGCATTTTGTTTCAGCAGGTTCATCAATTTGGAGATGATATGTACCTCGTTGGCGATAACCGGATCCCGCATGCCCATCAGATGCAGGGATGCCTCGTTGTTTACCAGTATAGGTCTTACCGTATTGTATTTTTCCAATACGCTCATTACAGGTCTTACAGGGAAAAGAATGTTGGTGAACCTACCGTGTACCTTGCTTCCGGGCACTACCAGCACAGGGCAATGTGCTTTCTTCACCACATCGTAGGTATGCGACCCTGCGTACATCTTCCGGTCGCCCGAGTGGCCGTTCTTTCCCATTACGATAATGTCGGTTCCGGTGGCTATCACTGTTTGGAGTATGGAAGTGGTGACGTGGCCGTTCACAAAGTCGATATCACATGATATCCCATGTTCATTTCTTGCCGCAAATGCCAGCTCCTCCAGCGCTCTTATATGGTCACCGGGGTGTTTAAAGCTGTTATGGGTATGGCTTTCCGGGTAGAGGTTATTGTCTGCATCGAATACATGAAACAGTTTCAGGTGTGCACCCTGTTTTTTAGCCATCTGCACCGCTGTTTTAAAGGCCACGATAGAGTTGTCACTAAAATCAACGGGTACGAGTATCTTTTTTATTTCCAAATTTGTCATGGTTGTTTTTTTTAATGTTTATAGAAGCTATATGCCAGAGCTTACAGCTTCCCAATCCTATAACACAATGCTACAACCGTCGCATTAAGACCGGATTAACCTGGCATTAGAAAGTAGTTAGAAGGGTTTACCCGATTTTGCCCGCGGATGTTCCTGCGATGGGGAGCCGGATGGTAACCACGGTGCCTTTGCGGGGTTCAGACACGATGTCGATTTCGCCCTTGTGCAGTTTCACAATGCGGGTAGCCAAAGACAAACCGAGACCGAATCCGTTGATAACCCGGCTATCATCGGTGCGGTAAAATGGCTGGAATATTTTGCCGATATCCTCACTTGCAATGCCCTTGCCTTCGTCCGTCACCGTTACCGATATCCAATCGGTTCCCACCGATAAAGTGACCCTTGCCTGCATGTTGCCGGAATATTTGCAAGCGTTGATGATTATGTTCTTTATGGCGGTATACAGCAGGTCCTCGTTGCCAAAAACCAGCAGCCGGTCCTCTTCCTCGGGTAATTCTTTAAAATCCAGCAGAATGGAATATTCTACATTGGTCTTCGAAACATCACCTGGAATGCGCATCACCACTTCATCTATGCGTACCTGCTTTATTTCCAGCCCGCCCGCGGTACCCGAAGCTTTTGAGAGTTCCAGCAAGGTTTGCACGAGGCGCCCAAGGTTGTGCACGTCCTGGTACACAGACATCATCACCCGCCTGTAATCTCCCGCATTCCGTTGTCGTTGCAGCGAAACCTCCAGTTGACTGGAGATTGAAGTGAGGGGAGTACTTAGTTCGTGGGATGCATTAGCCACAAACCGCCGCTGGGTCTCGAAGCTTTCCTGCAAGCGGTTCAGCAACTCGTTGAAAGTGGCAGCGAGGTATCCCCATTCGTCCTTGTCATTGCTGGTGGCAATCCTCCTGGCGAGGCTATGGGCCGATATCTCGTTTACCTCATCGGCTATCTTGCGCACGGGCTGCAACAAACCTTTCGAAAAGAAATACCCGGCACCAACGGCCACTACCAACCCGCTTACAAAACAGATGAATAAGATGAAACGCAACTGTTGTAACATACGCCTGCCTTCTTCATCGTACGCCCCCGCCATCACAACTATTGGGCCTTCGCCCGCCATATAATAATGCGCCACTACGTCCCGCTCGCCAATGCGCATGTAGTGGTCTCCCTTGGTCCGTGCGGTGTTGAGGGTGGAAGTGTCGGGATCCAGATGGTCGCCCGGCCGGTCGCTGAATGCATATACCAGCTTATCGCTGCGATCATATACCTGTATTACTTTCTGGTTGAGGGCCATGGTGGTGCTGGAGTCGATCTTTTGAACCAATGACTGGTTGAAGGTCTCGTATTGGTCCAGCAGCCTGGCGGTAGTGATGGCCCGATTGGTAAGCCTGGTGCGGATATTGTCGACGCGGTTGTTGTAAGAAAAATAATAGATGGAAAAAGCAATCAATATCAAAATGGCGCCTACAATGGCGGCGAAGAACAGGGTTATGCGTAACCTTACCGGCATCAGCTCTGATTTTCTTTGAGAATATAACCCATGCCCACATGTGTCTGAATTAGCTTATGGTCGTGTTTCTTGTCCACCTTATTGCGGATATAACTGATGTAGACGTCTATAATATTGGTGTTCGTGTCGAAGTCCACATCCCACACATTGATGGCGATATTGGCACGGGAGAGCACCCGGTTCTTGTTGCGAAGCAAATATTCGAGCAGCTGGAATTCCTTTGCTGTAAGGTTGATCTTCTCGCCATCACGGGTCACTTCCTTGCTATCGAGGTTCATTTCCAGGTCGGCCGCCTTTAACAGGTGACCTACCGGAATCTGCTGATCCATGGTACGTTTCAATAACACATGCATCTTCATTACCAGTTCCCGGAACTCGAACGGTTTTACCAGGTAATCATCAGCTCCGGCATCGTAACCTTCTACCTTGTCGTCCAGGCTACCCAGAGAAGTAACCATAATGATGGGGATCGCAGCATTTATCGCCCGAATAGATTTACAAAGCTGGTAACCATCCATACCGGGCAGGTTGATATCCAGCAGCACCAGATCAAAGCGATGGCCCCTGAACAAGCGGAGGCCGAGATTGCCATCATAAGCCACCTCTACATCGTACCCATTTTCCGACAAACCGAATTTTAAGGTGTCGGCAATCTTCTGTTCATCCTCTATTATTAATATCCTTCTCTCGTCCATGGCCATGAAAACTACTGTTTAATATATGGTGCAAGGTAAAATATTTCCGATCGGCACGATAAGTGTAAACCAATCTAATGAGATTCTAATCCCGGGTTAATGCGAGGTTAATCAGTCCGCGGCAATTTTACTCCATACTAACATAAAGGATCAGTAGCATATTTTCATAACCAAACAAGATAAAATGAAGCATACTATATTGTTGATGTCTATCGGGCTGCTGTTGTCCATGGGTCTGCGTGCACAAAAAACAGAAGATGGAAAGAAATTTTTGTACAGTAACCGCCTGGTCAGCGCAAAGGCGACTTTGGAGAAAACCGTGGCGAACGAACCGAAGAATACTGAAGCAATTTATTGGCTGGGGCAAACTTACCTGATGATGGACAACATAGCGGGCGCAAGAAACCTGTACCAAAAAGCGGCGCTGGAATTCAGCAGCCAACCGATCATTCAGGTAGGCCTTGGGCATATTGACTTGCTCGAAGGCAGGAATACGGAGGCCAGGGCTTTGTTTGAGGATGCGATCGCGAAAAGTATGTCGCGAAAAAAGGAAAACCCTGTTATACTCAACGCCATTGGCCGTGCCAATGCAGATGGTGCCACAACCGTTGGCGACCCCGCTTATGGAGTGGAAAAACTCCTGCGTTCGATAGAACTGGATCCCGGGCACCCCGAGCCTTATATAGATCTCGGTATTAACTATCTTAAGATGGGGGGCGACAGAGGCGGAGACGCTTATAAGGCTTTCAATAATGCGCTCGAAATAGACCCCAACTATGCAGCAGCTAAATACAGGCTGGGCAAAATTTTCCTGAGTCAAAACAATATTGATAAGTTTATCGGTTATTTTACAGGTGCGCTGCAATCGGATTCTACCTACGCGCCTGCCTATCTGGAATTGTACAATTACTACGCCCTTCGGGATGTGAATAAAGCACGGGGATATCTGGAAAAATACATGACCAACAGTGATAAGGATTGTAATGTCGATTTCTTTTATGGCGATTACCTGTTCCGGTCTGGTAAATACCAGGAATCTCTGGATAAGGCACAAGCCATGCAGAATGGCTTATGCAAGGATTATCCTCGGTTGAAGGTTTTACTGGCCTATAACTACGACAGGCTGGGCGATAGCAATAGGGCGAAAGAAAATATCCAGGCCTATATATCTAAATCTCCAGCCGATAAGATTACCAGGGAAGACTACTTGTTTGCTGCAACCGTACTCGGCAATATTACAGGGGGCGAAGATTCCGCCATCTCTTACCTGAAAACCGCATTGGCAAGGGATACGGCAAGGGCCACCAGGTTCGTGTACATGGATACTATTGCGGGACTCTATAAGAAAATGGAGCAATGGGATAAACGCGTGGAATGGTTGCAAAGAAGTTTCGAGGCCAATCCCAATCCCTCTAATTTCGACATCTATAACCTCGGAGATGCAGCTTTGCTCGCCCAAAACTATGGCCTCGCCGATTCTATGTTTAATAAGTATAAAGCCCAGTACCCCGAGCAGATTTATGGCTATCTCGGACTGGCGAAATCGGCCATTGCCAGGGATAAAGATACTACCGCGGGTACAGCTGTAGCAGCGGTTCAGGATTATACCAACTACCTGGAAAAAACGGATACGGCAAAGTATAAATCCCGAATATTTCAGAACTATGCTTATTTAGTGTACGTGCATGCTAATGTGTTCAAGGATTTCCCGGCGGCTTTGCACGACCTGGAAGGCTTGCTGGCCGTAGATCCGGAAAACAACTACGCAAAGCAAACATCAGAACAGATAAAAAAGATCATCGCAAGTCAGGGCGGCAAAGGTGCTGCAGGGAAGCAAGATAATGCGGGCGAAAAGAAAAGCACTACCAAACCGGCCGGCAAGAAAAGCGCTACCAAAGTGGCTGGTAAGAAAGGCGCCACCAAAGCAAGTGGCAAGAAAAGCACGACGTGAATGGGTGGCGGAAAATGATTTGCTGACCTTGAATATAGGCCTGTCTTACTGGCATCATAACCAGTAAGAACCCCAACAAATCGGATCCGGAACGCTATTAACTTTCTGAAAAGATTATAGCACCGCAAAAAAGAGAAATCGAACAAATAAAAGCAATTTTAAAGCGGCCGGATCAATAAAGAAACAAGTACGAATTATATATAAAGCCGGTATCAGGTCCCGACATCAGATGATTTTCCGACTATCGTAGTTTCGAACTTTGGACGAACTACGTTTGTCGGGCATTATTCCGGCATCAGGTCGTAAAATTGATTTCTTTACATTGTAAGCCCAGGTCTCGTGGAATGCTGGGGATATCATCTCCGTCTATGATATGTGTACTGTCCAGGGACAAAAAAGATTGTAATGTTTCCACGATTTATCGGGGGCGATATTTGTGTCCGACCCAAAAAGAAAGCGGCCCGAAATGTATCAGCCCTTCAGCACAGCTTTTGTTGTTCAATATAAATCACTACTCTTGTAGCGTGACTGTAACGATCGTTAGTTGGTGCCATCCGACGGTCAGCTTTCACCTACTTTTTTACATGATCAACAGTAGCTATATGAGCCAGGATTTCCCCATGACAAGACCAAAGGACACCAGCAAGATTAATGTGAATGATATCGGTGAAATGATCTGGTGGTCTTATCAATTATCCACCAATCCGGAAAAAATAATTTCCATTGTACATAAAGTGGGAATTGCAGCAGAAGAAGTGAGGAAAGCCCTTCACCCGAAGACATCGTAAATCTGCGACCCTTACATAAACTGGTGTTGTAGCAGGAAAACCAATATCCCGGCAGCAAAACCTATAAGCGCTAACCAGCCAATTTTCTTCAGGTACCACATAAAATCCATTTGCTCAATACCCATTACTGCTACTCCGGCTGCCGTACCGATGATAAGGGCGCTGCCGCCAGTTCCTGTGGTAAGCGCCAGAAACTCCCAGAAATAATGGTCGGTGGGATAAGTTGTCAGATCGTACATGCCCTGCGACGCGGCCACAAGTGGTACATTATCTACTATTGAGGACAGAATGCCCAACGCGGTGCCAATTAAATATTCGTTCTTCAGCGTGCCTCCCAGGAAATCCGCCAGCCCTTTTAACAAACCGAAAGACTGTAATGCCGCCACCGTCAGCAGGATGCCGAGAAAGAAAAGGATACTCGGCGTATCCACTTTTTGTAAGGCCCGGGCCACGGTGAATCTTTCTGCGTAGTACGAGTCTTTGTTTTTATGCAGAAAGGTTGTGATGACCCACATCAGCCCCAACGCCAATAGCATGCCCATAAATGGTGGCAAGTGGGTTACAGTTTTGAAGAGCGGCACAAAAATGAGGAAACCAATGCCACATAATAGGATGGCTCTGCCGTCTTTTTTTTCTATTGGTGTGCATTGTGAGGGTGGTATTGGGGCGATGAACTTTCCTTTAAAACGGCGTGAGACGATGAGTGTCGGAACAAGGCAAACCACGATGCTCGGCAACAGCAATTGGTGGATAATATGTAAAGCTGTGATCTGGCCACCGATCCAGAGCATGGTCGTCGTCACATCTCCGAGCGGCGACCATACCCCACCGGCGTTGGCGGCAATCACAATCATGCCTCCAAACCACAGCCGATCGTCTTTTTCATTTAATATTTTGGCGCACAGGGAGGTCATTACGATCGCAGTAGTAAGATTATCCAGCAGCGCAGAGAGCAGGAAGGTGATAACGGTAATGATAAACAGGAGCTTTTGCTTGCTCGTTGTTGTTATTTTTTGGGTGATAATATCAAATCCATTGTGTGAATCAATTAGTTCCACAATGGTCATTGCTCCCAACAGAAAGAATAGTATCGATGCGGTCTCGCCAAGGTGATGCAGCAGTTCTTCGCCCACGATATGCGAATCGGAACTTTGCATGATGTAGATGGTCCAGCAAAGCACGCCAGTAATAAGAGCCGATGCCGCTTTGTTTAATTTCAATGGATGCTCTAGTGCGATCGCAATGTAGCCCAATACAAAAACAGTAATAATAAGAAAAGTGGACATGAAGAAGGATTGTCTGAGAATTTGTTTTACGGGGTGGGCTACTACTGCACTACGAGTTTCACATCTTTGCGTTGCAACCTGGTCCTGAGGAAGTTTCCTAGTTTTGCTGTGTCATGCCTTGAAAATCTTGTGGAAGCATCGATCAGTACAAGGTAAGCCCTTGTGGAACTGCTATCGTTGAGCAGCGACGAGGGCTGTATCACAGCATTATGTATCGAGGGGTATTGACTCTTTAGCTCAGCGAACAATTGTTTGCCCAACAATTGCTGTTGTTCAATACTGTCAAATTTCTGCTGGAGGAGCAATTTGTCTTTTTCTCTCAGTTCCAGGGCTTGTGTAAGGCCCTTCACCTGTTCGTTGTTTTCTATTCCTTTGTTTTCGGTAGAAAGATAGGCGAATCCCTGGTTCACTTCCAGCGTGGCTTTTTCAAGGTCGTAGTTCTTCATCTTACTCTTCAGGAAGGCAATTTCATCGGCCATGATCTCCTTGCCGCCATAAACAAGGGAAATGACTTTTTTCTTGGCATCCACCTTTTTGTTTAGCAGGTAGTCGTTGGTGAAATGAGCTTCGTTGGTGATGAAGCGGTTGACATTTTTCGTGAACCGGTCCTGTTGCACCAGATCATAGCCGAAGTAAAGGCTTGGCAGAAGTGTGACCAATGCCACCCCCCAAACAATATGCTGGGCTCTTTTCTGTAACGCGGGGTTTTGCATGTCCTTGGATGGGAAACGCAACAGACGCACGATGAGGAAGGTGGCCAACGCGATGAAAACCGTATTGATGATGAATAGGTAAAAGGCGCCGAAGAAAAAATTAAACTGTAGCGTGGCGAGGCCATAACCGGCCGTACAGAGTGGCGGCATCAGGGCCGTGGCAATGGCCACGCCTGGGATTACATTACCCTTTTGTTTGCTGGAAGTCGCGACGATCCCCGCCAACCCGCCGAACAGGGCTATCAACACATCGTAAATATTGGGTGACGTTCTGGCGAGTAACTCCGAGTGTGCGTCACCCAGCGGGGACAAGAGGAAGAACACCGTGGAAGTAGTGAGGGCGACACCGGTGGCGATAAGATAATTGTTTAACGCCCTGCGTAGTAATGACACATCATTGATGCCCATTCCCAACCCGAGTCCCATGATGGGTCCCATCAATGGGGAGATCAGCATAGCACCGATAATCACGGCAGTGGAATTAACGTTAAGCCCAAGAGAAGCCACAAATATGGCGAAGATGAGCACCCATAAGTTGGTTCCCCTGAACACGATTCCGCTATCGATGGACTCGATTACGTTTTTAAGATCTTCCTTGTCTTTCCGAAGCCGGAACTTATCGAGAAATCTATACATCAGCTAGCCATTTTTTTTTAGGCGGTCGTCACGAAGATAGGGGAAAAGCGAAAAGGCTAACCCTGTCGTCAGCATGCGAAACGGGTTAAAGTCGCCGGTTTTGCCGATCTCCATTTTGGGCTTGGCGATTCAATATAACTGGGCAGTTTTGATGAAAAATGCAGCTTGTTGCAGGGAAAAAAGGTATTTTTTTTTAAAAAGCGACTGACCGACACTACATTCATTTAGTATCAAGGATCGGCAGGCCGTGGTAAGTGGCCTCCCTGAAAAATCAATGCCCCATTTCGGTTACCCATAAATATGATAGAATAGATAAAATGATAAAGTATTGAAATCGTAGTTATTTGCCGGATACGGGCAAAGCAGTTACTGCGGCCAATGCACTCCTGGTAATGGAAAGCTTCACCGGAGACTTACGTTAGTGCAAGGATGTTCAAAGCTGAGATAATATCCCGTCATTTGGGGCCACTTCCGCCGAACATTTTGATCTCCTCAATGGTCCTGTTTAACCTGCTTTTTTCGGCTGCAAATGACATCAGGGGCTTTCGGAAGTTTTTTTTCGAACCAGTTAAAAGCCTCATTCGAAACAGTGAGTTTTTTCAAGACTGCCAGGATTTTTATCACTGCAGCGGATGATGCCAGAATTGAATATCCGGGGGTGGGCGTGCAAGTAGTTTTATCCGCAAGCAATTTCCAAAGAAGTTGGCTTCGATCCTGCTTCCTGGCAACTATCGCAGGTATTTCACGGGGACAACTACATAATCAATCGTACACCATTGAGATCCGACACCCGGTAGCTAAACCGATCGCCTGGTGAACTGATGAACATAAAGTTGGTGGGGATATTCCATTTTTTGCTCAATTCGTTGATCAACTCTGGCCCGAATATGCCTTCGATTTGCATGAAATTGATCTTGATTTCCGGGTAGGCGCGATCCAATGCGTCAAAGTCGCTCATGAATGCATCTGTTACCTGTTTGTTCCCGTTAACGACGGTAACGATCCTCAATTTCCGGGTAATCTCATTTTCCTGTACATAGATAATAGCTTTGTTGAGTATCGCTATATCGTCTGCCTTGGAAAAATAGATAAACTCCTGGTGAGAAATCTTGTTGATCTTTCGCAAGATCAATACTTCGGCACGGCGCACGTGTCGGGTGAAGATTTCGAAAAATCCGTGAACCACACCGTGGAGGTAGCGCAGCACCAAATCCCTGCTGAGCAACAGCAACAAAATAACCATTGTAGGCACAAAATATTGCAGGAATACCACCAGGTATTCCGGGTGCAAGGTGATGTTTCCGTAAAGCGCTACGATAATGGCGAATATGGCCAAAGCGACCATGGCCGGTGATGCATATTCCGGGCGATAAAGTTTTGCCCGCTTGATTTTCATCAAAAAATTACCGTACCCAAAATAAACCATCACCAGCAGGAACGATATGGTATAGACGCCAGCTAACGGTCCCAACTCACCCTCGGTGATGAGTAACACTGATATGCAGAGCAAAAAGAAAAGTATCAGAATGCGGGTGGCACTTCCCTTCCGGTTTTCTTTCAGCAAATATTGCGGCAGGATGCGGTCCAGCGTCATCCTTTTCATTAGACCGGACACGCCTACGTAGGAAGTTAAAACCGCACCACTGAGCACAAGCACGGCATCGACGGAGATGAGCGAAGAAAGCATGGATCCCCCTGTGGTATTGCCCAGGTAGGAGAGCAGGGTTTCCTGGTGGCCTGGCACCTGCAGCAATGGTATTACCATGATGATTGCAAGTGCCATCAACGGGTTGATGATACTGACCGCCAACCACATATTCCGGAGTGTTTTGGGGAACACGCCAATGTCTTGCTCCTCTACAAAATTGGCGGAACTCTCGAAACCCGAGATGCCAAGCATGGCGGTACTAAAGCCCAGGAAGAGCGCCATCGGGATACTGCCTTTAACGGGTGCCCGGAAATTGATGCGTGCTACATCTAACCCGGTATGCATCAGGAACCAGCCAGCACTCAATATCAGCAACAGCATGGACAGCAGGTGAAATACAAAAATAAAAATAGCGACCGGTGCGGACTCTTTGATACCGGATATGATCAACATCAAAAAGAAAAACAATAAAGCGACTGTACACCAAAATACAGAAATGCCAGGTACCAAACTTTGCAGGTAATGCATGGCTTCGCTAGCAGAAATAACTGCGGTGGCCATGTACGACAAGATGGTAAGACAGGCCGCTACCGAGGCATTGCTTTTGGAAGTAGTGTTGAGCAGGATATTGTACGCGCCACCATTGAGCGGCAGCGCACCCACGGCCTCGCCATAAATTTTGCGGAAGAGAAACAATACACCCGCCACTACCAGCAGCGAAATCCAGGCATATTGCCCGGCATAGATAATGGCCAGGGCGGATACGTACAAGCAGGAAGAAGTGATATCGTTGCCGCAAATTGCCGTTGCCGCAAATGTCTTTAATTTTTTTGCCCCAACCATGATGTTGATTTCATATGACGGCCTAATGAGGCCCAATGCCTGCAATCTAATCAATAGGTGGCTATATGAAGCCGGAAATACAAGTTCGTTGAAGTTTAATTTGACAGCAGACTGGATGCTGCGACCTATTATTTGATGACTTTTTTACTTACCTGGCGGGCTTTTTTTATCCTGAAAGCCTTAGGGAAATACTTGTGAAACGTTGTTGAAGGATCGGGCACCCATTTTTTCCGCCCTGGAATTTCATATACCTAAGCCTGCGATAAATTTGATCAGATCACCTTACGAGTGGATTTCACCCGTCTACTGCTACATGATAACTCGGGTCTTCATAAAAATTCACATCTGCCACGGCGTTTTCCTGCGCCTGATTTTTTTCAATCAACCACATTTTTTAGGGCCAGCATAACTCGCGGTTTGGCCTACCGTATATACCACTGTCTCCTTTTTATTATCTCGTAGATATCCAAGCCAATATCATTTTAAAGCATTGATAGCTAGGTTGTTACTAAATAATGATAATTATGAAAATATACATTATTATTATACAATGAATTTTATTCTAAACATACATTGGCAAACGTTTTGTTGCATTCACTGGACTGATATTAGCGATTAATAAGGGTCTTCAAAAAAAAATCTCTGAACAACAATGTACAGCGGTTTATGACGAACAATTCTTTATTATTGTGGTGAGATTCCAGTTACCTTGGATTCTTTTTCAGACCTACGATATTTTACAACTGCATTGCCATATGTAATTTTGTTTAGTGTGAACGCATTCGTTCACGTTGAGCATGTGGATTGGGGCGGTTGTATTTTCAATGCTTTTAAAAAAGTGTTTATACTTCCCCTCAGTAATATTTAATGTTCAGGTGATAGCAATCCTTTGGCTACGGCTCCAATCGGATAAAAGCCTCAGTGTGTTATATAGGAAAGCTTTTCGCCACCTAATACTTAATACGAACCCTAAACCCAATCTCCAACAGAGTCTTCCAACTCCTGGTGGGATTACAACGGAAACTATGCACACAGTAAAATCCGAATTAAAATCAGTTATAGTATACGAAATCGAGCATGTTTTCGGGCGTAGAGTTGTGTCATCAAGAGATTGCATAGACCTGAGTGATGAAATTTATATCAAGACCCAACAACAACTAAATCCAAATACGCTACGCCGTTTTTTCAGTTTGGTAAAAGCTGATTATCCACCCTCGCAGGCAACTTTGAACATTCTTTCGAAGTATTGTGGTTTTCAGTCGATTGATGACATTTACCGGGTAAAAAATACTGAATCCATCGATGAAGGTTCTGTTAATCCAGAAAATATAATGCGTTTTTTAGTCTCGATTTTCAGGAATACTGAAGTGAAGGATAACTACGATCATACATTCCTAAACGTGATCATGCAGACCATAAAATTCCTGAATGCGAACAAGTTTTTGACAGATAGATTTCAGAGTTTAATCGCCAAAACGGAAAATGGCAACAATTTCTATTTTGAGCAACTTGTGAATGTGGATAAATTGAATTCATTTTATGGCAACGGTTTAAGGTATTATTTACAAGAAAAAGGCACGGCGGATGCCGAGGTATTTACTGCTTCGCTGAATGTTTTGAAGTATTGGTTAAGCGGTGAGGATCAGAAATTGATTAAATGTGCTATCGGTTTGAATAATCCGGATGCGGTAGCAAAAATGCATCCTTATACTGTAGCAAGGCAATTTGCTGCCTTACTTTTTACGGGTTATGTGGCGCAATCCGATTCTGAGGTTGTACGTATTACGATCCACAATTATTATGAAGAAATTGCCTCCGCACCCGTCAATAGGAAGTTTCTCCGAAATTTCACCTGTATTGTGTCCGAAGCCTTGCTGATGACGCGGCACGATGCAGAAGCATTATATTATCTCAGGGAAACTAAGAAGTATGGTGTAGGCGCGTTGATCGAAGATCCGCTGCTCAATTATACCCAGAGTTTTAACCTGATTGAAGCTTTTGCGCTATACAATCTGGGCGAAAACAAAAAGGCGGAAAAGAAGTTTAATGAAATCAAATCATCAGAGTTTCCTTTTCTAAATAAGCGCTTGTGCTGCATCTTATATATCCTCCTTCTCAAAAAGATTAAAGCCAGGGAAAAAGACCTTCGTTATGAAGATCAATTGCAGGCATTGGTGAAAGAAACCGGTTTTAAAAGACTGTTAGTTATCCTGCAATAAATGATCGATTTTTTTCGGGCATTAAAAAATAATCCATGAAAAATTCAAATTACGTAGTAATAATGGCCGGAGGTATAGGCTCCCGGTTCTGGCCTGTAAGTCGGACTGACTATCCTAAACAGTTCCTCGACATTCTCGGAATAGGCCAGACACTTATTCAGCAAACCTATAACCGCTTCCTGGAAATTGTGCCTAAGGAAAATATTTATGTCATTACTTCAGACGATTATATTGAAATCGTGAAAGAGCAATTGCCACTGCTTCCACCTGAGAATATTTTGGGAGAGCCTTGCAGAAAAAATACCGCGCCCTGTATCGCTTACCTGTCTTTTAAACTGATACAAAAAGATCCTGCTGCTACCCTGATTATTGCGCCGGCAGATCATTTAATTCTCAATCAGCAGGGGTTTGTAGCAGTATGTACTGAGGCATTGCATTTCGTTCAGGGAAATAATGCGTTGCTTACGTTGGGCATTCAGCCCGCATATCCGAATACAGATTATGGGTATATACAGCGGGAGGAGCAGCCATCTGAAGCATCCATATATAAAGTAAAACGCTTCACGGAGAAGCCAGATCTGGAGCATGCAAAGGAATTTATTGCCAGTGGGGATTATTTGTGGAATGCGGGCATATTTCTTTGGCAAGCCAATGCAATCCTCGAAGCATTGCAATTGTACCTGCCCGAAATGTACTTACTTTTCGGGCGTTGTCTTGAAGACTATAACACCCCAGGCGAAAAAGTTGCAGTAGACCAGGCTTATTTTGATAGTGCTTCCATATCAATTGACTATGCGATTATGGAAAAGGCAGGTAATGTGTACATACTGCCCGCTTCATTTGGGTGGAGTGATCTGGGTACCTGGACCAGTGCCTGGGAAAATATGGACAAAGATCCATCTAAAAATGCTGTTGCAGGAGATGGTGTAATTATTATTGATGCAAGCAGTTGTATTGTGCACGCTCAGAATGAAAAAGTAGTCGTAGTTCAGGGGCTGGAAGATTTTATTGTCATCGATTCTTCGGATGCATTGTTGATCTGCCACAAAGAAAAAGAACAGGATATAAAGCAATACCTGGCCATTGTTCAGAGCCAGAAGGGTGAACAATATCTTTATACACCCAGGGAAATTGCAAGGAAGGATATGGAAAAACAGGCATAAAACATGGTATGCATTATATATTATTTAGTTCGATACCGTTAACTCACTGAACAAAAATGAACTTATCCGCGGCTTATTCTACTGGTATCTTTAGCCTGCTAAATCGGAAATGACCTATCGTTTATAAGATTAATGAATCGTTATTCTTAGTCTGAACGGCACCAATATTTCAGGTAAACTAACCTGTGTCGACTGTTTTTTTAAACCATCCCCTTTAGCACGCTGCGCCCGCAGCGTAGTCCTATTTTACTCATACGATTGATAGCCTTCTGAAAAGACGGTTATAGACATTCATACTTTACTTTATGGCGGTTTATAATAACAAACTTCTTTGCGAAGACTTTTGCGGGAAGGTTGAATAAAGGAAAGGATAGAAATACTAATTGATTGACACCTAACCTAAAATAAAACCTATGACAAACACTAACTCAAATCAATGGTACGCAGTGTACACGAAGCCACGCTGGGAGAAGAAAACTGCTGAACTGCTCACTAGAAGACAAATTGAAAATTATTGCCCGCTCAATAAAGTGGTTCGGAAATGGTCCGATAGGAAGAAGGTTGTATTTGAGCCTCTATTTACTTCGTATGTTTTTATTAATGCTGCTGAGAAAGAGCATTCCACAATAAAGCAAACAGATGGGATTTTGAATTTTGTATACTGGCTGGGTAAACCTGCAGTTATCAAAAACGATGAGATTGATACGATCAGGAAGTTTTTGAATGAATATGAAGATGTGAAGCTGGAACAGTCTACTGTTAATATTCACGATACGGTCAGGATCAATACTGGTCCATTCATGCAAATGGAAGGTGACGTGATGGAGGTCAAAAATCGTACGGTGAAAGTGTACCTGCCTTCACTGGGTTATGCAATGATGGCTGAGGTTGAAAAGGCAAATGTTGAAATTCTCTCAAAATCACAATTATTTTCTTCCCCGACCAATACAGTTCCTCAATTTAAAAGAGCCATTTAGGGCTTTTCCCAGAGCACAAAATGAGGTACTGCCCCGTTGGTAATGCATTCATTCAGATGGGTGCAGTAGTAAAATTTTTTGTCTCATTTTTTTGCAATCCTGATGTTCCATTGGTATTGCAAAAGTTGAGGCCCCGATTTTTAACAAACACATAAAATAGCTATTATATGAAAGTAATTGTAGTTGGAACCGGATATGTTGGCCTGGTTACAGGTGCCTGTTTGGCCGAAGTAGGCACCGACGTGGTTTGTGTGGATGTAAATGAGACTAAAATAGAAAACCTGAAGAAAGGAATATTGCCGATCTACGAACCCGGATTGGAAGAAATTGTAAGCCGTAACTTTCAGAATGGCCGGTTATCATTCAGCACGAAGCTGGCAGAAGTGGTGCCGGGCGCGGATGTAGCCTTTATTGCTGTAGGAACACCTCCGGGTGAAGATGGTAGTGCCGATCTCCAATATGTGCTTCAAGTGGCCAAAGAAATCGGCACATCAATGACCGGCTACCTGGTGGTCGTAACTAAAAGCACCGTGCCGGTAGGAACAGCCGTTAAAGTAAACCAGGCCATCAAACAGGCGATGAGTACCCGTGAAGAATTTTATGACTATGATGTCGCATCGAACCCGGAGTTTTTAAAAGAAGGTTCAGCCATCCAGGATTTTATTAAACCCGACCGCATTGTGGTGGGTGTCAATACAGAGAAAGCCGAGCAGGCTCTTGCTCAATTATACCATCCATTCGTATTAAATGGTCACCCGATTTATTTTATGGATATTGCTTCGGCTGAAATGACGAAATATGCGGCCAACGCAATGCTGGCCACCAAGATATCATTCATGAACGATATTGCTAATTTGTGTGAACTGGTAGGAGCCGATGTTGATAAGGTTCGAAAAGGAATCGGCAGTGATCCGCGGATCGGAAACCGCTTCATTTACCCGGGTATCGGGTATGGCGGGTCCTGCTTTCCAAAGGATGTAAAGGCGCTTGTAAGAACAGCTAAAGAATACGGTCATACGCTGCGGATATTGGAATCTGTAGAGGCAGTAAATGAAGATCAGAAGAAGGTGATGTATGGTAAAATAGCCACACATTTTGAAGGGGATATCGCCGGGAGAACCTTTGCTATCTGGGGCCTGTCTTTTAAGCCCAATACTGATGATATGCGTGAGGCGCCATCGCTGGTACTGATTGAATCGCTCTTACAAGCCGGCGCTACCGTTAAGGTTTTTGACCCTGTTGCGATGCCGGAAGCCAAACACGATCTGGGTGAAACCGTAACCTGGTGCGCGGATATTTACGAAGCAGCAGCAGGTGCTGACGCCATTGTGCTCGTTACCGAGTGGAATGATTTCAGGTTACCGGATTGGAAAAGAATTTCGGGGCTCGTTGCAGGTCAGGTCGTATTCGACGGAAGAAATGTGTATGATAGAAATATGGTGGAGACGGCTGGTTTTTTATACTATGGCATCGGAATTCCACAAACTGAAATAGTGCTGGGGGCATAAAGACTACCGCCCGGTCACTGAAATTGCCTGGGTGCGAAATGTAATAATTCTATCTAATTTTATATACGTATGAGACAAAGAATCTTGATTACAGGTGCTGCGGGGTTTTTAGGTTCACATCTGTGCGATCGTTTTATTGACGAGGGTTTTCATGTAATTGGCATGGATAACCTGATAACGGGTGATCTTCAGAATATTGAGCACCTGTTTGCACTAGAAAACTTTGAGTTTTATCACCATGATGTGTCCAAATATGTGCATGTGCCAGGTAAACTGGACTATATCCTGCATTTCGCCTCGCCAGCCAGTCCCATCGACTACCTTAAAATTCCTATTCAGACATTAAAGGTAAGTTCACTGGGTACGCACAATTTATTGGGTCTTGCGAAGGCGAAAGACGCCACCATCCTGGTTGCTTCAACCTCGGAGGTGTACGGAGATCCCACAGTACATCCGCAGACCGAGAATTATTGGGGGAATGTAAACCCTGTTGGCCCAAGAGGCGTGTATGATGAGGCCAAGCGTTTCCAGGAAGCTATCACGATGGCCTACCATACCTTTCACGGAGTGAAAACAAGAATTATCCGGATATTCAATACCTATGGTCCACGTATGCGATTGAATGACGGGAGGGTTTTGCCCGCTTTTATTGGTCAGGCTTTAAGAGGGGAGGACCTCACTGTTTTCGGCGACGGTTCTCAAACCCGGTCTTTCTGCTACGTGAGCGATTTGGTAGAGGGTATCTACCGCTTATTAATGAGTGATTATGTTCAGCCCGTAAATATTGGCAACCCCAATGAGATTACTATCGGTGAGTTTGCCGAAGAGATCATTAAACTTACGGGTACCAGCCAGAAAGTGATCTATAATCCCCTGCCCCAGGACGACCCGAAGCAAAGAAAACCTGATATCAGCGTGGCTAAAGTAATACTTGATTGGGAACCAAAGATCGATAGGGAAGAAGGACTCAGAATTACCTACGAATATTTTAAGAGCCTGACTTTTGATCAATTGCATAAGAAGGATCACAAGAATTTTAATGATTATATAAAGGCCTGAATTTAAACAGCACAATATGAAGACAGCATTGGTAACCGGTATTACAGGCCAGGATGGGGCATATCTTGCAGAACTGCTGCTTGAAAAGGGGTATCATGTACATGGCATTAAACGTCGCAGTTCGCTTTTTAATACCGACAGAATAGATCATTTATACCAGGATCCGCATGACCAACATGTACGGTTTACCCTGCATTTCGGAGATCTTTCAGATTCTACCAACCTGATACGAATTATCCAGGATGTGCAACCGGATGAAATTTATAACCTTGGGGCGATGAGCCATGTTAAGGTGAGCTTTGACATGCCTGAATATACTGCCAATGCCGATGGAATAGGTACACTAAGGTTGCTGGAAGCGATACGTATTTTGGGGCTAGAGAAGAAAACAAAAATTTATCAGGCATCCACTTCCGAATTGTATGGATTGGTTCAGGAAGTGCCGCAAAGCGAAAGGACGCCTTTTTACCCCCGCAGCCCATATGCAGTTGCAAAAATGTACGCCTACTGGATCACGGTCAATTACCGCGAAGCTTATGGCATTTTTGCTTGTAACGGAATTCTTTTTAACCATGAAAGCCCGTTGCGTGGGGAAACATTTGTCACAAGAAAAATCACCAGGGCTGTTGCAAAAATAGCATTGGGTTTACAGGACAAAATATACCTGGGAAACCTCGATGCGCAGCGGGATTGGGGCCACGCCAAGGACTATGTAGAAGCCATGTGGTTGATACTGCAACGTGACGAGCCTGAAGATTATGTGATCGCAACTGGAGTCACTACCAGGGTAAGAGAATTCGTACGTATGGCGTTTGTCGAACTGGGCATTGAAGTTGTTTTCCAGGGAGAAGACGCTAAGGAAAAAGGATATGTGTCAGTTTGTTCCAACCCCGACTACCAGTTGGAAGAAGGCCTTGAAGTAGTATGCGTAGACCCGGCCTATTTCAGGCCGACCGAGGTGGAGTTGCTAATCGGGGATCCCACAAAAGCGAATACAAAGCTGGGGTGGAAACCGAAATACGATTTGCAGGGTCTCGTGGCGGAAATGATGCGTGCAGATGTGGATCACTTCATGAAAGAAAAGTTACTGAAGGAATCAGGTTATACGATTAAAAACCAGTACGAATAGTTGCCGGCTATGCATGAATGGTCCGCAGCGGGCGTGACGGCCGAATTTAGGGTGGGTATTTGTCTTTGTTGCAAATACTTAGAAAAAACCGGTAAAAAGCCAGGTTACAAAATAAGGTAACCAGTATTGTATTATAGTAAAAAGTCCCCCCTTCATATTAAAAATGTGACTGAGGGCGGCGAAGCCGTAAAATGGCTTGAATAGTTTTACCACCAGCGATCTTTTCTGTTCATATCCATCTTCAGGTATCGCTGCCCTAAAATCTTAGCCGTTGTTGAAACACAATTATTGAACAGGCTATACCACGGCTGCTTTTCTAAAAAAATACAATATGAATCACCTTCTCCACACCAGGATCATCATCCTGATGGCTTCGGTTATTTTCTTTAGCTCTTGCAGTAACCCTAAACAGCTATCCTATTTCCAGGACCTGAATGATACAGGACGTATGCAACAAGTGGCGATGTATCCATACGAACCGCTGAAATTGCAGGCCGACGACCAGGTGCAAATTTCTATTTCAAGTACCAGCCCGGAATCAAGCCAGTATTTCAACCTGGGTTCAGCAACTACTACCTCCAACGTCGCCGGCACAATTGCAACCCCTTCAGCGGTGTTGATGAACGTATATAATGTTTCAGCAAAGGGTGATATTACTATGCCAGTGTTGGGAGATATTCCCGTGGCAGGATTAACAACTGAAGAACTGAAGGAAAAGATAAGCGATCTGCTTAAGCCGTATCTCAAGAATGCAGTAGTGGCAGTACGGCTTTCAAATTTTAAAGTTACCGTGGTCGGAGAGGTAGGAAGGCCAACAACTTTGCCGGTAGCAGGTGAAAGAATGAATGTACTGGAGGCAATCGGCGCGGTGGGCGATATGACTATATATGGATCACGATACAATGTAAAAGTGATGCATAAGGCCGGGAATAACATGCAAATATCACATCTTGACTTTAATAAGAGCAGTGCTTTGAAGTCACCCTATTTTCAATTGCGGCAGAACGATGTAGTGTATGTGGAGCCCATAAAAACCAAGGGGCTCGTGGGCAACAAGGTTTCATATGTACTTCCAATCGTTGCATCCGCAGTGCTGATAATCGTTTCCATTATTTCGTTGCTTAAATAGATAAAGAGCAGCACGGACGAAACGGCCGCTATTTGTTTCGTTGATAAACCCCCAATTTATTCTCACCCCCAATTATTTGAAAATGATAACTGATCCTTTGCAAAATTCCAACCAGGTGCGCGGTGAAAGTTTTGACCTTGGGAAATGGATGCTGAGAATTGTTAAGCTGACGCCCTGGTTTCTCTTAAGTTTTCTTATTTGTCTTTCCGCAGCGTGGATATACTTGCGTCATACTGAACCGGTTTATAAATCATCAGCTTTTATTTTAATCAAGGATGAGAAATCTGACCCTGATCCCTTACTGAAAGAACTGAACATTTCAGGTAGTGGGAAAGTGATGGAAAATGAAATAGAAGTGTTGAAGAGCCCCGACCTGATGGACTCTGTAACACTTAAGGAACAGTTGTACGTGAACATTACGAGCAAAGGCGCTTTTTTTGCCGCAGCGAAAACACATTTCCGGGCGAATATGCCCATCCTGATTGAAGTTGTAAATCCCTACAATATTTACAATATCATCAGTTTACATGTTTACCGCCTGGACAATCAGTGGTACTTAGCCACTTCGGAAAAGGGTGCTGGCGCTCCTCTTTCATTTAGTCACGATTATAATGCAGGTGACGTGAATTTTCGGTTTGTACCCAACCCAAACTATGCAAAAAAAGGACAAGTGGATGCTGCGGCCGGCCAGGATTTTTTCTTCACGCTTACGCCGGTTTATAGTGCGGCCAGGGTTTATAACTCGGCACTGCATGTGGAACAGGTAGGTAAGATGGGCTCAGTTATATCCCTGAGCATGGAGGACAAAAATGCTGAGAAGGTTTCATCTGTATTAAGAACCCTTATCAGTATTTACAATGCAAGGGGATTGGACGACAAGAATGTTTCGGGAACCAATACGATGAAGTTCCTGGATGAACGCCTTGCCGTTGTGGAAAAGGATCTTAAAGGTGTGGAAGGAGAAGTAGAACAATTTAAGACGCGGCATAAAGTTTCAGATATATCGGCCGAGTCGCAACAGTATATGCAGCTGTCGGCTGAAATTGATAAACAAAAAGCCATTCAACAAACCCAGGTGAATATTGTAAGCGACCTGGAACGGGAACTGATTGACAAGAAAGACAATCCATCGCTCGTGCCATCAACACTTGGAATCACGGAATCATCTCTCGCAAGTCTGATTCAAAGACACAATGAGCTCATTATTAATAAAGAGCGGATTCAAAACCAGGCAGGCCCGAATAATCCGCTGCTACTGGACCTTCAAAACCAGATAGAAAATGTGCGGAAATCATTGCTTGAGAATGTCCACAATCTCAAGAATGCCTATACTATCAGTCTGAATGATATTGCCCGGAAGGATGCAGAACTGGGAAGCCGCATTAGCACTATGCCGCAACTTGAGAAAGATCTGATACAAATCAAAAGAAACCAGGGCGTGCAGGAACAACTTTACCTGTTCCTGCTCCAGATGCGGGAACAGAGAGCAATGATGCTTGCATCAAACATCACCGATACGCGGACTATCGTGGAGCCCAGGAGCATGGGTCAAACAAAGCCGTCTTCGAGGTCGATATGGACCATAGCATTTTCACTCGCCCTGATGCTGCCTGTATTGGTAGTGGTCCTGTTGGATTTTATGGATAACAAGGTAACCGGGAAAAGCGAAGTTGAACAGAAGACTATCATTCCGCTGCTTGGAGAAATCGCTTTCGTTTCAAAGAAAAATCATCCGATAGTTGTGTCTCAAAAAGTTCACACACGAATTGCTGAGCAGTTCCGGGTTTTACGAACAGCCATTAGTTTCAGTGGTAAAACAGGAGTGAAAAGAATTCTTGTAACTTCTCAAAGCCTGGGCGAGGGAAAGAGTTTTGTAAGTCTTAACCTTGGCGCCACCTATGCGCTTCTGAATAAGAAAGTGGTCGTTCTGGAATTTGATCTGCGCAGGGCAAGCATATCCAACCGGCTACATTTAGACGGGGACAAGGGGATCAGCGGGTATCTCACAGACCGGTGTACCATCGACGATGCGCTAATACCAGTACCCGATACTGGTGGAAATTTATTTATTATGCCAGCTGGCGGCCTGTACGGGAATCCTGCAGAATTAGTGATGTTACCTGAAATGGAGCAGCTTATGAAGGAACTGGAAAGCAGGTTCGACTACATCATTATTGATACACCGCCTTTCTCGATGGTTACAGACGCTACCTTATTGCAACAGTATGCAGATATTACAATAGTGGTACTTCGCCAGGGGTACAGTTTAAAGCAGGCCTATCACGAATTAAACGTTCTGCAGTTGCAATCTCCCGGGCATCCCTTTTTTACAGTGCTGAACGCTACCGGGAAGCAAAACCTGACATATAAATACGAGACTTATTCGGGGAATAGCTATTACGAACAAAAAAATAATAAATATTCTCTCTCGCCCGCATAGATCAATAATCCAGGTCTGCGGACTTATACTACATGAAAGCACTTGTTCAAAAACTCTACGCCAATCCTAAGTATATTAAAATATTTGAGTGGGGTAAGTTGGTATCCATCACCGGAATCTCACAGGTAACGATACAGGCAATTAGTCTTATTAGCGGGATCCTCATTATCCGCCTGTTACCCACCGCCGAGTATGCATTGTACACGCTGGCCAATACCATGCTGGGAACGATGACCATTCTTACTGACGGCGGCATAGCGTTAGGTGTCATGTCGCAGGGTGGTAAAGTGTGGCAGGATCGTGAAAAGCTTGGATCCGTAGTTGCAACCGGGTTGGATCTTCGTAAGAAATTTGCGATCGCCAGCCTCGTGATAGCGACACCGGTTTTGCTGTATTTACTCAGGCATCACGGTTCTTCCTGGCTGATGTCCGGGCTTATCATCCTGTCGCTCGTGCCAGCTTTTTTTACCGCTCTGAGCGGAACGCTGCTTGAAGTGCCGCTGAAACTTAGCCAGGATATTGCACCACTTCAAAAAATTCAGGTAGGTGCCAGCGTTTCAAGGCTGGTACTATTAGCGCTTACTATTTTTGTTTTTCCATGGGCATTTGTAGCGGTACTTGCTTTCGGACTTCCACAGGTTTGGGCAAACTATCGCCTTAGAAAAACGGCCGCAAGGTATGCTGATCAGCACCAAACAATTGATGCACAGGTTCGAAAGGAAATCCTTGGGTTTGTAAAGAAGATACTTCCTGGTAGCATCTATTTCTGTTTGTCGGGCCAGATAACAATCTGGCTGATATCAATTTTCGGATCTACTGCTGCATTAGCACAAGTGGGCGCTTTAGGACGGCTGTCGATGATGCTGGGTCTTTTTAGTGTGTTGTTTGCTACGCTGGTAACACCCAGGTATTCAAGATTGCCAAAAGCAAGGAATGTGTTATTGGTAAGATACCTACAGATCCAGGGCGGCGTGATTGGATTGAGCATAGTGATCATTGGCCTAGTGTACCTTTTTCCTGCAGAGGTTTTGTGGGTGTTGGGAAAAGATTATTCCAACCTTACCCGGGAAATCACTTTAAATATTATAGGTAGTTGCCTGACCCTGATGTGCGGCATTTCTTTCAACATAGCCGCCAGCCGGGGATGGGCTATCAATCCCCTGATCTCAATACCTATAAGTGTCGCAACCATTGTTGCAGGCGTTCTGTTGATTGATATCTCATCCATACGCGGAATATTAACGCTCAATATTTTTGTCGGACTGGTGGAGACACTCATGTACCAGACATTTAATCTATTCCGAATTAGAAGCACTCCCACATAGTCTTTAGCGCTATCATCCTCAAAACGAAACAGTACTTCTACAAAAAATGACTTCAATCATTTGCACACTTTTTGAATCACATTACCATTACGGCCTGGCGGCATTAACCAATTCGCTTTCGCATTATGGTTTTTCAGGATCTATATTCGCAGGCTACCGCGGCGTTTTGCCAGGGTGGGCAAATATTGCAAAAGAAGATGCATCTCTGGAATGGCCGGGGGGGACGACAATGGTTGTAAGTCCGGCTATCAAACTTCATTTCCTGCCGCTCGACACAGACTACCATCTTACAAATTATAAACCTGATTTTATGCAGCGGCTCTGGAAGGGGCCGGCAAGAGACGCAGGCGGAATGTACTATCTGGATCCGGATATTGTGACTTCAGTACGCTGGTCTTTCTTTGAGGAGTGGTCCAGTTCCGGCATCGCTCTTTGTGAAGATGTCAATTCTCCTTTGCCATTACATCATCCGCGCAGGCTTGCCTGGAGAAAGTATTTTAAGAACACGAATATCTCCTTACAAGCCCGTGAAACCATTTATGCAAACGGAGGATTTGTGGGGCTGACAAAAGACAACAGCGATTTTTTGGAATTATGGAAAAAAGTACAGGAAGCGATGGCACCTGAAATCGGGGGATTGAACTGTTCGTCGCTGGCAGGAACACCATTACCTGAATCTGCAAGGGGACCTTACGCACCTTTCGGCAAAACAGATCAGGATGCACTAAACATCGCGGTTGAAGCCTGGGAAGGACGCGTGAATTTTGTCGGAAAGGAGGGAATGGCATTCATTCAGGGAGCACCTATGCTCCCACATGCATTGGGGGCGCCCAAACCCTGGCATCAGAAGCCGATCAGCCAGGCCTTAAACGGCCGTCCGCCACGTAGGGTTGATAGTGACTACTGGAAGTTTGCAAATGGGTCGGTCAATGCTCAGAAACCGGGTCTTGTGAAGCGCCGGAAACTGGCATTAAAAGTAGCTTCATTCATCAGTAGATTTTACTACCGAAAATAATTATATGGTGTCTTATGTACATACTACGTCTGCGATAGAAGAAGAACTTCATCCCAATCGGGAGCGTCTTCCCAAACCGTACCTGGCTATTTTTCGGGTAAAAATTAGTGGTCTGGTTAATACTTTCCGTAAAATTTATTTCAAATCACTCGGACTAAAGATTGGCTCCGGCGGGTCGCTAGGTAAAATCACCTGCGTATGGCCCCAACAGGTTGTTATCGGAAGCAATGGAACCATTCAGGACAGGGTTGATTTTAGAATCGGTCGACCTTTTTCAAAGAATAATTTTATAAAGATCGGTGACAGGATTTTCCTGGGTAGAGATTGCGAGTTTAACTGTAGCGGGCGGATCGTTGTTGGTAATGATGTAATGATCGGAAGCAATACGATCATAGTAGACGTTGGCCACGAGATAAACGTCCCCGCACCCATCAATACGCAGCCATGCACGATTAAAGACATTGTCATTAACGACGATGTCTGGATCGGCACCAAATGTGTGATTCTGCAAGGGGTTGAAATTGGGAAAGGGAGCGTCATTGGTGCAGGCTCGATGGTTAACAGGTCTGTGCCGGAGTATGAGGTCTGGGCTGGATGCCCTGCCCGGTTCATCAAAAAAAGAAATTAAGGAATTATGCGGTCAAATGTGTGCACCCTTTTCGAAGGCCATTATCATTATGGAGTAGCTGCGCTTACAAATTCGCTATATCAATATGGGTTTCGTGGCGCAGTGTATGCCGGTTACAGAGGCGAACTTCCGGAATGGGCCGCCAGCGCAACCATTAATCCTGGGATAGACTGGGCCGGTTGCCGGACCCTTTCTGTTGTAGACGGCCTGGAAATTCATTTCATTCCGGTAGTCACAGATTACCATTTGACAAACTACAAACCGGATTTTATGCTACGTCTGTGGGAGGGTCCTGGAATGGACGCTGACGGGCTGGCCTATTTTGATCCGGACATCGTTGTAAAATGTAAATGGGATTTTTTCGAAAGATGGATGTCTTATGGGGTGGCGTTGGTTCATGAGATCGTTAGCAATGATATGCCTCCAACACATCCCATACGGATGGAATGGCATGAGGTAATTGAAAAAACCGGCATGCAGAAGAACCGGGATATTATGTCGTATATCAATGGCGGCTTTTGCGGAGTGTCAAGAAAGTATATTGAGTTCCTGGAAGTATGGTCGAATGTGATCAAAACCGCAATCCGCCACTACGGCCAGGATCCGGCAGTATTCGCTTCTTACGACAGAACTTCTACTTTCTGGAACGTTGATCAGGATGCCTTCAATATCGCGGCAATGTGTTGTGTGTCGCCAATAAGTGAAATGGGTTCTGAAGGAATGGATTTTATCAATGCCGGTTGGACCATGTCTCATGCAACGGGTTCTCCGAAGCCGTGGAAAAAGAATTTTCTGAAATTAGTGCTCAGCGGAAAGCCGCCCACGCTGGCTGAAAAGGGATTTTGGTTGCATGCGGCAACGCCGATTACCGCCTTCAGTCAATCCTATATCAGGTACAAGTCGATTTGTATCGCAATTGCTTCTTTTGGCGGCCGCTTCTACCGGCGGTACTAAGTGCTCTTCTATCTTATTAGTAACAACAATAGACAACCAGTTAAATAATCACACCCCAGGTATTTTGAAATGTTGTATTTCCTATTCTCTAACCTTAAAACAGCAATCGTTATGAACTCCAAATTTTAAATAATCAATGATTCGTATGATCTATTCGCCAATAGTTTCCAAAGCTAAGTACACGATAGGAAGTATTAAGACAGAAAAGAAAAATGTAAAATGGTTTGAAGGGATTAACAGCATCAGGATTGTGCTGGCATTAATAGTATTGCTTGGACATGCGAAAAACCCCGTTGGCACTATGTTGCGAAATTCCAATGTATCGCTGCTGCGCTATGTTGGCGCCTTCCTCGGTGTAAGCTTTATCGGTATTGCAGCAGTAATTGCCTTCTTTATTATTTCGGGATTCGTTATTCACTATCCCAATAGAAATGGGATAACAGATCTTAAGAAGTTTTACATCAGGAGGTACCTCAGGGTATTACTTCCTTTGATCGTTATCGAGCTAATGGGCATTCCGCTTGATCATCCGGAAAAAGCTGTAGTGTGGAGTTTGTATTGCGAGTTGATATACTATACTATTTACCCGTTGTTGGCTTACGCAACCAGGATTTCATGGACTACAAAAGTAGCAGTGGCGTTTGTGATTTCGCTTACCCTGATTGCGCTCGGCGCAAATAACGATATACTGTCGATGGTTAGCCAAAGGGATTTGAAATATATTGGTGAATACTGGCAGATGGGCATTCCACTTACCTGGCTGGTCGGTTTGCCTTGCTGGTTACTGGGTGTTCGTCTTGCAGAGAATATAGAAAATTACGAAGCCGATGTGAGTTTTAAAAAGTTGATGTTTTTCAGAACACTCGTGTTTGCACTATCGGTTACGGCGGGGATATTGAGGTTCCATTTTTTCGTATCCTACATTATCTCGCTCACCATCCTTACCATACCCATTTTGAAATGGATTCAAATAGAGATTTGTTATTACAGGGAAAGAAAGGCTAACCCACTACTGGAGAGATGGGGCAAGTTCTCTTATTCGGTGTACCTGTGCCATCCCCTGATTCTTCACTTTCTTTATAATTATGTCGACATGAACGTGTACACCTATATCCCATACATAGCCTGCGTGCTGGCTGTGTCTTACGGGTTCTACCTGCTGCTCGAAAAGCCTTCCCATTTACTGGCACAGAAGCTAACAAGTTATTCAACCAGAATGGCCATTCATAAATAAGCGAATGAAAATTATTTTTCTGTGTGGCGCAATGGAGCCCGGTCGCGATGGAGTCGGGGACTATATCCGCCGCCTGGCTGGTGAGTTGATTCGTCAGGACCACCAGGTGGCAGTGATTGCAATTAACGACCGGCACATACAGGCAATCTCCGACGGCTTTCAGGATGCCGAGGGCGCCGCACTACCGGTGTTGCGTTTACCGGTTAACCTGGTTGCGAAGGCAAGGTTTGAGTTGGCAAAAAAATGGATCAGCACATTTCAACCCGATTGGATCAGCCTGCAGTTTGTGCCCTTTGCTTTTCACCCAAAAGGTCTCGCGTTTGGATTCAGCCGACAACTTACAAGGCTGGGCAATACCCATAAGTGGCATATCATGTTTCACGAACTGTGGGTGGGAATGGACAAGGAATCTGGAAACAAATTTGCCTGCTGGGGTTGGTTGCAACGCAGGCTCATACACTCTATCAAGAATAACCTGGCACCCAAACTGGTGCATACTCAAACAAGGCTCTACCAAACACATCTCAACAAAATGGGTTTCAAAGCCCAGTATTTGCCGCTGTGCTCCAATATACCTAATACAGCAACGAATGCTGCAACCATTGACACCAGAGTTGAAAATACTGACAAGAAAAATATAGTGTTTGTGATGTTCGGCGGCATACATCCGGGAGCCCCGGTTGAGTCCTTTGCAAAAGAGGCCGCAGGATTCGCAGCTAAAGCTAACACCTCCATACACCTCCTCATCATAGGACGCTGCGGAAAAGAACAAGCCATCTGGGAAGCTGCATGGATAGCCGCCGGTCTCCCGGTAACATTGTTGGGAGAACAAACTCCGGAGCGGATCTCACTTGAATTGTCGCGTGCAACTATTGGTGTATCTACTACGCCGATAGAACTGGCAGAGAAAAGTGGATCTGTTGCTGCAATGCAAAGCCACGGTTTGCCTGTGGTATGTGTGTCCCAACCCTGGGAGCCCAGGGGCTTGCCAAACCCAATACCACCGGAGGGTGTGATGGAGTACCATGCCGGTAATTTCGAAAGCTGCATGCGCCTGCAACCACCAGAACTATTACTCAATAGTATCAGTGAGATATCCGGTCAATTGTACCAGGGCTTTCTTGCTGCGAATTGATGTGTGTTTTGTTCAGGTCCGGTCTTTTAAAATTTATTGAATATGCCTTTGAAGATACTGTTTCTTTCTCATAAGTTCTTTCCCGACATTGGCGGTATTGAGTCAATTTCAGAAATGTTGGCTTTGGCCTTTTCTGAAGCAGGGCATGAAGTACGTTTGCTAACCTGGTCGGAAGATCCTTCAAATACCCATTTCCCTTTCGGGGTAATCAGAAATCCCGGGAAGCGTAGTTTATTTAGAGAGCACAGATGGGCAGACATCGTTTTTGAAAACAATCCATGCTTCCGGATGGCGTGGCCGGGGTTTTTCTTAAGGAAACCTTCGGTTATCGCGCTGCAGACATGGACGACAGCAACCGGACGCGGAATTCAGGAAAAATTAAAAGCCAGGTGGTTGAAGCGTGCAGCTAAGGTTATTTCCTGTAGCGAAGCCATACGCAGAATTTGTTGGCCATCTTCCGTAGTGATTGGGAATCCTTACCAGGCTGGCTTATTCCGCGATGTAAAAGAACTGTCGCAGAAATCGGGTTTTATTTTTCTTGGCCGGCTGGTATCCGATAAAGGTGCAGACATCGTTGTCAAGGCCTTTCGGTCCCTTGCGGCCAGTCGTGCACAAATAAATGAAAAGCTGCAATTGACGATCGTAGGTGATGGGCCTGAGAAGCCTGTTCTCGAGCAGATGGTCCGCGATTTTGGTTTGACGGAACAGGTTGTATTTACGGGCGCCCTGCGTGGGCCGCAGCTGGTAGAATGCTTAAACAGGCATCGTTACCTACTGGTCCCATCAAGATGGGAGGAGCCGTTTGGTATCGTAGCGTTGGAGGGAATGGCCTGCGGCTGTTTGCCCATTGTGTCGGATGGCGGGGGATTACCGGATGCGGTGGGTGAAGCGGGGCTGACGTTCCGCCGGGGTGACGCTGACGATTTGGTCATGCGCATGCAGCAGTTATTAGAGGATCCGGCGTTGGAAACCCGTCTCAGGAAAGCAGCACCGAATCATCTGTCGGCCCACAGTGCTGCGGAAGTTGCGAATAAATATTTATCCATCATTGCAAAGGCCGTCTAAAAATACTCATTGAAATGAACGACCATAAACCGGACAGAATCAGTTGGCAGGCAAGCTTTGTGTTGGACATTGTAAGACTGGTAGCTTCATTTATAGTTTTCTTTCATCACGCGTACAGTATGTGGTATCACAATGTACTTTCTGAAAAGATGGTTCATATGGCCCATTTTAGTGTGGTCGTTTTTTTTGTACTCTCGGGGTTTCTTATAGCTTACACAACATCTGGCAACAACCGCGGAGCGTTTCAATATGCGCAGGCGCGCCTTAGTCGGCTCTATTCCATTTTATTGCCTGCTATTCTTGTTTCGGGAATTTGCCAGCTAATCATTTTTTTTGCAGACCCTGCGCTTTATGGTCAGTACTCCAGGCCGCCGGTATTGCTTCGGTATTTTTTATCAACATTTTTTCTCAATGAGATATGGTTTTTCTCGGCGGCGCCGGCGATCAATAGCCCGCTGTGGTCAATGGGCTACGAATTTTGGTATTACCTGATATTTGGATTGTGGTTTTACCTTAAAAAATCCTGGAAATCATTCTTCATACTTTTGTTCGCAATTGTCCTGGCCGGGCCTTCGATACTCGCAATGATGCCGATATGGTTGATGGGGTGTATGGCTTACAGGATTTCACTAAGAAGAATTTCCAACAGTGTTGTTTGGCTGATATTTTTTTTCGGCCTGGCAATATCATTCATCGTGCTGGATTATATGAATCCCCTGCCCTTTCAACTGGGAATTCCGCCGCTTCATTATGCGAACGAGTTTATTAAAGATGGAATAACTGGCTTTTTCGTGGCAGCTAGTGTATTTGCAATTGCCCGCCTCAGAAACTCCAGGCCGATTCCACGGGTGATCACAACATTTAGAAAAATCGCGGACCTCACATTCCCATTATATCTCCTGCATTTTCCACTGCTGATTTTATGGAGAAGTTTTGTTCCGTTAAGGTCCGGCGACATATTGCAAT
>JBDSXW010000040.1:0-18470 GCA_039925965.1 Chitinophagaceae bacterium
CGATTTGTTACCGCACAAATGGAAAACAGCCAACCAGCAATAATATCCTCTACGAACTTCCCTGATTCAAAAGATGCTTACAGCTATTTAGTGAAATGGCAACGACGCGGCTATATCGGGCGTTTACGAAATAATCACCAGTTTCCGTTACATTTTCAAGTTCTGATAAATTGATTTTGGATTCTCCAGTAACATCATTTGTCTCAATTGCGTTTTCACCGAAACGAATATTTGCGGTATGTCCAAATCTATTTTTATAAGTGTCCGCAATAAATTTAGCATATTGATTTTTATATTGGTGTCGCTGGTAGAGTGGATAGAATATTAGCGTAATTATTCCAAATGCCATGAAATAATAAAAAAGAAGTGAATTATCACTTTGAAAAAACAGAAACCCTAAAAGAAACATGGTACCAGAAACGATTAACCACGATTTTGTACGCTTCTTCTTTATTCTGTCTGTCTTGATGCCAAAAATAATTGGTGTTGCAAAAAATCATTTTGGTCCAATTGATATGTCAATATCATGTTACGAAAAGTAGGGTGTCTATAAAATTACAGGCAACGGATTAGTGCTTTGTGCAGGGCTGGAAATCAGGGAACTTCAGACCAGCCTTTGTATCTGGCCAAATTGAAAAACTAAAGATGAGTTTTGTACGTCAGCCAGCCTTGCACAAAACCCATGTAAGCGGTTCGTGCTTGTCAAGCAGTTGCTTTTTTTTTGTTGCCAGATTTAGTTCTTGTTGGTCGTTTTTCTAACAAAGCCCTTTTTTCTTTGTCTGCTTTTATAAATGCACTAATTGCAAGTTCTTCTTTTTTTGTCAATGGTCTTGGATCGACTACAAAGTCAACGTCAAGAGGTTCTTTTATCAGTCCCATAATCTTATGATTTTAAAAGTATTTATTAATTAGTTTTAATGCTACCTCCGTAGTAATTACCATTAGGTGTCCCCCAAAATGAACTGCACCTAAACTTTCAATATAATGGTCGATTAGTTTTGTCTTGGAGATGAATGAAACATAGCCTTCACCACCGCGTTGAAATGAAAGTCTGCAAGCAAAATCAACCAAATTCCCTGGCACACCGTAATAAGTTTTACTTCTTCCAATATTAAAAGCGGCGCTTTCAATTAGGTGCATATAAACATGGTCGGCTTTTACTACCAAACTTATAAAGCCTTGAATGATATTTAGATTATTAACAATTGCCAGCTTGTAGATATCACGCTCGGGTAATTTAAATTCGCCTGTCCATTTAAACTTCCAGTCATTTTTCTTCGTAATGTTTTTGAGTTCTGCCTTGTTCAATAAAAGAAATCTCTGTTGTGAAACTTTCGCCCGATTGAACATTTTCAATTGAGTTTGTCAGTTTGTCGACGATAAAATCAAGTCCTCTCTTTTGCTGTTTTTTCACTTAGAGAATTTACGGAAAATTGAACTGTCTGTCAAATGTCCTTGCAAATTGCGGGGTGTCTGTAGCATGACCGCTTACGACCGACCATTGGCGAAGACTGGATATTCATAGCTTGTCCAGCCCGGAACTACAGCTGAATAAAGAAATAAAAGTACAAGTTAACAACAAATGATGAGCAGAATTCCGTCAAGCGCGGATGCTGTACAGTAGCAATTTTATGATGATTGATCTTCCGTCCGCCCAGCTTTCGCCAATACTTTTATTAGCGGTTCGTTGTATTTTCTATGCTGCAAATTGTCTCAAATGATGGTCAATATGTTTATAAGCCATATGTCCAACCTGCACTTTGGTCATTTTCCCGAAAAATGGGTGAATGAAATTATTGTTTGAAAAATGCTCGTATTGTTCAATAATTGCTATCCATTTTATTTTGGCGGAAGATAGATCACCGTTTTCTTCTTTTATGATAAATTCTGGAATTGTTGGAGTATTTCGTTTTAAAGGCTTTTCATCTTTTAGAATACTTCTCAAAGCAATTTTACCAAAAATTTGTCCGATGAAAACTCGTTTGTAAATTTGTTTTCCAAAAACCATTTCTTCCCACAAAATGCAATGCTTTACCATTTGAAATACATTCATCTTGCCCCATTCGGCAGTTCTATTTTCATTGAGTGAATTAATTCTTTTTATTAATTCGTCTTTTGCTGATTTGTCTAATAGTGATTTCATTGGTTACTTATTTTTTTTGCCCTAATGAAAACCAATTGCCTGAATTGTCCTGAAACAATGCTTCTATGCCGTAAAATTCTTTGGTTGGCGGTTTTTTAAATACAACACCTTTACTTTTAAGTTCTTCGTAAGTGGCGTAAATGTCGTTGCATTCAAATACAGCCGCACCAAATGTTCCTTTTTGAATTAGGTCGGTCATCGTTTTTACAGTTTCAGCATTAAACATCATACCTTCCATAACTGGGAAAAGATTTATTTCAATGCCCTCCTGTTCTTTGGGTGAAACTGTTAGCCATCGGGCATTTGGACCCATCGGTATATCCATTATTACTTTGAAGCCAAGTTTGTTAACGTAAAAGTCGTAAGCTTCATCTTGATTGAGTACATACACACAAGTGTGTGTTAATTTTGTTATCATTTCAATTATTTTTTATGAGGTAAATTTCCACAATTCATTTCTATTCTGCTTCTTGAAAATTGCTAATTTTCAACCAACCATTTTTAGCTGCAATACAACCTGGAATGAATTTTAGAGGGCTTGTTGTCATTTCTGTTTTCCTTGCAACTTGATTTGATAAAAATGCAGTTGGCGTTTCGCCAACTGCATTTTTGAATAAACTACTAAAAGAACTCAAGCTTTCGAAGCCAACTGAAGCACAAACTTCAGAAACTGTCAAACCTTTGATTAAAAGTTGTTTTGCTTTTTCAAGCCTACACGATGTTAAATATTGGTGTGGTGTCTTGCCGTAGATTTGTTTAAAAAGTCGGATAAAATGGAATTTTGAGAAATAGGCTTCGTCCGATATAATGTCAAGGTCTATGTCATCAGTGTAGTTATTGTCAATGAAAAGTTTGGCTTGCACAATTCGCCTGTATAAATAAACCTTTGGATATTGTTCTGTTGTCATATTTTCGTCTGTTCAATGTTTGGTGGATGTCGCTTTACATTTGAAGCGTCCTGGAATCAGTTGACTCTTTTTCACGTTTTACACAGTGGGATAAGATGACTGTGTTTTAATTTTCAATTTATCTTTTTCATCTTTGTACTATCAGTTGAATCGGACCCGGTGTTTTAGGTCTGGGGAGATCTGAACCGGTAGCGATAAACTGATGCTGTGGAATGATTATTCATTTTGCCAGAAGGCTGTCTCTTACCAGGCAGCTTTTTTTTCATAATCATTCTTCAGCTAATGCCTCTATCAAATCTCCCCCTTTGGGTGTTTTGGTATAATCACTCTTCCATACGCGTTTTAGCTCGCCCACGCAAACTTTTTAATCTCTGATTTTGCTGTAGCAAGATTACAAAAACTTATTTGTCTATCATTAGTAAATTCTTCTTTAATTGTTTTATGTATTCTTTCGGCGACGGTATTTTCTAACGGGTCGCCGGTTTGTGTCATTCTTATTTGTATACCATTATTTTGCAAAGCATTTACATAGGCATGGCAGAAATATTATACCCCTCTGTTGCTGTGATGAATGAGACTTTGGTTTGTATTACGGCCCCTGCTCCTTATAGCTTCCTTTAGCGCCTGCAGGCAGCCATTCACGTTCAGGCTCTCATGCACACAACGACCCGAAATCTTCCTTGAGTACAAGTCTGTAATAACGCTTAAGTGACAAAACTTGTCCAAAGACTTTCGCCATAAATAGGTAATATCTGATACCCATATCTCGATAGCCCTTGTTGGGACTGCATTCCCGATGAGGTTGGTATATTTATTAAAGTGATGGTAACTGCAGGTTGTCCAGGTACGAAAGCGTTTTGATTTGATGAGTAAATCATTTCTGCGTAGCGGTTCAAAGAACTTGTCCCTTCCCAATTTGATATTGTGAACAGCAAAGTCTAGCAATAAACTCTGATGTAAATTTCTGCCAGTTCCACGTTTCGAGATTTCCCGTTTATCGTTGATTAGGCCGACAATAAATTCTTCCTGAAAGACTTCATTTTCCAATTGGCATAACTGTTTGTAGTAGGCTTGTTTGGTGTAACCAAACATCATGCACATTTCAGTTACTTATTCCTTTGGTCTTTGTTCCTGGAAGGATTGAATTGTCTGGCACAATACTTTTTTAGGATATCAATTTTTAGTTTCTCTTCAGCCTTTTCTATGGCGTGTTGCCAAAGGTCGGCACGCAATTCGGCTATTCGGAGCAATTCGCGCAATTCCTTGTTTTCTTCTTCAAGCTTTTTGTCGTGTAAATTCTGTTTCATTTCGGTGAAGTTACCAATGCTTCTCGCTCCTTTTTCAAATCCTTTTAGCCCATGGCTCTGCCGGATCCAGTAGAGAATGGTTGCATTTCCTTTAATGCCATAAATCTTGGACGCCTGATGTTTATTGAGCTTGCCGCTCAATACTTCATTGACAATTTTGCGTTTGAAAGCCTCTGTGTAAAATAATTCCTGGGGTCCGGATCGGTTCGAACGCTGCTTTTTGCTCATTTTTATACCCTGTTTTTAGTTGACTTATCCACTTTTTCGGAGTCAGCCTATTTCAGGGCTACAATAGTGACTTGCCTAAAAATGGTTTACGAGTCCCTTGAGCCTATAACGCTTCAGCGTCCGCTGCTGGTTCCCTGAGCTTTGTATAATAGTAGTCCACATCAACGAAAAACAATAATTGAACCAGCCGTCGTTACCCATACCAGGTATTCGTGTTGAAAAAAAAGTTCAACTAATTACGCTGTGCAATCAACAGTTTAGCACCGGTAGCAATCGTAATAGTGGCCCCACTATTAAGCGTTAATTTATTACATACTCCATTTATTCCAGTGACTACCGGCATAACAATACCAGCCCCATTGTTAACGATCACATTCATACAGGTATTTGGTACCGCTCCGCTGCTCCAGTTGGCCGGGCTGTGCCAATTATTTGTAAGACCCAGCCACGTAACATTGGTACCCACTGCGTTGATGGTAACCGTAACTCCTAACCGCTGCTCCGATTCAATACCATTCACCGTTTGACTGGCATAATAGGTCGTCGCATGTACCAGCTGCGTCGTGGCCGCCAGTAATACATTTCCGGCACTGTACCATTTAATAGCGGTGCCTGTAGCAACCAGGTCAGACACTTTGGGAGAAACGGATGCACAAAATGATTGGGCAGCATTGCCGGTAGGTGGCGGTACAGCTACAATTTGTTGAAAAACGGAAAGTACATCACTAAGGGCGACTACCGAGATATCTGGACTTCCGTCTCCATCGATGTCGCCAATGGCAACCGATATGGGATTAAAGGCTGCTGCTAAATCGATCCTGGTGGCAAAACTAATATTGCCGGGGCTGGAAGTATTTTTCAATAGTGATGCTGAGGTTGCATACAGGTTAGCCGTAGCCAGGTCCGGCTTTCCATCCCCATCTATGTCGCCTACGCTCAGCGAAGATGGAAAAGTAGGGGTGGCCACATCCACTTTAGGTGCCAGGCTAATGCTGCCGGTTGTAGAAGTATTTCTAAAGACCGTAAAAACGTTGTTTCCTCTTCCCGCTACCGCTATGTCTAATTTTCCATCTCCATCAATGTCTGCCAGCGACACCCCTCCAGGGTTCGGACCCGTTACGAAGTCAACTTTCGCAGCAAATTGGATGCTGCCGGAAACGGAAATATTACGAAGCAGCGAGATACTGCCGGATACATCGTTACTTACGACCAGGTCGGGTTTGCCATCACCGTCCATATCGCCCAGGCTTACATCGAAAGAGTTGGTGGCAGTTGAAAATTCCAATGGTGTGTCAAATGCAATTGTTCCCGGTGTTGAGAGGTTCCGTAAAATCATCACCTTGTTAATACCGCGGGCCACCGCCAGGTCGGGTTTTCCATCTCCGTCTATATCATCAATAGCCCCGTTTTGTGAGTAAGGAGATACCCCATTCGCTATACCGACCGGCGGGGCAAAACTAATGGTACCCGGCACTGAAGTGTTCCGGTATATTTGCATAGTACTGCCCCAGAAACCGACGAACAAGTCGGGTTTTCCATCACCATCCACATCAGCGATGACGACGAATGTCGCCTGAGTGCCGGAACCAAAGTCTTGTCTTGGTGCGAAGCTAACAACGCCCCCGGCGGAGGTGTTTCGAATAACTGAAATCGGTGAGACACTGCTGTTCGTCATCGCCAGGTCGGGTTTTCCATCGCCGTCCAGGTCACCAATCGTTACAGAATTGGGATCGGGGCCAACTGCCAGGTCCTGCTTTGACTTGAAACTGGTACTACCCGGGAAAGTTACATTAAAAATTTTATCTGAAAATGCTGTCAGGTTGGTGGACAGGTTGGTAGCTGAGATGAACTGGTAGGTTGAACCTAAAGGCACTGTAACCGTTAAGTTGCTGGCAGTGGCAGCTGTAACAGTTGCTTTGGTAGCACCAAAATACACGATGTTTTGTGCGACCGTTGTATTAAAATTGGTTCCGGAAATCACAACGCTGCTTCCAACGGCGCCGCTGGAAGGTGAGACGCCCGTTATTGTAGGTGGTATCACCACTACTATTTGCTTGTATACTGAAAGGGTGCCGCTGAATGAAACGACAGACATATCTGGTTTTCCATCTCCATCAATATCACAAATGGCAATTGATTCCGGATTTGTTGGCGCGATCAAATCGATCCTTGGGGCAAAACTGATGATACCAGGGGTGCTGGTGTTTTTTAGCAGTGATGCAGAAGTGGCATTGTAGTTCGATGTGGCCAGGTCAGGTCTTCCGTCCCCGTCTACATCACCAATACCAAATGAACGGGGTGAGGCGGGAGTGGTTACATCCACTTTGGCTGCCAGACTAAATGTGCCGGGTGTGGAAGTATTTCTAAAAACCGAAATCATGTTGTTATCCTTTACGGCTACAGATATATCCGATTTTCCATCTCCATCAATGTCAGCTATCACCAGCTTACCCGGATTAGGGCTGGTTGTAAAATCAATCTTTGCAGCAAAGAGAATGAGGCCGGGGAATGATATATTCCGTAATAGAGACATACTGCCGGATGCACCATTACTTACTGCGAGGTCAGGCTTGCCGTCGCCGTCTATATCGCCCAGACTCACTGCCTGGGAATTGTTGAGGATGGGGAATGTAATCACAGTATCAAATGAAATGATTCCGGGTGTTGACAGGTTGCGCAAAATAATCACCTTATCAGATGTGCAGGCTATCGCCAGGTCGGGTTTTCCATCACCGTCGATATCATCCATGGCCGCATTTAGTGGTGGGTATGCAGTAGCAAAAGCGACCGGCGAAGCAAAGCTAATAGTGCCTGGTACAGAAGTGTTCCTGTATACATCGATGGTTTGAGTCCCAAAGCAAGCTACAGCTAAGTCAGGTTTTCCATCACCATCCAAATCTCCTATAGTTACACTTTGCACATCTGTGCCTGAGCCAAAATCCTGTTTTGTGGCGAAGCTGACAAGACCGCTTGTAGATGTATTCCGAATAACAGTGACAGGTGTGGCACTGCTATTTACCATGGCCAGGTCCGGTTTTCCATCACCGTCCAAATCGCCAACCGCTACTGAAGCGGGATTTGAGCTTACTGCCAGGTCTTGCCTGGGGTTAAAACTAGTATTGCCAGCTAGTGTGACATTAAAAATCTTGTCCGAAAAACTTGTCAGGTGGGTAGATAAATTGGTAACTGAAATAAATTGATACGTGGAACCCAAGGGCACTGTAACCGTTAAGCTGGTGGCAGTGGCGGCGGTAACGGTGGCTTTTGTGGCACCAAAAAACACGATATTTTGGGCTGCGGTTGTACTAAAGTTTGTTCCGGAAATAATAACACTACTTCCAACAGGGCCGCTCATAGGTGAAATACCCGTAATGGAATGGGGCAACCTTGCCTGTTGAATAACCGAAATGGTACCCACATTGTAATTAGCAAGAGAAAGATCTGGTCTTGCGTCACCGTCCAAATCACCAATTGTAACACATCCGGCGCCTGTACCTGCAGCGGTTAGCTGATCTTTTGAGAAAGTAATGGTGCCTGCACCCGAAAGATTCATATAGGTAATCAGGCCCATACCCGGAACTGCGACGGCAAGATCCGGTTTCCCATCTCCATTAATATCACCCATCCCGATGGCTTGCGGGTGGTCAGGAACAATGAGGATTTGTTGGGTACCAAAACTCACAGCACCAACAGTTGATGTATTATGGAAAATGGAAATGGTGGTTCCCCCGTAGTTGGCGGTTACCACTTCCGCTTTTCCATCGCCGTCTAAATCGCCAATAATACAGGAACGCGGATCAGGGTCGGTTATTGCATCAGTTTTTGGGGCAAAACTAATCGTCCCAACCGTAGAAGTATTTCGAAGTATCGATACCGTATTGCTGGAATTGGCAGTGACCAAATCTGCTTTTCCATCACCGTCAATATCGCCGGAGGTAACAGAAACGGGGATTGTTCCGCATGGAAAAGTAATCTTAGGTGCAAAACTCACCGACCCGGCAGCCGGCGATGTATTACGAAGGATCATAACAGTATTGTTATTCCGATTGGGCATCGCTACATCGGGCTTGCCATCTCCGTCAAAGTCTGCAATCGTAGCTTCATAATTTAATCCGGTCGCAATATCTACCCTACTGGCAAAACTTATTGTTCCAATTGTAGATGTATTGCGAAACACAGATATACTTTGACCGCCAAAACAAGCCACTACCACATCAGGTTTCCCATCACCGTCTAAATCGCCAATGGCAAGGCCAGTCGGAACGTCTGGTGTGGCAAAATCAAGATTTGCACCGAAAAAGGGTGATCCCGGAACTGAAAAATTTTGGAGCACAGAAATAGAGTTGCCGATTCGGTTAACTACCACGATGTCAGCATATCCATCCCCATCAAAATCGGCATGCCGGTTGTAACTGGGACCTGTTCCTGTGGTGAAGTCCATTTTTGGTTTGAAAACGCGGCCTCCGTTTAAAGTTACAATAAATGGTTTTGCCGAGTAATCTGTTTGTGCTACATCCCGGTTGGTGACCGTAATATTTTCATAAGTAGACCCGCCGGGCACTATCACAGTAAGGCTGCTGGCGGAAGCCGCTATTACTGTGGCTTTTGTTGCACCAAAGAAAACGACGTTTTGTGTTGGGGTTGCGCTGAAGCCGCTACCTGTTAGGATAACGGATGTACCTACGGGTCCACTGGCAGGTGAAAAGCTACTAATTACGGGTGCTGCGAATACATTGATCGCAAACATCAATGTCGCATAGACCAGGCTGGTAATTTTTGCCAGTTTGATGGTTCTGGCCCGGTGGGTAAAAATGAGGTTCATCCTAAGGTACATTTTGAAAAAGCTGAGACTGTTTAGGTTGTATAAATGTACCTGCTCAACCATCCTTATGATTATAAGGATTGGTTCAAATGTTCTCAATTTTGGGTCAATTTCGACTCCGCACTGGTGCGTGTCGCCCGCAACGGAAGCATTGGATAAAAAAGTTGCAGATTTAATACCGGAACTGTGTGCGATAGTCCTGCAAGCTCACACACGAGGCCAGGCAGAGACTCGCCTGTGAAAGCTTATGGGTGGACACTCATGGCGGAAGGAAGGGTGGTAGATAAATGAATCCAATTTTTTGGCTATTGGTAAAAAATCAGTAACGACGGCAAACATTGATTGCGGCCTATTAATTTACTTTTCCAAAAACAGCTTTACCACTGTTAGACCCATATACCCAGGCTCCAATTAAAAAACGTTTAGTAGAACCATCAATAGCTGTGGAATAACCAAAATAATTATTCTCAGTGCCTCCCGGATCGGTTATGTATTGCAATTTTTGCCAGCCTAAGCCTACTCTTTGGTAAATACTAGCCGAGCCCTGGTCAGCATTCCCTCCCACATCACCTAAATACGCACCTATAATGGCATAGCTGCCCGATATGGAGACGCTGAATCCAAAATAATCACTGGAAGAACCGGATATTTTTTGCATCAGCACCCAGTTGCTTCCATTATACTGGTAAATACTGGCAGAGCCAGCTCTGTGAGCACCAACAATGGAATAATTACCCGAGATAGATACACTGTTTCCAAAATTATCATCTGCAGCACCAGTGGCATCGGTTATTTTATTCATCAATACCCAATTGGTGCCATTATACTGGTAAATGCTCGCCGAGCCCTGGTTTACATTCGCCCCCACATCATCATGATTAGCCCCCGCAATGGCGTAGTTGCCAGAAATGGATACGCTGCGTCCAAACCAATCAGAGACAGCACCAGTGGCATCGGTTACCTTATTCATCAATACCCAATTGCCTCCAATGTATTGGTAAATGCTTGCCGAGCCCTGGTCTGCATTCACTCCGACATCATCATAAAAAGCCCCCACAATGGCATAGTTGCCAGAGATGGATACGCTGTATCCAAACGCATCACCTGCTGCGCCGGTAGCATCAATTATTTTTTGCATCAATACCCAGTTACCTCCAACGTATTGATAAATACTGGCCGAACCCTGGATGGCATTCCCTCCTACATTATCTGCCCATGCCCCAACAATGGCATAATTACCCGAAATGGATACGCTGGCCCCATAAAGATCACCGGCAGCACCGGTAGCATCAGTTATTTTTTGCATGAATACCCAGTTGGTTCCAATGTATTGGTAAATACTGGCCGAACCCTGATCTGCATTTGCTCCCACATCATCCTGTTCAGCCCCCACAATTGCATAGTTACCAGAGATGGATACACTTTTTCCAAACTGATCACCTGCTGCGCCGTTAGCGTCAACAACCGGGTTATATTCTGAAATATTATTCATGCTGCAATCGCCCCAACTGCCAAAACCTACACTGTTGGTGGTGACAGTTTCCTTCATAGCACTCCACCTGCCTGCACTTGTATTCCAATAATAGAAGCCGGGTACAATGGCATTGCTGCCAGTGCCGGCCGTTGCTGTGTTATAAACCAATAAGGCATCGGCTGGTGCGGTAACCGGCGTTGCCGAATTAGCCGCTGTTAATGCAATGCGGGGTACCAAAATGCCTTTGGTACTGCTTTGCACATCCAGTATGGCACTGCTATTGGGTGTGGTAGTGCCAATGCCTACCGTTTGAGAAACAGCAGGCAAAAAGCCCAATGCCAACAAAAAGAAAGATAGTATTTGTTTCATAAAAGAAAGGGTTTCTTTTCCAGGTGAAATTCAAAATACAACTGGGTAAAAATGAGGTTCATCTTAAGGTACATTTTGAAAAAGCTGAGACTGTTTACGTTGTATAAATGTACCTGCCCAACCATCCTTATGGTTATAACGATTGGTTCAAATGTTCTCAATTTTGGGTCAATTTCTACTTGAAATGTATACTGATGGCGTAATGCCGTACTGTTCTTTAAAACACTGGCCGAAATACGAAAGGCTGCTAAAACCGACCTGGTATGCCACTGTGGAAATATCCAGGCCTGAGGAAAGGAGGCGGGAAGCTTTTTGTAAACGGTACTGCCGTATCAGGTCGTTGGTAGAAATATCGAGGAGTGATTTTAACTTTCGGTTTAAGGTGCTCCGGCTCATACCCATGGTTTTACAGAGATGCTCAACGCCCAATTCCGCATCGTCCAGTTTAGCATCCATCTCCTGGTAAAGCTGCGCCAGGAACGGATCTGTAATTTCAGGTAATTGTTCCGGGGGAGCCGTACTGATCAACTGCGCCTGTAACCATGACCTTAATTTTTGCTGTAGCTGCAGCAGGTTAGCAGTACGCAATTCCAGTTCCTGCAGGTTAAAGGGTTTGGTAATATAATCGTCGGCGCCAGTGCCCAATCCTTTTAACCGCGCATCGTGGGCGGCTTTTGAAGTGAGTAAAATAAAGCCAATATGAGCGGTGCGGTTGTCTGCTTTGCAAATGCGGCAAAGATCAAAACCATCTTGTCCCGGCATCATTACATCACTGATCACAATATCCGGAAGGTCTTGTAATATCAGATCCCTGGCCTTAAGTCCATCGGCAGCTTCAATTACACGGTAATGGTTGCTCATGGTCTCTACCAAAAAAGATCGCAGTTCATCATTGTCTTCCACCACCAGCAGCAGGGGGACTTCCTGTTCAGAGATAGCAGCAGGTTGGGTTAAAGGTTGAATGGTATCTTTTGACTGCGCAGCCTCAACAGCAACAGCTTTTTTCATAGGTATCGAAACTAAAAAACGGGTAGGCCCGCCGGGTTTACTTTCCACTTCAACAGTGCCTTGCATCAATTCGGTCAGTTCTTTCACCAGCGATAGCCCTATACCCGTGCCGCCGTAAGTACGAATTGCGGAATCATCCACCTGGTAAAAACGGGTGAAGATTTTTTGTTGCTGTTCCGCGGGTATGCCCGGGCCATTATCTGTTACTTCCAACCGTATACGGTCATTGGTGGAAGACTGAAGTGATACGGATACCATCCCCCCAACCGGCGTAAATTTTAATGCATTGCTCAGCAGGTTAGCAATTAGTTTGCCCCATTTTTCTTCATCAAAAAGATAATATCCGTCAATCCCGGCGGCAGAAAAATCGAGTGTTATATTTTTTTCTTTGGCGGCACCTTCAAATGATCGTACACAATCCGCTGTAAACAGATCGGGTTTCCCTGTGGATAATTTTACGCTGAGTTGTCCGTCGTTAAGTTTGGAAAAATCAAGAAACTCATTGATTAACTGTAATAACTGCTTTGAATTTCGTTGTGCCGTTTTTACGGTGCTGATAGCTGCCGCAGAAAGCGAAGGGTCCTGCTCCAGCTTTTCCAAAGGGGTAATGATCAGGGTGAGTGGCGTCCGGAATTCATGGGTGATATTGCTGAAAAACCGGTCTTTCATTTCATCTGTTTCTCTTAAACGGATGGCTTCTCTTTTTTCGAAAGCGAGATGCTGTTCTGTTTTCAACCGCCTTTCCCTGAAAATAAAATACCATCGTATGATGCCAATTGCAATGCAGGCATAAATAAGCCAGGCCCACCAGGTGGCCCAAAATGGCGGGTGTATGATGATCCTGATCTCTTTTATCGTATCGTTCCATAATCCATTTTTGTCTGAGGCGTTGATACGGAACGTATAGTTGCCCGGCCTCAGCGCTGCATAGGACGCAATATTTGATGTACCATTTTCTATCCAGCCAGCATCGGCATCTTTTAACTGATAGCGGTATTTAATTTTTTGCGGTTGGTTGTACAACAGGGCGGCGAACTCGAAACGGAGGTTATTTTTATGATACGGTAGCTCAACAACCGATACCAAACTCAGCGGTTCTTTTATAATACTGTTGGGAACGCCGGGATCCTGTGGCTGGTTATTGACCTGCAGGCCGGTTAGCTGGATTGGCACTTCACCGGTTTTGCTATTGGTATCAAAATCAGCCGGATTAAAAATAGTATACCCATCCAAACCACCAAAAGCCAGCCGCCCATCGGGAAACATGAATTTATGTGCCCGGTTAAATTCATTGCCTGGCAAGCCGTCTGTTTTTTCAAATGCAGTGACCTGCCCTGTGGCAGCATCAAATCTAAAAATGCCTTTGTTGGTACTGCACCATATTTTCCCGGCTTTGTCGGGCAATATGCAATAGATCGTATTGTTGGGTAGCCCATCATCAATAGTATAGATGCGCTGCAATCCTTTTTGTACATCCCATAATATCAAACCACTACCACGGGAACCAATCCAAAATTTGTTTTGATCAACCGGGTCAGGACAAATTTCAGTAAGCGTTTCCGGCATCATGCTATTTGCCAACTGACCTGCAAACCTGTTGATCCTTTTTGTACCCTGATATTGCAACAACCCATGATTCTCTGTAGCCATCCATATATAGCCACCAATAAACCTGGCATCGGTTACATCAATCATCTTCATGCTCTCCTTTTCAAGCAGCAATTTTTCAGGAACGGCTGAAGGGCTTTTCCAGCAAAACCATGCAGTTGACGTCTGGTCGTAGGCCCAGAGAGCATTGTCAGGCATGGTGAGGATGGCAGTATAGAGCGTATGATCGGGGAAATGTGGAAACGAACGAAGGCCTTGTTCATATATTTGGTAAATTTTATTTTCGCCTATCCAGTTGGAAGTAAAAAAAAGGTTGCCCTTTGTGTCCCGGGCATGCCTGAAGGAAGAAGAAGCTTCTGAGTAGGTCTGTGGCTTTGAAATAACACCCTTCTTTACGCCAGCCTGCTCCAGGATGTCGGTTATAAAACCGGCCCTGTATTGATACGACTTAAATAATGATGCCTGAAGGTCGATCTTAAGTACACCCTGTGCATTTACACTTAACCACAACACATCCGAACGATCTATAAAAAAAGCACTGATGCGTAATGTTGGCTTGGCGGCATTCTCCCATAGCAACTTCATTTCACCGGCTTCGCTAATCCTGAAGATCCGTCCGCCGTTTTCAAAATACACCCGGCCACGGGAGTCTACCTGCAGGTCACTGTTCACTGAAGCCAACCCGGGTATTGTAGCCGCCGCCGGCTCAATTGACGTACTGGATTTTTTATCAATGGCAAGAAAGATGATCTTATCCTTATAGGCAACCGCCAGGCGATTGCCCGTTAAACACACAATGGAAAATCGTTCAGAAAAAGCATTTGCCACTTCAAAAGCTGTTTCTTTTTTTACCTTGGTGCTAAAACCAATCCATTCAAATTTACTCCGGCTGGTATCACTTACCTGTACACCATTTTCACTCACGAGGTACAGTTTACCTTCAGCTGATTCCACGATAGCACTGATGGTATCTTGTTGTAACATGCCATTGGCCCTGTTTGCATAGTAAATTCTGCCCGTTTTGCTATCGAGCCAGCCCATGCCTTTATGGTCGCCTGTCATGAAGTACCAGTTGCCTGTATTCACCCCTATCCGGTGGGTTTTCCAGCGTGCACCAGGAATTTTGTGTAACTGCTCCATGGTTTTATTCCGGCTTGCTTTAAAAGTGCGCAGGTTAAAATAATCAGCCTGCGTGCTGCTGTAATAAATGGTGATGGTATTATTCTGAAGCCTTTCCAGGTTATTGATGACATTGGCGGCAAGGCTGGTACTGTCTTTCGGATCCTGGCGGATAGTTTTAAATCCGCGGCCATCATAACGGCACAGTCCGTCTAGTGTGGCCATCCATATAAAGCCGTCGTCATCCTGTGCAATACCGCAGACAAAACTTTGCGGCAGTCCTTCTTCCACGCCAAAATGTCGTTGGTTGGTAAACAGTCGCTGTTGTGCAGGAACTATCTCTGCGGCGCTTAAAAAAAATAGTAGCAGGACTGATCTTATAACATGAAACACCGTAAAGAGATGACCGGCTTTTTGGTTCACGGGTAGCAGTTGTTTATCTTTTTCGAGGTTTGATGGCAGTTGCAGGTTTCCTCATTTTTTATATCCGTCAGATTGAGCCGCAGCCGATTGAAAAATTGATGCTCAATGTAACTACAAAAGTTCGATAGTGGTCCGTGTGCCGGATAATAGCTAATAGCTGATGTTGGCCTTGTAACCCAATGCCATTCCTTCAGCCAGTGTAGCAGTAAACCTTTTGTTGAACGAAACCTACGGTAGCCCTCTGGAGTATTATTTCTGTATCTTCGAAGTCGTTAAATGCACAGTCACCCAAGTGCCATTCATTGAAAATAAGCCCGTTAACGAGAACCCCATAATATAGATCCCGGCTTCCTCAGATTTCGTTCAACAGGGCTTTCATTTCTTGGCCTTCGGCCAAAACGAAAGACTGGTTATTAGCGGTAACTTTTTTAATTGTAAACTTTAAAAATAAATATCAGTGCCTCGCCAAAAATTTTCTTACATCAATAAGTTCATGTCTGTCAGAATTTGTCGCACCTATTATTGCTGATAATTGCTTATAATAGTAAATAGCTTTTTGTTTATCTCCAAAATTTTCTGCGGATCTTCCTGCGCCATATAAACTATTAAAACGATTAGGGCATTGTTTAAGAACTTCTTCATAGGCTTGCAAAGCATTTTGGTTTTCATTCATTTGCAAAAACATATCTGCCAATAATTCTCTTGCAGGCGGAACTTCTCCGGGTGTAACAGGATGTTTTCCTGTTCTGTCTTCCATATCTGCGGCAAGTTTCATTACATCCAAAGCATCTTTTTTATTGCCAGATGTAAATTGTATCCAGGCTTCAGCAGCTTTTATCTGTATGCTTACTTCCATTGATTTGTAGCTGTCTTTTTGTTTTTGCAGCGTATCAAGCAATTGATTAAGTTTTACCAATTCAAGCTTTGCTTCACCTAAATTATTAATATGTACATTACCCAATAAACGTGTAAAATGAATAATGGCTTCCTGCCATGGAAAATTATTCCAGGATAGATTTGCATAACTTACTTTTAAAGCCGCTGACTCCTTCCATTGTTTATTTTCAAGCATAAAACGGCAGGGAACAGCCGCAAAAGCATAAGCCACTTTAAAATTTAAAGGATATACATTTTTGATAGTATTCAAATACGCTACCTGTTTTTCAGCATCTGCATTATTCCCTTTTTGCAGATAAGCGTAAACAAGATAATCCAAACCATGAAGTTCTTCGTCCCAATGCCCTGGAATATCTGCCTGTTCAGCATAACATTGTGCAGCTTCAATAGATTTTAAGTTTGAATGAATACATTCATCCCAAAGTCCCAGTCTTGTAAAAATATGCGATGGCATGTGCAAGGCATGGGCAGACGAAGGCGCAACTTCAGCATACCTTTTTGCGGCAGGTAATGCAAGCGAAGCCAGTTCCGGGTAATCGTAAGTATGAATAATATAGTGAATAACGCCGGGATGATTTGGTTCCGCCTTATACAATGCTTCTAATATGGAACCAGCTTTTTTTTGATTTGCATACGTTTTATCTCTGGAGTTTGCCGCCGCATCTAAAGACAATGCATAAAATATAGCAGCTTCTTTATCATCAGGATAGGAAGTGTGTAGTTTGTCCATCGCATCTGCCCAATTGCCACAACGGGTAAGATGGTCTATTGTTTTCCAGTCTTTATAAAATAAGCCAAGTGCATTTATGTAAGCTGATTCTCTTGCTGATTTGTTTGTAACTGATTTTGCTATAGCAATAGCTTTAGCTCCTTTTATCAATTCAGCTTCTGTGGGGGGTGTCCATAAAGCGTGAAAATTACACATAGCAACACCCCAGTAAGCCATAGCGCAATCAGGTGTTTTATCAATTATCTTTGCAAATACTTTTTCAGATTCATCGTACTCAAAAGAATGTAACAGTTCTATAGCCAGGTTAAAATCATTTTTTACTTTTTCATCGCAGGTTACATCAAAATCAACCAATCCAAATTGAGCATCCGGTGGTCCGCATGAAATAATATCACCTCTTTTTAAATTGAGTTGTGAAATTAATTCAGTTGATGGAGATGAATTTTTATTATTACATGATAGTATTGAAACTGCCAATAAAATAAAAACAAACCGTATAAAAATCTTTATAATTCGCTTCATACTTTAAAGTTGAATGTCAAGGTTACTGCTAACGTTTACGGCTTGGCGATGTGGCGGGTATTTGGAAAACGTCAGCCCCGAACCGCTGCTCAATATATAACTTAAAGTTCATTTTATATACTATTGCCCGGCGTTATGCATCAGCCCGAACAAAAGCTGAATAGCGAACCAAGGCTGGTTGTATATTCTTTACCCGACCATATAGCCAAACCTAATGTTGCCTGCTGCGGTTGAATATTTGGGTCCAGGGAAATTATAGGTTTTCAATCAGCTATGCTATGAATGGTTAACTTTCCTGTTCTATTTGTTATGGTCTCGAGCGCCGATTTCAACTGTTCGAATTTAGCGTCGTTTTCTTCAAATAAAACGTGATAGAAGTCGCCATTTAGGGTCATTTCAAAACGGGTTCGGTATAAGTCCATAACAAAATCTTTTAATTCACAAGCCTTGTCAAAATTGGTTGGCTCAAAATAATAATGATCTTCTTCAAAGTCGTCTTCAGGGTATGTCCTTTGAAGCAGAATATATTTTTGGGTCCGGTTTATTAACTCCCTGGTAGACATACGCATCTCAATTTCTGGATCGGTTTTGTCTTCGTTAAAGGTCAAAGTGCAACCCATTTCTCCATCTTCAATATCAATTTGATTACTGTAGAACTTCATCCTGTATGGAATATTGTCATTGTGATAAATTGAACGTTTGTCTTAACAGTGATGTTTTAATAAAATTTACTATACCAATATTTATTTTACACTCACTATTCCGACCGAAAAGCAGTGGCTTATAACGGTACGGCTTGGCGATGTGGCGGCATTTGAAAATCGTCAGCCCGTAACCGAAGCTAAATTTATAAATAAAAGTTCATTGTTCATTCTATTGCTCGGCTTTATTCGTCGGCTGGAACTGAAGCCG
>JBDSXW010000041.1:0-6058 GCA_039925965.1 Chitinophagaceae bacterium
ATTGAATTGGCCGAAAGTATCCGCTCAAAATATACCACCCCGGTTATCCTGCTTAATCCCATTAATAACGACCGCTTCAAGGAAAAGGCAGATCTTTTTGGTGCAGTGTTAACAAAGCCTGTAAAACAACGTTTATTACTGGATGCTATTTTAAACCAGCTGAGGAACAAGGACAAGACTACAACGGGCAGCAAAAAAACAGCCCATAAATTATCTGATGATTTTTCAAAACAATATCCATTAAGCATATTGATTGCAGAAGATAATCCATTGAATCAACAATGGACAACTAAGATACTTTCTAAATTGGGCTACAAAGCTGAGATAGCTAACCATGGAAAAGAAGTACTGGAAATGGTGAGCACAAGGCAATACGATTTGATACTGATGGATGTGCAGATGCCACAAATGGATGGATTAGAAGCAACACGGATGATCAGGCTATGCCTGGAAGCACAACCGATAATAATAGCGATGACGGCAAACGTAATGCAGGGCGACAGGCAGGATTGTATGCAGGCCGGAATGAACGATTATATCAGCAAACCCGTAGAATTAAATGAACTGGTAGCGATGCTCGAAAAGTGGGCCTTACTGATAAAAGAAAAAAGACAACCTTCTCTACTTATAAAAAAATAAATTTGTCTCACTTACAACCTGCCAGGGTTTCAAATTAAGGTTGCTGAAGGATTTCGGCACTAACCGATACGTGTAATCGTTTGTAGAATATAACCTACAGCGGGATGCTGCATTGTTCGAACAATAGTATTATTGTTCCAGCGTTGTATACTTTGTATTCAAGCATCCAAAAATATAATTCATTTTCTTATGGTATCACTACTGGTGCGTTTTCTTTACTTCCGGCGCTTTGTAGAGAAAGTTGTAGCGGTAAAAAAAACACTGCAATGTATCTGCCTGTTTTTAATGGCCACAATAACGCATGCCCAGGAAGTTAAACTTTACTCCGGCTGTAACGTGGTTTTGAATGGTAGTGTTTATGTGGTAGTAAATAATACAGCATTTTCAAACAATGGAGTGTTTAGCGCTGGAGCCAGTACTGTTGTTTTTACCGGAACTGTTGATACTGCAGTTGCTAATATTTCAGGTACCAGTAATACCATTTTCAATAATCTAACCTTAAACAAATCATCTTTCGGACTTGCCTTAAAGTCTTCAATAGGCGTTAAAAATATATTGACGCTTTCTGCAGGCAATTTCTATGCTAATACCAGGCTCACGTTGTTGTCGGATGTCGTGAATACTGCACGACTGGCAGTAGTTCCCTCCGGGGCGAACATATTCGGTACCGCTATGGTAGAACGTTATATTCCTTCAAAAAGAGCCTGGAGGCTAATGACCGGCCCAGTAACCGGTGGTGCCACTATTTACAGCAGCTGGCAAAATGCAGGGGTATATACGGTTGGTAAGGGCTTATTAGTTAGCGGACCAGGTGGTGGAGCCGGAATGGATAATGGAAACGCAGCCTCCTTAAAAACCTGGAACGTTTCCACCCAGGTCCTTGTTTCAGTACTCAATACTAACGTAAGTATTTCCAAAACAAATACAGGCAGCGCCGATAACACAGGCTATTTTGTGTTTATAAGGGGCGACCGGAACCCTATCAATTTTAATGGCGTAAATACTAATATCACTACTTTAACTACTATAGGCAAATTGCAAACCGGTACCCAAACCTTCGCAGCCTCAACAAAACCCGGAGGGTTTACTTTAATTGGCAACCCATATGCGTCGCCGATTGACTTTAACCTGGTAACAAGGAACAACCTGGTGAAAAGATTTTATATTTGGGACCCAACTTTAAATTCAGTGGGCGGGTATGTTACAATGGATGATATCAATAATGATAATATCTACAGTAAATCTGCTTCCTCCAGTGCACAAACCAGCCAAATACAATCTTCGCAAGCATTTTTCGTGGAAACAGATGTTCTATCAGGTGTTCCATCTATAACTATCAATGAAAGCGCTAAATCATCCACCAATAACCTCGCTGTTTTCAGGCCAGTTGGAGGAACGCCACTCATTGAAAGTTTAAGAGCAGATTTGTTGCTGCTGAATACAGACGGCACAACGAATTTTGCTGATGGCGCCCTTGCGGAATTTGGCCCCGGTTATACAGACAATGTTACCAATGAGGATGCGTTAAAATTTTCCAATGTCAATGAAAATGTTTCTTTCTTGCGCCATGGCATTTCCCTATCGATTGAAAGAAGGCCGCTAATCGCTTTAAACGACACATTATTTTTGAAAATTACTAACACCTCTGCACGCAGTTATCAATGGAAATTGATTCCCGAGAATATTAGTACACCTGGATTATCTGCTTACCTGCAGGACAGTTACCTTGCCACCAGTACCATTGTAAGCCTGTCAGATACAGTTACGATCCCCTTTGCAGTGAATGCCAATGTTGCATCAGCTGCCACCAATCGTTTTAGAATTGTTTTCAAACGGCTGTCTGTTTTACCGGTTGTATTTACCACATTGAAAGCTCATGAAGTAAATACCGGCATACAGGTTGACTGGCAGGTAGCAGGTGAAATCAACACATTGAAATATGAAGTGGAAAAATCAGCGAATGGTATATCCTTCACCGTCGTAAATACCATCGCGGCGAATGCTTCCGGAACCTACTCCCTTACAGATGTTGCTCCATTTAACGGTAAAAATTTCTATCGGATTAAAAGTACTGACCACGACGGCATCATTAAATATAGCCAAATTGTGTATGTGCTGATCAATACAAACGAGAGCTCGTTCACGATAAACCCAAACCCAGTAACAGGAAATAGTATACATCTTCAATTTACCAATCAGCCAAAAGGAGATTACCAGTTTAATTTGCTGAACAATGCCGGACAGTTGGTATTGAACACCTCTGTATATATCACCGCAGGTAGCACCTCGACAGTGTTGAAAACTACTACCAGTTTGCCACCGGGTTTGTACCAGTTACAAATTAGCGGGCCAGCAAACAAAATGGAAGTACAAAAATTAATTATCAGCCAATAGGCACTATATATATTTACGATTTACAATCGATACCGGAAACAAGCAAAATCAATCAAATGAAAAACGTCATACTCTGCCTGCTATTAACATTAATATGCATTGCCAACAAACTGGGTGCACAAAACATGGCCGTCAATGGCACCGGGGCATTGCCAGATGCCAGCGCCATGGTAGATATAGCGAGTACTACAAGAGGTTTCCTGGCGCCGAGAATGACTACTACACAGCAAAATTTAATTGCTTCTCCGGCAACGGGGTTATTGATTTATAATCTTACCACCAATACATTTATGGTAAACACCGGCACCCCTGCAATTCCTGCCTGGACGCCGCTCTCATCATCATCATCATCATCAACTAACTGGTTGTTAACGGGCAATGCGGCAACTAATAGTGCTACCAATTTTTTGGGCACCACTGATGCTGTAAAGCTTGCATTTCGCACAAGTAATTTACAACGTATGTTGATCGATGAGCTGGGTAGGGTAGGTGTTGGTGTCACCAATCCAACAAACCCATTGGTGGTAAAAGACACTTTCGAAATACGTCGTACCGGCACGGTATCACAATTGCTTTTTTCAAATACTTCCGGCACTGGAGATTTTAGAATAGCAGGTGACGGTGGCGACATATTCTGGCAGGGAGGCGGGGGGAGAAACCTGCAAATGAGCTCTTACTGGCAGATGATATTAGGAGGTGACCGTCAGACTGGTACTCCGCCTGCATTTTCTACAGGTGTTGCCAATACCGGTGTACTGGTACTTGGCCAAAGGGATGGCAGCGTACCACTTGCCATACAGGGCAATTCGGCATCGCAATCAGCCAATCTTACTGAGTGGCGTAATTCTGCAGGTACCGTTTTAGATGTTGTAACTAAAAACGGCGATGTTGGCATCGGCACCTCCATTTTTAATACCACTTTTCCCGAAAAATTGTTGGTTGATGCAGGCGTTACTAACTCCGTAACTGCAATAGCGGGCAAAGGCAATATCAATAGCTACCTGCAACTTAATATACAGAACAATTCTACCGGAGCAAACTCCTCATCAGATGTAGTTGCTACTGCTAACAATGGCGATGAAAATACAAATTATGTCGATATGGGTATTAATGGCCAGAACAATAATAGTAATATTATGGGAACGGGTAATGACGCTTATTTATACAATGTTGGTCAAAATTTTTTTATAGGAACAGGTAGTACCGGAAAATCGCTAATGTTTTTAACAGGCGGTACAGATTCCGCTAGCAATGAAAGGATGCGTATTGACGGAAACGGAAATGTAGGCATTGGCGTAGCTAACCCTGCTTATAAACTACAGGTAAGTGCTACAGCTAATCCATTACAGTTAACCGGCCTGCAAGCTGGTGCAAGTTCAGATAGTATCTTAACCATAACTACTGCTGGAGTAGTGAGAAGAGTAACTTATAGCGTGTTTGGAGGTGTTGCAACCCCTTCAACCAATGCGTGGAGCCTTACAGGAACTGCGGCCACTGCTACTAATTTTTTAGGCACAACCAATACGCAGCCGTTAATTATAAAACAAAATAGTATACAGGTAGCCCGTTTTGATGCAAATTCAATGGCGATAGGCGTATCATCTATAACCAATAACGCCACACACTCTTATGCCTTCGGTAGTTCAGCAACGATTGCATATAACCTCAAAGCCGCCATGGCATTGGGAAATAATGCATCTATTACTGCCGACAGTTCATTTGCTTTGGGCACAGCCGCTATTACCAGGGGGCAGAACTCAATGTCTATTGGCAATGACGCTAACTCAAATGGCCCCAATTCTTTGGCAATCGGACGAGCTGCATATACGCATTATAATAACGCAGATGCCGTCGCTATCGGAACAAATGCTACGGCGAATGCAGCCAATTCAATCGCCATAGGTGGTAGTACGGCTACAGCAAGCAAAACAATCAGCAATGGATCTTCTTCTATAGCCTTTGGCAATGGGGCTCAATCGAACAATACAAGTGCTCTTGCTTTTGGCAATGGAGCTTTATCGAACAGTATCAATGCCATTGCTATCGGAACAACGGCTAGTACCGGTTATAATCTCACCAACCCTTTAGCAATTGGGTATGGCGCAGTGGTAAATGGAAATAGTGGCACCGCAATCGGCAACGGAGCTAATGTGGCAACGGTGGCCAATGCCACCGTTTTGGGAGCAGGCGCTTCCGCAACGGGTACCGCTAACAACTCTACAGCTGTGGGATACAATACCGACGTCACAAAGGCAGATGAGGTTATTTTGGGTGATATGACCAATACCAACATATCTGTTGGTATTGGTTCTGAAAATTTTTCCACCAGCAACCGGGAGAAATTATTAGTAGATATGGGAAATACCACTTCTGTAAATGCCATAGCCGGAAAAGGCAATATCAACAGCTACCTTCAATTGAACATTCAGAACAATTCGGCAGGAGCAAATGCATCCTCTGATGTAGTAGCTACCGCCAACAATGGTGATGAAGTATCCAACTACATCGACATGGGTATTAATGGCCAATACTATACAGGCGGCATAATGGGCAACGCCAATGACGGTTACATGTACACATTGGGAAACAACTTTCTTATCGGCACGGCAAATACGGGAAAGTCTTTGATATTTATGACGGGCGGCACTTACCAGCCCTCGAATGAAAGGATGCGCATTGATGGGAATGGAAATGTAGGTATTGGCAATACTAACCCCAATTCAACCTTGTCTGTTACCGGTTCTCAAAGTGTTAGCTTTAGGACAGGCACTGGTTCTTATACAGTTTTGGCAACAGACTATGCGATCATCAATACAGGTGGTGGTTCCCCCACCTGGACCTTGCCTGCAGCCAACAGCTGTGCCGGAAGAGTTTACATGTTGATCAACCACGGTACCTCCAGTATTTTTATTACACCTTCCGTAATTACACAAAGCGGAACAGCCGGCAACACACTTGGAACCGCGGCAGGTTCTAATACGGTACTAATCATTTCTGATGGCGCTAACTGGAGAAAAATGAACTA
>JBDSXW010000042.1:0-31533 GCA_039925965.1 Chitinophagaceae bacterium
TTGTTCGGCTGGTAGCAGCGGGGTTCGCTCATGGTCTATATTTATAGGTGATAATTACATGCCCACAATATCAGCATTATTCTCAACCACAACAAACACTATTTTTGACTTGTCAAAGTAGAACTAAATAGTTAAGAATTGCTTTGTGGTCCACCTCTTTTCTATCATTTAACCATTCGAATAGGTTTACCCAATCATCTTCGGTTTCTAGAAATTGTGCGGTTACATCTTTGTCAGTGGCTTTATCGTAAATAGCAAGGTTTTTCATCCATTGCCATAGCCGGAATTCCTGGAACAATGGATGCGACTTTGCAATACACTTTATTGGCATCATTACCTGATTCCCATTTGCATCTTTTCTCAATTTGTGATCCTTGTCTTTTAAAGGTCGGCTCTCAAACTTACAATCGCTAATGAGCGATTTTTTACTTTTTAAAGGGCGTTGGTAAAAAATGATATCATTTAAAAACAGGTTAGTAAAATCCTTGTGTTCATTGCTGCTTTTATGGGATTCGTTGTTTACATAAAGCTCCTCTAAACACAGGTTGTACAATGTTTTATCCTGTAACTCTAGATGGTGTTTTTGTTGGGTTCCTAGTATTTGCCTGAGTTCGTCTTTATAAAATTTCCTTTCAACCACTCTTACTAAACTACCGTTTATTTTTTGCCCCGGGTTTTCAAGCAGGTTGTCATAAATATATGTCCCGACTGTTTTGTTGCTTCTTTCAATATCAAACTCCGTCTTCTTTTTTACTAAAGTCCAATCCCCCTCCGCAGGTGATCGAAAGGAGCGTTTTTCTTTTCCGTCTTTGTCAGTCTTTACAGAGCCATCTTCATTCAAATCGGTTGTGACAATAAACTCTTTTGTTTTACCAACCCAATCCAAAGGCGTTTTACTTGTCCTTCGGTAGATCCAGCCATTTTCAAGGAGAACATTATACCAAATTTCGTCTTTAGCTTTTCTATCTCCACTATCTATCACGTCAGTTACCCTTAAAGAATGGAATTCAACCAGTTTGTTTGGTGTTTCGTCTACTTCTTCCCCCCTTAATTGATAATACCCTCTCTTTTGGTTAAAATTCAACAGCAGCCAGGCAAGTTCTTCTTTCTCTATTTTTTGAGTTAATGCTTTTTTGCGTAAATAATAGATTGTCCAGTCGTAGGGTATTTTTTTGCCATATGCTACCAAAAGTGGTTGCTGCACCTTAAAATCTTCTACCATTTCGGTAAACGATTTTTGAAAAACAAACTCATAGGCTTTTGTTTCTTCATTAAAGCGGTAGGCAATCTTCGGTTCTGTTTCTTTTAAATATTGCCCCAGCCTTTTTTCAAAGTCTATTTCTTTGGAATAATGCTCCGGCAAAAAATTCATAATGTTTAGTACACGGTGCAACCTTTCTCTCCTTAATAAATGCCTTTCTCTTAATCTTCTTATTCCCCTAAAGTTGGTTCTGGCTGCAGTGTCAGATTCTGTAATGCCACTATCAAACTTTCCCAAAATATCCTCACTCATAGGTATAATCCGGCTGCCGATCTTGATGATTCTATTTTTCTGCTTTTCATCGTCTTGGCTAATTAATGCCCACCCAATACTGTTGGTTCCTAAATCCAAACCTAGAATTTTTTTCATAGCGTGTGTTTTTTAAGCGTTACTTGTTATATTTGCTTCAATGAAAGCAAATCACAATAAGGATTATTCCGTTGTGAAAACATTTAAAGCGGCGCAAGTCGCTTTTTTTTATTTCTTTCCTTCACCCTACAATATATAAATTATCCGTCCCCCAGAAAGAATCATTTACTAATCGGCTTTCTTATATGGGCCTGTGGGGATATGTAAAACGTTATAAGGGTCTTCAAAAACATGTGGCTTACAAAAGAAAGGTCTCTATTTTATGTTTGATATTCAGGCGCGAAACGGGGAACGATTTGGTTTATAGCCTAGTTGCAGAACGTTTGTATCGGCCATTGCCCGCAGGTAAAAACACCTGCGGTGCCGGCTAGATGCATCACTATGGAGGACTACCAAACACAATAGTCACCCTTAATTGGATTGGCTGACGAACTGGGCGGACGATTATATTTAACGACCCGGTGCCAGATGATGATGGCGCTAATTTGCCGTAGGGGAAAGTATGCCTGCCTGAGGCAGTTCGGGACGTGCTATGGAGGAAAGGCAAATACTAATACAGCCATGCTCGGTGATTGGTGAGAAAAATTGCGGAAACGCCTGCAAAATTGAAAATCCCATTACAGGAGAGACTGTCTGGGCGGGAATAGGAGGTAAGCCACCTGAGCTTTCGGGGTACCCCCCCCACCCCTGAGGGTACCCCTCCCCACCCCTGAGGGTACCCCTCCCCACCTCAAACCTAAGTCCGCTTACCAAAAAGCACAATTGCATTCAGCTCAGACCTCGGCCCTCCGAGCTTTTACCCCGGCTCACTAAGGTCAGACCTAAATTGGGGTACCCAAAAGCTCGGGCGGCCGAGGTCTGAGCCAGGCTGGCTCAGGTAAAAGGTGAGTCGGCCGAGGTAAAAGGTAAGCCGGCCGAGGTTAGAGGTAAGCCAGCTTAGGTAAAAGCTCGGCGAACTGTGTTCAGAGGTAAATTGGCTCAGGTAAAAGCCTAAACGGTTGTGCTTGCAGGGTGGGGAGCAAGGCTGGTCATAAAAAAGCCCCCGTTTATCGGGGGCCATCAGGAGCTGAAGCTGCTACGTGAATGAAACTAAGGAGTAGAGATGTTACGCCGTGGGCTTCGTTTCCTGAGCTGGTGTGCTGAAGTTGCCTTGTCCTGAAAATCGGTGTTTTAGATTCTGGTACAAGGCATTGGCGCCCGGTACACCAGCGGCACTTGCCGATTCAGACAATTTGTAGATGATAAGCGCTGTTACATACGCTTCGCTACCTGCGAGCATCTGGGTGTCGGCCATCTTTACCGCCAGTTGGCTGGTGCGCACCACGAATGCATCGAGTTGCTGGTACAAATCCATGTCTTTTTGCATTTCACCCACCTGGATATAACCTGGCAGCAGGTTGGTGTTTTGCTGGGCGCCCAATAATGCATCGCCGGCAAAGGTCTTGTTGGCGTCATTGATTTTGGGTAACGACGCCCGCTCGGCCGCCGACAGGCCGACCGCGAAGGGTTCAAAAATAGCATCGATCGTATCGAATGCTGCATGAAGCTGCGTGAGCTTCTCGGGGGTAATGGTAGCCGAAATACGGTTACTGTTTGCGGTTGGCATTTTGATTTGATTTAATTGATGAAGAAATTTATTACCCCATAAACATATTGCACCAAAATATATAATGCAAACGACAATCTATAAATAAAAGCTAAAAGCAGCTTAGCCGCCGCCATTTGCTGGTTTTAGGGTGAAATACTTGTGGCCAGCGCTAAACGGGTACTTGTATTAACATTTTATTGTATTTTGACCTGCCTGGTTTTTTCGTTTTCTTCCGCTCTTCAGCAGGTGCCACCCAATTGAAAAGGCAAGGCCGGGGTCCAAAAAAGGGCGGACGTAAAAAATTAAAAGACAAATGCTGTGGATTGCGGATATAGATGCTGGTGTTGGCGCAGAAGCTGCGAGGGCAGGGCGGGGTAAACCCAGCCCGTACAAATAATTGTGATGCCTCGCGAAATGCTGGATGTAAAACGGTCAACGGAAAGTAACCGGCAGACACCGGACGGAGTCGCCTGGTTCGTGACATTTCGGCGCCTACCGAAAATAATATTCTGCCCGATTCTGCCACTGATATACCTGATCCGTTTGGATGTAGCAAGGTGAGGTCAATACGACCCTCAGCAATGTAACGTCATTGCTACCAACCAGTTTAGAGTATATGAATTAATGAAAACACCGCGGGTATCAATTTGTACACCACTGCCATCTTTAAGTTAATGCTTTTGTATTTATGCATTCTCTAACATTTTTACTCTTAGTGCGCGTCATCCAAAAAACGCCACCATGCTACGCTTAGTTTTCTCCTGCCTTTTCCTGGCTTATGCCATGCCTTCCTGTGTAGAAGTATCCGCTGCCAGGCCCGATATCGAGAGCGCCATTCCGATGTTAACAGTAAAGCCTGATAACGGATCACCGGGTAACCTCCAAATCTCCCAATTGCATATCGACATACAATTAACCGGTAATATCGCCACCACTACTTTCGATATCAGCTTTTATAATCCCTCAGATAAAATACTGGAAGGCGAATTTGATTTCCCATTGGCGGACGGGCAGAATATCAGCCGCTACGCATTGGATATCAACGGCGCATTACGGGAGGGCGTGGTAGTGGAAAAAGCCAAAGCCAGGGCTGCTTTTGAAAACACGATCCGTAAAGGTATCGACCCCGGACTGGTGGAAAAAACGAAAGGCAATAATTTCCGGACGCGGATCTACCCCATCCCTGCAAAGGGCTACAAACGGGTGGTGATTGGGATTGAGCAAACGCTTGGTTCAGTAAAAGAAGGGCTGGTGTACAAACTGCCATTGCTTGCTGAAAAGCCCATGGATCAATTCAGTATCTCAGCAAAAGTTGTAAAAGCTGCTGCCGAACCCCTGATTCAAAACAACAGGTTCAAAGGATTTGGATTTGTTGAGAAGGAAGGTGACTGGTCGGCTAAATTTGAGGCGGAAAACTATACGGTGGCAGACCAGGTGGAGTTGATCGTACCTGAGGAAGATAGCCAGTCATTCACGGAGAAATATGACGGTAAAACCTATTTCTATGCGCATACAACTATTGAAGGCGCTTACCAGGATAAGCCCAATCCTTCGGCCATAACCTTGCTGTGGGATATGTCTGCTTCCGCCGCCACAAGAAACAGACAAAAGGAAACAGACTTGTTGGTAAAGTATTTTGACCGCATAGAAAACGTCAGTGTTAGCCTGGTGCCTTTTAATATCAAAGCCCTGCCCACTGAATCTTTTGTGATCCGGGGCGGTGATTCCAAAGCGCTGGTGCAACGGCTGCAATCCTATCCTTTGGATGGGGGAACCCAACTGGGAGCCATCGATCTCCATCAATACACTGGCGACGAAATTATAATGTTTACTGACGGCCTGTCTACATTCGGAAAACGGGATATCATCCTTTCCTCCACACCCGTTACCGTAGTCAGTTCTTCGGCCGGTGCTGACTATTCTTGCCTCAAATTCATCGCAGGAGAAACCAGGGGCAGGTTTATCAACCTGGCCGAAAGCGATGCTGGTACAGCTTTGGATGAGATGGTAAAACAGCCTTTTCAATGTATCAATGCTGTTTACAACCCCGACGATATTTCGGAACTTGTTACGCAAACAGACACCCGTTTGCAAGGCGGTTTTTCATTTGCCGGCATCTTGAAAAAGGGACAGGCTTCTGTGACCCTTCATTTTGGCTATGGCAATAAAATAACCCAATCCAAAACGATCCTTATCAGCGATGACCAAGTAACAACGGCGGGCGTAAAACGCATTTGGGCCAGCACCAAAATAGCCATATTGGACCTGGAGTATGAAAAGAATAAAAGCGAGATCACGGCCCTTGGGAAAGCATTTTCCATTGTAACCCAAAATACTTCTCTACTAGTATTGGACCGGGTGGAGGACTACCTGCAATACGAGATTACACCACCTGTTGAGTTGCAAAAAGAATATGATGTTTTATTAAAGGAACAGCACCGGATCAAAACAAATGAGAAGGCGGAGGCTATTGAAGAAGCATTAAATGCCATGAATGGAATCAAAGAATGGTATTATCAGAAATCAGAATTTCATAACCAGGCCAAACCTGCACCGGCAGATTTTGAAACCTATAGTATCAGAACAGTAAATCAATCAGGTATCGCTGACAATGGAATTGTTAGTCCACCAAATGATTCAACGAAAGCTACTGTTCCTGCAGATAAGAATATACCTTTTGAAGAACGACCGGCAGAACAAAACAAGGCTAAAGAAAGTGAATCTGAAGTACCACTGCAAGCGGTAAAAACTATGGCAGCTCCACCGCAGGTTGAAATGGCAAAATTCACACCGCCAGTTATTGTAAAAGATGAAGCCGTAAAGGCTGGTGAAAAGTCTATTGGATCCATTTCTGAAATACAACTAAATGAATGGACTTCCGACGCGCCGTATCTGAAGGAATTGGAAAGGACAGCTAAAGAGGGGCGGTATCAAAAATACCTTTCGTTAAAAAAGATCTATACCAATCAGCCTTCTTTTTTTGTGGATGTAGCAAGGTTCTTTTTCGAAACGAAAAGCAAGGAGTTGGCGTTGCAGGTGCTCAGCAATATCGCGGAGATGAAGCTTGAAAACCCGGAGCTACTGCGGATTGTAGCCAACCAGCTGATCGAATTTGGCGAAACAGGTTTGGCCACCGAAACATTTAAAGAGGTACTTGATATCCGCGAAGAAGAGCCACAGAGCTACCGCGACCTGGCATTGGCATATAACGAAACCGGCAAATACCAGGAAGCGGTCGACCTGCTGTACAAAGTAGTCATAGGAACCTGGGACTCAAGGTTCGGTAGCGTAAAGGCGATTGCGATGAACGAGATGAATGCCATCATCAGCAGCCATCCAAAGTGTGTTGATGTTGCGGCTATCGAAAAACGACTTATACAGCCGATGCCATTGGATGTTCGCATCGTTATCGGCTGGAGCAGCAACGACAGCGATATGGACCTTTGGGTGACCGATCCCGCCAAAGAAAAATGTTTCTACGAAAACACCACCACCACCGGCGGGGGTATCATTTCGGGCGATGTGACGCAGGGCTATGGTCCCGAGGAATTCTGTGTGCGCAAAGCCCGAAATGGTAATTACCTCGTGGATGTAAATCTATTCGGCGATACCCGGCAAACGCTTGGCGGACCAATCACTATTAAAGCCGAACTATTTACCAATTTCGGAAGACCCAACCAGCAGCGCAAAGTGATCAATTGCCGGGTAACGACGAATAAGGAAGTGATCAGGATCGGGGCTTTGCATTTTGGAAGCAAGCCGTGATTTGGAAATCGTTACTGCTTATTGGTAGATGTTCTTTCGGACTTTTGTCCGGTCCATGACATTTTTTTAGACCGCAAAGACCAATCTTTGCGGTCTAATTTTATAAACATGCAAAAAGTATTTCTTGTAACGATTTTCACTTTGATATTGGCGGTTGCTAAAACCCAACCCACCATCTATCCTGAGGGATTAAAAGCCGGCGATAACGCCCCCCAAATACAGGCTACCGACAATGGCGGTCATTCGTTTGACCTCAAAAAGCAATTGAAAAAAGGTGATGTAGTCCTGCTGTTTTACAGGGGACAATGGTGCCCATATTGCAACAGGCAACTGAGCCAGCTCAATGATTCGTTAGCCATGATTATAGCGAAAGGGGCATCGGTGATTGCGGTTTCACCGGAAGTGATGGAGAATGTGGCCAAAACAGTGGGAAAAACAAAAGCATCTTTCCCGATTATCAGCGATAGCAATTTGGCCATTATGAAAGCTTACCAGGTGAATTTTGCGGTAGATGAAAACACCCAGACCAAGTATAAAAAATTCGGAATTGATTTTGGCGAAGCCAATGGTAGTAACGGCGCTAACCTCCCGGTACCGGCAACTTATGTTATTGGTAAAAATGGCAAGATCAAATGGGTCTTCTTCAACCCGGTTTATACCAAACGGCCTTCCGTGCAGGATATACTGGATCATTTGTAGTTGGCCACTTTTATGATCTCAATGGTCATGCGGTCAATGGGCAGGAAGCCAATAGTCATTAGGTCAGTGGTCATGGTTATGAGGTAAATAGCAGGGGAAGAATAGGTGATCCATTCTTCTGCCAGCAGCTAATCATACGCTCAACTTGTATTTTCCGTTATTCAGGCTTAATCGCTAAATTGCCATAAACATCAAGCAATGGTTACTGAAACAATGACAACGCCGCCAAGAACCATGATGGAAGTTTTTAAAACCCTTCCGGAAGGAACGATGGCGCAATTAATAGAAAATAACTTAGTTGTTGCAGCAGCACCACTTGACAGGCATCAGTACATTGTTAACGAGATATATCCTGAGTTGGCTTTGTTTATTAAAAAGGCAAAATTAGGCACTACCCGAGTAGCTCCCTACGACGTTTTTCTGGACCGTAAGAATGCCTACCAGCCAGATATTTGCTTTATTTCAACAAAAGCAACACCTGATACAATTCAATGGCTTTTATGGAGTGCCCGACCTGGTGATTGAAATATTATCTCCAACAAGGGCCAGATACGATCTGCAGGAAAAGAAGGATGTATATGAAAGATGCGGTGTCTCAGAATATTGGATCGTAGACCCAGCCTCAAACAATACTACTGGATATCGCCTTGAAAACGGATTGCTGGAACTCTTTTTTGAAGGCCTGGCCACAATTCATTCTAAGTTACTCGATTGGAAGTTTGAGTGGGAGATCTAGAAACCTGACCAAACGATTTGTAGAAGCCAATCTTGCTTTGTCCATATAATAAAGGACTTTAAAGTAGGGTTGGCTTTTTTTGTGACGATATAACATGATTCAGCAACCCCACTTACCAAATCTCATATGGCATTGACCAATGGTTGTAAAGCCTTAATCTTGTTGCACCAAGATGTAGCGATATGAAAAAAATAGGACTGATACGCGAAGGCAAAACTCCAATTGACAACAGGGTGGCACTTACGCCGGCACAGTGCCGCTGGCTGGAAAGTAATGTGCCCGGTGTACAGGTTAAGATACAGGCTTGCAGCAACCGTTGCTTTGCCGACGATGAATACCGCCGTGCCGGCGTGGAAGTAACGGAAGACCTGGGCGACTGCGATATACTAATGGGTATTAAAGAAGTGCCTTATGAGATGCTGTTGCAGCACAAGACCTATCTTTTTTTTAGCCATACCAAAAAACTCCAGCCACACAACCAGCGACTGTTTAAAACCATACTGGCAAAGGGTATTACACTGATTGATTATGAATGCCTGGCGCATGAAGACGGCCAGCGGATTATCGGCTTTGGTTTTTTTGCCGGCATTGTGGGGGCGCATAATGGCATGATGGCCTATGGCAAAAGAACGGGCACATTCAACCTGCCGCGTGTGTACCATTGCAAAGATTACCGCGACCTGATCCATCATTATTTTGGCGTGAAGTTGCCCAATATCAAAATCGCGGTTACAGGCAGCGGCCGTGTGGCCCATGGCGTGCTTGAAGTAATGAACCTGATGGGTATTACTGAAGTGGAAGCCGACGAATACCTGGAGCGGAATTTTACCTACCCGGTATATGTCCAACTCAAAGGAGCCGACCTTTACACACATAAACAATTAAAAACCTATAAGCGGGAGCATTTTCATAATAACCCGAACGAATACCGTAGCCGGTTTCTGCCTTATGTTCATTGTACTGATATACTGATGAATGGGGTTTACTGGGATACGGAAGTACCCCGTTTATTTGAAAAAGAAGATGTGAATGAATCGTTCCGCATAGAAACCATAGCGGATATTACTGATGACACCAATGGTTCCATACCTATCAACCTCGGCGATCAAACCATTGAAGACCCTATTTATGGCGTGGGTAAAACCAGTTTTGAAAAGACGGCTCCCTTCCTGCCGGAAAGTGTGGATATGATGGCAGTCGGCAACCTGCCCAACGAACTCCCCCGCGATGCGTCCCGTTATTTCGGTGAGCAGCTGATCAAATTTGTACTGGATGATGTGCTAAAAAACGGTAGTGAAATGATCACGCGGGCCACGATGGTAAAAGATGGTGAAATTACCGAAGCGTATAGCTATATGAAGGCCTATGCGGAGGGTGTATGACCCGCGTTTGTCTGATCGTTATTGCTTACAGGTTGAGATAATAGTCTTTTAATAAAGCGGTAAAAGCCTCCGAATACCTCCTGCTATCTTGTTCAACTACCAGTTCGCTTTTTATGGCGGTTGCTGGCTGCTCTCTTTCAAATAATAACATGCATCTGAAAAAATCATGAGCTGGCGTTTGCCTTACTGCAACTGTGTTAGCTACAAAGAGCGATCTCACTTCAGCCAGCCTGATAGCTTCCTCACAGCGGTACCAGGGAAGCAGCACCAGGAAATATCCTCCGGGTTGCAGCAGCCGGCCTACAGCCTCGAATAGTTGGTCTAATGAAAGCTCAGTGCTATGGTGCGCCGCATTCTTTTTTGCCTGCGGGCCCTGCCACTGTTGCTCATAAAAAGGCGGGTTGCTAATGATCACATCATATTTTACTTCGGGCCGGAATGTTTTAATGTCTTGTTGAAAAATAGCGATTCTGTCGGCCCATAGCGACTCATTGGCATTTTTTGTTGCCTGAATGGCAGCAGCCGGGTCGTACTCAACGGCATGCATCGAAGCGCCCGAATGTAGCTGTGCGTACATGAGCGATAACAGGCCTGTGCCGCCGCCTATATCGAGCAGGGTATGCGCCGCAGGCAGATGGAGGTTCTGTGCTTCTGCGGCGCACCAGGCACCAAACAGGCACCCATCCGTCGTAACCTTCATGGCACACTGCTCCTGGTGAATGGTAAATTGCTTAAACCGGAAATAGGAATTAGCCATAAGAAAACAGCCACAAGATGTGGCTGCGGATCTATTTTTTAATGAGGTGGAGTTTGAGTTCCACTGTTCCTTCAAAGCGGTGGGCACTTACATCAGAAAGGGAAGAATTGGTGATGGTGAAAGTGCCATTGAGCTTTTTCAGGATGCCTGTCTCTGTTGGAAAATTCGATTGGATGGTCATGGTGGCGGCACTGGCTGTCCAGGTTCCTACGGCATTCGGTAAACCGGTCCTCATGCCATAGACGCTGCCATCTTCGTTAAACTTAAACTCATAGGCAGCAAAATCTGTCGTGAGGTTTGTAGTGCCTTCATAAAAATTATCCATCAGCCAGATATTACTTGTGATCAGTTTGATAACCAGATCCTCTTTTTTTTGCTCTATAATTTTCGCCGGGCAGCCCCAAAGCAGCGGTATCACCAGGGCCAGCAGTATTAGAAATTTGTTTTGGTTACGCATCATTCAGGAATTTTACAGGGCGGTGTTTTAAGCCATAAACTTAGGCAATTATTGATTGATGGTTGGCAATAGCATGAGGTGCATTGAAGATTGTAGCAGCCTTTTTTAGCCCCCTGTCCCCTAAAGAGGTGCCTCTCCGTAGTCTTTCAATTATTTTGACAATTTTGCCAGACGACCATTATAAATGCACCCACCGCATGCCACTACTCATCACTTTACTTTCTAAGGCGTAATTAGCTCAATGGGGCAGTGGATCAATAGGTCAGTGGGTGATTAGTTGATTGACATAATAACCCATTGATCAATGACTTTTATTGCTGGCCTACATTCAGCAGCACGCCAGCCTGTAGACTGGCCTGGGCATTGTTGCCAACGACAACCGATTTGCACGCAGCATTCGCAGTGATGGAAACTGCGTGATTGATGCGGACCTTGTTGAAATACTTAGGCACCTGGCCAATGTCCCATACCGACGGATCAGCCCAATTGCCAGCTTTTTTGGTTTTGAATTCCGGATAAAATTCTATGATAAAAGTACCGAGGGTTTTGCTGGAATGTTTTGGTGCAACAGGTATGGTTCCGGTAAGGGCAGCAACTGCTGTCAGGTTCATATTAACCGTAATAAAACTACCGTTGAAGGTGCCGGTATCTACAGCGATCCTCACTGAATTCTGAACGTCGAACACAGCATAGGCTGTATTGGTAAGTCCTGTATCGGCCACCGGGATATTCACTGAGTTCTGCCCGGTGTAATTTTGAACGGTAACGTAGTATTTATGGGGCTCGAAGCGATTCTGACGAACAAAATACTGGTTATTTACCGGGGCAGTATTGGTAAACGTGGAGTTACTGTCTACACCATAAACCTCTTTCCAGTTGGCGAAGGTTTTGTCACCAAAGGGGGTAGTAAATGTTGACAGGTTGGTATAATAGGTATTGGAATTCCAGTTGGAGAATGGCGCTGCATTGTTAGGCTGCTCTATAAGGTATTGACCTAAGGTTGTGTTGCTCTTGTAAGCGTAAAGAAAGTTGTTCCTGAAAGAACCTGAGTCCCAGCGATGTAGCAAAAGGGGAGTAGGATCGCCATAAATGAGGTTGTTATTGAATTTTACATCGACATCCCACAAGGCCTCGTCTTCTGTGCCCAGCTCCACATTTTTTCTGAAAGAACTATAGGGAATAAAGGCGGAAAGTGAGTTGTCAGTCGTATCCCGGTAAAAAATAGAGTTGGTTACCGTAAGGTTTCTTACCCGGGCACTGACACTTGAGTTAGCCCCGCCTGCCAGCAGGTTCATCCGCCTTGCCTGGCTTGGAATAGCGTTGGCACCCGAATTAAAAACCGTGCAACTGTCTACCATAAACCCACGTAATACATCGCTTGATGAGGAATAGAATTGAAGACCCACACTAAAGCCATTGAAAACAAAGCTGTTGACGATGCTCTTGGGTTTGGTCTCATCATTATTTTGAATGTAAATGTTCGGGCCATGACCTCTTAGAGAATTGGAATAGCCATTATTATAAACTACACAGCCATAGACTTCCGCATTGAGGGAGTTTTTCCAATATCCAATACCCCCACGCGGACAATCATGGATGATGCAATTGATGAGCTTCACTGAAACGCCGTACACATACACCCCCGTAGCAGTGTATATATCAGCGGGTGGATCGGTGATGCCGGCGGATATCCTGGAGGGTGCGTTGGAGGTGATCTCCAGACCGATAAACTGGCTAAACTGGCCATTGATAGTCAGTACTACTTCATCCACTATGGCAGTAGCATTTCCCATAATGACTGCTCTTTCATTAGGATAATTTCGAACCGTTACCGGAGATATAGAACTACCATACAGGTTGCTGGTAAATACGCCCTTGTATGTTCCGCCCCTGATCCACAACGTATCGCCAGGAATAATCACGGTGGAAGGCCGGTTTAAAGCATAAGAAAGGGGCCAGGGATTTGAAAAGGTGCCGGCATTAGTGCTAAGCCCATTTTCGGAAGCATACCAGGAATTCGCATAGGATGCCACTGGTAGAAAATGCAATAAGATAAAATAGGATAGCACACAGCGACACACACAATTGTTCATGCACACGACGGATTTAGCGGTGATATTTGTAAATATCGTGCCTAATCCTATATGTACATTATTCCTTGCAAATTAAAATGACCCGGAAACGTTCCCGGGCCATTTTAATATTCTTTCTGATGCCGGATTTTGTAGTCTGCACCTTGCATCTGGGAAAAAAGTTAGGCTACCGCCTTGTTCACCAAATCTGCGGCTTCGCTAAGCAGGATCGCACTTTCTACCTTAAGGCCACTTTCGTCAATCAGTTTTTTGGCTTCAGTCGCGTTGGTTCCCTGGAGGCGAACGATGATTGGAATTTTGATTTCACCGATTGTTTTGTAGGCGTCTATCACACCCTGCGCCACACGGTCGCAACGTACGATACCACCAAAAATATTAATCAGGATCGCTTTTACTTTGGGATCTTTTAAAATGATACGGAAGCCGGCTTCTACCGTCTGAGCATTGGCGCTACCGCCTACGTCCAGGAAGTTGGCTGGCTCACCACCGCTTAATTTAATCATGTCCATGGTCGCCATCGCCAGACCCGCCCCATTAACCATGCAACCTACATTGCCATCCAGTTTTACAAAATTCAGGTTGAACTGGCCAGCTTCTACCTCTGTAGGATCTTCTTCAGTGACATCCCTCAAAGCCGCAAGGTCGTTATGGCGCATCAGGGCGTTTTCGTCCAGGCTCATTTTGCAATCCACGGCGATCATTTTTTCGTCGCTCGTTTTGAACAGCGGGTTGATTTCTACCATACCACAATCCAGGCCAACATAAGCGCTGTAAAGGTTCGTTACAAATTTCACACAGCTCTTAAATGCATCGCCGCTCAGGCCCAGGTTAAAGGCGATTTTACGTGCCTGGAAAGCCAGCAGTCCTCCAGCAGGGTGCACCCACTCTTTAAATATTTTATCAGGCGTGTTGTGGGCTACTTCTTCAATGTCCATACCACCTTCAGTACTGTACATAATAACATTCTGTCCTTTCGCCCGATCGAGGAGGATAGAAAGGTAAAATTCCTTTATCGGATTAGGACCTGGATAGTACACATCCTGGGCGATCAGGATCTTGCTCACTTTCTTACCGGCAGGGCCGGTTTGTATGGTAACCAGCGTGCGGCCTAGAATATTGCGGGCAATGGTGGTTACGTCTTCCAGGCTTTTGGCCACGGCCACGCCACGTTGTTCAGATCCAATAATCTTACCCTTACCACGGCCACCTGCATGTATCTGGGCTTTAATTACTGCGAATGAATTACCGGTCTGCGTCTTAATTTGACGGTAGGCCTCTTCGGCGCTCATTACATTATCTACAGCAATGCCTTCCTGTACGGGCACATTATATTTTTTCAACAATTCTTTCGACTGGTATTCATGCAAATTCATGGTGGTGGAGTTTTTTAAGTGCGGCGAAGATAAGCCTGCTGCCTATTAAAAGGGTTGATTGCCGGGCCGTAAAAATTTTTTTTTAATCAGGGGCTTTGGGCCTCGGAATGCAGGGCAACTATGGTTCCGGCTTTTCGTTCCAAATCCCCGGCGGCGGATGTAGCTGCGCAGCTTTGCCGATGCCACCGCTGCGCCGCCTGTGGGTTTTCCACTCCAATCCGGCATCCACCGGGCTGTAGTAAGTCCATCGGCTGTGCAATTTGTTATTGTAGTCGGTGGCACAATGGTGAATTCGTCATTAGATCATTAGGTTATTGAGTAATTGGGTCATTACGTCATTATTCAGGGAGTTTTCCCAGGGCTATTGACCCAATGGCAGCAAAAATGGAGATAGTCTACTCAAGGTCTTGTGCCCTGCTAAGAATTGGCGTCTGCCTCATTCTTTATCAGTTGCTTCAGCAAAGCCAGAAAATCCTTTCTTGCAATCATTCCTGCACCCAGGCTTTCGAGATGTGGCGTATACACCTGGCAATCGATCAGTTGAATGTCTTTCCGGATCAGGTCTTGTACACCGGTAATAAACGCTGCTTTGCTGGCGTTACTCAGTTTGCTAAACATACTTTCGCCAAAAAACACCTGGCCTATCCGGAGACCATAAAAGCCACCCACGAGTTCGCTATCCTGCCAAGCTTCATAGCTGATAGCATAACCCAGTTCATGTAAGCGATTATAAGCATCTATCACATCCTCGTTGATCCAGGTGCCGTTTTGGTCTTCGCGTTTTGCCTGCTGGCAGTTGCGAATCACATCTAAGAAATGGGTATTACAAGTGATGGTGAAGTCTTTGCGTTTCAATACCTGCTTCATGCTTTTACTCACTTTTAGATCCCCCGGAAACAAGACAAACCGCGGATCGGGATTCCACCAAATGGGTATATCGCCTTCGTACCAGGGGAAAATGCCATTCCGGTAAGCCAGCAGCAAGCGCTCTACGCTGAGATCGCCGCCCATGCAGAGCAGGCCGTCATCGCCGGCGCTTTCTGGTGGTGGAAAATTAAGTTTGCGGGAAAGCAGGATCACGTGCTACATGAATGTTGTTGCATGAAATTAGGGAATTCCTTCTGTTGGCTTCAGCCATCGGGAATGGATTTGTTGGCCGAAGCCAGCGGTAATGGACGTTAGGTAGCTGCAAGAACTGTGTTTTGATTGGATGGTGAGGGACCCTCAATAAAACCCCTATTACCGTTGGCTTCAGCCAACGGTAATAGGGGCTATAGTACTAACACAGGCCACCCTTCGATATCCCAACTAATCTTTTCCACCCGCAGCTTCGAGCGGCCGTTATCGGCAGCATCGTATCCATGGAAAACCAAATAATCCTGCCCATCAAAACGTACCACCGCATTATGCCCCACCCCATACCATTTGTCATCGCCGGCCAGCACCAAACTGCCTCCGGCATTCGCCATGGATATACCGGCTTTATCCAAATAGGGGCCCTTGATTTGCTGGCTGCGGCCAACAATCATTTTATAAGTGCTTTTGACACCTTTGCAACAATAATCAATGGAGGCAAAGAGATAATAGTAGCCGTTTTTATAAAAGATAAAAGGTGCTTCTATCGCATTGCCGCCGGCATCTTTAGGGTTGTCATCTACGGCCGGCAGATTGTCGCCCGAGGGTTGCTTTTTGCGACTGGCAATGGTGGGAATGGAAGTAATGTCTTCTGCAATAGCCAGCCGGTCAGCAGTTAATTTTACGAGTTTTAGACCATCCCAAAAAGATCCGAAACTAAGCCAGGGCTGGCCTTTGTCATCTTCAATAAGATTCGGGTCAATCGCATTCCAGTTGGTTTTTCCTGGGTAGGATTGTATTACCAGACCATGGTCTGTCCAATTAAAATCGGGCGAACCTGCAACCAATGTTTTGTTGGTGGCTACGCCAATAGCAGACGTGTTTTTGCCGAAAGCAGATACAGAATAGTAGAGGTAGAATAGCCCATCGTGGTAACTGATGTCCGGCGCCCAAATATGCCCCCTGAAACCTGGAATGGTATCGACTGCCCATTGCGGTGCCTTATCAAAAACCGGCTTTTCTTTTCTCCAATCTTTCAAATCGGTGGATGAAAAAACAGCGATGCCAAAGCCTGTACAAAAAAGATAATACCTGTTTCCTTCTTTAATCATCACCGGGTCATGCACCGGTGTTTGCGCGGTAGTTGTAATTGTGCCTACAGGAGGAACGGGCGGTCGTATCCGCAAGGTATCTCCACTCTGTGACCACGAACTACCGGCATAAATACAAAGTAATACTGCCAGGGATGATTTCATGTTTGGCGGTTGATTATTAATTATTGGGTATTGATTATTGGTTATTTGTCCTTGCCTGAATAAGGTTTATGGGTTTCAAGAAGAAATGGACGATCTTAAAATTTTAAAGCTTTGCAACTGCTCTTGTCCCTTGATCCTTGATCCTTGTCTCTTGCCCATTGATCCTTGTCTCTTGGTTGATTCATTTCCTCCGCATTTTTGCCCCCGGTCCCCTCCCGAAATAATCGGGATAAATTCCGGGGTGCCCCTGTGCAGCGGGTAGCTTTTTGGGAATAGTCGCGAAACGATTCGCTGTATTAACTGATTTTCAGCTCTCCACATTTCTTGATTTTTACAGCTCCACACTTCTTCACTTCCACATTCTTAGATTTTCACCCTCAAAATCGTAAACGAAAATGGTGCGAGGCTCAGGCTGATGTTTTTGCCTTTCAGGTTGATGGTAGATTCCTGTGGCGCAACTGCCATGGGAGCGTCGAGTGAGTTAACGGCTGTGGGATCGGCTTTCAAAACTGTAAGGCTTGCATGTTCCGGCATTTTTTTTATGCCATCCAATAGTGCATCATAAGCCAGTTCTTTATCGGTGGTGTTTACCAGTTTCAGGATCACTTCATTGGTTGCCTTGTCGATACAGGAACTGCCATATAAGCCGTTCTTTCCGGTGATAGCAGCATTGTTGATGGTGGCTGGAACTACTTGTGAGCCTTTGTTCAACGAATAGAGTTTCTGCACATAATAATTGGGCGTTCCAAAACTGCGCAGGTTATCCACCCAAATCATATCTGGTGCCCATTGCCAGGCATCTACATGTGCAAATAATGGTGCGTATGAAGCCATTTGTACCACATCGGCGTTGCGCTCGAGACCGGTAAGAAATGCGGCCTCGGCGATGGCTGTTTGCCAGTTGTTTTTATTATCCACGCTTACGGTTTTGTCGCTTTGCGCCGCATACTCGCCCGCAAATATTTTGGTGGCGTTGCGCGGATAATTATCGTACCGGGTAGCATTCTGTAAAAACCACTCGGGTTTGCGGTAGTAATGTTCGTCAATGAAATCTGCATTCATTTTCCGAAGCTCACCATTCAGGTAATCAAAGCGGTCGCCATTCGGATCGGTGCCGGAACTGTTGACCAGTTTAAAATCAGGGTATTTTGACTTGATGGCTTTGGTAAAAACCTGCAGGCGTTCTATATACTGCGGTCCCCAATTTTCGTTGCCAACGCCCATCATTTTTAAATTAAATGGTGCCGGGTGGCCCATGTCGGCACGTACTTTTCCATAGGGTGATGTAACGGGGCCGTTGGCAAATTCGATCAGGTCCAGGGCATCCTGAACATAGGGATCCAACTGGTCGAGCGGTACAGTTTCAGCAGTGTTGAACTGGCAGGCCATGCCACAGTTTAGAATCGGCAGGGGTGCTGCACCAATATCTTCTGCCAGCTGGAAATATTCAAAAAATCCCAACCCAAAAGTCTGGAAATAATCGGGTGTCGGCTTGTGGGCAAACTCCACGTTCCAGCGGTTCATGATTAACTGTCTTTCTTCAATAGGGCCAATGGTTTTTTTCCATTGATAGCGGTTGGTTAGATCGATGCCTTCTACGATACAACCGCCCGGAAAACGGATAAAGCCGGGTTTCATATCTGCCAGCAGTTGGATCATGTCTGCCCGCATGCCGCCGGGCCTTTTTTTCCAGGTGTCTTGCGGAAACAGAGAAATCATATCGAGGTCGATGATGCCATCGCCTTCAAACCAGATATTCATTTTGGCTTTAGCCGCCGTAGCGGTTGCATCAAAACTAATCTTTGGCTTCGCCCATGCGTCCCCGGTGGCTTTTGTAATTAAAGTGGTGCTGCCAATGATTTCGTTTGTAGCATTTACCAATTCTATATGCATGGTGAGGCTGGGCGCTGTTTGCCGGTACATTACAGAAAAATCGTACCGGGCACCGCTCTTAATACCCATGCCACGGAAACCTTCATTTGATAATCCGACTCCCTTTTTTGTATTGTGCAGGGTTACATGAAGGTATCTTGGGTTAGCCGTGTTGGTCTGCTGGCGGTTGGTTACTAAGAAATCGCCTTCGGTGGCGGGCTTGCCCAGCACTTTCCAGCCCATCATGGGTTTAGCAAATTCAAACGACCTGTTCTTTACCAGTTCCGCATAAATGCCGCCGTCGGCACCCATATTGATGTCTTCAAAAAATACCCCCCACATGGTCGGCTGAATCGTGGCGCCAGGCTGATTTACTTCTACGGTGATGAGGTTATTGGCCTGGCAGCTGGCAGTGACAGCGATGCTACACAGACCGGCTAAAAATATTACGGGCTTCAAAATTTTCATAGGGCATTTTACAATTTAAAAATCGAACGGGAAGCTAATACAGTGTTGTCAGTTTACCATCCTGAACTATTTTTTGGCTGGAGGCATATTAACGTGTGATGCGGAAAATCTGATCAATGATTTTTGTTTTGCCCTTTCAGGGCCCGGTGGACACTGATGCACTCATTCCCGGGGCGATACCCCGGGCTACTATGTATTGCCCTTTCAGGGCGGCTATCGTATGGGTATTCCATTGGATAGGGATGCTTGCGAGCTAGTTTTAGCGATTTTATCAGGTGTTTTCTAGGCTGCTGTAATCGCATGCATGCTTATTATTAGGATAATAGGGGCGGTGGCGAATCCGGCCGGAGTTTTTCTTATTTTTTCAGAGGATACACGCGGATCGATGGTAGGTATTATGTAGAAATGAGATAAAAAAACTGGATTATCAAGTTAAAAAAATGGCGATAAATATGCCCTGTACGGATTAAGCTCATTAGCCCGGGGCAACGCCCTGGGAACTTGCAATATGATATCAATGAGCCCTGAAAGGGCGGCGCCATTCCACGCGAAAATAATTGAAACTTTTAACCATGTCAGGGATTTACAATCGCGGAGCTGCGCCAGGGATAGCAGCGGAAAGCCCACAGGCGGCGGAAGTTGCCTGAGTTGCGAAGCTGCGCCGTAACATGCGCCGCCGAGGACTTGTAGCGGATAGCCCGCCCGGGCGCCCAGCATTTTTTCGTTTATAAAAAGCCATATCTGATCAATAGAACCTTGTCCCAAGGACCTGTTGACACAATGGCTAGGATACAATTATGTTCTTCACCGACTATTGCTGGCGGTGTAATACCTCCTATTCCATTACTTTCGGAGAAATTTTATACTCACTATGGCCAAAGAAAAAAATAAAAAGAAAGCGTCAAAAAAAGAGCAGGAACTGTTGTCCGAGGCATCCAATGCTTTTATGCGGAATTATCTGAACACCGCAAGCCCGGTAGGTTTTGAGAGCAGCGGGCAAAAAGTATGGCTGGATTATGTAATGCCTTTTGCCGACGAAAAAATAACCGATCCCTATGGTACCGCCGTGGCAGTGATTAATCCGGGGCAAGAATTTAAAGTAGTGATAGAAGCCCATGCCGATGAGATCAGCTGGTTTGTAAATTATATCGACGACAAGGGCCTGATGTACCTGAAAAGAAATGGCGGCGTGGATCACCAGATCGCACCGGCGAAAAGGGTGTTGATTCATACAAAAAAAGGAATGGTGAAAGCGGTATTTGGCTGGCCTGCCATCCATACCCGGTTAAGTGCAGATAAGGAAACACAGCCCAAAGTAGACAACCTTTGGCTGGACTGCGGCGCCCGCACCAAAAAAGAAGTAGAAGACCTGGGCATTCATGTAGGTTGCGTAGTTACCTATGAAGAAGGTTTTGACGAACTGGCGTATGGCTATTATATCGGCCGCGCCTTCGACAACCGGATTGGTGGTTTTATGATAGCCGAAGTGGCGAGGATGCTGAAAGAAAATAAAGTAAAACTTCCTTATACGTTGTACGTGGTGAATGCGGTACAGGAAGAAATTGGCCTTCGTGGTGCGGAGATGATTGCCCGGAGGCTGAAGCCGGATGTGGCCATTATTACCGATGTAACGCATGATACCAGCACGCCAATGATCAGCAAACAAATACAAGGTGATATCCAGTGTGGTAAAGGACCGTCGCTCACTTTCGGACCTGCGGTGCACAACAAGTTGCTGGACTTAATCCGCGAAGTGGCTGCTGATAAAAAGATAGACGTACAGCTCAACTCCGTAAGCCGCAGCACGGGAACGGATACCGATAGTTTTGCATATGCCAACGATGGTTGCCCGTCGGCGTTGATATCTATACCGCTTCGTTACATGCATACCACAGTGGAGATGCTGCACAAGAGCGATATCGAAAGTACCATCAAGCTGATGTATGAGACCTTACTGGCGCTAACACCGGATACCAACCTGAGTTATTTTTAATATGCGATGATGTATATCTTTTTTTCTGAAACCTTTTTTAGTTTATGTTTTTTAGAAGGGATAAGCAAACAAATAACCTTACTGATACCATGAAGACCCTTGCAACGAGCGTTATGGCTACACTGCTGGTGTGTGGAAGCCTGCTAACAGGCTGTTTAACGCCGGCAAAATTTGATATTGCGGTAGCAGATAATATCGCACTTCGTTCTCCGAAGAAGATAAAGACCAATGAGTATGTGTCGGTGACCTCACCGCTTTTAACAGGCAACGATCAGGTGTCTGAGTCGATCAGGACGAGGAAAGTGCTACCACTGGTAGTGTATTGGAGGTTCGATGAAATCTTTACCTGTACCCTCAATCCCAAAATTCCGATTGACAACTTTACATCTGCCATTTTTAGTGCGGCCAACAAAAGCCTTAAAGAAAAGCTCGCAGGCAAGAAGCTGGAACTGGTAGTGGAAAAGGTTCCGAATGTATTTTCGATGCGTGACAGAACCCACCTCGTAATGGTAGCGATGTATCCGGTGCATTGGAGCACTGTAGCCCTCCTTACTGAAAACACAGACCTTACTGTAGCCTACAAATTGCTGGAGGGCGGTGTAGAAGCGAAGCAGGGCCGGATTACGATTCCGTATGCGAAAGACAAAAACTACCTCGGATTTTTCCAGTCCTGGCAAAAAGGAGTTTCGGAGCACCTGGGGCAGTACGAAACCAATATAGCTGCAATGAGTAAATCTTTTATAGATGCACTCGCGAAGGAATTATAGTTGGTCAAAACATCTCAGATCATATACATACATCCAATGGTGTTTCTAAAAAAAGTATACCGGTACAACAAAGCGTTGGCCATCGGTATGCTTTTTTTTGTGCTGGTACAGTTGTTTTGTTTTTATAAGGGTGGGATGGTGTTTAGCCCGTGGTATAATTATGGGATGTATAGTGAAGTGATAAAAATCGAGCCACACTATGAGGTATATCACGGTGGATATATGCCGGTATTTCTGCGACAGCTTTCTCCTCAAAGAGAAGATAAAATGTATCATACAATTCACCAGTTTAAATCGCTGGCCATGAATGATTCTCTTTTTGAAAATGAGATCATGAGAATTTTCAGGAAACTCCACTTGCCGGATCCTAAACCTGAAAATTTCAAATCTTCCATTAGTAAAACTGATTTCAGAATCTGGTACCAACGATACCAATTGAATTGGTCGAGGTCGGCACTCGATCTAAATAAGCCAGAAGATGTCGACAATCCGGCTCCGGCATACTGGAATGGAAATGAATTATTCACGCCAAGAGGCTTTTTTAGCGATTCCAATGACAACCCCATTTTCTTTAAATGATCGTGATCGGTTTGTCCGGTATTTTGTGTGGTTGTTTTACACTTTAGCTATCTACAAATGGCTCAATGGTATGTGGATGTACCAGATGCAGCCGCATTTTTTCAACACGCGCTTTGATGGTACCACCTGGCTCTTTATGCAAACCGGCATTCACCAATGGCTGCTGGATAATAAGGCTGGCTGGGTTTTGTTTGATGTGCTTTTTTATTCCATGCCGCTTCTGTACTTGCTGGCTTACAAGCGCAATATTAAATGGATACCCTGGGTTGCGTTTGTAATGCTGGTGGTGAACTGGGCGTATGCGCAATGCTATACCTTATATCCAACCAATTCCATTGAAGGACATGTAGGCTGGCTGCTCTATCCATTTGTCCTGATGGCGGTGAGATTAAAAAGCTTCTACTTTCTGATGAATGCCATGCGGTATTTCTTCCTGTTCTTTTTTGCCTCGGCTGCCATTTGGAAACTGAGGCAGGGCGGAGCTTTCAACCCCGAACAGATGAGCGGCATCCTGCTGATGCAGCATAAAGAGTACCTGGTGTCTGCGCCCGAAAATTGGTTTACGCATTTTATTTACTGGCTGGTAAAACACCAGATCGTTGGTTATTGCCTATACCTCGGCAGCATGGTGCTGGAACTTACTTTTATCGCCGGCTTCTTTACCAAAAAATACGACCGCCTTTTGCTCTTACTCTTCTTCGCATTCCTGGTAATGGACTATTTCATTATGCGGATCCCGTACTTCGAAATATTGCCATTAGCGCTGCCTTTATTGTTTTCAAAATATTCTGCGCCTGAGGGGGCAAGTAGTAAGTAGTAAGTAGCAAGTAGCAAGTAGTAAGAAGGGAGTAGTAAGTAGTAAGAGGGGAGAAGCAAGTAGAGAACGACCAGTAGCAAGTTAGGATAATGCATCGGGTACCTCATTATCCATTACGCCATTATCCATTACCTAATTATCCATTACTCAATTATCCATTAAAAAATTATCTTTTGAGGTAGCGTTGAATCTCCTTCTTAGTATCCCGCTCTTTAATTGATTCCCGTTTGTCGTGGGTCTGCTTGCCTTTACCCAGGCCGATTTCAATTTTGGCCCAGCCGTTTTCGTTAAAGAAAATTTTTAGGGGAACGATGGTATAGCCCTTCTCCTTGGTTTTTGCTTCGAGCTTTTTTAGTTCCTTTTTATTGAGCAGCAATTTCCGCTCCTGGGTAGGTAAATGGTTGTAAATAGTGCCCATTTTGTATTCGGAGATATGCAGGCTTTTTACATAAAGTTCGCCTTTATCAAACAGGCAATAGGCATCGTTAAAGCTGGCCTTACCTGCACGCAATGATTTTACCTCGGTTCCGGTGAGGACCAGGCCTGCGGTAAACTGCTGCTCTATAAAATATTCGTGGTAGGCGGCTTTGTTGTTAATACTCATAATTGAAAAAAAGGCAACAGGTTGTTATTAGAAGGTTCAAATGTAACTGGTTGTTTTTGTAGTCCAGTTTGTAAATCTAAAGGCAAGAAACCTTGTTGTATCTTGAAATTAATTGGTAACGTTGAACCAGAAATGAAACTACCTAAATATCAACTTAAAGCAGGTCAGGGGTTATCCAGTTATGAATTTATAAGCGAAGGCCCGAAAGGCTTAATCGTAAAAAGAGTCCAGTTTACAGCAATTAATCAGGAACAAGTGTATAATCTTGCTTTTGGCGATAAGGGTTTGGATAACGATGAAATAAATGACCTTGCGATAAGTAACAACGGAGATAGCGAGAAAGTATTGGCGACGGTAATTGCTGCTGTATATGCATTCTGTGATAAACATCCTGACATCTGGATATTTGCAACAGGAAGTACAAATGCGCGAACAAGACTTTATAGAATGGGAATTACAAAATATTTGGAAGAGATCAGGGCTGATTTTGAACTATATGGTGAATTTAATGAAGAGTGGGAGTATTTCGAAGCCGGGAAAAACTACACATCATTCCTTGCAAAACGAAAAGAGACGTAAATTTGAAATTATGAAAACGATAGCAGACTTAAACAATAGCAAAGTTCCCATAGTCATCATCGACAAGAAGCTGGATGTACTGGATAACATTGTTTTGTTCCCCAAGAAAGTACATTTAGCAGAACAGAAAATGGCAAAAATCGGACTTCCTAAAAAAAATAGGATTGCTAAATAATACCTATTTCCCATTACAATCTATCCGAAAAAGTTGATGTTTTTAATGGACGGACTGAAGATGAAAAGCAGGTTCCTCAGGTTCGGGTTACACGTTTTGCGAGTCCGGAGAGGAAAATAAAGTTCTATTCGCTATTTCCTTATTCACGACCGGAACAGATCCAGCATCGTAGCCAGTTTGTCCTTCAGTTCCTTGCGATGAACGATGAAATCAAGGAAGCCGTGCTCCAGCAAAAACTCACTCCGCTGGAAACCTTTTGGCAGGTCTTTTTTTATGGTTTCTTTAATTACCCTGGGGCCGGCAAAGCCGATCAGCGCATCGGGCTCGGCGATGATGATATCGCCCAGCATGGCGAAGGAAGCGGTAGTACCACCAAAGGTTGGGTCGGTACAAAGGCTGATATAGGGAATTTTTGCATCACTCAGCTGACTCAGCTTACCGCTGGTTTTGGCCAGTTGCATCAGGCTGAAAGCGCTTTCCATCATCCTGGCGCCACCACTTTTATTGATGATCATAAAGGGCGTGCGGTGGTGAATGCTGTAGTCAATGCCACGGGATATTTTTTCACCCATCACACTACCAAGGCTACCGCCAATAAATTCAAAATCCATGCAGGCGATCACCAGGTCATGCCCCAAAACCTTACCCACAGCTACGCTGATGGAATCGTTAAGGTCGGTTTTGGCATAGGTTTCCGTGAGCCTTTTACCGTAGGGCTTCAGATCGGTGAAACCCAGGAAGTCTTTCGACCGGATATTTGCAAATAGCTCTGTATATTCTTTGTTATCAAACAAAATGTCGAAATATTCCTCGCTGCCGATGCGGTGGTGGTAGGTGCATTTGGGGCAGGTGTACAGGTTTTCTTTCAATTCCATTACCGTACAGGTGTATTTGCAGTTCGGGCATTTGATCCAGAGTCCATCGGGGGCGTCCCGCTTTTCTGCTGTTGTAGTAACAATATTTTTGTGTTTCCGCTTGAACCAGCTCCTTTTTTCCCTGGCCTCTGCCGTTTCCGATTCTTCGCCGGCCAGGTTTATTTCAAAATCGTCAATTGATTTTATTTTGTCTTTGTCGCTCATGGTCTTTATTTCAGTTTACCAGGTAAATGGAACGTAATGGGGTGCAAATAAAGGGTCTTTCGTGTAAAAGAAAGAATTAGCATGTGTGCAGCTATGGTCATTGGTATCAATAAGCCAAGTTTTATTAATGAAGAGACCATTAACTGACAGGGTTACATTACACTTCGACAAGTTCAAATGAAACGCTTGGGATTGGCGTGGCAAAGCCTTCTTCGTGAAGGCCTTCAAGATGTAATTCAATAGCATCTCTAACGTTCTGCTTAGCTTCTATCAGTGTAAAACCACTTGAAAAACACCCTGGTAAATCAGGAATTTGTGCCCAAACAGTTCCGTCTTCTGCCTTTTCGTAAATAACAAGATATTCCATGGCAACTTATTTAAGGTTTGCAATTTTTTTAATTTTTTCAGCAACACCAATAGCCAACTCTTCATTGTTGCCATGATCTGGTATCGTAATTAATTCTGCTTTATCGGGATGCCGGTATTGTTTATGAATACGTTTCTGTCTTACTAATATCCATCCTTCTTTCTCCAATTTTCTGATTGTATCCTTTACATCCTTGTTGTTTTCGGTATGCGTTTGGAATATTGGTTGCTCACTCAAATATAAAAAACCTGCCCCCAAAAGCAGGCAGGTTTTTTTGACTGGCTAGTTTAAAATTTCTGTATTCAAAACGTACCTGGAAAAGTGTTATTGTCCACAGTATAAATGCCTAAGAAAATGAAGAAAGCGCCTGACAGGCAATCAACTAGTTAACTAATAAACTAATCAACCAATAAACCAACTACGCATTCCTGTTAATACAATTCAGGTCATCAAAAGCTACTTCCAGGCGTTTGATAAAGGCTTCTTCGCCTTTACGAAGCCAAACCCGCGGGTCATAATGTTTTTTGTTGGGCTTGTCAGCACCATCGGGATTACCCAGCTGGCCCTGCAGGTAGCCTTCATACTTCTTATAATTTTCAAGAATTCCATCCCAGAAAGCCCATTGCAGGTCGGTATCAATGTTCATTTTGATAGCCCCATAACCAATCGCCTCACGGATCTGGCTTTGAGGTGAGCCGCTGCCGCCATGAAACACGAAATAAACTGGTTTTGGACCGGTGCCCAGTTCCTTCTCTATAAATACCTGGCTATTGTGTAAAATTTCAGGACGTAGTTCCACGTTGCCTGGCTTATACACCCCGTGTACATTACCAAAAGCAGCGGCAACGGTAAATAATTTACCCACTTTGCTCAGTTCAGTATAAGAATAGGCCACATGTTGCGGCTGGGTATATAATTTGTCATTTTCAACATCGCTATTGTCCACGCCATCTTCTTCGCCACCGGTAACACCCAGTTCTATCTCGATGCTCATGCCCAGGGGTGCCATGCGTTTGTAAAATTCTACGGAAGTATGAATGTTTTCTTCCAATGGCTCCTCACTAAGATCAAGCATATGGCTGCTGAATAATGGCTGGCCTTTTTCTTTGTAAAACTGCTCGCCGGCATCAATCAAACCGCTGATCCACGGCAGCCATTTTTTAGCAGCATGGTCCGTATGCAACACTACGGGTACACCATAATATTTTGCCACATTGTGAATATGTAAAGCGCCCGAAACGCCGCCTGAAATATTGCCCTGCATTTTATCGTTGGGCATGCCTTTTCCAGCCACAAACTGTGCGCCGCCATTACTAAATTGAACAATGACTGGTGAATTTACTTTGGCCGCCGCTTCCAGGGTGGCATTGATGGTGTTGGTGCCAATGCAATTAACGGCTGGCATCGCAAATGCGTTGTCTTTTGCATCGTTGTAAAGTGCTTCCAGTTCTTCGCCAAATAATACTCCGGCTTTGTATTTTCCCATGGTGGTAGTCTTTTTAGTGTTTTAATAATGGTTTGAAAAATGTAATTGGAGGTGGACAAATGTAAGTTATTGGTAACGGAATAAAAGCAGGTGGAAAAATTGGTTGTGTCTCAGTTTGAATTTCCAGTATCGGTCTTTTTCATAACTATGTCTTTGTTTCATTTTACAATGTAAGCCAGATTTGATTTTGTGATAAAATGGCTTGTGATTAATTAGTTAATCACAGCATGATTTTTCACAGGTTTGTGTATAAACGTCTTGTAATTAATAAATTAATCACAGCCTGATTTTTCACAAACTCATTCATCACAACTGAAAAATTGGGGATTAATAGGATCGTCGGCCCTGAGCGATAGTGCATGTTAGCCGGGCTGCATTAAAAATGGCTAAGTAAAATCATTACGCGGACCTATTCTTTTAAAAAACTGGCAATGGGTATCAAACTAGTCGCTCCTGCACGTTTTCGGATTCCCTTCTCAAGTTAGCAACACCATAAGGCTGTCTATCTTTAAAATGGTGCGATGGAAATAAAAATCCAGGCTGCTGCCAAATGATATAATTCTTGTTGAGTTGCGTAACTTTCGGCAGGAATACAGCGAATATATTGCGCTCCAAAAATGGGGTGATTAATAGCCGTTACGGTGCACCAATAGGGGTAGCGGTAAACACAGCGGTATAAAAACTGGGCTTAACTGCTATCAATGCCTGCCGTATGAGACTGTTAGAGAGTTAAAGTCAAGGTGGTATGGCATGTTTTTTATTGTATACCCAAAAAACAAATTACTATGACCATGTCCTTACAAATCGTTTGGTTGTTTATGTTGGCAATACCGATTGCCTGCATCGCATGGACCGTTACCCATGAGGAAGTTTTCCGGGAGCCGAGGGAGTATTGTGGCCGTCGCTCAAAAGAAGCGAAATCACTATTAGCAAGAAAATTCTTTTACCTGTTTACCTGCGAGTATTGTTTCAGCCATTACGTAACGCTGTTTATGCTCATTATCACCCGCTACACTTTACTATACACGGATTGGCGGGGATACCTGATAGCTGGTTTTTCCCTGGTGTGGATCGCTAACATTTATATGGGTATTTTCGGCTTGCTGCGTGTGGATTTTAAAAAGGTAAAAACGGAGGCTGACTTAAAAGCAGAAGAACTGAAAGCAAAAGAAGGAAAGGGTGCTTAGTTGGCGGCTTGGGAAGGGTTCACGATGCGGTATTCCGGGCGTTATGCGGTCTAACAGATAGATGGATCCTTAATACAATATATATGTGACGCCGTTCACAGGCTGCCTCATCAAACCAGATTTTAACCCGCCACCATAGCCCGCGGCGTCCAGCGATGTATACCAGCTATAATTTACGTTTCCGATGCTTTTTAGTTTTCCTTTAATCAGTTTGTCATCAAAAGAAGAATAATACGTAATGGCTGTGTTGCCAACCGCCTTAAGTTTTCCTGCATACGCCGCATTATCATAACCTGCGTAATAACTCACCTGGTTAACGCCCATGCTTTTTATTTTTCCAGCAATAGCTTCGTTGTCAAAATTGGTATAATAGTCAAACATCTGCGAGCCGATAGTGCGGATCTTTCCTAATTGATAGCGGAGGGAGCCGGTACCATAATAGGTGATGCGCGCCGACCCGATAGTTTGCACTTTCCCCCTTGCCGCCGAATCCGTTTCCGGCCCGTAATAATCCACGCGGCCAGGGTAACCCAACAATTTTGGCGCATAATAATTGGGAATTCGCAGCGACTGCTCTTCGGTACCCCATTCCATTACCTTGCCGTCAGATGATATTCGGATTAGGACATTTCCATCGGTGACAAATGAAAAATAAGTTAGGGTGGAGGCACCCGAGAAAGTTACCTGTGACAATTGCTGGGCATGTGTGCATATACCGCACACCACGAATAATACCAGCATAGCAATTTTTTTCATGAATTCGTTTTTGCTAAGATAGCCAATGCAGATTTTATAATGGAAAATGAGTAGCATTTAATTGTTTTCCAGGCTATAAAGCACATGTTTACAAAGGTTGCTATCCGCCGGTAGGTTGGGATGTTCAAAATCGCATACATATACCATCCCAATCCTTTGCATGACCTTTTGCGAGGGGAGGTTGATCGCTGCCGTGAAGGAAACAATTTTGTCAAACTGCAACTGCTCAAATCCATATTTCATACAGGCCGCGGCTGCTTCAGTAGCAAAGCCTTGTCCCCAGGCTTCTTTTTTAAATCGCCAGCCTATCTCGACGCATGGTGTAAAAAAGGTATCGAATTTTGGGATGCTGAACCCTGTAAAACCCAGGAACGCATCGGTGAGTTTATTTGCTACCACAAAAAGGCCAAAACCGTTTGTTACAAAATGCTGCCGGATACGTTGCAATATTGCTATGGTCTCATCGGCTGTAAGGGTTTTTGGAAAGTACTTCATTACCTCAGGATCGCTGTTCATTTTGGTAAATGGGACGGTGTCAGCCTCCGCCCAGGGCCGTAGTAGCAATCGTTCGGTAATGAGGGCGGAATTGATCATACCTGCTAATGAATAGTGTATTGACGGAAAATTTTTTTTATGAACCGTTTCCGGCATCCATCTTACCCTTTGCTTCCATGCACCATAACAATTCATTCAAATAAGCGGAGGCCCGTTTATCCGTTCCCTCTTTATCCAGCGCATTGCCAGTTTCATCAAAAGTAGTTTCAACTTTCGGTACAGGGAACATGGCCGGCACTGTCCAGGCGCCAATTTTCCATAAGGTAAATTGTAAAGAAGTAAGTACCTGCGTACCCCCAAACATACCATCCGATACGGTGCAAATGGCGATAGGCCTACGTTTCCATTCAGTATATAAAAGATCAGTTACGTTTTTTAGGGCGGCTGGATAGCCTCCGTTGTATTCCGGCGTAACGATGATGACGCCATCTGCGGTTTTAATTTTTTCGGCAAAAGCCACGGCTGCGGGTAATGGGGTTTGTTGCAGCTTCAACCGCTCTTCAAATACCGGAAATTGATAGGCGGCGAGGTCTAATATTTCTGCAGTTCCAAGCTGGTGTTCCTGAATATATTTTTCAAAATACAAAGCCACGCGGTGGCTTTTGCGGCCGCTACGCACGCTGGCTGAAATGATGGCGATATGTTTCATAGAGGTGTTCTGGTTTTGTCCGGTGAAGGTAGCCGCAAACGTGGAAGTTTGGATAGGGGAGATGAAAATCGGGGGCAGTTTAGGGCCTGAAAAATTTGCTTGGTTCACGCATGGGTGTTTCCGCCCAAGTCGCTGATTAGTTATGATACATTTAATATCACAGTGACGTCAAATCTATTCTATGTCAATTCGAGCAGGTTTTTGCTAAACCAAAGCGGTGCTTCAATAACAGTAGATGCTAATCCTGCAGCTAGTTATACTTTTTGGGGTGGGTATCGGGTTAATTAGAAAAAATTTTGAAGTTTATTTGATTTTAAAACGCCGGTTGTTCGTTTCGGCGGGGTCTTCACGGGCAGGTTCTTGCAAATTTTAGGTCTTGCCGTGAGACCCCGACGCCATGGATGCACTACGAAATAGGATCACCCGGTCGCGGTATTAGTGCGGGTTTAAAATTGCTTGCGTCGCTCACAGGTCGGGGTTTCACGCAAGTCGCTGATTGTTTGAGAACGTACGGTGAAAACCCCGCCGGGGCAGTTGCGGATGGTGCAAAGATTTATTTTTTGGTCAAGAATTCGCCGAAACTTTTGGGCTTGTTGCGGCGGGGTCTTCAAGGGCAGGTTCTTGCAAATTTTAGGTCTTGCCGTGAGACCCCGACGCCAGGGATGCACTACGAAATAGGATCACCCGGTCGCGGTATTAGTGCGGGTTTAAAATTGCTTGCGTCGCTCACAGGTCGGGGTTTCACGCAGGTCGCTAATGGTGCAAGATGGTGAAGTGAAAACCCCGCCGG
>JBDSXW010000043.1:0-8442 GCA_039925965.1 Chitinophagaceae bacterium
CTATTGCCTACGATGCTTTTAAAATGACTCCCGAAGGACAGGATACCACCATGCCTGGCGGCTATTCACCTAACCAGCGATTCTTTATATCTGTGGCAAACATCTGGCGGGTAAAGATGAAGGATGAGTTCCTGCGCTTATGGATCAATATCAATCCGCATTCGCCGCCCATGTGGCGTGTAAATGGCCCCCTGATGAACAACCCACATTTTTATGAAGCATTCCATGTTCAGCCCGGTGATTCCATGTATTTACCGCAAGAGAAAAGTATCCATATCTGGTAGAGAAATTGATGGTTCGGTATTTCATTTATTGCTGTGCTTATTTTATAGCCGGGGGTAATAATTGTAGTCCGTCCAGCAAAGCTGTGGATGCTGAAAATAGATATTAAAGGGGACGGTTTGGATTTAGTTCAAAGTTTGCTTGTTCTAACCCGGCCGCTGTTCAGCCTGGCTGTTCAAAATGGCGCATAAGGGGGTACAGTTCCGAAGTTAATGGCTTCGGTAAGGTTACCTGGCTCCATTTGACGACAGTTCGTAGATTTAAATGACGAAAAGCTGATTAAAGGTCGCGTCGCTACTTCGTAAGGTCATTTCTGTTCCGTGGTATTGAATGCTGTTTTCAACACTTCAGCAACTTCATTCCTGAGCCTCCCCTGGGCAGCACTTGCTATTAAAATAGCGATCAGGCCTCCAAGAAGTGCCCTGGCCATTGTTGAAGGAATGGTCTTGATGAGCATGACCCGGTTCTTCTTGGGAAATATCCTGACCCATGTACCGACATAAGCAGACTTGTACACCTGGATATATTCAAAGCCGGCAATAGGATTTTTCTTCAATGTGACCTTGTAATCAGGAAATTTTTCCGTTAATACTTTCATCATTGCTGGAAAGCTAATGGAGTCGTTTAATTGCAGGTTCATGTGTGGAAGTTTAAGTGCAATCAAATGTACATTTTTTTATTTTTGAACACGGGGGAAAAAATAGTATATCGTCGAAACGATTGCGACAGTGAAAAGTGATTTAAAATTCTGGCATCCAGACCATTCCTGATTTCGGCTCCCAATTGGTTCAAGCGTCCGCTTGGACCCAAAATTAGGGCAGCGTCCGCTGCATACAAATTTACAAAGAAAGAATCCCTTAGCATTCATCCATGAGACGAAAATATAAATTTCGGGATAGCAACAAAATGTACTTCATCAGTTTTGCACCGGTGAATTGGATTGATGTTTTTACCGGAAACGAATACCGCGAGATATTACTGGATAGTTGGAAGTACTGCCAGCAGGCAAAAGGACTTGAAATTTTTGGATGGTATATCATGCCAAGCCATATATACATGATTGTAAGCTGTCATGGCGTAAGCTTGAAGATACTATAAGAGATATGAAGAGTTTTACATCTACCAAACTACGGGCAGCCACGAAAACCATCCACGGGAAAGCCGCGGAGAGTGGATGCACAGTTAGTGTTAACTAGGCTGGATTGATGCAGCGCACGCTGCCTCAATTTTGGGTCCAAGCGGACACTTGAACTAATTGCATCACTGTTCAGCAGCAGTTCTTCCCCTCCACTCGTTCGGCGTTACTCCCATTTCCTGTTTAAATACCCGGCTGAAATACCCGGCGTCACTATAGCCGCATTCGAGGGCGATGGTGCTGATGGATGTGTTGGGTTGCTGCATCATTTCTTTGGCTTTGGTCAGCCGCATCATGCGGATAAAGCGGTTGGGCGAATAACCCGTTACTGCTTCCAGCTTACGGTGCAGTTGCGAGTGACTCAGGAAGACCAGTTTGCACAATTGCTCCACAGTAAAATTTTCGTCAGAAAGATGTGCGGCAATGGCTTCCCTGACTTTCTGCACAAAAGCATCTTCCGTTTTTGCAGGCACCGGAACGACAGGCTCAGCCAGGGTTGGAATGTCGGTCTGTTCGCCTGCGGCAATGCCTGCTTTTTTTAGATAAAACTGTTGCAACAGCATCCGAAGCTCCAGCAGTTTTTTAATGCGGGTCAGCAGTTCGTCTTTGTTGAAGGGCTTTTCCAGGTAGGCGTCTGCGCCATGCTCCAGGCCTTCAATCTTGCTTTCAATGCCGGCCTTTGCCGTGAGCATAATGATGGGTATATGGCTGGTGCGTTCGTCGGCTTTCAGTTTCCGGCACAATTCAAAGCCATCTACAAAGGGCATCATTACATCGGTAATAATGAGGTCGGGCACCAAATCGGTGGCGATGTCAAACCCTTCCATTCCGTCTTTACCGACGGCCAGCCGGTAGTCGGGCAGGCAACTGGCCGTGTAGGCAACCACATCGGCATTGTCTTCTACCAATAGGATCAGCGACCGCTGGTTGATATTATTTTCATGTACTTCGCCATTTTCTAAAGTAATAGCTGCCACCTGCTGAGAAGTGCCCTGGTTGTCGCCAAATGGCTGAGCGGGTATAGCCGACATTGTTTTTTTCATTGGCAGCCACACGGTAAATTCCGTACCCCGGTGCGCACCAGTTGGCGGGCTTTTTACCGAAATATCACCGGCCATCAGTTTCACCAGTTCCCGGGTAAGTGCCAGGCCGATTCCGGTGCCCTCGCTATTGCGGGTATGGCTGCTATCGGCCTGGTAAAACCGGTCGAAAATCCGCTCCATCTGTTCGGCCGGTATGCCGTTTCCAGTGTCTTTTACTTTGATGACGAGCGTTATACCTCCTGCATCAGTGGCAGCTTTGCCCTCACTTACGGAAATATAAATATTGCCTTTTTCCGGCGTAAATTTTATGGCATTGGAAAGCAGGTTGCTTATGATTTGCCTTATTTTTTCCGGATCATAGGTTACCGAAAGGGTGTCCAGGTCGGACAGATAATGCAGGTGTTTGTGCTGGCTCTCAGCGAGCGAATGGAACGATTCCACGATATAGCGTAAAAAAGTCACCACATCGCCCTGAACAGATTGCAGCGCCATCTTGCCGCTTTCCAGTTTGGAGAGATCCAGCATTTCATTTACCAGTTTCAGCAGGCTTTCGCCATTGCGGATAATCATTTCCATGCCATTGCCCAAATGCTTCTCCGGCTCCGTTTTTACTTGTTGTGCCATACCCAATATCACCGTTAATGGCGTTCGGAATTCGTGGGTGATATTGGTGTAGAGCCGGGTTTTTAAGGTATCCAGCTCTTTTACCCTGGTCGCTTCCAGTTGCTCATAGTGAAGCTGCTGGCGAAGTTTGGCCCTGTTGATAGTAAATTTAAAATAGGCCCGGATGCCTAGTCCTACCAAAAGCAGGTACACGCCATATGCCCACCAGGATCGCCACCAGGGCGGCAGAACGGTTATCTGCAATTCGGTTATTTTATCGCTCCAGATGCCCTGGCTATTGCTGCCCTGAACCCTAAAAGTATAATTGCCGGCGGGGAGGTGCAGGTAGGTAGCGGTACGCCGGGTGCCGCTTTCTACCCAGGTTTTATCAATACCCACCAATTGGTACCGGTATTTGTTACGGGAGGGTGCTGTAAAATCAAGTGACGAAAATTCCAACGTAAGGATATCCTGTAAATGATTGAGGGTAATTGCCTGGGTGGCTTCAATATTATGTTGCAATACACCCGTTTTATCGCCAGCCACAACAGGCGAATTGTTGATGAGGATATCCGTAATGAATACGCCGGGGGTAAACGTCGCAGCCAGGATTTCTTTCGGATCAAAAATATTAATGCCATTCACTCCCCCAAATGCCAGCTTGCCATCGGGCAATTTTGCATAGGAAGCGGTATTGAACTCATCGTCCTGCAAGCCATAAGCTTTCGTAAAATTCCGGAACACCCATTGCGAACTGTCGCTGTTGCTATGGGCAGATAAACAGAAAATTCCGTTGTTGGTACTACCCCAAATATTGCCTGCATCATCCGGAAGAATGCCATAGACTACATCGTCCGGAAGGCCTTCTTTTGTGGTGAGGTGAAAGAAATCGCCGGTACTTTTATTAAGGCGGTTCAGGCCGCCGCCTTTTGTGCAGATCCACAAATACTGGCCGGGGTCCGTAGGGTCATCCAGGAAGCAGGACACATGGTTGTAATTGAGCGAATTGCGGTTAATGCTGTTATTGTAATACCACTTTACCTGCGGTTTGTTGTTTCCTGCTTTATCCAGGGTAATTTTTGCAAACCCTTCCTGGGTTCCGGCCCAAAATATGCCCTGTTTATCTTCATACAAAGCAGTACAGATGGCTTTTGCCATTACTGGTTTTGCCGGATCGGTGTTAATGCTAAAGCTATCCCTGAGACCCGTATTTTCATTGATCCGGGTAAAGGCGCCACCCAGTCCGCAAAACCAAATATTACCTTTTGAATCTTCCAACATGGGTTGCTTATCGCCGGCGGAGTAGAAGTACCGTATTTCAGGATGCGGCGTTAATTTGCCGCTGGCAGGGTTGTATTTGAAATAGCCCTTGTCATCACTTTTGATCCAATAGTCACCTCTTTTAGAAATGATGACATTATCTATCTTGGTAACCGAAGCAATGTTACCGAAGGCATTTTTTTCTATTGAATCGTTTTTTAACCGGAGCCAGCCATAACCAAAATCGCCAAGAAGGATGTCTTTTGGCGAAACAGGAACAATGCCGCGCACACTATGGCCTTGCATTTGTGCTTTGAACTTGCTGGCGGCAGCATTGTATTTGCGTAAACCAAACCCAACAGAACCCGACCATAAAATGCCCGAACGATCAAAAATAAATGGATAGACCAGCCTGGGACTATCTGCCGGCAATTTCACATCCCATACGGCTGGCTTGCCTGGTTCCCATTTGCTTACATCATAAAAATACGCTTCCCGGTGGTGATTCTCCCACAGCTTCTCTCTGGGTCTGAAAAGCAGATCACCCGCTGGTGTCTTGTCAGTATCGAACAATGGAATCACCTTACTGCCATCCAAAAGAAACAGGTTGCCATTAATCAGGATGCTCCCATCCTGAGTAAAATGGCCGTTATTCAAAAGTTGCGCATTGGCCAGGCGCTTTAAGCTGTTATCAATCGGCCCGAACTGATACACGGTGCCGTCCATTCCCCCGATCCATACCCGACCATCCTTGTCAGTTCCTATACCATACACCTGTGCATTACCCGGAAGGGCTAACCTGGTAACAACAGGTGCTGCGCCCGTTTCAAAGAAATTTTCCGGAAGATCTATGATGTTAAAACCAGCACCGTCAGCCGCCACTAAGAATTTGTCCCCTTGTATTTCGGATATAAACCGGATGCGGTTGCCCGAGAGGCTGGCGGGTTCGGAATTGCTGTGACTGATACGGAAAAATTTGCCGGTTTTTTTATTATAGATATTTAATCCCGCATCTTCTGTTCCTACCCAAATCCTGCCTTTTGAATCTTCCAACAGTTTCATCAGGGTATTACCGCTCAGGCTATTGGCATTGTAAGGGTCATTGGTGAAAACTTTAAAGCTGTAACCGTCATAGCGGTTCAAACCATTTTTGGTGGCCACCCAGATAAAACCTTCTTTGTCCTGTAAAATATCGAACACCATACCCTGCGATAGTCCCTGGGCCGTAGTGATAGACCAGTAAGGTTCCGCTTTTTTTGACTGTGCGGCAGCGACCAGCCATACCATTACGGCAAAGATGGTGAGCAGGTTTTTAGGGAAGATGAAGCGCATGCCCCGTAAATCTAAATCGAAATCCATTTTTCAGGCAGAATAAAGCTTGCTGACTTCATTTGTGATTGAAAAATGACGAATTTTTCCTGTTCCTGCGCAGTTTCTCCTATTAATTGGTGGATTTCTACAAGTTTTTGGTGAATGGCTCCTTGCCATTTCTTCCCGGCTGAGCGATTTTTATAGCACGAAACCGGCTGCCTAAGCTAATTCAAAACCTGAAGCTTTCAACCCTGGCAAGGCAGCCTGGGAGGAGATTTTCGGCTGGTTTTTATCGCATGTTCTCATGGGGATACTGGGGACTGCAGGGGACAAGAACCATGGCGGCTGGCACCGGTTTCACTCACGAACCGGAACCTTTGAATTGGCTTTCCCGGACCATAGTCGCATTTTTTAATTGATAAAATACACGATCTGCAATGCATATATCTAAACAAGCCATCACTATTCCAATTCAAAAAGGCTACGAAAGGTTGAAACTGCTCCAGGTTCCGAAGAAAACCCAATGGAGAAAACTGGCCATTACTTTAAGTGACGAAGTGCGTTTTATTCCGTTTGATGACATTATCTATTGCAAGTCTACCAGCAACTATACCACCATTTTTACCACGGGCGATACATCTTACTTGTGCTGCAAAACGCTGAAGGATATTGAATCGAAATTGCCTGACGATCTGTTTATCAGGATCCACCATTCCTACCTGGTAAACATGCATTTTATCACATCGCTAATAAAGCAAAAAAGCGAACTGGAAATAGATAACCGCCTGTTGCTCCCCATTTCTCAAACGAAGAAAGCGGACATGTACAAACTGTTCAACCTCTAATACGCCTTTTTACCTGTTTTCATTTTTACCACAAACATTTTCTTTATGAAACATTTATTTACGAAGTTACTTACCCTGCTGGTGCTGCAAACCTGCATCCATTCTGGCGCATGGTCGCAGGGTAGCCAAACCTTCAGTACTCCCGGCACTTTTACCTACACCGTGCCTGCCGGGATTACCCAAATCAATTTTCAATTATGGGGCGGCGGGGCCGGATGTGCTCCCGACTTCAGCGGCTTTTACACTTCGGGGGCGGGTGGCGGTTATGTGCGAAGCAAGAATGTGGCTGTTACGCCCGGCGACCAGTTTGTGATCATTGTAGGTGCCGGAGGTTCAGGAGGCACCCTAGGAGGCACCCCAGGAGGCAATAGTTCCGCAGGCTACACTGGAGGCGTTCCTCCTTTTTTAACGGCAGGCGGCGGCACCATCTCGCAACCTGGTTTCGGTTCCAGCACCAATGCCAGCCAATATGTTAGCGTCGCATATACCGGAGGGGCGGCGGGCATTACCATCCCGGGACAAAACAATTCGTATTTATATGGCGGCGGCGGCGGTTCGGCAGGATCGGGTGGTAACGGCAGCAATGGCGCCAATGGCAATTCCAATGGCGACCTTACTGCTAACGGCGGTGCCTCCAATGGTACCGGCGGCAGTGGTGGCAAAGGTGGTTATTTTGCCAATAGCCCGGTTATAGCGGGTACCAATGGCGGTTTCCCCGGTGGTGGCGCTGGCGGACCCGGTAACAAATCCGGCGGCGGCGGACAGGTTATTGTCAACTTCTGTCAGACGCCCGGCGCTATCGGCAGCAGGCATACCGTTCCCTATCCTTACGAGTTAGCGGTCGATTCGGTGTATAATACGCTGGCAGCCGGTGCCAACACATTACCCTATGCCTGGGAACAAAGTACCGACAGCAGTACCTGGGCCGCAGCACCCGGTAGCGTTACCACAAGAAGTTATGGCTTGCCCACGAGCAACCCACCATCGGAAATGTATTATCGCCGCAAGGCCACCAATAGCTGCGCCACCCCCAACACAACAAACGTGGTCAGGATCACCACATATACGCAGGGCAATGGAAAACTGGATGGCATTATAAGCGGACAGGTAACCAGTCTCAATGGCTCGCCGGTACCGGGCATCACCATTACGGCAAAAAAGAATATCGGCTTATTGGGAAGCCCCGTTACCTACACCTACACCGCTACAACACAAGCTGATGGCAGGTATGTGATAACTCAAATTTTTTACGGCGACCTGAACAACGGCGACCCGGGTAGTGTAGATTTTACCATAACCGCCTCCAGGGCCAACCATCGGCTTACCCCACCCATCATCAGGAACCTGCAAAAAGGCCCGCTCTCCAATCAGACAGAGGTCAACTTTAAGGATAGTACCGTGTACGCTGTTACCGGTGTGGTGACGCAAAACTGCGCCGATTGCCTGCCAGGCTTTTTAATTGACAGCCTCAATGACGTAAAGATAACCGCAGAAAACACCACCAGTTTTGCCTTTACCGGTGGCCAGGGATATGGTAAATATGGCGTAACAGTGAACAACCCCGGACCCTTCAAAATGATACCCGGTTACAGCAATCATAAATTCGCCCCGGTAGATACCACCATCACTGTGGTCAACAGCGATATCAACAATGTAAATTTCCGGGATACCAGCACCAGGGTAATTTCCGGAAAATTCAGGGATGGCTGCAACCAGGCTATTGGCCGCGTCGAATTGACATTTACCGACACCGTCGCCGGCAGAAGCGCCAAATTCAAAAAAGTGGTCACCACTACGGCTTCAGATGGATCCTACTCGGTAAGACTGCCGGCAAGAAAATATAAACTGGAAGTGACCAATTACTTTGCCGATGGTACAAACACGGATATTACGATAAATGCGATAGCCAATTTCTTCAACAAAACCTTGAAGGATACCATTCTTTTCAAATATGATTCTCTTT
>JBDSXW010000044.1:0-19381 GCA_039925965.1 Chitinophagaceae bacterium
TCTTCTGTCTTCTGTCTTCTGTCTTCTGTCTTCTGTCTTCTGTCTTCTGTCTTCTGTCTTCTGTCTTCTGTCTTCTGTCTTCTGTCTTCTGTCTCTATATTCTAGTTCCCCACTATTACAACCTTGCCATCATTTTGGCGATTTTATCAACGTGATACATAACCAGGAAACGGGCACCATAACTGCTGCCAGTATAAAAAGGGATGTGTAGCTTGTTTTCGTCATCCAGGGAACCAGGAAGGTAATTATGATGGTGCCTGCTACCGCGGCTGTTCCGGCCATACCCGCAACTGTACCCACATTCTTACCATTAAAATAATCGGACGGCAGTGTCTGAAGGTTGTTGATCAGAAATTGGAATCCGAATAAAATAGCGCTGATGAGTGCGATGGCCAGGCTGATATGTTCCTTCAAATCTTTTAATACAATAACAATCGTCGCAAGTGAGATGAGCATGATAACACAACCAATCGTAATGGCATTGTTCCTGGCTTTTACCGGCGCGATTCCCCGCTTGATTTGTGCAGATGAAAAGAACCCGCCTGCCAATCCACCTACCGCCGCAAATAAATAAGGCAACCAGGCAAACGCGCCCACCTGTTTGATGTCAAAGCCAAACTGCTCTTTTAGAAAAGTAGGCAGCCAGGTCAGGAACATCCACCACACGGGATCAATAAAAAAACGCGACGTGATAATACCCCAGGTATTCTTAAACTGCAATAATTGCCTCCATGAATAGACAGTAGCAGGTGCCACAGTTGCTGCTTTTATGGTATGGTCCTGCGTAATAAAATCCTGCTCTTCTTTGGTAATCCACGGGTGTTTATCAGGTGTAGCCTTGTTTACGATCACCCAGGGAATGATCCACAATACACCCAGCACACCAATAGCCGCAAACGTAGCCCGCCAGCCAAAAGCCAGGTACATGGCAGCAATGCAGGGCGCCGCTACTACCCCGCCGAGGGAAGCGCCGGCTCCGAAAATACCTTGCGCAATAGCCCGCTCTTTGGCTGGAAACCATTCCGCATTGCTCTTGGTAGCTCCGGGCCAGTTACCCGCCTCACTGATACCCAGGAAAGATCTGAAAATACTAAAGGATGCCAGCGATCTGGCAACCGCGTGCAGGGCAATGGAGATACTCCAGGCACTAATCGATATTACCATGCCCAGCCTGGTTCCTACTGCATCCATCAGTTTGCCGGTAACCGTTTGCCCAATAGCATAAGCCACCATGAAAAATATGGTGATCAGGGCCAGCGCACTTTTGCTATCAACATCGGCAATGCCAAACTCTTTGTAGATATAGGGCCACATGATATTAATGGCACTACGGTCAATATAATTGATGACTGTAGCCACGCCTATCAGCCCTACAATCCACCACCGGAGTCCTTTAATTTTCATACATCAGAATCGTTAATCGTATGTTCCGTTACTTAATAAAATCTTCCCGCATCGGGCTGAATACATCGATCAGTATCCCTGCCTCCAGGCATACCGCACCGTGCATCACGTTCGGCGGAATGTAAAATGCATCACCGCCTTTCAGCACCATTTTTTCATCCCCGATCGCTACTTCAAACAGGCCACTTTCCACATGTGATATCTGCGTATGCGGGTGCTGGTGCAACCTTCCGATACCGCCGGTATCAAACTTCACTTTAACAAGCATCAGCCGGTCGTCGTACGACATAATTTTGCGCTCCATGCCTTTATCCACGGGTTCCCATTGCAATTCGTTGTCAGTAATAAATACCCTTGTCATTTCTTTTGTGTCCATAACCTTGCGTTTAATTGTTATTAGTGCTGTGGCTTGTTAGTGTAGTTTTTTATTGTCGTACTGAACTATGAACGGACCTGTCCATTGCATGTTCTTTCCTTCAATCTTAACGCTGTGCGTTGCTGTTGCATCAAAGTCCTTATTGCACTGTAGCAGCATGATTTTCTTTTCTCCTGCCATTAGGGCTACCGCCGAAAAATCGGCATCATTCTGCAACAGCCGGATGCTGTGTACCGCAGGTGAGGCTTCAGTTGAAAATTCAGCATCAGCATCATATTTTCCATGTATTTCGATTACGTTCACAAATGCCTCGTTGCTGCCCTTTTTCCGGATGATAAATGCCGGCTCTCTTCGTAGGTTAAAATTGGGATCGTTGGCTCCGGTACGGGTAAAAAATAAGTTGGCGTCACCCATTAACAGCGAGGATAATGTATAGTATGTGCCATTGTTTAAAAATGTAAACTGGATGGTCGTATCGGCCACTTTAGCCTCAGCCTCTTTCCATAAAAACTGGTAGCCGTTTTTGCTACCCAGTGCTTCCTGCTTTTTTGTGGCCGCTTCATACTTAAAATTTGTCTGGATCACTTGCCCATTATACTGGAACGGCAGATCGTACTGGTGCGGTGTTGCAGACACGGCATTGAATATATCCACCACAATTTTCTTTCCTTCCGGCAGTTGCATCAGGTACATGGTGCGTTGCAAATGAATTCCGTTATAGGCATTCTCTTCTTTAGCTGCCGTAACCTGTAATGCCGGGTTTGTTATGCTGCTGAATAATTTATCTGCATGAAATTTTTCTGCTGTCGCTCCATTGCCATTAAAGTTGCTGGTTTCATCTGCCACAATGGTATTGTGTGCTATTGTTTGCGAAGCGTACGTTGCATTTTCGGGCAAATACCTGCCACCATATTTCTGCTCGATACCAACAAACCTGGCCGAGCCATAGTCTGTAAATATTTCATTGCCCTTATCAAATAAATTAAAATTGAGGCGGTCAAAATGGCCGTGGCTTAATCCATGTGACGTGTATTTAAAGATCAGCGTGGTGAGGTCGTTACCCTTGCCATTGCGCAACAGGCTAACGCCACCCTCGTCCCCTTTTACGCCATCTGTAAACTCCACCGTTTTGTAAGGGTAATTTTGAGGAATGTTCTTATATGTTGCAATGGCGGCAGCTATCAACGCCCCGCCCCTATTGAGCATGACGCGATTTTGCTTTTTTGCCACCGTAAGAAAACCGGTATCGGTTCCATACACGCCGGCAGCGATGTCGATGGCAGATACCAGCTCGTTGGTGGTATAGTTTTTATCTTTCAATGCATCATTCAAAGGGAAAAAACTACCATCGAGGTTCGTCTGCTGCAAGCCTGCCAGCAGCGCTTTTTGCAGGATACGGTCGCGGTGTTCAAACACTTTTATTTCAGGTCTGGCATGATTCAATGCATTGGCAAAAAGATAGTAAGGAAGGATGGCATAGCGTACATAATAAGGTCCTTCGGTATAGTAGCCATCGGGCGCAAACAATCCGTCCATCTGCGCAATAAAGCCTGCTTTACCATCTTTCTCCGTGCCGTACAAAGCCATATCCACATAATCTTTATTACCGGTGGCAATACCAACAATACCCACACCTGCACAGGCCCACACACCATGATTGTGGATCAGGTTAAACCAGGGTTTCAGGTCTTTGGTAAAAAAATCTACCTCGGGTTTGAATGCACCGTCTTCAATTAGTTTTCTTTCGGCAGCAGTAAATGAATTATACACCAGGTCATAGGCCATGCCTGCATATACCAACCAATTGGCATCGTTCAATGCCTGCCAGAACAGGCGGCCCGGAGAGCTGCTGGTTGCTTGGGGGTGGTTCTTTAAAGTGGGGTTGAGTGCTGCATATTTCAGCATCATATTTTTTACCAGTGTGGCATACTTTGCCTCTCCGGTGAGGTTGTATAAAACCCCGCTATTAAACATGAGCGTATAATTGCTTTTATGTTTATCGTGCGTGTAACCACCTGCCGGGTCTTTTGGAAAAGGTACATCTACATCCTTACCAATCCAACCATCTACATCCTTTTTTATGTCATCATACGAATGTGATAGCACCGGGTATTTTCCTTTGTCTGCTTTTACCTCAGCCGCTTCGGCTTTTGTAAAAAAAGTGATCGGGTGCTGGGCGCACAATGCAGCGGTGATCGTTAATATGCAAATAATCGTCAATAATCTTATCATAGTACCTATACTTTGCAATGTCTAAACCTTGAATGCTATTTCCATCTTCCTTTTCGTTTGGTCAACAAGTGATTGACATAATTACCTATTGATGAAATATCCAGTTCGCTATTATGTCCCTTAAAGACTATAGCCGTTAAACAAAATAAGTTCCACCATTAATTTCTATGCTTTGCCCGTTAATAAAGGAAGAGGCGTCGCTGGCCAGGTAAAGCACGAGATCGGCCACTTCTGCCGCCTCGCCTTCTCTTTTCAGCGGGGTGCCCGCAGCTACATTGGTCCGCACTTCCGTTTTGGTAAATGTGTCGTGAAAACTGGTGTTGATCATACCCGGCGATACACAGTTGGTGCGAATGCCTTTAGGACCAAATTCTTTGGCCAGGCCCCTGGTTAAAGTGAGGACACCGCCTTTTGCTGTGGCATAGGCGAGGGCACCAAATCCACCACCATCCCTTGCTGCCTGCGAACTGAAATTTATAATGGCACTGCCAGCAGGCATGTGCGGTATTACCGTTCTTGCGGCTAAATAGGCCGACTTTAAATTAACATTGATCACCGCATCCCAGAACGCTTCATCAAGGTCTGCCAACGCTTTACGACCCATAATGCCACCCGCAACATTTACCAGGATGTCGATGGTATTTCCATAAGCCGACACGCAGGCTGCTACCAAAGCGGTAACGTCGGCAGCTTTTGTCATATCACCCCGAACCGCAATAGCCTCACCGCCTTGCGAATGTATCAGAGCCACTGTTTCTGAAGCCAACGCTTCATTGCCAAAATAATTGACGCAAACGCTCGCACCGGCTGCCGCAAGCTTTAAAGAAACCTGACGTCCAATATCTCTTGACCCGCCACTTACAATAGCTACCTTACCTGAAAGTGATAACATAAAATTGGTATCGTTTTAAGAAATCATAAAAGTGTTGTTGGGAAGAAATTACTCCTTCGCGTCCGAAGCAACCATCCTACAGTTTGCCCGGTGAGCCTCCAGGTTCGTATGGGCATGAGGCTTTATGAGGCAGCAATCTTTCCAATGTAATATTAGCCCGATTTTAAGGAGTAGGGCAAATCGACGGGTTTTATAATTCATAATTATTAGCGGCTTTTGTAGACAATTTTCAAAATAAAGGCAGATTCAGTGAATATTTTAGAAATTATTAAGACCGATAACGTTACCGGCAACGCTACCGGCATTTCCGATAATTTGATTAGATTAGTTTTACCAAACGAAAAATTGCCATGGAAAAACCAGCTACGATTAAAGACATCGCCCGCAAGCTCAATATTTCCCTTTCCACTGTGAGCCGGGCCATGCGCAATGCTCCCGATGTAAATGCGGACACCCGCCGGGCCGTGCAATCATTAAGCGAGGAGATGAGCTACCAGCCGAATAAACTGGCATTAAGCCTCAAGCAACGGCAAACCCATAATATCGGCGTAATCGTTCCCAACCTGGATTATGTATTGGCTACCATGGTAAAGGGCATCGACGAAGTGGCGCTGGAAGGCGGCTACACGGTAATGGTATGCCAGAGCAATGAATCCTTTGGCCGCGAGATGGTGAATACCCGTCGACTGCTCGACAGCCTGGTGGATGGCTTTATCATATCGGTATCCAGCGAAACAAAAGTGTTCGACCATTTCAAAAAGATACAGGAGAAGAAAATGCCGATGGTAGTGTTTGACCGTGTAACACCTTTCCTGAAAGCGCCGGGGGTGCGCATAGACAACGCGGATGGCGGTTTCCAGGCTACGGAACACCTGCTAGAACAAGGCTTTAAGCGGATCGCTATTCTTGCTGGCCCTAAAAATCTGGGTGTGAGCAACCAGCGGGTCGACGGCTACCTGGCTGCCCTGAAGAAGTACAAGATAAAGCCCGACGCTGACCTGATTATCTACTGCGACTTTAACCAGGACTATGCCTACCTGGCCACAAAGGAACTGTTACAGATGAAAAAAAGACCAGATGCGATCTTTACAATCAGCGACCGGATGGCGATTGGTGCCATGCTGGCCATCAAAGAAAAAGGTTTAAAAATGCCACAGGATATCGGACTGGTTGGGTTTAACAATGAACCGGTTACCGGCCTCGTTACGCCAGGCATCAGCAGCGTGGAACAGCCATGTTTTGAATTGGGAAAAATGGCTGCCAAACTGTTTATTGAAAGCATGCACAATAACGAAGATATGAGCGAAGTGGAAGAAGTGTTGAAGACCAAACTGATTGTACGGGAATCGTCGCTGCGGATCCCTGGGAAGAAATAATTGCATAGAACATTGCGGAAACCTCAATCATTGCGACAAGCTCCAGCCGTCATTGCGAGGCGGGTGACGGCAGAAGGCTAGTATTCATTTTAATCACTATAAATAATTACGATGTTACGATTGTTGCTTATTAATTGCTACTTGCTTTTTACATTATTTGCTACCGCGAATACGATCCCTGTAAAAAATGCCAACGACCTCTCTCAAGCCAATAAACAGGCAAAGCCTGGTGATATTATAGTGCTGCAAAACGGGGACTGGAATGATATTTCCTTTTCCCTCACCTGCAGCGGCACCGCAGAAAATCCAATCATATTTAAGGCTGAAACAAGTGGTAAACTACGCATTACAGGCAACTCGAAACTGAAGCTGGGTGGGCAATACATCATTGTCGACGGCTGGTATTTTATAAATGGATACTCGGGAAGCAGCGCCATCATTGACTTTAGATTGAACAAATCTACCGTGGCCAATCATTGCCGGATCACCAATTGCAAGATTGAAAGTTTTAACAACCCTAAGCGACTGGATGAAAACTATTGGGTGAGTTTTTCCGGCAAACACAACAGGATTGACCATTGTACTTTTCTCAATAAATTAAACCTAGGCGTATTGATGGCCGTAACACTGGAAGATGATGAAAGCCGGGAGAATTTCCATTCCATCGACCACAACTATTTTGGCGTGCGGCTGCCGCTGGCTTCCAATAGCGGCGAGATCATCCGCATCGGTGTATCGCAGCATTGCCAATTCAACAGCAACACCCAGGTAACAGATAACTTTTTTGAACACTGTGATGGCGAAACTGAAGTGGTGTCGGTAAAAAGCGGCAGCAATGTGGTACGCAACAACCTGTTTAAAGAATGCCAGGGCGGCGTGGTACTGCGCCATGGAAATGACAACACCGTAGAAAACAATATTTTTTTAGGCAACGGCAAAGAAGGCACCGGTGGGGTACGCATCATTAACAAAGGACAATGGGTGGTGAATAACCTGTTTTACAAATGCCGGGGGGTTGATTTCCGGTCGCCGTTATCGATCATGAACGGCGTACCCAATTCGCCGGCTAACCGTTATGTGCCGGTGACCGATGCGGTGGTAAGTAATAACACTTTTTACGATTGTGCGCCGATCAGCCTTTGCGAAGGAAGTGATACAGAGAGAAGTGTAGCGCCGAACCATGTACTTTTTGAAAGGAATGTATTTTATAATTCCAAAAAAAACCTTGTATATAAGAGCTTTGATGATATTGGCGGCATCCATTTTGCCGGAAATCTCACCACACAAAACACAACTCAAAACCTGGCTGCCGGATTCGCCAAAGTATTGCTGGTCCCGAGGAAATCTGGATCTGCAGCCATCATATTAACCCCGACGAGCGCTGTTTTGAAGGTGAGTGATTCTCTTTCAAGTGCCGGACAGGCAAGGATCTCACAAGCCATCAGATCAGTTCCTGGATTTACAGACGAGAAAAAAATAGCGATGATTGAGGCGAATGCCCACAAAAATTGTGGAGCGTCCTGGTTATCGGGTATTCAGCCCGCTATGATACCCAAAAAGGCCAACTGTAAAAATGCAGGCGACGTATTGCAGGCGATTGAAAAAAACAAAGCAAAAAATATGGTGGTTCATCTAAGCGGTTCCGACTACCATTTTGAAACGCCGGTAGTCATTACTGCAAATACAACCATCACTTCACCTGTTGGCAAAAAAATCTCCTTCGCCGCTGATTTTCCCGCCAGATTCCTGTTTGAAATTACAGGCGGCGCCAGCCTTACCCTAATAGGTTTGGACCTTGACCTTTCCGGTTTGGCTCAGGATGTTTTCATCACTACCGACCCTTCGGGAAGCAGTGCCCACAGCAGTTTTGTGATGAACAAATGCAACATCAAAAATCTTAAGGGTGGTTTCTTCGAAGCTGCTAAATCGAGTGTCTGCGACAGTGTGGTGGTTCATCAAAACAGCTTCACCAATACCAAGGGCATCCTGTTTAATTTCGGCAACGAGAACGATAAAAAGGGTTATTACAATGTAGAGCAATTGACAGTCACCGGCAATGCTGTCGTAAATCATAAAGAGCAAATACTCAGCATGCTTCGGGGCGGTAACGATGAAAGTACCATGGGGCCTTTGCTCATCTTCCGCAACAACAGTATCAGCAACGCCAAAAGCGATCAGCCATTGATCTACTTATACGGTGTCCAGAAATCATTTATTGAAAAGAACAGTTTTACAAACTGCAATCCCGACAAAGGCCCTTTGTTGGAATATATGGATGCGGTAAGAGCGGCACATGTTCTCCGGAACAATACCATCACTACATCAGGGCCTGTGCTGACGAACAAATTTGTAACGCAATAAGTTTTTCGTGTTTTCCCTATGATTCGTTTGTGCCTGGCCTAACCATCCAGGCCTTTTTTTCGTCAATTCTGCCCGGCAAGCGGCTGGCAGCCGGGCTTTTAAGCATTTCTTAGCACATAAATGACCTAAGGCAATACGCGGCGCGGTCCTAAACCCTATTTTTGCCGCCACTCAAAAAACAACTATGGGCTGGATCATTTTTATTATTGGTACCATCGGCTGGCACCTGGGGATGTACGGCATGTTTAAAAAAGCCGGCATCGAGCCCTGGAAGGCACTGATTCCGTTTTACAATACCTGGTGTATCGTTCAAAAATGCAACATTAAGAAATACTGGTTTTTTCTTCAATTGATTCCCATTGCAGGCCAATTCGTCACCATCTGGATCACGATCATTTTTGTGATGCATTTCGGTCGCTTCAATACCCTGCACCATGCCGCCACGACTTTTCTTCCTTTCATTTATTTCCCGTACCTGGGATTTAGCAAAAACGAAAAGTGGGGTGGCGAGAAAATATTCAAAAGTTATTCCAAACCCGCTGGCCGTGAATGGATCGACGCTGGTGCCTTTGCGGTAGTGGCAGCAACCATCATCCGCACTTTTGTGTTTGAAGCCTACGTGATCCCGTCGGAATCGATGGAAAAAACACTCCTGATCAACGACTTTCTGTTTGTAAATAAAATGAGCTATGGCCAGCGCCTGCCCGTTACGCCACTGTCAATCCCTTTTATACATAACCTGATACCCGGTACCCAACTTCCATCATACACCAAACTGATACAGGTTCCGTACAAGCGCTTACCAGGCTGGACCGATGTAAAACGCAACGATGTGGTCGTGTTTAATTTTCCTTGTGGCGATACGGTTATCAATCTTCCGGAATATGGTTCTTTTGTTACCTACTATAGTGTTGTAAGGCAAAATAACGGGAACCGCCAGGCGGTGCTTGATAATTTTGAAGGAAAAATATTGGTTCATCCGATCGATAAAACCGATAACTATATTAAAAGATGCGTGGCCGTAGGTGGCGATAAAATACAGGTGATCGAAGGAATTCTTCATGTAAATGGTACGCCTGCCTTTCAACCGCCTGGCAGCCAAAACGAATACATGGTTTCTACTGATGGCACGCACCTGGACTTTGATGTACTAAAAGATGATTACAGTGTGGATGTGAGAATGAAGGACCGGGAAAATGACATTAGCAATTACGATGGGCAGATCACCACGTTTGGATTTTACAGACTGTATCTTACACCCGACGAAGCCACCAAACTAAAATCGGTACCCCATGTGAAAGAAGTGAAGCAATTTGTCGACAACAATATGGGCTACGATCTTTTCCCTTATGACTCCAGCCATTACAAATGGACGATCGACAATTTTGGTCCGCTCGACATCCCTAAAAAAGGAACGACCGTGCAGCTCAACCCGGCAAACATTTCCATCTACCGGCGCATTATCCAGGTATATGAAGGCCATGACTATACCGAAGCCAACGGTCAGTATATTATAGATGGCAAACCTGCTACCAGTTATACTTTTAAATATAATTACTACTGGATGATGGGTGACAACCGCCATCAAAGCCAGGACAGCCGTTTCTGGGGTTTTGTACCCGAAACGCATATTGTAGGTAAGGCGTCGCTGATCTGGTTCAGCTGGGATAAAGGCCCCCGCTGGAAACGTATTTTCAAATCCATTCAATAATACCATCACTTAGTTCGTATATTTATTCATCCTTCTCCCTCACCGGAGAAGGATTTTTTATCGCCGGATGAATTTGACAGCCCTGCTTGATCCGAAGTAGGTTTTCTTGTCAATTGACCGTAAAACCTCGAAAATACCATGAAACAAACGCTCACGACCGAATACGATCTGTTTAATAACGCCACCGAACTGGAGCTGGAAGATGCCTTGTTGCTCACCGAAGCGCGGAATAATACAGCCCTTTCCTACGCACCCTACTCCCAATTCCATGTGGCGGCCGTAGCCCAATTGGATAACGGAAAATTGGTGTATGGGGCCAACCAGGAAAATGCTTCCTACCCCGTGGGCATCTGTGCCGAGCGCACGCTGCTATCGGCAATCTCCTCACAGTTCCCTGAGCAGTCTGCCGTAGCCATCGCCATTAGTTATGCTAATGAAAATGGTGAAAGCATTCGCCCCATCAGCCCCTGTGGCGTATGCCGCCAAACATTGCTGGAATACGAACAGCGTTGGCAGCACCCCATCAAACTGATACTTGGTGGCCAGGAAGGCAAGATCCTCGTACTACAAAGTGCTAAAGACATCATGCCATTTAGCTTTACTGCGGATGATATGAAATAGGGTAGCGCGGACGGCGAGGTCTATTAAAAATCCATCATTTTGGGCCCCAGCGGTCGCATGAACCGCAAATCAAAACAAGGTCTGCACCCCGTGCGCCCATTTAGCCTCATGTTCGAGCAGCCATTGCTTTCGCCATAGGCCGCCAGCGTAGCCGGTAAGCGAACCATCGGCACCAACTACCCGATGGCAGGGTACAACGATCGCCAGGTTATTACGCCCGTTGGCAGTACCCGCAGCACGTATGCATTTGGCATCGCCCAATTTTACTGCGAGTTGATAATAAGAGATGGTTTTTCCAAAAGGTATGGTTTCCAGTTGTGCCCATACCCGTTGCTGAAAATCAGTGCCATGCTGAGCAATGGGAAAATCAAACTTTATAAGATCTCCCTCAAAATACCGCGCCAGTTGCGTAGCGCATTCCCGCAATAAAGGAGTAGAAAAAACACCTGCCGCACCTACGTATTCACTTTCACTGATAAAATGAAGCGTGCTAATAGCCGCATCAGCTTGCACCAACTTTAGACACCCCACCGGCGAATCCATATAGCCTATTGTTTCTAACATATATTGGCAGCGGGTTTATTCCAAGGAGCAATCGGCAAGTTTCCTTTTGGTCAGAACACAGGTCGCGTGAATGCTGTTATTGACCTATGGATTATTGAGCAATATCCTCCTGATTATTATTCCCCGAACATTGACCTGTTGACTATTGACCGAATGCAATCACCCGATCCTGCAGCCATTGGCAACGCCTCGCTCCGCCTGCAATAATACCACTTCATTGTTCTCATTATAAACCCCCAGCACCAGGCATTCACTAATGAAATTGGCGATCTGTTTCGGCGGAAAGTTAACTACGGCGATTACCTGTTTACCAACCAGCACCTCTGCTTCATACAACTCCGTAATCTGGGCTGAAGAGCGCTTAATGCCTAGTTCACCAAAATCAATAGTCAGTTGCCAGGCCGGTTTACGCGCCCTGGCAAATGGCTGTACCTCCACAATGGTACCCACCCGCATGTCTATCTTTTCAAAATCGGCCCAGGTGATTTGCACTTTGAAGTATTAGGGGTTGAAAATGATTATTGATTATTGATTATTTGAAGACAGGTCTACAGCCTTTAAAATCACGTTACCGGCAAATTTCCCAGTGGTGTTTTCACATCTTACGCTTCCCCAATCACTAATCACCAATCACTAATCACCAATTACTAATTACTAATCACCCATCACCACTTACATCAGTTCAGCTGCGGATCGACCGAAACCGGGTTGGCTTTATCAAACACATTGATCTCATTATACAATGTATCTCTTTCTACCGCCACCCGGTTAGCTTGTTGTATCAATGCTACCAGCTGCTCCGTGGTCATGCTGGGGCTTTGTTCTTCGCTGCCGGCCATGGAGTAAATTCTGGTGCTGTCGTCGATGGTGCCGTCAATATCATTTACGCCAAATGAAAGGGTCATCTGCGCGTTGTTACGGCCCAACATGGGCCAGTACGCCTTCAGATGGGGGAAGTTATCCATATAGATCCGGGCTACTGCGTACATCTTCATATCTTCTATCAAGGTACTCTCGGCCACATGGCTCATTTCATTGTCGTGATTGCGAAACTTAAGGGGGATAAACGTATTGAAGCCTTTGGTCTCATCCTGCAGGCTGCGCAGCCGCTCCATATGGTCGATCCGGTGTTCATAATTTTCCACATGACCATAGAGCATGGTGGCATTGGTATGCATGCCCAGCCGGTGAGCCGTGGCGTGGATGTACAACCAGCCGTCACCGTCTACTTTGTCGGCACTGATCTGCTCCCGCACTTCAGGATCAAATATCTCTGCGCCGCCGCCGGGTAAGGAATCGAGCCCTGCTTCATGCATCAGCCTTAGCCCTTCCTCCACCGATACTTTTGCCTTACGGAACATATAATCGAGCTCAACAGCAGTAAACCCCTTAATGTGCAAATCAGGCCGGTGTTCCTTTATTTGTTTCAGTAAATCAATGAAATAATACAGGTCCATTTTAGGATGGACACCACCAACGATATGTACCTCGGTAATCGGTTTGCCATCGTAGCTTTTTACAATGTCCATCATCTGGTTGATGTCCAGCTCCCAGCCATCTTCCTTGTTCTTATACAATCGGCTATAAGAACAAAATTTACAAGAGAACACACAAACATTGGTGGGCTCTATATGAAAATTCCGATTGAAATAGGTCCGGTCGCCATGCATTTTTTCCCGAACATAATTGGCCAGCGCACCGGTTAATCCAACTGGAAATTCCTGGAACAGCAACAGCGCTTCCGCCGCGTTGATCCGTTCGCCATTTATAATTTTTCTACTGAGCACTTTATGCCTTTCTTCAACCAGATTTTCTACCAGGGTATTGATATTGGTTTTTCCCGCCGCTGCTATGCCTGTCATACAAAAGTTTTTATGATAACAAATAATGGGAGGTATTTGATCGGTCCCATTGAAAACAATTTTCTAAGCCGCTGCAAATGTACAGGCGCCAACACGAAAAAGGGCCTGTCCTTCAGAAAGACAGGCCCAAAAAAGAGGTGCCGGATAATGTATTTTTATTTCGCCTTAATGATGCGCTGTGTTACCTGGCGATTTGTGTAAACCAACTGTACTGTATACATGCCAGCGGCAAACCGGCTCATGTTCACATCAATATAAGAATTGGCATCACCATTGAAATCCATCCGCTGCATCAGCTGACCCAAAGCGTTGTACACGCCTACACTTTTGAGATCGGTAGGACGGATATAATGCTGGATAACAAAATTATTTTCAAACGGATTAGGGCTGATCAGGTAACCCTGGGCTTTGAGTCTTGCCGGCACCTGCTTGGTAAACAGGTTCACGTCGTCGATAAATACATTGTTACCATGGTTACTCACATTTCTAAACGCAACCTGGAAGCCGCTGGCACCTGCGGTTAAGAATGATGTAAGGTTCACATCTTCAAGACGCCATTGATTTTTTGTTAATGGATAAAATTCAGGATCGTTTGGCGAGTTAGGGCTGCTGATGGTTTGAAGCTCCGCACCCCATTTCTTATAAACCGAAGTGTACGTCTTACCGCAATCGGTGGTCAGTAAAATTTCAAGGGTATCCATTCCGAGAGCTGTGCTACCAGGATAATAGAGGGTAGCAGCAGACAATTGGAACTGAAGGAACATAGAGTCACTGTTCGCCGTCGGCGTTACCAACGGCGTTGTAAGAAGGTCTACCTGGCCGATCCGGCCGGGGGCAGAACGATACTTGTTATTGTTTACAAATGCCGAGGCAGCACCAGATTTAGAAGCCAGAATCGTGCGGGCCCAGGTGGTGCTGTCATCTAAATTTTGCACACCCCATCCCGCAGGCGGGAAGATAGCTCCTTCAAATCCTTCCTTTAGTGGATCGGCTTGTTTGCCAAATACGGCAAACCCTATTCTGTAAGCCGTATCATTCGCCGGAACCTCATCTGCTAAACCGTTCGGCAGCGAAGTCCAAATTTTTAAATTATGGTTGCCCGCAGTTGTGGTAATGGCTGGCAGGCTAAAATTGGTAGATTGACCGTATCCAAGAGAACCTGTCCAGTTTACGCTATTTACCGTACCATTATCGAGCTGGTAGCTAACCTTCGCAGTTGTAATGGTGGCCTTACCCAACTGGCGAATAGTAATCTGCGGTATAAAAGGATTATTGCACTCAAACTGTGTCGGGCTGATAATTGCCGGAATAGTCAAATCGCGTTGCGCGGCAAATTTGCCGGAGATATTAATATCATCCAGGAACAGATTGTTGCCGTAATTACAACGGCTTTCAAACCTTACAAGGATAGAAGTGGCCCCTTTAAATGCCGACAGGTCTACGAAATTTTTACGCCATTGCGAAGCAGATGTTGGTGTAAACAATACATCCGTCGGAGGCGTGGTTTCCAGGTCAACACCAGTTTTGCTCCAGGCGGTGGTCCAGCTGCGGCCGCAATCGGTAGAAATGCCCACATCAAGGCCTTCCGGCTGAACATAGGTTGATATCTCCATATGCGAATGTGCGAACGACAACAATAACGAATCGACACCTGGTGTAACAGTAAGCAATGGTGTACGCAACTGGTCGCGTTGGTTTGGACTGGTATAATCCCAGAAATCAATCCATGCAGAACCAGGCGCGGTAAAGCCAGCTACCGGATCACGCTGCCAGGTAAAATCGTTATCGGGGTTAATACGTGACCAGCCTGCAGGCGGAAATGCAGCCCCTGTAAAGCCTTCTACCAATGGCATTGCAACCGTTGGCGTAATAATAAAAGTAGTCTGAACAGTATCATTAAACAGACGTCCGTCCACGCCGCCGTTTGGTAGAGTAGTATATACCTGGAACAAGTGAGTTCCAGTGGTCTGCGTAATTTGCGGGAAGGTTACCGTAGCAGTTTGGTACTGGGCCAGGTTACCGGTAAAGTCAACAGTATTGATAACACCGCCATCTATGCGATAATTCACTTTTGCAGATGTAAGCGGTGTGCTGCTGCCATTGCGGATCACGATTTTTGGTGTTACCGAATTATTGCAATAATACGGTCCTAACTGTGGCTCGGTGATACTAAACAACTGAACATCGTTTGTAACGGCGGCAATCGAAGGCGGTATTACCTGCGCCCACCAGGTACCCCAGCGGGATCCATCGTCAGCAGTGCTGGTACGTGCAGCGGCATAGTGGTTCATCACCCATAAGCTTCCGTCGGTTGGGTCAAGTGCACCGGGCGCATAGTCGCCGTAGCGGTTTCGGGTACCCCCAAAGGCTTTATAATATGACCCCAGCCCTGGTTTAAAAACTACCTCGTTGTCCATCTGGTTGCGGGGTAAATTTGCGCTGCGGAATACATAGGAGGCACTTGGGTAAATAGTGCTTTGAAAGGTGGCATAGCCAAGAAGAACATCTTCGTTGCGGTTTACCACCAAAGAAGGGAAAGAACGATTACGGGCACCTGTTGCATCATCTACACGACCACGCTGAACCACACCACTGGTCGGATTTACCTGCCACCATTGAATAGCACTATGCTGAGCAGGAGTTGTAAGAAATATGGCATGTGCAGCCCAGATAGACCCGTTGACAGCATAGGCATTATTGATCCTCGCGTCATTTTGAGCAATGCCCCTGGTTTCGCCCAGCTGGGGCGCGGAGTTGGCCGTAGAACCTGTGGTCCAGTTGTGGTTCCAGGCGGTACCACCCTGGTAATAAGTTGCAGTATTTACATCCCAGCTTACATTGGGCAGTGTGCCGGTAATTGAAGAAATACGAATAGTTGAAAGGCTGCCACTCCAGTTTTGGGCAATATACATGGGTGCATTTGCCGCTTCGCTATTCAGCGGTATCACCGGGCAGGCATTTCCCGCCAAACCGCCTGAAATGGTTCCACCACCATTTTCAGTGGCTAAAATCCTGGCGGCGTTTACCCCAATGGTAACATCCGCGCCGGCATACATCGCTGCCTTATCCAGCACAAAAAGAACCACCGCTTCAAAATTTCCGTTGGTAGCACTTACCGGATCCGAGTTGAACATATTACCCGAAACAGCAATCCATTTTTGATTGAAACCCATGAGGGGATAGTCATTAAAAAATACGCCTCGGTCGGGATCACTTTCAAAATAATAGGTTTTCCAGACGCCGGTAGGATCAGCGGTGGCGGAAACAGAAACGGCTTCTAAGTTGTTAGTCGCCTCATCGATGGTAATGGCACAGGCGATCCAGCGGTTGCTGAAATGATCATAACGCATATGAGGATCAGAAAAACCCCTTGCTCCTGTTGGATCAAAAAAGGTATTCATGGCAACCGTTTTTAAAAGCACGCCCGTTTTGGATCTGAACCTGAATAAATCGTTAAGCGTTGTTACTACATGGTTGGGGCCTACTGCACCACCGCCGTCAGGAGGTATGGTCTGGCCCTGGTCGTTGGAGCCTTCAAAAGTTATATTTGGATTTGGTGATGTTTCAATATCGTCAAGGCCATCGGGAGAATTTGGAGAAGGAAGGTCAGTTGTTGGCGCTTGTTTAAAGATGGTAGCCCCTGCAGGAATGGGCATATCCCGCATTACCTGTTCGGTTTTAAAAAGATTCTCTTTAGCCTCATTATCATTCTTAAAAGCCTTTCCTTTGGATGGGGGGTGTTGCAGCCGGAGCTCCGCTAGTTCAGACACATTTACAGTGATGGGGTGTACCGTTTGGCCAATAGAATTATAGCCTGATATGGCCAATAATCCCATTGCAAAAATGGAGATTTTTCTCATGAGCATTAATTTCTGGTAAAATTATTTGGTCGAAAATACGGCGGAAATTTAACATTTTCCCTTTCACAAGTAATTTTTTTTGCCGGCTCAGAACCCCGAAAAAAATAAATTAAAAACTCTCGGCCAACGGCCCGGCCATCCAAAAAATGGCCCTGCCAGAAAAAAATAATGTTGTCCTGTTTTTCAATTTCAGAAATTGTAAAACTACTTTCGGTATCCTCAGCCATTTTACGCCGGGTTCTGTATATTGTAGCCATTATGCCACCGGTTGTACCCGCATTATAACCCCTTAAAACAACACCATGAATATCAAGTTGCGTCTGATTGTTATGAATTTTCTACAGTTCTTTATCTGGGGTTCCTGGCTGATATCGATTGGAAACTACCTAGGCGGCACCCTGCATTTTAAAGGATCAGAAATTGGGGCAGTTTTTTCCACCCTGGGCATTGCTTCATTATTTATGCCGGCCATCATGGGCATTATCGCCGACAAATGGCTGAACGCCGAAAGAGTTTTGGGGATTTGCCATCTTCTTGGTGCGGTGATGCTTATTTGGGCTGCCAGCGTTACTGATCCCAACCTGTTTTTTTGGGTAATCTTATTGAATTCGATGTTCTACATGCCTACAATTGCGCTCAACAACACCGTGTCCTATCACACATTAGAGCAAAAGGGATTAGACATTGTAAAAGATTTTCCACCCATCAGGGTATGGGGCACCATCGGCTTTATTGCTGCCATGTGGATCATCGACATTTTGGGTTGGGATGCGAGCAACAGGCAACTGCTTTTCAGCGCCGGATCGGGCATTGCATTGGGCCTTTATTCGTTTACCATGCCGAAATGCCCGCCTGTAAAATCCAACACACAAAAGACTTTTTTATCGTCGCTTGGTTTGGATGCTTTTGTTCTTTTTAAACAAAGGAAGATGTTCATTTTCTTTTTGTTCGCCATGTTCCTGGGCGCCGCTTTACAAATTACCAATGCATTCGGAAGCTCTTTCCTGGAGAGTTTTAAACCGGTATATCCAGAATCGTTTGTGGTAAAACATAAACTTTTCACACTATCCATTTCACAGATATCAGAATCATTATTCATCCTTGCTATTCCTTTTTTCCTGAAAAGATTCGGTATTAAACAGGTGATGCTGATGAGTATGCTGGCCTGGGTGCTGCGGTTTGGCCTATTCGGCATCGGTAATCCGGGTACCGGCCTTACCTTTCTCATTGCCTCCATGATCATTTATGGTATGGCGTTCGACTTCTTTAATATCTCAGGTTCGTTGTTTGTTGAAAAAGAAGCACCCTCCAATATCAGGGCCAGTGCCCAGGGGTTATTTATGTTTATGACCAATGGCATCGGTGCCATGTGTGGCGGGTACGGGGCAGGTAAGGTGGTGGATTATTTCACCCAGACAGACCCGGTAACAAAGAATATTCTTTCCAGGGATTGGCAAAGCATCTGGTTTGTGTTTGCAGGATATGCCCTGGTACTGGCGCTTATTTTTCCGTTTGTGTTTAAATACAAACACAATCCTGGGGAAATAAAAAGCCTTGCCCACTAAATGAAAGCCCTGGCCCATTCCATGTTTTCATCCCACGAACCGTGAGGCACCCCGATAAAACACTTCAAGGATTTCGGTTCGTGCCACCATTGTCGTTAACCTAAGAGAAAAATACAAAGCTGCACCAAAGCCCATCAAATTTTCCTTGGAAATGATCGACTTATTGTCGCCACCCCAGCTTGCGACAAGTTGTCAGTTTTACACTCAAGCGAGAGACTTCGATACTCGACGGAGACACTCGAACTGACAAATTAGTCACTCCGACACTCAACGGAGTCTCTCTGACACTCAACGGAGTCTCTCCGACACTCGACGAAGTCTCTCAGACACTCAACGGAGTCTCTCCGACACTCGACGGAGTCTCTCTGACACTCAACGGAGTCTCTCCGACACTCAACGGAGTCTCTCCGACACGCAACGGAGTCTCTCCGACACTCAACAAAGGAGCGGGTGGTCTCCATTGACAATAACAGTAAGCGATCGACGGTTGACAGTCTACGCGCAACCGCCGGCAAATGACCTGCTGACCCATTGACTTATTTAATCAACTCCAGATG
>JBDSXW010000045.1:0-100649 GCA_039925965.1 Chitinophagaceae bacterium
GGGTTAGCGATCGCGCCTTTGATCTTGCCATCCCATCCCTGTTGCGGATCGTTGGCACCGAAATTACTACGCTCAAAAACCAGCTGCCCCCAGCGGTTAAAAATGCGGAAGTATTTCACTTGTGCTATACCCTTCGCCCTTACCATCAGGATATCATTAATACCATCTCCATCAGGACTAAAGGCATTCGGAATAAAGACCTGCGAAGGATCACAGTTTACTTTGAAACTGATGGTATCGCTGGCCGTGCAACCATAGAATGTTTCCACTTCCAGTTTATACAGGATATCAGTATTGATAGTGGCCACAGGATTGCCGCAGTTGGTGCAGCTCAGGTCCCGGGTAGGCGTCCACCGGTAAATGGCAATCGGGCCGCCGGTGATGACCGCATTGAGGTTAATATTGGTACCAGCTACTACTGTGGCACCGGTGCCAAGATCTACCGTGGGCAACTGACCTACCGCCACCCGTACAAAGCCGGTATCGCTAAAGCAATTGTATTGGTCGAAACCAATTACGCGGTAGAAGGTAGTGGAGAGTGGCGTTGATATTGGGTTTGGTACATCTGCGCGATCGAGGCCAACCGCCGGATTCCAGCTGTACCGGAAACCTCCGCTGGCAAAGAGTTGGCTGCTCTGGCCAATGCAAATGCTATCGCTGGGCGAAACGCTCATTGTAAACGGCCGGATCACTTCCACGGTGATAGAATCCGAGCCGGTACATAGCAATGAATTACTGCCCGTAGCCACATAGACAGTAGTAAAGCTTGGACTAGCAACCGGGTTGTTGCAGGTGGTGCAGCTCAGGTTTTGCAGCGGGCTCCACTGCCATTGGCTGGCACCGGTAGCATTTAACTGAACCGATTGGCCAAGACATATCCGCACGTCATTCCCTGCATTTACTATTGGTGAAGTATTCACACGGATCGTTTTATACACGGTGTCTGCGCAGCCAAACGATGTGCGTGAGATCAGGCGTACGATGAAGGTGCCGGCAGTATTATAGATAGTGGTGATATTAATCCCGCTGCCGGTATTGCCATTGCCAAAGTTCCAGTCGTAGCCGCTGATAGGATCCTGAGATTGCACCAGGGCTGCAAACGACACCACTTGTCCAATACAGGCCAGCGTATCTCCGGTAATGGCGCTTACAGGTTTGGTGCGCACCGCAACTGCAACAGGAATCAGCACAGTATCTACACATCCGCTAATGCCGGTGATGCGAAGTCTCACATTATACAATCCGCTTTGGGTAAAGGTTTTAGACGGATGTTGCAGGTTTGAAAATGTGCCATCGCCAAAGTTCCAGAGCCAGCTGCGGATGCCGAAATAGGCATTCGAAGTGTCGGTAAACACGACGGTGGTAGCGCCACACACCTGTTGGGCAGCATACTTAAAGCCGGCTTTGGCACGGTCTACTTTCACCGTATCGCCGGTAAATATTTTCACCGAACAGCCATTGGTTATCAGCCATGCATAAGGTATAAAAGTGCCGGGCCTGGTATAAATATGCGAAATAAGATTGTTGGCTGTAGTCACCGAATCACCACCACCAAATACAAAGCGGTACTGCGTGGTATTGGTGGCAATAATCTCAAACTGCATCGCGTCGCCCAGGCACACATAGCCCTGGTTATAGCGCAGCAGGCCACTTGGTCCGATGAGGTTAATCGTTTTGGATGCCGAGTAAAAGCAGCCAGTGGCACCTTTGCTGGCCATTTTTACGGTGTACACACCTTGTGCTGTATAGGTATGCGTCACGCTATCTCCTGTGCCGGTATTGCCATCGCCAAAATTCCAGTTGGTAAATGCCGAAGGCCGGATGGTGTTTTTAAAAGTAATAGTAACGGGTATACAGGTGCTGGCGGTATCGCTTACCGTAAATGCACCTGGCAAGGTGTCGCGGATAACGATATCCTTGAACGCACTGTCGGCACATGCGTTTCCGGAAGCATAGGCACGGCTTACAACAAGCCAAGTACGGAAAGTGCCTGCTGTAGCAAAAGTTTTTGCAGGGCTTGTAAAAACAGAAGTGCTGCCATCGCCAAAGCGCCAGTTAGACACCGTGCCGGTATCACTCAGATTGGTGTATTTGATGGTGTCGCCGATGCAGGCAATAAGAGGAGATGCGCTAAAAGAAACAGCGGGTTTCAGGTTTACTGTCACCAATTCTATATCGCTGGTGTCGCTGCAACTGTTGGTGCCGCGAAGCCGGATAGTGTAGTTACCTGGTAATGTGTACACATGTGGAATCGTATCGATGCCTTTCGTGGTTAGAAGGGTGGTGCCGTCGCCAAAATCCCAGGTGTAAATATTGCCGCCAATGGAGTTATTAATAAATTGTACCAGGTGTGGTGCACAGCCAAAACGCTGGTTTCCGTTGATCGCAAAATCCAGCCGGATGGTAATCGGGTTCACCACCACTTTGTAAACCAGGCTATCAGTGCCACATTCATTGGTTCCTTTCAACTTAACACTGAATGTGTCACTTACACCAACTCTGTACACATGATTTACCTGTGCTGCATTTGTGGTAAGCAATGGGGTTCCATCACCAAAATCCCAAATGTAAGTGGCGTTATTGCCCCGGCTGGTATTGCTGAAAGTAAAATCGTACCCGGAGCAACTCACCGATTTATCTGGTGTAAACAACACTTTGGGTTTCGATTTTACCCTTACAAAACGCTTTAGTAAAATCGTATCACATTCACTCAGGGTTTTGAAGCTGACCGTATAAATGGTGTCACCACCCAATGGATTGGTTGGGAAATTTACAGGGCCAGGCTGTTGTAACGTGGAGGTTTGGCCATTGCCAAAATTCCACGCATAGGTATATTGATTAGCATTGGGCGTATTGTTGGTAAATGAAACCGTGAGCGGTCCGCAACCTACCGAATCACTCTGACTGAAAGCAGGTACCGGCCTTGCCACTGTTACAAAGCCACGCTGCATGCTATCATTTTTGCAACCAAACCTGCTGATGGCCACCAGCTTAATAGTGATACTATCTGCTGTATTGTTCATGGTGGTGCCTGGGAAATTTTGTCCGCTACCGATATAGATGCCATCCACATACCAGCGGTATTCAATCACGGCGGCGTTAAATGGTGTAAGGTTGATGATAGCAGGCGTGATTACAAATGGAACACATCCTTTTGTTTTCGTAGGATTGAAGACTGCTCTTGCATCAGGATTTACCGTAATCTTTACTGGTAAGCTAAAATTCTGGGTAATGCTACAACCACTGGTCGAGGCCATTCTGCGGTAGAAGATTGTAACGGAAGCTACAGGTGGGGTATAATCCTTTGAAGTTGCACCGGGTACCACGGCCCAGATAAGGCTATCGGTACTGGACTGCCATTGGTAGACTGCCGAACCATTGCCGCCGGTGATATTTTGACCGGTTATCAGTGCTGGTTGGTTCCCCACACAAATAGCTTGATTGGCTGATATGAGATTGTTAGTTACGGGATCGGTCACGGTAACGATAGCCGTGTCCTTACCAAAACATGAGCCGCCGCCAAAGGTGTAAATGAGTGTATATGTGCCTGGAGTAGAAGGATTAAACAATCCTGCTGGTGTTACAAAAGCGCTACCACTCCAACTGCCGCCGGCGGGGCTGGCCACCAGTTGGGTATTGGCACCACCGATACAGAGGGTCGTGTCCCGGCCCGCATTCACATTGGGTGCGTCTATCACGGTGGCTGTTAGGCTATCGGTTCTGAGACAGGAAGCATTGCCTGCTGTATAGTACAATTTGTAGGTGCCGTTGCCCGCCGCTGCCGGGTTAAATAAACCGCCGGCCGTCAGGAAAGTACTGCCACTCCAGCTACCGCCCGCAGGTGTTCCCGTAAACTGGATCGCGGTGCTACTTTTACAAATAGTACTATCCCGGCCTGCGTCTACGGAAGCAGAAGAAATGACCGTTACAATAACAACGGCATTTGCAGGACAGCCATTAAGAAGGGTTCCGGTAACAGTGTATGTGGTGGTTCCTGCGGGTGTCACCAGCACGGTATCGCCGATGGTGGTATTTATGCCGTTGGCTGGTAGCCATACGTAGTTGTCCGCACCGTTGGCAACTAATTTCGTAGTGGTACCTGCGCATATGGCGATGCTCGCCGGGTTAATCGTTACAACCGGTTTTTTCTTCACCCTTACCAAAACGGTGTCCTTGCTGGAACAGGAGGCCCCGGCCGATACGGTAACTATATATTGGTAGGTCGTATCGCTGAGTGGTCCGGTATAAGAAAGCGTGGCTGCAGGCCGGGCTGTTCCAGCATTACTGAGGCCAGTGGTGGGTGTCCAAGCATAGGTAAATGCGCCACCCACATTAACGCCGATTACCACAGACGTGCCGCTACAAACGGCCGTGTCGGGCCCGGCATTGGCAACAGGCGACGCAGTAACAGTTACCGTAATATTTGCCGTGGCCGGGCAACCATTCACCGTGCCGGTGACCGTATACAGCGTGGTTGCAGCCGGTGTTGCGATCACGGTATCGCCCGTGTTCTGGTTCAGGCCGGTGGCCGGGGTCCAGGTATAGGAGCTGGCACCAGATACAGTTAAAGTGGTGCTTGACCCGGAGCAGACCGCCGCGGCAAGTGGGTTGAGCACCAGCACGGGTTTCTTTTTCACAGTGATGAACACCGTGTCCTGTGTAAAACAAGTTGCGCCTGCAGATACTTTTAGAATGTAGCGGTAGGTACTGTCGGCACTAGGCCCTGTGTAGTTGATGGTGGCTGTGGGTCTGGCGACAGCACCGCTGCTCAGGCCGGTGGTTGGTGTCCAGGCGTAGGTAAAGCCAGTGCTGACCGTGCCGATCACAATAGGGGTACCACTGCAAATAGTTGAATCAGGTCCGGCATTGGCAACTGGTGGGGTGGTAACATTTACCGTTGCATTCGCAGTGGTGGTACCGCACTCATTGGTTACTTCCAGCGTAATATTATGAATGCCGGTAGTTGAAAATTGAACACCGGTTGGATTGGTTGCGGTAGACGTGGCCGGTGTGCCGCCCTCAAAGGTCCAGAGGTACGTGGCAGTAGTAGTGGCATAACAATTATTTACAGTTGCCGTCGGGCTGATGGAGCCACTCAGGCAGATGGCCGCCACCGGGGTGATGGTCGCAGTGGGTTTTGCCTTGACAGTTACAGTCTTGCTTACAGTGGGCGCTGTGCAGGCACCGCCCGAGCTTTTCGTTACCAGGCTGATGGTATAAGTGCCAGGGTTTATAAACTGGAACTGTGGATTATCGGAACTGGCATTGGTGCCGTTGGTGTAAATAAAATTGGAAGCGTTGGGCAAACAGCCCGCAGTGCCCGAATAAGAAACAGACCAGGTATAGGTATTGCCGCCACAGATTGGTGTATTCGAACCATTGTTAGCAACCACATCTACAGGAGTACATCCAATATTTTTATCAATTGTAAATGCACCGATCGGAGTAGGGTTAATGCAAATGGCTTTGGTGACGGAATCCGATCCGCATTTGGGATTACCGGTTTTAAAACTTATAGTGTAGCTGCCTGTTATATTAAAGTTGATGATCAAAGGGCTTGTTCCGCTACTCCAGATAGAAGGATCGGTGGAACCAAAATCATTTCCAAGTGACCCACTTGAAACAGTCCAGCCGGTTACCGGGGTTATTTTCCAGATTATTTTGCCGTTGGTGCAATTGCCATTGCTGACATAGTTCGAGACACCGCTGGTATTTGTAAAAGTTACCGGAGTATTTACACAGGCGGTGTCCCTGGGTAAGATAGAGAATGACGCCACTGGCTTTTTAGACACATAGATAGGTACAACAGAAGCTGTGGAAGAGTTACATGGATTTGAAGCAGTTACGGTTGCTGAAAACGAATTGTTGTAACCAGGGCTATTCGTACCACAAGATGTGATCAAAAAATTATGGGTGACATCAGGCGGAGCAGGATGCTGGTAGGTGACGGATGGAGTTCCATCGTTAAATATTACTGTGTAAACGGTGCCCGGTGGATTGCTGGAGGTTGTGTTTATTGGAAAAGTCAATCCGCTGCCGGTACAGATAGACGTATTGCCCGGATTACCCAGCCCAACTGCTGGGTTCGCACCCACAAAAACAGAATAAACGGCAGTATCCACGCAACCATTTTGACCGGTAACGATAAAATTAAGTGTATAGGTACCGGTTGTATACGAATGGGTAATCAGTGATGAGAAAGTTGCAGCACTATAATCAGGACTTGCATCTCCCCAAATAATTCTGTAAAAGCTATTGCTGGTTGATGATTGATTGGAAAAAGTAAAAACTTCGGGAGAGTTGCCTGAGCAAGCTGTAAAGAAGCTCTTCCCGTCATAGGTCGTTGAACCGATACCGCCCAATTGCGTCCCCGGATTTTGCTTGATGTTTACATTTTGATTGGCGACCGCATTACATCCAAAACTGTTGGTTGTAGTGAGCACTACTGCAAGATTTTGATTGCCATTGCCTGGCGTTCCAGCAAATCGGTGAACTGGATTAGTAACTGTTGTGGTATTGTTAGCGCCCGAATTGGGATCTCCAAAGCTCCACGCATACGTGAGCCCTGATCCGGTTGATGTGTTGGTAAAACTTACCGGCACCGAACCGCACTGTCCATTGGACGAAGCTGTAAAACCGGCTGTAGGAACCGGGTTCACTGTAACCACAAGTGGAGCATAAAGCCTGCCATTCGTTGTCACTGTGACGGTGCCTGATGCGGTAGCGGTATAGTTTGCAGTTGTAACGGTATTCACACCATTCAATTGCCATTGGTAGGTAGAACCGGTAGGATTGGCACTTAGAACCAGGCTTTGACCCTGGCAAAATGTTGGAGACCCGGTATATTTAATCGTATCCGGCTGGGCAAAATTTACGAACGAACCGGAAAGAAAAGTAAGCAAAAAGAAAATTCGCCACAAGTACCCCATTTTAGTTGGGTTATTGAGTTGATGTCTCATCCACAGTTAGTTTTTAGGTGCAATTGGGGTTGGACGCCAAGATAACCAAAATCCAACATGTAATAATACCCAATCCCCGCAAACTTAGTTTGTGGCAGGACACCGTTTTTTGTGTAACATGTACATGAAGACACTTTTTTACCTTGATGCTGCTTATCAGCCGGGATGGTGCTGAAAGCAATAGCCATTCGCAATACTGGTCATGTGCTTACATCGGGTGCCAGCTTTTGTAAATCCTTTGCATTGAACTGTTGCATCGACGCCTGCCACTTTTTTGGTACTTGCAGGCACAGCATTTCCCACCGTAGGTGGATGGCAGATTTTGCAAGGGCCCAACTGTAGTTCGAGGGCTTTTGCCAGCGTTAATTTTTCGGATACATTTTTTACCATCCGGCAGCTTGCCAGGTGGTACTTTTCGCCGGATGGGGTTTTGTAAACTTCCTGCGCCGATGCGCCGACACTGGTAGTGAGCATTACCAGCAACAGTACGATTAGCGGAGCTTTCTTCATCTGCTAAAACTACGGTTTTTGCGTAGTGTGGCTGGAGAAAACTGCTGATCGGAACTTGCCAATTCTGAATCGATAGGCTTTTATCAAGCGACCATCAGCTGACGAATCCTGCTCCGCAATGGTTGCCAACCTTCGGTGGCTGATGATGCAATTTCCCTAGAGTTCGAAGGTTGGCAACCGGAGAACTGCTCCGGAAATTTTTAAAATAGCCAACCTGCGCTAGTGGCAGGCTGGCTAAAAAATCTATGTTGTAAAAAGTTATTTTAAAATTTGGTTACTTCAGCGATTTCATATCTCCTGGCTTCAACAGTGTTGATTACGACCAGCTTTTTCGCTTCCGCTTTTCCGGCGCTATATACGATCTGGAGGCTGCTCAGTTCATCAGGCGAAACTTTAATTACTTTGGCCTGGTTCTTAGAGGTCACCATTTCTTCATACAAAAGAACACCGCTTTCATCATAGATACGCAGAAAGCTCTTTTGTTCCGTTGGTTGGTTAAGGGCGATGCGGATAAACACCTGCGCATCTTTTTCACCCAAATACCTGGTGCTGATGCCGGGCTTAGCCTCGTTTACAGCGACCGTACTAGTCGACACTTTTTCACCGGCTTTTGCATTTGCAAAAGGTAAAGAACTTATAACGAAGGCAGCGGCTATCAGCATGGCTGCTTTTCTGTTGTTTAATATGTTTGTTTTCATAACGTTTTTGTTGTTTTAATTTGTTGAACAATGAGAATAATACCCAGAGACAACCAACCGTTTCATACAGCAACAGTCAAACGTTGTATTTTTATGCGCGCAATATGTCAAAAAATCTTGTAGCCTTTGCAAGGGGCTTAACTGCAGTTCGTATCCATGATCATGTAATACTTACACAAATATATACCGGTATTCAAAACAAGTAACCTTTCAAACCCTCATTTTGGGCCATTTAGGCCAACATTATCCCGCCACTTTTATGATGCCCAACCAACTTTATTTTTATAAAACCCTTGCTGGATAAGGGTTTATGCATAGCAGGGCTTCTAATTGCCAACCCTTATTTGAAAGGTTTATAAACCGGTTTAATCTTTTAGTTCTTCGCAGAAATAACCTGCTTGTTGTAGGGTTTGCTCTACTCTTACAGGCATCAGCAACTGTTCATTGGCTTCTATCCGTAGAATATTGTCGATATCGTGGAGGTCTACATTCCAATAGAGGATGCCCTGTATTTTACTGAGTAGTTTGCGGGCTGCGCTGATATGCTGCTTGTCTGCAAGATTGGTTTTAAATACGAGGATTTGCATGGTGGTTGGTATTGTTGGTTATGGAAGTCATCAGACAGCGATCGGTAAGGCATGCCAGCCAATGATATATTATGATTCACTGATGTTTTCTTCAGGCGGCTTTTGCTCAAAACGGCCGCGACCCCAGGTTTTACAACGGTCTCTCCACTGCTGTTTAAACTGCACCCGTTCTTCCGGAGTCATCTGCTGCCACTTGTCTTTCATATCGTGCATTTGTTCATGACGCTTACCACGCCACCCACCGCGGAAACCACCAAATAGTATTTTGCTTAATACGAGTATGCCCATCGCCTGCCAAAAACTGACCACATGTACACCGGTAACTTCCGCCAGTACTCCATTCCAGAGCAGCATCACAATCCATGTAAACAATGCGAGGGCTAAGGGAAACAGCAGCAGCATGCCGATTATCTTTTTTACCCAAAAATTCTTTTTCATGTTGTTCTTTTTTTATGTCTTCCCGCGCCGGCGAAGTCGCGTTTTTTTAATAATTTAATAACTCATCTTTTAATACACTTAGCCGTTCCCTTAAGTGCAGCACGGCATACCGTTTTCGGGAAATCAGTGTATTGACCGTTTCGCCGGTTTGTTCAGCAATCGTTTTAAATGGAACATCTTCCAACTCATGAAGAATAAAAACCTGCCGTTGTGCTTCTGGTAGTTCGTTGAGTGCGCTATTGAGCGTTTCCCAAAATACCGCCCGCAGGTGTTCGGTTTCAGGATTATTGCCAGCCTCAAAAAATAATTCCGCCCAATCCAGGATACCCTCCTCATCGCCGCCCGAACCATACACATCATCCAGCAATTCCGGCTTTTTCTTGCGTTTACGGTCAGTTATTTTATTTCGGGTAACACTGAAAAGCCAGCCGCTGAGTTGTTCTATGGGTTCAGTATTGCCAGCCAACTGGTAAAACACATCCTGCAGAATATCTTCAGCGTCGGCTTCATTGCTCACCCGCAGGCGGATAAAGCCCATCAGCCGGCGGGTATAGTCGTTAATAATTGTGGTGATATTGCGTTTCCGGGTCCCGGTCATATCAGTTGGTATCGGCAGTGCTTCATCCATGTACACAGGAAGACGGACAGGGATAGCAGATATTTTAAGGTTTTTAAAAGATTTTTTTTGGGCCGGGCATATTAAGTCTATGTTGCCCTGGTGGCGTCGCACTCTTGTGCACTATATCTTTACGCAGCATTTTAAAATGCTAACATAGCTTATGAAAACTGTCATTACTATCCTTTCCGCTGTTTTATTTTACAGCGCGGGTTTTTCGCAAACTCTAGTCCAGCTTTCCGCTAAACGCACCACGCTGCCCAATGGATGGAGCCTGACCCCCGCTGGCAAAAGCCTGCCGCTGGGGGATTTGCCGCTGAATATAGCTGTAAGTCCATCTAAAAGAATGATTGCCGTTACCAATAACGGCCAGAGTGTGCAAAGTATACAGCTGATAGATGCGGTTAATAAGACGATCGTCAGTACAGTCACGATTCCTAAAAGTTGGTACGGCTTACAATTCAGCGCTGACGAAAAATTTCTTTACGCCTCCGGTGGAAACGACAATTGGATACTAAAGTACCGGATTGATAAAGTTTCTGCCACCAGAGGAGCTTTGGACGGCACCATGCTCGTATTAACCGACAGCATTATACTTGGGAGGAAATGGCCCAACAAGATTTCTCCCACCGGCATTGCTATCGATGATGCAGGTCAACTGATGTATGTAGTTACCAAAGACAATAATTCGTTGTACACGATTGACCTCAAAACAAAAAATATACTCCAGCAGACCAAGCTGGGTGGGGAAGCCTATGCCTGCCTTTTATCACCCAACAAAAAAGAACTCTATATCAGTTGCTGGGGTTGTGATAAATTGTTGGTGTATGATATTGCTACGCAGAAAATTGCTACCCAAATACCCGTAGGCGACAATCCAAATGAACTTTGTCTCAGCAAAAACGGGCGCTGGCTCTTTGTAGCCAATGCTAACGATAACAGCGTTTCTGTAATCGATATCCGGCAGCGGAAAGTGATGGAAGTATTAAATGCTGCATTGTACCCCAATGCTCCATCAGGCAGTACCAGCAATGGTTTGGCACTCAGCACGAACGAAAAAACATTATATATCGCCAATGCCGATAACAACTGTCTCGCGGTTTTTGATGTAAGTAAACCGGGCAGCAGTAAGCCAAAGGGTTTTATACCTACAGGCTGGTATCCTACCAACGTGAAGGTGATCGGGAACCAGTTGTTTGTGGCCAATGGGAAAGGTTTTTCATCAAAGGCGAATCCAAACGGACCCAACCCGGTGAAGAAAAAAAGCAAAGCCATTTTTCAGCAAGGCGACCCGGAGAAGCCGGTGAAAGAGGAGTATATCGGAGGGCTGTTTATGGGTACCCTCAGCATCATTAATGAGCCGTCATCAAAGCTGTTGGGCACCTACTCGCAACTGGTATATGCCAATACGCCATACACAAAAGATAAAGAGACTACAGCACAGGGTGTAACAGGGAATCCTGTTCCGAAAAGAGTAGGAGCCAAATCACCCATTAAATATGTGTTTTATGTGATAAAAGAAAACCGTACCTACGACCAGGTACTGGGCGATATGAAAGAAGGCAACGGCGATACAAGCCTGGTATTATTTGGCGAAACGATTACTCCAAACCTGCACGCCCTCGCCCGGAATTTTGTGTTGCTGGATAACTTCTATGTAGATGGCGAGGTAAGTGCCGATGGCCACAACTGGACCATGGGTGGTTACGCTACGGACTACCTGGAGAAAAACTGGGTGAGTAGTTATGGCGGCCGGGGCGGCACCTATGATGCAGAGGGTGGCCGGGAAATAGCCAACAATAAGGGAGGTTTTTTATGGGACCAATGTAAACGTAATGGCGTGAGCTACCGCACCTATGGAGAATTTGCAGATGATTCCAAACCCAATATTCCTTCGCTGGAAAATCACGTATGCCCATATTATAATGGTTGGGATTTAAAGGTGCGCGATACTACCCGATTTTACCAATGGAAACGGGAGTTTGATTCGTTGCTGGCCAATAATGCGGTGCCGCAATTTAATTCTGTACGCATGGGTAACGATCATACGGAAGGGCTTGGAAAAGGCAAAACAACCCCCTATGCACATGTCGCCGACAATGACTTGGCAGTAGGAATGTTTATTGATTACCTCAGCAAAAGCAGCATCTGGAACGAGTGCGCCATTTTTGTGGTGGAAGACGATGCCCAAAATGGTGCTGACCATGTGGATGCCCATCGTTCCACGGCCTATGTAGCCGGCGGGTTGATAAAGACTAATGTTGTGGATCATACACCTTACACCACTTCTTCTGTACTTCGAACGATGGAACTAATCCTGGGGCTGCCGCCAATGACGCAGTATGATGCGGCCGCAATGCCGATGTGGCGCTGCTTCCAGCCCACCCCCAATGGCATGGGGTACAATCATTTGCCTTCTAACGTGGACCTCAATGAAAAAAATACTGCCCTGAATGAATGGCAGCGCCGCAGCGATACATTTAATTTGAGTAAAGAAGACGCCGTACCCGACCTGGAATTCAACACGGTACTATGGTACGGGTTAAAAGGTGCTGGCATTCCCTTTCCCGGACCGCGCAGGGCCGCTTTTTTGAAACTCAAGGAAAAAGGCAACGATGGTGATGATTAATATTTTTTCTCAGGCACTGTTTAAATGTATCTCCTGGATCACTATCATTTGTTTGTTATCGCGGCTACATTGGCGAACGGTGCAAACACCTATTTTTTCGGGGCTCCTTTCAGCATCAGCCAATGGGTCGCCATTTTACACCCATGTGAAAACCTGGACTACATTTAAACAGGCAGTCCTAAAATAATCTATCATGAAAAACCTGCAACTTTTCCTGTTTTTGTCCGGCCTGCTGTTGTCCTGCTCCGCGATAAGGATTTCAGGGGTGGAAACAGCGGACAATATCAATCTCCACGGCTACAAGACCTACGATTTTTACGAGGTCACTGCAAAAGGTGATACCATTCCCGCGATTTTTAATGAGCGGTTGGCGTTGATCCGCATTGCCATTGCAACCGAAATGAATAGTAAAGGTTTCACCCGCTCCACTTCGGGACCCGACCTCCTGATTAATATCGGTGTGCAGGTAAAAAAGGAAACCGCAACCCGGGAAACCAATTTTGGACAGGATGGGCCGTTTTATATTGGCCAGCGAAACTATGCCTGGAAAAGTAAAAGCGTGGAAACAGGAACCTACCGGAATGGATATGTCACTGTACACCTCGTAGATGCACGCCAGGTGAAGCTGGTATGGCAGGGCACGGTAGAAGCTATGATACCCGGAAACGACAAACAACTGGAAAATGATATCAGGAAGGGGATGGCGAAATTGTTTGCCGATTTGCCGTTGCGTCCGCAATAAGTATCAGGTAATAAGTATTAGGTATCAAGATTCGAGTATGAAGCATCAAGGTACAAGAGAAGCTTTATCATTTGAGATAATATTGAATGGCGGGTGCATGCTCCAGGGCTCAGGAGAAAGTTGCAGAAGTATCATACCACAAAAATTTTCAACAATGATTATCCTAATCCAACGAAATTAAATTCAGGGAATCTTATTGAAAACATCAACCACAGGCAACGGTCCTGAACCTTAAACTTCTGTGGTTTTTAAATAGGGTTTACGGGATTGTACAGTAACATGCCATTCAAGACTAATGGACTGGAACCACCTCTTGATACTTACTATTTAAATCTTGATACTTGCTGTTAATTGCTCTTAGTGGGGCTTTCCAACTGGAACCTGGGAATCTTCACTTCAAACTTTTTCTTGTTATACAGGTTGGCCATTTCATAATGACCATGCATGGTACCCATTTCGCTCCGGAGCTGGCAGCCACTTACGTATTGAAAATTTTCTTCCTGTAGCAGGATGGGTTGCTGGCCGATGACCCCATCGCCTTCCACCTCGCGGTATTCGCCATTGCTGTCGAAAATATACCAGTGACGGTTTAGCAGTTGTACAGTAAAGGCATTGTGGTTAACAATGGTAATGCGGTAGGCAAACATGTATTCATGCTGGAGTGGGTTACTATACTCCGGCTGGTAGAAGGTTTCTACCGATATTTCTATTCCGGATGTAATCGCATTGCTCATTGCTGTAAAAATAGTAAGGTTTGCAACAGGTTGTAACCAAATCGGGAAATGACGGGTTATTTTTTATTGCATTGGAAGTTGTGCCCGGTATTTTACGCCTTCTGCTTAAACTTTTCGAGGGCTTTTTTAGTAAAACTACTCAGCACCAGCCTGCCACTGATAGCGGCTCTCTCCTTTAATAATTCGTCCCAGTGTTCGGTGCCTTTCCAGAAAATCTTTTTCATTTCCAACATAGCTTCGGGGTTGCTGTGTGCTAGTGCATTGGCCAGCCTGTTCACCGATTCGTCCATATTTTCCACGCTGGCATGCACTTCGGCGTACAATCCCTTGCGTTTGGCCCAATCGCTGCTACGCCATACCGAGGCATCTATAGCTAAATGTGAGAAGCCGGAGCTGCCAATTCTCCTTTCCACCACAGGGCCTACCACAAAAGGGCCGATACCAACGGCCAGTTCGCTCAGCTTTACCTCGCATTTGTCGGTAGCAATGGCATAGTCCACCGATGCTGCCAGGCCTACGCCGCCGCCCACGCATTTGCCCTGGATACGTCCGATAATAAATTTCGGACATTTGCGCATGGCGTTAATCACCTGGGCAAAGCCACTGAAAAACCGTAGGCCTTCCGCTTCCGTTTGAATTGCAACCAGCTCTTCAAAAGAAGCTCCCGCGCAGAAAGCACCATCGCCGCCGCTTTTTAAAACGATCACGCGGGTTTCATGATGCGTTCCTGCAAAATGGATTTCGTGGGCCAGCTGCTCCAGTAATTTGGAGGGTAAGGAATTGCTTTGGGGATGAAAAAATTCTATTGTATTGATACCGTGCTCAATATGCGAGCTAACATGTCCGTCCATGGTTTTTTTGCATTATTTTTTTTAATTAAGAGACTAGTTGGACTGCAAATGTGCGAAAACAAAATCAATCTTTTTTATCCTTCTGTTTTTTTCGTAATCGTCATTTGCCACAAGTGGCATCGTTATCGGTAACGATTGCGTAGATATTAGTTTCCAACGGTGGTTTAACCGAAGATTGTTTCCCTATTTTCCTGCAAGAATGGACAGAGTTGCCCGTAGAGCTACCCTGTTGAATACAATATTAACGCCGCCAAAATGCTTGTCCTATGCTGATGCCTGCCCGCTTGCCGGATATAGTTTTAACTACGATTTATTAGGTTCAAAAGATGCTGTTTTTATAATCCTTTTTTTACTGAGGCAATATTGCAAATGCTGTGCCCTGGTAAAACACCGACGAAAAAAATGGCCACTGTTGTACCGTTTCTAAAGATAGTTTGACATATGAAAAAGATTTTTTTTGGAATTTGTTTGTTCATCTTTTCTGCAGTTGATGCCCAGGAGTTAACCAATCTCGGCACTGATTTCTGGACAGGCTTTGGATACCATGCCAGGATGAGGGACAATAATACAGACGGGGCATTCCTGTCTATTTACCTTTCGGCAACGCAGGCAGCTACGGTACGGGTTTCGCTGCCGGGGCTTCCGGCGGGAACCAATGGTTTTCCAAAGACGGTTATCGTGCCGGCCAATACGGCCGTAGAGGTTACCGGCTTTCCGATAGGAGAAACGGGTAACGAATTGAACACAAATAATCTGCCCGACTCCAGGCTGTATTATACGGGTATCAGCAAGAGGGCCATACATATCGAAAGCCTGAATAGCGTACCCGTTGCAGCCTACGAACATACTTATGGTAAAGATGCAGCCGGTGCCTCCATGATATTTCCGACCAATACCTGGGGGGCTTCTTACAATGTACTAACCATTGGAGGATCTACGAATAGCGGAATATCTAATTCGTTCTTTTTTGTACTTGCTGCCGAAGACAATACCATCGTAGACATTACTCCAACTGCGGATATCCAGGATTCATCAGGTTCGTCCATTTTTAAAACCAATGGTAATGTAATCAAGTATCCTAAAATTGTGGCTTTTTCTGTTACGCTACAAAAGGGCCAGGTGTTCAACGCTATGAGTACCGTGGTGAGCGGTGTGGCAGGCGACCTTACCGGTACGATTATAAAATCCAGGGATTGCGTCAACAAAAAAATTGCCGTATTCGCGGGTAATGGACGAACGTTTGTAAACACCAGTGGCTGTAATGTATCTTCCGGTTCCGACAACTTATTACAACAAATGCTGCCCCGGGTAGCATGGGGTACCAGATACCTCACCACACCCACAAAGACTATGGAGTATGGTGTGTATCGTATATGTGTTCTAGACCCGACGACTGTTGTAACCGTTAACGGTACTGCCTTAAACCCGGCCACTTTGATTAATAATTTTTACTACCAGGTAGAAAATAATATTGCCAATTCTTTTAGCACCGATAAGCCGGTAATGGTAACACAATTTATTATAACTGGCGGATGTAAAAACAATTCTGTGGGGAACAATGGCAATGGCGACCCGGAGATGATTATCCTGAGCCCCGTGCAGCAGGCTATCAACAACGCCTCAGTTTTTTCTGCAGCCAGGCAAGCCATTGGCAGCAGCGGTGCCAGCTATATTAATGTGGTCATCCGCAACCAGGGCATCAACAGCTTCCGGCTCGATGGCGGCACAACTGTAGATACCGGTACCAACAGCTATTCAAACACTAATATTTATGGATCGTCTGGGCCGGTAGCTATGGCCAATGCCTTTAAGACGCACCCCGGCGATGCCAATTATTCTTATGCGCGTTTCAGGGTGTCCAGCGGGGTGTCGCATAACCTCGTTTCAGACAGCGGTTTTAATGCCATCGCATACGGTTTGTCACAAGGGGAAAGCTACGGCTACAATGCCGGTACCGCCATCAAAGACCTTACTGCCATCGTAACCACGCAAACCCCATTTGGCGGAGCCAACAACCCGGTTACCTGCAGGGGCAACTGCACATTTGTAAAAATTTCTTTCCCCTATTTACCTGTGCAGGTGTCCAGCCTTGGCTGGGATTTTGGTAACGACCCGAGGGTATCTCCCAACGGAAATACCTTAGTAAATAATCCTGTCCCCACCACATCTTTCGATGTAAACGGGACCACCTATTACACCTATATTTCCCCGGTATGCCATGCATTTAATGCTGTGGATACTTTCCCCATAACAGTTACCGCCACGGGCACCTTCTCCAGTGAATGTGGAAGTTCCAACCCGGTAAAAATTAAGATGGTTGTGGTAAGAGATACGGCCGATTTTAATTTCACCGCAACGGCATGTAACAGCAACATTGTAAGTTTTAAGGATACCAGCCGTGCCTGTGCCGGCGATACATTAAGGCAATGGCAATGGGACTTTGGCGATGGCAGTGGTTCCAGTACAGCCACCAACCCCAACTATACTTTTGCCACCGCAGCCATCTTTAATGTAAAGCTCCGCACCATCAATAATATTGGCTGCTTTGTTGATACTACGAAAATGGTGGATCTCAGGTCGGATCTCCAGGCTAAGTTTGGTGTACACGATTCTTCCTGTGCCATGCTGGCCGTAAGTTTCAGCGATTCCAGCAGCAGTTTTGGTATTGGAGGCAGTATTGTAAAATGGTATTGGGATTACGGTGATGGCAAAAAAGACACGTTGACTAATGGGAGTTCCGTGACGCATACCTATCTTTTGCCGGGTACCTATACGACCAGGCTAAAAGTAGAAACAAGCGGTGGATGTTTTAGCCCATTCTTCACTAAGACTATTACAGTGATGGCAGTGCCGATGGCCAGTTTTTCCATGCCATCTGGTATTTGTCTGCCGGGTGGTGCAACGCAGTTTACCAATCTTTCTAACATCAGTGATGGCACAGGCAGCACCCTAAAATATTCCTGGAATTTTGGCGATGGCGGTACTTCTCTCCAAAAGAATCCATCGCATATTTACACCAGCACGGGGCCATTTACCATAACCCTTTCGGTGAGTTCGGGCTTTGGTTGCAGCAAGGATACTATACAGATTTTGTCGAATGTATATGCCCAGCCTAAAGCTAATTTTAGTGTAAGAACAGAAGCCTGTCGGAACGATACCACCATCTTTACCGACCTGAGTGACGGTAAAGGAAATACAGTAGACAAATGGCGCTGGAACTTCGGCGATGGTGGCACAGATACGGTTCAAAACCCGAAGCACAGATATGCTACTGCAGGCACTTTCACCGCCAGGCTCTTTGTGTTTACCGATAAAGGTTGCGGCAGCGATACGGCAACAAAAACAACGATTATCAACCCATTGCCAACCCCGCAGTTTATTTTCTCAGCACCCAATTGTCTTAACCAGACCATCACTTTTACCGACCAGTCGGTGGGTAATGCAGGCACGGTCACCAACAGGCATTGGGATCTGGGAAACGGTACACAACACGATTTCACCAACGGAAATCCGTTTACTGAAACCTATGCGGCTACCGGTACCTACCTGGTAAAACTTAGCGTTACATCTTCGAAGGGTTGCAAGAGCGATACGCTGGTAAAACAGGTGATGATCCGGCCAATACCAGTGGTTGGTTTTATACTGCCGGTGGTATGTGTAAATGATGCCTTTGCTCAGTTTACCGATACCAGCTCGATTGCTGACAATACCAGTGCGCAGTTTACCTACCTGTGGAATTTTGGCGATGCCAATGCCACGGTGGCGAACCCGAATACTTCAACTGTGAAAAATCCAAAACACAGCTATAGCGTCGCGGGGATTTATACAGTAACCCTTACCGTTACTTCGGGCAATGGCTGTGCAGCCACCATCACAAAACAGTTGACCGTAAGGGGTGCCCCTGTTTCGGATTTCAATGTGCTTACAGCTGGTTCGATATGCAGTAACACCGCCGTTCAGATTCAAAACCTCAGCACGATAGCATTTGGAACGATCAGCAAGATTGAAGTGATATGGGACTACCTTAACAATCCTTCGGCAGTGGTTACCGACAATACACCAACGTTGAATAAAATTTACAGTAACGCCTATCCGCTATTCCAGGCGCCAGTCAGCAAATCATTTACCATCAGGATGCTTAGCTATTCAGGTGCTGCCTGTGTAGGTGTTAAGGATGTAGTGGTAACTGTAAACGCCACTCCAAAACTGGTGTTTGGTTTCATACCCGGCATCTGCCCCGACGCATTGCCCATGCAAATAACCCAGGCTGTGCTCAGCGGTGGAAATATACCCGGATCATTTATTTATTCGGGCAACGGTGTAAGTGCTTCCGGACTGTTTGACCCTTCAATTGCGGGCCCCGGTATGCATACCATAAAAGCCGTGTACACCAGCACCAGCGGTTGTAAAGATTCAGCTAGTTCCAGCATTAATGTGTTACCTGCACCTGTTGCCAAATTTGGTATATCCAGCCCCGCATGCGAGTCAAAAGATATCACCTTCACTGATTCCTCTGTAGCTGGCATCGGTAAGATTTATACCTGGAAATGGAATTTTGGAGACGGCACAACGGCGGTAAAAACGACGGCAGCACCGTTTGCAAAAAAGTTCGCTTCGGCACTTAGTTACAACGTAAAACTTCAGGTCGTAAGCGATAGCGGATGTTCAAGCCCTGTCATCACCAAACCTGTTCTTGTGCATGCTTCGCCAATAGTAGATTTTGATTTGCCTGCAGGCATCTGCCTCCCCAACGGCGTTGGTCATTTTACTGATAAGTCTACAATAACAGATGGAACTGAGTCACAGTTTAATTATAACTGGAGTTTTGGAGATGGGGGCACGAGTACCATCAAAAATGCTACGCATACCTATGCCAATATTGGGCCTTTTAATGTAAGGCTTACTATAATATCGAAAGATGGCTGCTCAGCCGATAGCCTCCGGATACTGAATACGATACTACCTGAACCAAAGGCGGGTTTTACTACCACACCTGCATTTGTTTGCCTGGGCGACAGCATCAGTTTTGCAGACAATAGCAGTGGTCTTACCAGCGCAGTAACCGAATGGAAATGGAGTTTTGGCGATGGTGTTACCGACACCACAATGAATGTTGTACATAGGTTCGGCTCGGCTGGCACTTTTAATGTCTCACTCTTTATTACCAATGGGCAAGGGTGTGTAAGCAACACATTCACCAGCCCGGCAATTGTCTACGATGCACCGCATGTAGATGCGGGCCCAACGCTTTACGGGCTGGCTGGCAACAGCATTCCAATGCAACCTTTTGTAACGGGTAACAACCTGAGTTTCGAGTGGAGCCCGGCCACCTTTCTTGACGATGCATCGCTAAAGGCACCTCTATGTACTCCGGTTTCTGATATTTTATATACCCTTACGGTTACCGGAGAAGGCGGTTGCAAAGCATCTGATACCACCAGCGTAAGATTGCTGCAGCTACCCAGGATACCCAACACATTCTCGCCAAATGGTGATGGTATCAATGACCAATGGAATATTCCAAACCTGAACTTGTATGCCGGTGCTACTGTAAATGTATTCGACAGGTATGGAAAAGAAATTTTCAAAGTAACGGGTTATAGCAAGCCATGGGATGGTAAAGCAAATGGTAAAGATTTGCCGGTAGGTACCTATTATTATATCATTAACCCAAAGAATGGCCTTACACCATTATCAGGTTCGATAACGATTTTGAGATAACCTTAGATCAACATGATCGGGGTTTTAAAAACTGACTATAAACTAACTGTTGGTTAAATTTAGTTTGGTCTTGTTTCATTTCAAGGGCTCATTTATGGGCCCTTGCCTGTTGTTGGCTTTGGGTACTCCCATAGTCCATTTAAAGATTCCAACCTATTTTTTTTAAGCTGTAATTTTTTGACCGGCAGTATGCTGCTCATTATGCATTCTTCCCAATGCGTGGAAAAAATACCACACAAAAATTCATAATATTTTAATTTTTTGAAGGCAAAACCTTTTGTGATCGTGTGTCGTAGTTGAAGGGAGTCCATCCTATAATTATTCATCTACAAAATCAAAAATTTATGGTAACGAAGCATGAGACGGAGCCGGCAGAGGGAAAAATCATATTATCCCAAAAGCAGGCATCCCGAAGGAATTTTCTGGGCTACGCCGGTGCTGCCCTGGGTTTGGGCGGTATCATGGTAGCAGGCACATCCTGTAAGAAAGGAAGCCCCGGAACTTATTTTGAAGTAGATCTTGGATCGGGAGATGCAGGCATATTAAATTATGCGTATGCATTGGAGCAATTGGAAGCGGCGTTCTATACCCAGGTGATTGCCACCCAGTATTCCGGTATTACAGCGAACGAAACTGCGCTGCTGACTGATATCCGTGATCACGAAATAGCTCACCGGGAATTTTTCAAGAGTGCCCTGGGAGCAGGTGCTATCAAGGGTTTGGAGGTAAATTTTTCTTCCATCAATTTTGGTAACAGGGATAGTGTTCTGGGAACTGCGAAGGCTTTTGAAGACCTTGGTGTAAGTGCATATAACGGTGCTGGGCGCTTGATAGCAAGCCCGGATTACCTGCTACTTGCTGGTAAAATTGTATCGGTAGAAGCGAGGCATGCTGCGCTTATCCGCGACCTGATCAGCAATGGATCCTTTGCAGATAGTACTGTGATCGATGGCAACGGATTGGATACCAGCCGCACGCCATCGGAAGTACTCGCCATTGCACGAACCTATATTAAAACCACGATCGACGAAAGTCATTTACCATCTTAAAAATTTATTATTATGAATTTGCAAAATATCATAGGTGAAATTGAAAAGACAGATCCGGAAGTGTATGATAAACTGGATACGAGACGCAATGTGATGAAGCAGTTTCGTACAATGGGCAGCAGAATCGCTATAGCTGCAGTTCCTTTCGCTTTGGGTTCTATGTTTAGTAAAGCTTACGGACAACCAGCCGGCAGTGTGGTGCTGGATGTTTTTAACTATGCCCTTACACTCGAATACCTCGAGGCAGAATTTTATACCAAAGCTGTGGCCACTGCGGGTCTGATTCCTGCAGGTGCAGCAACCGGAGCCATTTCTACAATTCGCGATCATGAAAATTCACACGTTGCCTTTTTAAGGGCTGCGATCAGTGGAGCAGGTGGAACGCCCGTAACCAAGCCGACATTCGATTTTACAGCAGGTAAGGGACTTGGTAATGGACTATTTAAAGATGTGTTTACAAACTATGTAACCTTTCTTGCTGTGGCCCAAACTTTTGAAGATACCGGCGTACGTGCCTACAAAGGCCGCGCGGGTGAACTGGTAAAAGGCGGTGCTTTATTAACCGCCGCTCTGAACATTCACTCTGTGGAAGCCAGGCATGCCGCACATATACGCCAGATGCGTAAAAGTGCTGGACATAACACGACCATCAAACCATGGATCACAGGTAAAGACAGTGGCATTGGTGCAGTGGTTCAGGCCAGCTACGACGGTGAAGATCTTACTACACAAGCCACGATTAATATCATAAACATTAATGGAACCGGCATTAGTGCCAACGCTGCTTCAGAAGCATTTGATGAGCCGCTTACAAAGGCTCAGGTATTGGCTATTGTAGGTCCGTTCATTGTATAAAAATATACCCTCAAATATAGATAACCCCAACTGGTCAACGGTTGGGGTTTGTCTTTTTTTATCTATTAGGGCCTATTAGAATTTCCCACAAAATTGAAATAAAAATTATTGAAGGCTTAGTCTCTTTACCGCTGTTTCTTCATAGGTGCTTTACCAAATAAGGCGCAACGTTGCATCTCTGTAGTGGTCTCTGGTATATAACGAAATATATTCGTCCTTATCGTTTTCTTAAAGGATTATTATTGTAGTTCGTTGTACGTTAATCGTTTTGTTTTTTGCCGTGTTTTATTATTATTTCTAACGAGATCGAAAATCATTAATTTGATTACAACCTGACTAAAGGATTTAAAGGATGAAAGAATTTACACTCCAATCCTTACTGCCTGCTCCTTCATCTTCACCATCGTCAATATGGTTGCCACCCCAATCGTCTCATGGGTATCATCAAAAATTTCCACATACCACTTTACAATGCCTTTGGCCACATCTGTTGGTTCCTTTGTTTCCTGGGCGGTTTTTTCCCTGCAGGTAAAGCGGACATAGATGGTGGTGCCCGCATAAACAGGCTTGGTGAACCGCAGTTCATCCAGCCCGTAATTCAGCAGCACCGGTCCTTTGCGGCTGTCAGGAACAAATAATCCGGCTGCTGCACTCATGATAAAATAACCATGGGCAACGGGTTGCTCAAACAAGGTCCCTTCGAGGCTGGTATGGTCGGTATGTGCATAGAAATGATCCCAGCTCAGATTGGCAAATGATTTTATTTCTGCATCTGTAATCGTTCGTTTACCGGTAATCACCTGGTGGCCGATTTCCAATTCTTCAAAATATTTATGGAAAGGATGCACGGCATCTTCTATCCCTTTGGCATTGGGTTGAAACTGTTTGGTAATCGCTGTGATCATAGAAGGTGAACCCTGGATGGCAATGCGCTGCATATAGTGTTTTACGCCACGAACTCCACCCATCTCTTCGCCGCCACCTGCCCTCCCCGGCCCGCCATGCACCAGCAGCGGCAGCGGACTGCCATGCCCGGTACTTTCTCTGGCACATTCATTATTGAGCACCAGTATGCGGCCATGCCATGGACCAGCACCCAACACATATTTGGTGGCAGTGGTGGTATCGGCGGTCACAATCGTGGAAACCAGCGAGCCCAATCCTTTCCTTGATAGTTCAATGGCATCGTCCATATTGCCATAAGGCATCAGGGTGCTCACTGGTCCAAAGGGCTCCGTGTTGTGAACCGTTTCGTCTGTAAAAGGGTTTTCATTGAGTAGCAGCAGCGGGCTCATAAACGCTCCCTTGTTATAGTCGGCATCCAGCAGTTCGATGCTATCCATGGAGCCATAAATAATTTGCGAAGAAGCAAGTAATTTTTGCACCTGTTCCATCACTTCTGTTTTTTGCACAGCACCTGCCAGGGCGCCCATTCTTACCTTGTCGTTTAGCGGGTTGCCGATCACCGTTTGACTTAAAGCCTTGCCCAGGGCTATTTGTACGTCTTCCAGTTTATCTTCAGGCACAAATATGCGGCGGATGGCGGTACATTTTTGCCCTGCCTTGGTGGTCATTTCTCTACGCACTTCTTTTATAAAAATATCCCATTCCGGCATCTGCGGCGACACATCATCAGCCAGCACAATACAGTTGAGCGAATCCGCTTCCATAGTAAACGGTACGTTTTCTTGTAAGATATGTGGATTGCTTTTTAGCATTAAACCAGTGGATGCAGAGCCGGTAAAAGTGATCACATCCTGCGCCATTACATGATTGAGCATATCGCCGGCGCTGCCACACAATAGTTGCAGGGCCCCTGCGGGCAAGATATTGCTGGCAATGATTTCTTTTACCACGGCTTCAGTTAAAAAAGAAGTGATGGTAGCAGGCTTTACTACCGCCGGCATACCAGCCAGCAAGTTCACTGCAATTTTTTCCAACATGCCCCATACGGGGAAATTAAACGCGTTGATATGGATTGCCACACCTTCTTTAGGTATCATCAGGTGGTGCCCCATAAAACTGCCTGTTTTGCTTAGGTTGTGCCCTTCCCCGTCGTAGGTGTATGGCAGGTCGGGAAATTTGCGGCGCAGGGAGGCATAGGCAAACAGGTTGCCGATACCGCCTTCGATGTCCACCCAACTATCGGCCCGGGTGGCACCAGTCTTATAGCTAACCTGGTAAAATTTTTCCTTGTGTTCCAACAAGTGTAAAGCTAGTGCTCTTAACATCCTACCACGTTCATGGAAGGTCATTTTTCGAAGTGCGGTATTACCGTTTCGCCGGGCATATTGCAGCATCGCGGCCATGTCTACGCCTTTGGTAGTGGCGGCAGCAAAAGCATCGCCGGTTACGGCATCATAGATCAGTTGGCCATCACCATCACCAGTTATCCAATGGCCACCAATATAATTTTCAAGTTTATTCATATAGCAGTAACTTATCAGTATCGTTTATCAGAGAATTCCCAAAACTAACGATTGTTAGTATTGGGAATAGAAACGACAGCGAAAATAATAGTTACCGAAGTAAAAGGAGCTGTGGTGAACCTCCCAAAACCGCTATATGTCAAATTTTCTACCTAACCACAGGGTGTGTATTATTGCAGCATGCATATAGGCGCTGCTTTTGCTACATTGATATAAATGGGGCCAGTTACAATTCTTCCAGCGCTTTTTTAGCCCTCGCATTTGAAGGCCTGATCACCAGCGCTTTTTCAAAACATTTCCGGGCGTTGGGTTTGTCACCTTTCATTTTGTATAAAAAGCCCAGTTCATTCCAGGCAAATACGATATTGGGAAATGCGGTGGTATAGACTTTGTACAAGGCCATAGCTTCCTCCAGCTTTTTCTCTTCCGTAAGTACATTGCCTACGTTTAACAATATCATATCATCATCAAGTGTCAGCCCTTTTTTTTGTAATTCGACGGCATAGTTGGCCAAAAAATTATCGGCACCTTTTTCTATGATAATCGTGTAAATAGTTTTAGCTGCCTCAGTCTCAAAGCGCTGTTGCTGCTGGGTAAAATCGGTTTCTATTGTGCCGGTGAAATAGAGCTGCGTTACATTGGGCAGGAGCTGGTTTGTATTCAATGTATTATCTGTACTTACCATATACATCATTACGCCTTCTTCGGGTAATCTTACTAAACGCGCATGGTAAATGCCATTGCTGCCACCATTATCGATGAGTTTGGTACCCCGCCGGCTTTTGGAAATATTACAGCCATAGCCAAAGCTGGAGCTGCCATTGGTGCCGTCTTCTACAATTTGCGGCGTAAACATCAGGTCCTTTGTTTCGCTTTTCAGCACCTTATTTTTTTCGATGGCCATCACCCAGGTATACATATCTTCCAGTGAAATGTATAGCCCGCCATTACCCAGCAAATTCCAGTAAGGCCCGCCACCGTTTTTTTGAAACCGTTGCTGTAATGTACCCCAGTACTGCCCTTTATCGTAACCGATAGCTATTGCATCTTCGTTCGTGACAGGATACTGATATCCGATATGTTTAGTTCCGGCAGGTATAAACAATTGCTGTTGCAGAAATGTCGCATATCCTATGCCACTCACCTTTTCAACGATAGCTGCGGCCACGCTCATGCCCACATTGGTATAAACAGATTTACTACCAGGAACAAAAGCAAGCGGCTGTGCGAACGCTCTTTTTAAAAAATCTTCTTTCGGTAGCACTTCATAATCGCCTCCATCATTTTCAAGAAATTCGCGAAATCCCGAAGAATGGGTAAGCAGCTGATGGATGGTAATGCCAGCCTTATCATTTGGTACATTAGGGAAAAAGTTACTTAGAGGGTCTGATAGTTTCAGCTTCCCCTGTTCATATAATTTCAGGATTGCAGTAGCTGTATATGCTTTGGTAATAGAGCCCATGCAGGCCAGTGTTTTTTCGGTAAACTGGATTTGTTTCTCCCGGTTGGCAAAGCCATAGCCCTTCATCAGCAAGGGACGACCATCTTTAATGATCAGCAGGCCACCGGTAAACCCGTCTTTTACCTTTTTCTCCAGGTAGTTGTCAATGAGGGTGGTGTTTTCATTGCCTTGCGCAGCAATGTGCGCATAACAAGAGATAATGGCGGTGAGTAGCACCAGGCTTTTTCGGATCATGGTATAAAGATTAATAAATTGTAGGCAGGAAGGTCTGCGGGTTATTTTAATTTCGCCAGTATTTTTTTTACTGCTTCGGCATTGCCCTCCGCAGAGTGAAGCAGCACAGGATCGGCCAGTTGGTTGCAGAAGGTTTGGATAGCTGTTATTACTACCTGTATAATTCTTTTTCCCACTACCGCTTTATAGTCATCCGAAGTACCTGTAAAAAAAATTCCGGCATCGAAAACGTTAGTGGTGGTGGTAAGCGTATAACAATTTACCATTGGTAGTACGCCATTGCCGTTATGATGCAGGTTGAAAAATTTGATAGCCGTATGACCGTCTTTTACCATCGCCACCATCCGCATCCTATCTATCCTCTTATCCAGCGCAGCAACGAAATTTTTTAATGTTTTTTTGCTGGTGGTATGATAGGGGTTAAGGTGCACGGGATCCATATTCTGCAGCGGGTAATGCATTTCTTCTTTCCATTGGGCGGTCGTCAGCGTGGCTTTAGCAGGAGCTTGCATAGCAAAGAGCGTCAGCTTTTGTAGCAATACATTTTTCATATTCGTAGTTTGTATTTTTTGATCCTGGCAGACAGGTGTACGATGTTTTTCGTGGTACAAGATTAGCCAGCTTAGACGTCATTCAGAAATCAAAGGTGCGAATGGGATATGCATGTACCTGAACTGCTCAATTATGTTATTCCGCCAGTGCTTTGCAATAAACGGCAGTTAGCATGACTTTTAAACCGGTTAGCCCCAACCTCCTCCCTGTCAGTCTGTAATGGGTTACTTTAGCCAGGCTAAATATGTTCAAGCAAAAAAAATACTGGCTGGAAGCGCTGGCGCATCTTTTCTTTTGGGGATTACTTATAGTAATTCTCAATGGCATGTTGGGCATTCGTAAACAGGAGGTGCAGAATATAAACGGCGTAGAAACGGTGATCATCCAGCAACAGAAAGTGCTGCCGTTGATACTGGCAGGGCTGTTGTGCAAGATGGTTTTTGCATATACCAATATATTTTACCTGCTACCTGCTTTCTCCCGAAACAGGAAATTAGTTGTTTGCACCCTGCAGGTCTTGTTGCTTTTTGTCGTTTGCCTTTTTGCAGAGCGCTTATTGAAAATACAGGCGCTCCATTTTACACCCGGCGTGTCGCCGGAAGAAATCTACCGTTTTCCAGGTGCCGATTTAATAGTCTACCTGCTATTGGTTTTTTTTGCACTCACCTATTTCTTTGCGAAGGAGTGGCTGAAAAGTGAAAAGCGACAAACCCTGCTCGTAAAAAGCCAGTTGTTATCGGAACTCAATTTTCTAAAATCGCAGATCAACCCGCATTTTCTTTTTAATACCCTGAACAACCTTTTTTCGCTGGCGCAGAAAAATAATGATGATACTGTAGCTAATGGCATTTCGAAATTGTCGGGCCTTATGCGGTATATGATATATGACAGTGGTGCCACTTTTGTACCGCTAACCAAAGAAATCGGATACCTGGAAAATTTTATATTGCTGAATAAGTTACGGTATAATGATGATGAGGCGCAGGTGAATTTTACGGTAGCAGGAGATGCGGGAAAAGTGGTGATCGCACCCATTATCCTGTTGCCTTTTGTCGAGAATGCTTGTAAACATGGCGTAAGCATTGAAGTGCCATCAGTTATCGATATCAGCCTGACGGTTAATGATCACCACATTATCTTTGAATGCAGCAACCCGGTTCATGCAGATAGAAAGCTACCTGAAGAACACAGCGGTGTCGGCCTCGATAATGTGCGTCGCAGGCTTGAACTATTGTATCCCGAAAGACATACGCTGACCATCACAGATAATAAAAAATTATTTATTGTTCAACTGACCCTCACCTTATGACCTGTATCATAATAGACGACGAGCCGAATGCGATTGATGTACTGAAAAGGTATGTTGAGAAAACGCCCTTCTTGCAATTGGATGGCACATTCCGCAATCCATTAAAAGCAATTGAATATTTGCAGCAACAAAAAGCGGATCTTATTTTCCTCGACATCAACATGCCCAACCTGACCGGCATCCAATTTGCCAAATCATTTTTGCAAAATGCCTTGTTCATTTTTACAACGGCTTACTCTAAGCATGCGGTAGAAAGTTATGAACTGAATGCCGTGGATTACATCGTAAAGCCGATTGAATTTGATCGCTTCTTAAAAGCCGCAACAAGAGCCAATGACCAATACCGGATGCAGCAAAAATCAGCGACGCCGATACAGTCGATATCCGTTGAAAACCGACTGCCCGCTTATATCCTGCTAAAAAGTGGCACACAAACCCATAAGGTAGATTTCGATGAGATATTATTTATTCAAAAGGAAGATAATTACCAGGTTTTTCAAACAATCAGCAAGAAAATACTGGTACGTGGCAATATGAATGAGCTGTTTTTGCTGATACCGGAAAAAGATTTCTGCCGGGTGCATAAATCTTATGTGGTTTCTATCCGCCATATATCCACCATGGAAGCATATGAGCTTACGGTAGGTAGTTTTACCATCCCGATTGGAGATACTTTCCGGTCGGAGCTGGTTCGAAAGATTGGGGGATGAATTTTGGAAGGCCAGGGCTCCTAAATAGCAACCCACTATGCCCGGCAAAAAAAACAACCGACCCCCATGCAACATAATTGCGCGGGCAATCATCTTGTAAATACACCGGTCACTTTCAGTTTTACACAGTCACAGCACTGCTGCCAAAATCGTTTCAAATGAAAAAATGCACATTCATTCTCGGCACCGGCCTGCTTTTATTGGCATTGGTTTCCTGCAAAAAAAATAAGAACGGTACTGGCGGCAGCAATAACCCTGTCATTATCAGCCCTGCTCCCCTGATGGATTTTGGAACAGCCACCTACCGGGGTTCCCAGGGCGGTCTTTACGCAGCCGGTAACAACCAACGGCCCGCAGCACATAATACTGCAGGGCTGAGCATTGCACAATCAATTGTGCCACTCAACAGTAGCGGTAACAGCGACCCCGCCAACGGAAAAATACTCTGGATTTCCATTGGCCTTTCCAACACCACGCAAGAAACATCGGCCTTTCTTAGCCTCATGCAAAGCTATGCCAACAAGAATCCAAAGCTTGCTATGATGGATGGTGCCGTAGGCGGACAGGATATCAACTTATTGAACAATGCATCGGCACCCTACTGGGATTCAGTTTATAACCGACTGACCGTAGCAGGATTTACGCCTGCACAGGTGCAGGTCATCTGGTTCAAAGAAGCAGAGGCTTCCCCCACTGATACCGCTTTTGCCAGCTACCCGGATGCATTGAAACAAAAATACAAATCTGTGGTGCTGATCATTAAAAAGAAATTTCCAAAAGTTAAACTATGCTACCTCAGCAGCCGCATCTACGCCGGCTATGCCACCAGCCAATTGAATCCCGAACCTTATGCCTGGTACAGTGGATGGTCCGTTAAAAGGCTCATTGATGACCAGGTAGGGGGTGATGCCAGCCTGAATTATGCAGGTGCTGCTCCCAATGTGCCGTGGCTGGCATGGGGACCATATATGTGGGCCAGTGGTGCCACGCCCCGGTCTGATGGGCTCAGTTGGCTGCCAGCCGATTTTCAGTCAGATGGTACCCATCCCAGCAATAGCGGCAGGCAAAAAGTAGCGCAAATGCTCCTGCAGTTTTTTTCTACCGACGAAACTACGAAGCCCTGGTTCCTGAAGCCATAACAGAGCCACGGCAGTGTACTGAACCTGTGCAAGGGGGAGGACAGAAATATCATTGTTGCTTTTAGAAAATGTTTGGGCCACAGTAATTACGGGCCCAGGACGCTCCTGGTCACTGCCCGTTGCGTTTAATACCGGAATATACCGGGCCATTGTGCCTTGCCTCATTTTCATCCGGCCATCAACACCTGGCAGGGTAGGTGCGCTGCCAGTAATTTCAGGTAGGAATGTTTTTGAAACCTGAACGGCTTCGTCTGAGTAAACGAGTGTTGTATCTGCGGGATTTGCAGACAGACAGCCTCTGAGAAGGGTAAATGCATTCATTTCATCATTACGCAAAAATTCCAATTCACAGGTTGGAAATACATCTGGCATATCATCATCAAAAGTCAGCCTGCCTGAAAAGTGTTTACTTTAAGCGTTATTTCCTATGCTGATAGCTGCAGAGCACCTGTGTTGGCAACTGCTAACAGGCTATCTGGATTGGTCATTCCAATACCCAGGTTTCCCCGCCACTTACAAATAGAACAGAGCCGGAAAACGGACGACGACAGTGAAGTGTGTAGTGGCCGGCCCGGGGCCAGCCACGGTGTGGGTGTTGTCATGGCACAGAAAATTTGAGTGGGATGGGTGGGCTATTAGTGTGGCGTGTGTTCTTTCTGTCCTGTCTGGTCGATAGTCAATTCCTGCCCATCCCGTTGCAGGCAGTGCCGCCATATGTTTTTATAACTGAGACCTACACCTGTGCAACCAGAAGTGGTTGCAAGACATAAGAATAAAATATCCTCTTTACCCAACGGGAAGACTAAAAAAAATACACCGTAAATAAGGGCAGCTATTACAACCCCGACTACCAGTAAAGCCGAAATAACTTCGTTGCAACAGTAGCGTTTTTTTAACAGTATGTAAAGTGTGATCCATACTACAACAAAACCCGGGAAGGAAAACACAAGGCTAAAAATGCCACCAAAAAGGAAATACAAAACAGCGTCGCCCCGTTGGCAGGCAATTATACAAGCGCCCGCAATGGTATTAATCACCACAGCCAGCATCCATATTTTAAAAGAAATAGTTCCTGATATTGATGTAATTGATTTCATAAGAATCTCCTCATTGCAGCCCTTAAGCGCTGCCTGCTTTTTTTGTTATCGGATACTGGTTTGTAATTGCTTGATTGTGCGCGCATCGGCCCAGTTCCAGCTTAGCCAGCCAGCCGTTTTTTGTTCGGCTGTAAATGATTGTATCCTTTGATCGATCAGTTCACATTTGGTCTCCATGTAGCGGCCACCATACGAGATGCCGTCAGCTCCAGGTCTTTGGGTGACACTGCAGATCCAGGCCTTGTTTAGTTGCAGCAATGGCAATACATGGTCATTCATGTGCAGCAGAAAGCTGATATCCGTATTGATGGTTTCTTTCCTGGAGAGATTGTAGCGGGCAATAGCTACATCCCAATCAATACTGGAAGCGCCTACCAGCACGATGAAAGCGGCCATGGCATTGACCCGCCATAGGTAGTAGGCTGTTTTCTTGTTTTGTATTTTAATAACAATCGTAAGCAAGCCGATAAGTACCAGGAGCACATAGAAGAACAAGCCAACCCGTTTATAAGCCAGTCCCATATGGTGGATATAATACATATTCCTGATGCAAACAGAAATAGCTAACAGAGCATTTTGTGCAATCCACGCATAGGCGAGTATCCTGAGACCTCTGTTTTTCGTAAAGAAGTTAAGGTTGCCTCGGAAGAAAAATAGTACAAGCATCATGGCCAGTAAAATGGATATAACGAGCAGTTCTGCACCGTCGTGTACAAATTTTGCCCAGTTCATATCAGGTTTATAGCGCAGGCCAAACCATACATACAGGATATCCGTCACGTTTACCAATAACAGCAGTCCGTTAAGTAATATAAGGCAGAGTACACCGGCTTTATATTCATTTTTAAGGGCCACCGTTCCTTTAACCAGCCTTCCTAAAAAGACGTTGCGGAGATCGGCTGCGAGGCTGCTACCGAGTTGTTTTTTGCGGGTTCTTTTCAGGTCGTCAGACTTTTCCAATTCGTTCTTTTCAATCGGTGCTTTTATGTATCGAACCAGCAAGCCACCCGATATCAAGAGGCCGAGGGCCATAAATAGAAAGCGCTGCGGTTCTACCCAGTTCGTTACCTGGTTGAAAAGCCACTCAAACTTAATAGCTACACGGTCGAAGATGTCGGCAAACACCTTGTTGGCCATTAAATAGACGATCAGGAAAATAATGGCAATGCCAACAGGTATCACAGCTAGCCGCAGCTTTTTGCCAAAGCCACGTTTCTTTTTGCGCAGTGAAAACACCTGGCGGAAACCATTGAAGAATGCTGGAATAAAAAACAGAAAGCTTTGTATTAACGAAGCTCCGGCGTATATGATACTGTTGTGCAGGTACTGGCTGTAGGCTGCCAGCAGCAGCACCGATACGCATAAGGAAAATTTTGAAAGCAGGGTATTGTGAAGTAACACCACTAGCAACGAAACCAACGATGCCAGGCTGAGCCATCGCACTTTCCCGTTCGACAATACCCCCGGGTAGAAATACAGGATGCCTGCAACAATGTACGCGAAAAACAGCACCGCATTCAACGCTAGTTTTTCTTGCCAGAAAAGCATACTGAATAGCACGCCGCCGGCAACAATGAAAATGATCCTGGTGGTGGAGTTAATTACAGAGACGGGTTTGGTTAGGGAGATCGATTGCATAGGATTGTTTTTTGAAGAAATTTTATTTAGAAAGCAGGATGCTGGTGGTTGCTATTTTTTTCGAGCCGGTTAATAAGCCGGTAACAAACAGATAAGGGGATGATGCCGATAATGCCGAAAGAACAGTCAACACAAATCCACCAGAACGGTAATCCCCTGAAACTCCCTGCCAGCAAGGCAAATGGGATTACCATGAGGCAGGTAACACGGCCGAACTGAATCACCCATTTATTTTTCACCGGGTCTTGAAGCGGACCAATGAATACGGTTGCGATCACAAGGTGAGCAAAGGCCAGCCAGTCGTAGCCATAAGACAAAAAGGGATACTGGTGGTTGGTGTCTTTAATGGCGGCATATACTTTCCACAGCCAGGCACCCACCCATGTTTCTTTCCCGGGGAATAGCCCGGATAAATGATCCAGCTGGCTTTCTACGCCCAGGGCTGTAAGGCCGCTTAGTGCTAAAGCAATGATGAAGAACAGGATCCAGCGGCGGGTTTTTGCCAGGTCTTTTGAAGGCGGTTCTACTATGGTAAGTATTTTCATGCGGTTAGGGTGTTTCAAATGTTGACCGATCAATTTGAGCTGCGACACAAAGCGCTATTTGCTTGTGTGATATGGCCACTGACAATATGCGGCATACAAGAGGGACATAAAACATTGACCCGGTTAGCCAGGTAAAAAAACTGGCTGGTTCTCCGTCAGATAGGTTGAAAAGTCTAAGTATGCCTAATGCAAGTACAACCGATAGAAAAGTTGGTACCAGGAGCATCAACATAACTGCGGATGCTTTTGCCGGCTTTGTTTTTTCCAGCAACCAAAGTGTGAGACCATATAAAAAGATTGCAGGCCAGCTGATCAGGAACAAAAAGCAAAAAAAGATAATTCCAACAGGCATCAGCATCATACAGGGCACCAGGAAAAATCCCACGCCTTTCAGCCAGATAAAAGATGCAGTTCTAAGATTCATAAAAGTGCTTTGTATTTCAAAGTAGATCGGCAAAAAAAAGGTTAATGACGGGCAGGTTGTATTTTAGTGCAAGAAGACTTTTTCATCTTTCGCAAAATGGCCGGGATGGTCCCTGAGAAAGCAAACGGCCCGGATGGAATTGAACTGGGATGATATAGAAATGATCGCCGCTGCCAGCACTGCACCCGCCAGTGGGACATTGAGGGAAGCGGAAAGGTTTTTGTATTCGGAAAATAGGAAGTAGCTGCCCATTGATAGCGCGATTCCCGTAATGAGAAGGGTGACGAAAATATTGGCGGCAGCAAGTTTTCCGTTATACATAAAATAGAATAGCAGCCAGAATACAAGAAATGAAGGAAGCGAAAACAGAATGGCAAAGCCAAAGCCATTCAGGACCAGTGCTATCATATCCATTTTTATTTTCCCATAAGCGATATAAGTACCAAGCCCCGCATTGATCAGCACTGCTACGATCCAGATTAGGCTGGTGATGGCAGTTATTTTTTTCGTTGTTACTTTCATGATGATTTTAAATTTTATTAAATTAGCCCACACCCTTAATCATTTTTTCCAAGGCATCAAGGTGTTGGCGGAAAGCCTTTTCGCCGGCTTTGGTTACTGCGTAAGTAGTGTTTGTTTTACGGCCTATAAAGCCCTTATATACTTTTACATAGCCATTGTCTTCCAGCGTTTTCATGTGGCTGGCCAGGTTGCCATCGGTAATTTGTAATAGCTCTTTCAGGTCATTATAACTTTGCTGCGCATTTACCATGAGGGCACTCATGATACCCAGCCGGATACGGCTGTCGAATACCTTATTTAAGTTTTCTATGTTGATGGATCCCGCCAAGGTTTGTTTCTGTTGTTTGTTTGTTTGTTATCATCTTGAGCTATACGTTCAATTCATGCTGCTTTTCGAATCGGTCAACGTATATCCCCTTCCCGCAACTGACTTTTCCATCCTCCCTTCTTGCTACTCTATCCTCCCTTCTCACTACTTGCCACTCCCGACTTGCTACTTACTACTTCCCACTAGCTCCGCTCATATTTCCACCACATGATCAACCCATACAAAATATGCATAATGCCAAAACCAGCGGCCCAAAACAAAAGGCCAGACCCAACAAACCAGAGGTTTATAATACCAAGGATGATTTGCAAATAGCCCAGATATTTTATTTCGCCCAATGTGTACTTACTGCCGTTAACAAGGGCTAACCCGTAAAAGATCAGACAACCCGGAGCTAATATTTCCCAATAACCCAATTGCAGGGCCCGTAAGAGAAAGAAACCGCCTGCCATCATCGGTATGATTACATTAACTGCAAGTCTCATGGAAGCATTGCCCCACAAGGGAATATTTTGCTTTTTGCTCCTGATCCAGGTAAAAAGAAAGGCCAATACGAAGGCTGCAATAAAGGTAAAAAAGGCTATCCATATCAGACGGCTGACAAGGTTTGTATAGTCCACAAAATCCGAAACCACATTTCCCCCTCTTTGTAATGGTGTGTTATTGAACTCCACTGCCTGGCGCCCAACTAAGCCGCCCGATAGTGCCCCATGTCCAAACCATGCACCCACCAGTGCACATCCGCCGGCCGCTACACCGCTCCATCCACTAAGACTGATAAAACGGCTGCTGCGTTCCATCATTTTTTTAATGTCCTGTATCTGTTCCAATGAACGTTGTTGGTCATTCATAAAAGCACTTTGAAATACAAAGTAAGTAGGAAATACTTTATCCTGCAAACATTTTTTGTTTTTATTTTCGGGGCCGACGGAAACAGGGATTGCTGAAGCAGGCTACCCTGCCCGATTTACAATGATCTTTAAATGAAACACTATGATTGCTCCAACACCACGCCCACCGTATTATGCCGTGATTTTTACTTCTTTCAAAACAGGATCCGACGAGGGCTATGATCTGATGTCGCAGCGGATGGCAGCACTCGCCATGCAGCAGCCAGGTTATCTCGGTCAGGAAAGCGCCCGGGATGGCCTTGGCATAACGGTAAGTTATTGGGAAAGCCTGGAGGCTATCAAAAACTGGAAACAAAATACAGAACATCTTTTTGCGCAACAGCAGGGGAGGGCGAAGTGGTACAGTGCTTTTAAAACAAGGATTTGCCTGGTAGAAAGGGACTATGGTTTTGAGCTTGATAAATGATATTGAACGGGCAGGAAGAAAACGATCAATTGTCAACCCTAAAAAAGCACCTGTCAAAAGATGACAGATGCCTTTTACTTCATTCAATAATTAATTCCCTGCTATCAATATTTTACCGGTGATCAGTTCTTCGCCGTGTACTACCCGGTACATGTACGCGCCCGCACCAAGGTTATTTAATTTGATGGTGTTAGTGCTGCCGTTTGTAAGTGGCTGTGATAGTACTTTCCTGCCGGTCATATCAAAAATATCCATTACGAGTTTCGCTGTGCCCGCATCGCCAGAAATAATTACAGTAAGCAAGCCATTTGGCATCAACGGGTTGGGTTCAGTTGTGATGAGTAGACCGTCTTTGATAGTCACTTTTTCGATACTGCTGTATTTGATATCACCATTTTGCTGCATGCTTTTCAACCTGTAGAAATTGCTACCGCGGAAAGGTGTTTCATCTGTCAGCACATCGGTAAAGGTTTGAAGGGAACCAATGTTATTGGGGTATTTTTTAATGAATAAGCTATAAAAATGTACCCCGTCTGTCGACCGTTCCAGCACCAGGGTATTGTTCCTTTCATTCGTCTCAAAACTCCAGCTCAGGTCAACTTTATCTTTGTCTTTTACTACTGCTTTTAACTGCAGGTTTTCTATAGCGAGTACTGTAAATCCATTAATAGTAACATTGCTTACAGCTGATTTATTGATGCCTGCTCCATTATTGGAAGTTGTTGAGATACCAGCCAGAAAGTTGGTGCCGACATCTACGGTGGTTTGCCCAACCTGTGTCCAGGTGCTACCATCAGGGGAGGTAAAGGCGGTTACCAGGTTTCCGTTTTTATTGAGCTTTAACCAGTAAGGATAAGGAGGCATCGGTGCCGGCGCTGTTGTAGCCACGGTAGCCACACTGCCTGCCGCCGTACGGTACTGAAATACGGCCCCGGCATGGCCGGTAAGTGCCACCATAATATAAGGTGCATTGGCATTGGTGGAAGCCCGCAACATCAGCCCGGTCTTCGATAAGCCGTTGGTAGCATCCGTTTCTGCTACACTGTAAATTTTAGCAAACATATCACCATCACCTGTAAGGGTAGCTTTGGTAAAATTGAACTGGTCGGTGGTCGCATTATTGATACCGGTCCCAGCTCCGTTTACGTTAAACGTAAGTTTGGTGCCATCGTAAAATCCACTGCCCGCGATGGCTGGTGCGCCGATGTCGGCATTGGTCCATGCAACCGGCAACGTGCTGTTCAGTTGGCTATAAAAGGTGGCCTTCCACACGCCGCTACCCCAGGTGCCAAACGACACATGGGAAGTAGCTGAGTTACTGCCTTTGTACAGATTTGGACCGATGATTAACCCTGCATAACTCGCAGCACTGTTTTGCTCGCCCGCTGGTACCAGCGGGTTAACGCCGGCCCAGGTAGCCATGGTAAGATCGCGATAATAGATACCCAGGTTGGTAATCAGGTACACCATTTCAATGGTACTGTAAGGGTCTACAAATATTTTATTGAAGTTAATATTTGGCAGGCCGGTGGCAGTATAGCTGGTCCAGGTGGCGCCCGCATCCGCACTGCGGAATACCGCATTATTGGCTGTGGCGTAGAGTACATTCGGGTTCAACGCAGACACCGTTAACGACCCATTTACGCTCGCTGATGCGCCGATGATGGCGGTGGGGGAAAAAGTTGGGGCGCCACCTGTCGCATTGACGGATTTATAAACCGTACCACCGCTGGTAAGCGCATATACCACATCATTGCTGGCCGGGGAGATTTTCAGGTCTTTGACGGTAGCACCAAAGGTGGAAATCTGCGTCCAGGCCACGGTGGATGTGCCGGCGGCTAAATTGTAGGCATTCACATTACTGCTTCGGAATACATTGGTTCCCCAACCATAGGCAATTGCAGGATCGAGCGGGCTGATAAAAAAACTTTGCCTGCTATTGGCTGTGCTGGAAGCCAGCATATTGGCGGGCAAATTAAGCGCCGCTTTCTGCGAACGGTTGTAGGGATTGAAAACCTGGCCGTTGCTGTTGCTGGTGTATACATTAAAATTATTGGTATAGTCACAGGTCATGTGATCGTACAGGTCGCCGCCGGTATAGGTATGGTAGTTGCCATCGGTATTGTTATAGATAATCCCGTTATCCTGCAGGCCGCCGATTACAAAATCAGGGTTCATATTGCCCTGTCCCATGCTGATATACTGGTTGCAATACAGGCCGTTGCTGAGCTGCGACCAGTTCACCGCCCCGTCGGCAGATAAGAAAACACCGCCATCGGTAGATGCTAAAAACTTACTGCTGTTATTCGGATCATATAAAAGCTGCCGGATATCTGTATGAATGCAGCAATACCAGTTGGGGATCGTCGCCGTCCAGTTGGCACCATTGTTTGTACTTTTATAAATAAGGTGTCCACCAGTAAATAAGGTATTGGGATCTGTTTTACCTACGGTTAAAAAAAAGTTGGCCCACCCGTAGCCGGCAGCGCCGGAGCCGTCATAAGAGAGAAGTTTGGGTGAACTGGTGAATGCGTATTTTTTGGTGAAAGAAAGACCCCCATCAGTGGAGTAGAAGATGCAGGCGTTATTGGCATTGGAGAAGGTGTTGTTCACCCAGCCGGCGTACACCACATCTGTGTTACTCGGCGCCACGGCTATCCGGCCATTCGCAAATGTGGATGAGAAAGACGGATCCAGATCGGTTGTAGTCCAGTTGGTGCCGAAATCAACCGACCGGAAAAACCTGTTGCCACTTACTGCTACAAGGATATTACCTGTTCCCTGCCTTAGTACCTGCTCTGCCCAGGTAGCGGCGACTGAAAGAGTCCAGGTGGTACCACCGTTTGTGGTTTTGTAAATGCCGTTGCTGGCACAGGCCACTACTTCTTGTGTATTGAGGGGGTTTACCAATACATCCAGCACCACTACATTTCCCATGCCGGTATTGATCTGCGACCAGGTAGCGCCGCCATCCAGTGATTTAAACGTGCCATAACCGCCCCAGCCATACGTGAGGGCATAGGTAGGTTCGCCGCTGCCGGCATACATAATGTTGGCATTGGTGGGATCAATGGAAAGGCAGCCGAACTGAACGCCAGGCAAAAAGCTACCACTCATGGCTGTCCATGATGAGCCGCTATTCGTAGTTTTGAAAATGCCACCCGAGGCGGTGCAGGCATATAAAGTAGTAAGGCTGGAAGGATGGGGCACAATCGTAATGATTTTGCCGATGCCATTAATCTGCCACCCACTGTTGATAGCAGAAGTGGGAGCCACACTAGTATTATCGTTGATGGGGAAGTTCGTATTGCCAATGGGCACCAGGGCCTGCCCGTATCCAAGGTTCATCAGTGCCGGGGTACACAAGACGAGTATGGAAAAAGCAACTAATATCTTTTTCATAACTGAAAAGAACATTTAAATAAGAAGATGGGATGAAAGTTGAAGAGATTTTGCGCAGGCTATTGCTGCGCTTGCTGTCCGTTTTTAATGCTTCGGGCAATAACCAGTCTTTCCGCAAGCGGCATAATACTGCCATCGGCCCGTACGAACGGCTGAATCTGTACCGTCCATTTTACATAGTCGGCAACCAGCAGTTCTACAGGGCTTTCCAGGTGTTCTTCCTGCGGTGATGCGGCATTGCTGCGTTCCCTGCGCCGCTCTTCTTTTTTCTTTTCTTTTAAATAACCGGCATAAAACTTTTGAAAGTCTGCCTCCGCTTCAAAATAATTGTACAGCGAATCGGCGTTCATTATTGTCACCCATTTGGCCTGCTTCACTTTGGCAGGGATGTCCTGGGCATGGATAAGTTTGGTGCCTGCAAATACAAGTAACACCAAAAAGAGTAACCGTCTTTTCATGGGGTAAAGTTTAGATTCTGGAAAATATTGAGGGTAATCTACAACATAATGTCGTTTTACGAAGCCCGTACTTCAAATTCAGTAGTCGTGTTCACCGCCTGGTCGATAGACAGCAGGATTAGCCGGCATGTCTCTTTTATGGAAGCTTCGCTGATAATCAGCGGCGGCGCGATGCGCATATACTGGCTGCCAAACAGGAACCAGTCTGTGATGAGCCCGTTTTGAATACAATGCTGGATGATAGCGTGATTCTCCTCAAAACTTTCAAACTCAACAGCCATCAGCAATCCGCAGCTTCGGATGCTTTTTATTCTTGGGTGCACCAGCAGAGATCGGAACAATGCTTCCTTTGCCGAAACGGTTGCGATAGCGCCACCATTCAGCAATACCTCCATGGCCGCCATACCTGCTGCGCAACAAACTGGGTGGCCGGCAAACGTGCTGATATGCCCCAGCACCGGGTTATGCGTAAGGGTATGCATAATTGTTTTGGAAGCGATAAATGCGCCAAGCGGCATGCCACCGCCGAGTGCCTTTCCCAGCAACAAAATGTCGGGCACAATACCGTATTGTTCAAAGGCCCAGAGCGTGCCGGTGCGGCCAAAGCCGGCCTGAATTTCGTCGAGAATTAAGAGAGTGTCTGTCTCTGTGCATTTTTGCCGGAGGGCTTGCAGCCAGGCATTTGTGGGCACATGTACGCCTGCTTCTGCCTGTATAGTTTCGGCGATTACGCAGGCGGTTTTTGAAGTAATGGATGCCAGGCTTTTATGATCATTAAAATCCAAATGCAACACATCGGGTAATAGTGGCCGGTAAGCGTTACGCCAGTATTCATCTCCCATTACGCTTAAAGCGCCATGCGTGCTACCATGGTAGGCATTCTTAAAAGCAATGATCTGTGAACGGCCAGTGAATCGTTTTGCCAGTTTCAATGCGCCTTCGGTGGCTTCGGTTCCGCTGTTGGTGAAATACACGCAGTCGAGGCTGGCCGGCAAATGATCGATGAGCAATTTGGCGTAGGCCACCTGCGGTTTTTCAATGAGCTCGCCGTATACCATCAGGTGCATAAAGTCGGTTGCCTGCCTGGTGATGGCTTCAATTACCTGCTGGTTGCCGTGGCCGATATTAGCGACGCTAAAACCGCTGATGAGATCGAGGTATTCTTTCCCGCTAACATCCCACATACTACAGCCACTTGCTTTCACGATTTCCAGACCGATAGGTGCAGGCGATGTTTGTGCTACATGGTTCAGAAATAATTCACGGTTGGAAATACTACTCATTCGTTTTCTTTGTCGTTGATTGATGGTTCAATGCCGGGATGCTCATCTTATTCATTGATACCTGATTCAAAAGTAAATGGTCCGTCTGTCATCGACGGAAAATAGGTATTTGCAAATTTTCAAAACAAGTGATAAATCAGACATCCGACATCAAAAAATCTTCCTCCATGCCCATCATTCTTCCCGTTAAAGGTGTTCATCCATCCTTCGGTGTAAATAATTTTATTGCTCCCAATGCCACTATTGTTGGGCATGTTACGACTGGTAACGATTGCAGTATCTGGTTCAATGCAGTAATCCGGGGCGACGTGAACTCGGTAACGATGGGTAATAAAGTAAATGTGCAGGATGGTGCCTGCATACACTGTACGTACCTGAAACACGCCACGGTAATTGGTAATAACGTGAGCATTGGCCATCATGCCATCGTACACGGCTGTACCATCCACGACAATGTGCTGATAGGTATGGGTGCCATCATTATGGATGCCTGCGTGGTGGAAAGCAACAGCATTATCGCGGCAGGTGCCCTGCTTACCGAAGGAACACATGTACCAGCAGGAACTATTTTTGCCGGTGTTCCAGCCAAAAAATTAAAAGACGTGTCACCCGAATTAATCGAAGGAGAAATCAATCGGATAGCGAATAACTATGTGTTGTATAGCAGTTGGTTTAAGGAAGAAATGGATAGAGAAAACGACTGAATTCACAGAGATTCACGCTGTCACTGGTTTTCCAGCGCCTGTGCCGATTGTATTTTTGTGAGCTTCATTCAATTTCTTTTGTTTTTTCCAATACCGGCCAGCTTTCTTTCGGAAAATTAGGGGATCATTTAATTTTATTTTCATCTGCTTTGTATACCAGCTAACCGACTAACTTTGATGGATGGCAAAAAAATCTACCTGCGCATATTTGTTTCTTTATTCCTATGCAATTTTTTTACTAGCAGCTGCTACCTCCTGCGCCAGTAACAAGCGGGGTTGTCCTTCTAACAGCGCTAGTATGGGCGCTGAGCGGGTTTTGGCCGGCGAAAAGCCCGAGAAAAAATCGAAGTTTAAGATCAAAGGCATGACCTATTAATTCTCCGGGCTTGATCCCTGCCAATTGTTGGGGGCTTTTATGCTAACTTTCCATTGCGTTCGTCTGCCACAATTGTTTTTTAATGAAGAAAATTTTTACAGTCCTGGTTTGTTTATCAGGGGTTCCATATGCATTTGGACAACGCCAGCTGCAATTGACCACTGGCAGGCTCCCGATATCACCACTTACAAGCGTTACCACCCAAAATTTATTGAAGCAACAAACCCCTGTTTCAGGAAAGCATTTTGTGGTGTTGCAGTTTGGTAAACCCATTACAGGCAACCAAAAAATCCAGCTTGAAGCAGCTGGTGCCAGGTTACTGGATTTTATTCCACCCGGTAGCTATAATGCCATTTTAGAAACGGTACCCGCGGCCACAATCCTGCAGCAATTGGGTGTTACCGGTATTGCCATCATGCCGGCTACACTTAAGGTAAGCCCAACGCTACAACAGCCGCAACGATACAAATGGATACAGGGCGCAAACGGGAGAATGGATGTGCTGATCAAAATTTCGAAGGGTCTGTCGGTTGCTGAAGCAAAAAGTTTCTTGTTGGCCAATGGTTTTGCCCTCAGTCCGTCGCCATTGGAAGCTTATCACATTTTGCAAAGCCACCTGTTGGCGGCCGACCTTACTAAACTCGCCAGCCTGCCTTTTGTAGAATACATCGAACCGGTACACCCCGATGATCAGCCGCTGAACAATAAAAGCCGCGCTATGTCGCGGGCCAATACGGCAACAGCACCACTTGTTGCCGGCGGTTATGGGCTTACTGGAAAAGGAGTAACTGTGGGTGTAGGCGACGATGGCGACCCAACAAATCATATCGACCTGCAGGGCCATGTCATCAACCGGAATCCTTTTTACTACCAGGATCACGGAACCCATGTGAGCGGCACGGTAGGGGGCGCAGGCATTTTCCGGAACGATAGCCGGGGTTATGCGCCGCTGGCGATGATCGTAAGTCAGCTGTTTGGTGGCATCTACCTCAATGCCGGCGCATATATTAAGGATTATGGTATGGTTGCTACCAATAACAGCTATGGCAGCGTTACCGGCGATTCTACTTACGAAGGCGTATACGATCTCTATAGCCAGGTGTTGGATCAGCAGGCATTTTTATTTCCGGAATTATTGCAGGTGTTTGCATCGGGCAACGACGGAGAAATTGCGGTGCCGCCTTACCCTTTTAATTTCGGCAATGTGCTGAGTGGCTACCAAAGTGCCAAGAATGTGATCACAGTTGGCCGAACCGACCGCACCATGTATGCCAGCGGCACCAGCAGTTCCGGCCCCGTCAGAGATGGCCGTCTTAAGCCGGAAATGATGGCGCTGGGCGAAGAAATTATTTCGCCCGCAGCCACGGGAGATTATGCCAGTGCGTGGGGTACCAGCCAGGCGGCGCCTGCCATCACCGGCGGATTGGCGTTGTTGGTGGAGCAATATAGAAAGCAATTCACGATCAACCCAAAGGCTGGTCTTATGAAGGCTGTCGTAATGAATGGCGGCCTGGATGTCGGCAATCCAGGCCCGGATTTTAGGCATGGCTATGGCATTCTCAACCTGGAGCGTAGTTTGGATATGATAAAAAATAGTCATTTTTATTCGGGTACAATTCCCACCGCAGGTGTGCAAACCCAAACCATTACATTGCCAGCCAATACCGCCCGGCTAAAGATCATGCTTTACTGGCACGACCCGGCCGCTGCCATCTATGCTACCCATACCCTGGTGAACGACCTCGACCTCGAAGTGCTGGATGCTGCATCGAATATTGTGTATCCGCAAAAACTGGATACCCTGCCGGCTAATGTAAAGCACCTGCCTGCAACAGGCGCCGATCACATCAATAATAGCGAACAGGTAATCATCAGTAATCCAACCGGCTCTTATACCATCCGTGTAAAGGGTACTGCAGTTAATGTAAATGCTACACAGGAATATTTCGTAGCCTACGATTATCTGGAACAAGGCTTGCACCTGTCAGTACCTTTTGAAAGAGACACGTACCGGCCAGGCGATCTGTGTATCATACACTGGAGTGATTATGGTACCCCTGCCAACAAACGTACGCTCGAATATTCAGTCAACGACGGAGCTTCCTGGACCCTGATTGATAACAACATTTCCGATACCGTTACTTACTACAACTGGACGGTACCCACTGTGCCCTTGATTGAAACCAATACAGCAAGATTACGGCTTTCCGAAAACGGAACCGGTTTCAGCACCCTGTCAGGCAGGGTTGTCATTATGCCGGGCACCTACCAGGTCTATGCACCCGTGTCCGAACAATGTGAAGGCTATTGTAAAATCACCTGGGCAGCTATTTCGGCCTCGCCGGATGTGGACTATGAAGTGCTGATGAAGCAGGGACTGGATATGGCTTCCATTGGTACCACCGCTGGCACCAGTTTTATCGTGAACGGTTTGAATAAGGATTCGGCATACTGGTTCTCTGTACGGCCAAGAAAGGCCGGTGTGCCGGGCCGCAGAAGCAACGGAAGTCCCTACCAGCCCAATGGCGGCAGTTGCGGCCTGGGCATTAGCAACGGTGATTTAAAACTGGATGCCATTGTAAATCCCGGCAACGGCCGAATCGGAACATTGTCCGGACTCAGTGCATCCACCAACCTGGATATCAGGATTAAAAATCTTGATGATGTGAGCATCACCGGTTTCGACGTTCAGTACAGCATTAACGGCAGTGCGTTTACCACGGCTGGTGTTGGGGTGGGTATTGCAGCCGGCGGCACTTATACCCACAGCTTTACCGGGCTTAATTTTTCGCAGCCCGGCACCTATAATATTGTGGCGGTGGTAAAAAACACAGCCGGGGATCCCAATGCAAAAAACGATACCCTTCGCAAAACCCTGCGTCAACTGAATAACCCGGTTATTTCACTAGCCAGCCCTTTCGTGGAGAATTTTGATGCAGCACCCATCTCCGAGATCAGTGCAAATGCTATGGGAATAGATAGCCTGGACCGCTGGGATTTTAGCACCAACACTACTGCCGGGCGGGTAAGAACCTTTGTGAATACCGGCATCGCCATCAGCGGCAACCGGGCGATGACAATCGACGTCAATAAATTCATAGGATCAGGTAGCACCAATTATCTTACTGCCGCCTTTAATCTGAGTGCTTACAACGCAGCCACAGACGAGGTGCGGTTCGATGTGAAGTTTAAACAGCACGGTACTTTTCAAACAGCAAATGCAGATGATAAAATCTACATACGTGGCAGCGAAGCCGGTGCCTGGGTATTGCTGTACGACCTGGATGCCAACCAGCCACCATCTCCGGGTGTCTGGAAAAAAACGAAAAGCCTGGACATCGCGGCAACACTTGCCAATGCAGTGCCATCCCAGAATTTTTCATCATCCACCCAAATACGTTTTGGCCAGAATGCTATTTTTAGTATGGGCGACAATGAACACTATGCTGGTTATACATTTGATGATGTAAGGTTGTACACCGTGTCAGGTGATATTGAAGCACTGGCCATTACCAATCCACAACCCAACAGCTGCGGGCTCACCGCCACTACTCCGGTAACCGTATTGCTAAAAAACGCCATGAGTGCAGCCATCAGTAATGTCCCATTGAACATGCAGGTGAATGGGGGCACCGTAACCACAGAAACCGTTCCAGTAATTGCAACAACACCAGCGGGCGTTGCCTATACATTTACCGGCACAGCAAATTTGGCCACACCGGGTACGCACACGATTAAGATATGGAGCAGCTACGGACCAGATAATTTCAGGGAGAATGATACCGTGACTACCACAATTATTAACCAGCCGGTGATTGCCACTTTTCCTTACCTCCAGGACTTTGAGACCAGCAATGGTAATTTCTATAGTGGTGGTTTAAATGCAAGCTGGCAGTATGGTACGCCCCACGGTATCAAAATAAATACGGCCGCCAGCGGCCACAATGCCTGGAAAACAAATTTGCTGGGCTGGTACAATGACGAAGAATACAGCTATCTCTATTCACCTTGTTTTAATGTGGCCGGACTCACGAACCCTACGCTCAGTTTCAGCATGGCTTACAATATTGAGTATTGCCGCTCGCAAACGGATCCTTCGGCATTTTGCGATGGTGCCTGGGTAGAATACAGTACCGATGGAAATAACTGGACCAAACTGGGTAACAGCAGTGGCGGAACAAATTGGTACAATCACTCCAACAACCAGCTATGGGACAGCACCAAAGCCTGGTGGCATGTAGCAACCACAGCGCTGCCAACAGGTGCCACCAACCTGCGCCTGCGTTTTGTGATGACCAGCGATGTATTTGTTGGCGGCGATGGCGTAGCGATTGATGATATACATGTGTACGACAAGCAATATGACATTTATGATAGTACCGTAAATAGCAGCGCTATAACCCGCGTCGTTAGCGGATCGTCCACCATTGATTTTACAGACGGCGGTAAACTGATCGCGTCGCTACAGCCGAATGGCAATAACCTGGGTGCTACCGCTGTGCAGGCATATATGTACAACGGCCCCGTGCGCAATATCTCCCAGCAGTATTATGCCAACCGCAATATCACAATTAAGCCTGCCAATATTTCCCCAACATCCACGGTTAAGATTCGGTATTATTTTCTGGATACGGAAGTAGATGGCATGCGTAATGCGAGCGGCTGTGTGGCATGCACCCCACCTTTGGATTATACAAAAATTGGTATCATCCGTTACAATAACAACGATGACAACCTTGAGAATGGGACCATGGCTGATAATGTTGGCGGCAACAATTTTTACTACGGTAGTTCGCAGGTAAAAAAAGTACCATATGGCGCGGGTTATTATGCAGAGTACGACGTGGCCGGTTTCTCCGAATTCTGGCTGAGCGATGGCAACAGTAATATTATTTTGCCCACCGAATGGTTGAGTTTTACCGCGGAAAAGACCACAGGCAGCGATGTGCTGCTGAAATGGACATCGGTCAACGAGAATAATGTGGCCCGGTACGAAGTGGAACGGGCATCAAACCAAACCCGGCAGGGCGTTTTTGAAAAACTAACCAGTCTCCCGGCAAAGAACCAGGCTGGTAACAGCAGTTACCAGTTTACCGATATTGAAGCCGGCAAAGATGGACTCTATTATTATCGCATTAAACGCATAGACAGCAATGGGCAGCTTACCTATAGTGATACGCGGGCATTACTTCTTGGCAAGAAAAGTGTGAATGTGCTTCTTTATCCTAACCCGGTAAAAGATAAATTACAGGTACTGGTGGCTGGGGAGCTTAACGCAGCCATTGAGATAACCCTTTATGATGCGGCAGGCAAGCAGTTGGTCAGCCAAAAAGAGAATGCTACAGGGGCGACTCAAAAACTGCAACTCAATATGGCCAGTTATGCCAGTGGCATCTACCAGTTAAAAGTGCGCCTGGGCGACAAAGAGGAAACCATTAAGGTGGTGAAACAATAACAGATTCGCGAGACCCGCGATATTCCATGCCCGTCCCTTCTTTGGCTTCTGAAGTATGGATTGTCAGCCCGTTTTCGGGCGATAGAATCGTGGCGATTTGCGAAGGATGATAACGTTGATATTCTCCGTTCATTAACCGGCAGGTTACAATTCCTTAACATTCGGGTAACAGGCCGGTAACATTGGAGTGGTTCTTTTGCGGCCAATTAAAGGCCAAGCCAACATGTTACGAAGACTACTCAGTACAATCCTGCTTTTTACGATCAGCTATATAGCCCTTGCACAAAAAGGAAAGGTAAGCGGAAAGGTTACTAATAATAAAAATGAGGCACTTGCTGGCGTTTCTATTAAACTGTCGGGTATTACAGGCGGCACAACATCTGGAATTGACGGTACTTATGCTATCACTTTAAATGCCGGCGCCAAAATTCAAATTACCTATAGTTATGTAGGCTATGAATCTAAAACTGTAGAGGTAGCGCTGAAGGTAGATGAAGACCTGAGCCTGGATATCTTGATGGAACTGCCTCAAGATAATGGGGGCAATGTGATAGTAAAAGCACAGGCCCGTAGCGCAAGGGTCGAAACTGTAAATGCACTTATCCAGTTCCAGAAAAATACAAATACAGTAGCACAGGTTATTTCTGCAGAGGCAATCAGAAGAAGCCCAGACAGAAACACCGGTGAGGTATTAAAGCGGTTGCCTGGTACATCAGTTCAGGAGGGTAAATATTTAGTAGTGCGGGGCCTGGCCGACAGATATAATATTGCTATGTTGAACGGTGTGCTGCTTAGTAGTACAGAACCCGATCGCAAAACTTTTTCTTTTGACATTTTCCCATCAACTATAATAGACAATATCATAATGAATAAAGCCTTTGTACCTGAGCTTCCAGGTGAATGGGCCGGCGGTTTGGTACAGGTAAATACCAAAGACATACCATCCAGCAATTTTTTTAATGTCCAAATAGGAACTGGTTTTAACTCAGCAACTATTGGGAGCGATTTTTACAAATATAAAGGCGGCAAAACGGATTTTTTAGGACTGGATGATGGTGCCAGAGCTACACCAGATGGATTGCCATTAAAATCGGCTTTTAATGATTTAAACCAGACACAAAAAACGGAATGGGGCAAAAAATTCAGCAATATCTGGTCGGTTGATAAAAACAATGGGATTGCGTTAATAAGCCGTAATTTTCAGGTATCAGGCGGGTTTTCTGCCAAACTGGGCAAAAAAAATAAATTGGGAGGTGTATTCGCTGCCAACTATAGCCTTTCACCCAAGCGGGTAGAATCCGAAAACAGGCTCTACTCAATTAACGGCGCTATAGCGGATGTCAATTTTGATTATTTCAATAACAAATATTCCAACGATGTGCTTTGGGGAGCTATAGGAAACCTAACCTTACAACTCGGTAATAACCATAAAATATCTGTCAAAAACCTATTCAATGTAAACACTTCTGATTATACCACGAAGAGAACGGGAAAAGACTTCGAAAATGACCCAATAAACGGTGAGAATATTAAAGCAACGGAACTTGCATTCAAAGAGAATATTTTTTATAATGTACAATTGTTGGGTGAGCATAATTTTCCTACCTACAAAGCAAAATTGAAATGGTACGGAAGCTTTAATATCCTTAGCCAATATATACCTGACCAACGACGTATTCAATATAACCAAAACCTATTGGTACCTGGTTCTCCTTACCTCCTGCTGGTTTCAGCATCTAAAACTTCCCAAAGAAGCGGTAGCCGCTACTATGGTTCATTGAGCGATTATATCTATACCGCTGGTGGTGATGTCACAAAATCACTTGTTGTAAACGGATTAAGCCAATCATTAAAAGGTGGGTATATGCTACAGGTAAAGGACAGGCTTTTCGATTCACGTCCTTTCTCAATCTATTTGCCAACCGATAATGCCGCACTTCGCCAACTGGATGAATCGGTTATTTTCAATCCCGAAAACTTCGGCACGGGCTTTAACAACAAATTCGCTTTCAATGAAATTTTCGGTGACCAATACCGTTACGTGGCCAACACCATTTTAAATGCAGGTTTTATTCAATTCGACAATGAAATTACCAGAAAACTAAGAGCAACCTGGGGCGTGCGAGTCGAGAATTTTGACCAGTTAATCGGCAGCTACAAGAAAAGTGACCCACGTTTTGTAAATACCAGGGTTAATGATTTCTTGCCAGGTGCCAACATCATTTATAAGGTGAACCCACTTACCAATATACGGTTGTCAGGTTCACAAACAGTTATCCGCCCGGAGTTTCGTGAACTAAGCCCTTTTGCATTCTTTGATTTCGATTTGGGTGCTACTACCACTGGCAACAGTGGTCTTAAACGAACTAAAGTAACAAACATTGACCTGCGTTATGAACTATATCCACGAGCTGGTGAATTGTTCACATTTGGTGTGTTCTACAAATACTTTAAAAACCCAATTGAACTGTTTTTTAACCAAAGCGGGGCAGGAAGCTCAAGTACATTCAATTATATAAATGCAGATAAGGCAGAAGGGTACGGTGTCGAATTTGAATTTAGGAAGAAATTGGATTTTAATGAAATACTTAAAAACTTTACTTTCCAAACCAACCTCTCTTATATCAAAAACAGAGTTACAAGTACAGGTACACAGTTAGATAGGCCAATGCAAGGTCAAAGTCCCTACCTGATAAATGGCTCTTTGCAGTACGATGTCGAAAAATTGGGGCTGAACACCACCCTGCTTTTTAACCAAATAGGAAGAAGGATATTATATGTTGGCAACAACGACTATCCTCCGGTATGGGAAGCGCCAAGGCCACTCCTTGACTTACAGATTGCCAAAAAAATATTGAAAAGAAAAGGCGAGTTAAAGCTGAACATTTCTGACATTATAAACCAAAAAGCCATTTACTATCACGACCTAAATAATGATGGTAAATACAACAGTAAAGATGCCTTGGCAATCAAACGTATTTATGGTACCAATGTAAGCCTGTCATTTTCTTATTCATTTAAATAAATAATCCACAAATACAAATTTTAAAAGAAGAGTTATGAAAAAAAGTTTTTTATTAATTACAACAATGGCAATGCTAGGTATAGGTTGCCGTAAAATTGAAGTAGATGGTCCTACTACGGTTACCACTACTACTACAACCGATGAAAACACTATTCTTGAAGGAAGGATTATAGCTAATCGTACCCTAAAGGCCGGATTCACGTACAAATTGCGCGGCTTGGTGTATGTAACAAATGGTGCTATCCTTACTATTGAGCCAGGAACTAAAATAGTGGGCGAATTGAATAGAAACGGTGCGTTGATCATTACGAGGGGTGCCCAAATAAATGCAATCGGAACGGTTGACAAGCCCATTGTCTTTACATCAGAAGCCGCTATACCACAACGTGGCGATTGGGCAGGTGTCGTTTTGCTTGGACAGGCACCCAACAATTCAAATTTTAATGGAGTAGATGGTATAGGTGAAATGGAGGGCGGTGTAAACAATGCCGACGGGCTGGGCCTATATGGCTTGGGAGCAACCTCCAATCTTGCAGATAATAGCGGCATCTTGAAATATGTACGCATTGAATATGCAGGGTATGCTTTTTTGCCAGATAAGGAAATCAATGGTTTGACCTTTGCTGGTGTTGGAAACCAAACTGTTGTCGATTATGTGCAAGTTTCATATGCCAATGATGATAGCTACGAGTGGTTTGGTGGGTCGGTAAATTGTACACATCTGATAGCTTATCGTGGCATTGATGATGATTTCGATACGGACAACGGCTATAGCGGTAAAGTGCAGTTTGGAATTGGCTTACGTGATTCTGCCATTGCGGACATATCTAAAAGCGAAGCGTTTGAATGTGATAATGATGCAAATGGCTCGGATCGCAAAACATTTTTGCCCACCATCGGTGTCAGTGCTAATAATCCTGTTGCTATTGTCCCTGTAAAAACCAGTGCTGTATTTAGCAATATGACTGTTATTGGACCAAAAGTAACAGGCAGTTCTATTGGCAACAGCTTGTTTTTAGCAGGCGCCCAGCTTCGCCGTAATTGTGAAGAAAGTATCATGAATTCTATTTTCCTGGGTTGGTCTGGTGGGTCAGTTAATGCCCTCCTGATTGACGCAAGCAAAGGAACGCCCACTGATTTAAATTTGGTTGGCTATACACCCCTTGGCGGCATTCCGAATGTAACGCCAGGATTGAATTTTTCAAACAATATCATCGCTGGCCCTACGTCGAATGCGGTGTCTTATGCGGGTAGCTCCACTGCCCCTACCGGTTCTACACTTGCATCAATAACTGCTTGGGTAAATACTGCCGTTTATGCCAACACTATGTTGCCAAATAATACCGATGTAATGTTAGGTGCACCTTTTAACTACACCAGCCCAGACTATAATCCGACTGGGGCTTCTTCACCTGCATCATCAGGTGCCTCTTTCACCAATTCAAAATTGAAAACATCTACTAATGGTAAATTGGATTTTACTGTGGTTCCTTATAAGGGTGCATGTGCTGTTGGTGACAGCTGGTGGAAAACCTGGACTTCTTTTAAATAGTTATTCAAATTAGTAATACAACAAAAGGGCTGCCGTCAGTAGAGATATCCGGCAGCCCATTTTTTTATCAAATGAAATATAGATACTTTTCTTTCTTCGTAATTATACTTTATTCTTGTGGTACAAGCGCACCCAATCCAACAGCCTCAAATGCAAATGGCAGCCCGGATAAAAATAAACTTTCTCCCTTACAAGAAACGGCAGCTAAAAAAATTGCCTTGTCACAGTTCAACGATTTGGAGCGATTTTTTGGCAACGAAAACTATTTAATTGATCGTGGAAATGATACAAGCTTTTTGTATTTCAGCAGGATCAGCGATTTCTTGATATTGACACATCAGTATGTTTTGAGAAATGGAGATTCGACTTTTTTGAAAATTGATTCCATACGCCTTGATCCGGAAATGAGGGCTGTATGGAAATGGAAACAAAATAAGTTGCTATTGAGAAGCGCAGATAATAATTCAGTTGATTGGGCAAACACTTTGGACGATCAGCTTTATTTACAGTTTCAAAAAACGGATAACGATAAAATCAAGTTAGCTGAAAACGGTCAAACGAATGTGGTTTTACAAAAGACGTTGACCATCAGCAAATTTTTGGTTCGAAGTTTTTACGACCATAACCATGGAACACGCCTTGCCTACGATAGTAGTGAATTTACAAAAACACACAAATAGTAAAGTAGCGTAGATTTTCTCATGACACCCCGGTTTCTACCGGGGTGAATTGTTTTAGGGAAGTACGGATCAGAATAAGGGAAATAAATGAGCCGCGTTTAGTTCTGCCCTGGTTTATAGGCATAACCAATATCATAGGCTGATTTTCTTAGCGACGGTGGTAATTGCCCAACTTTCAAATCGTCTGTCTGTGGCGTTGGTTCGCAAACGGTATACTGTTCTCCTCTGTATAAAATTGTTTTGCCTTTTGGGTTGTCTAATTTTACTGCGATAGTAACATGCTCGGGATATACCAGCGTAATCATCGGCAGGTTGTAGATCTCTTTTACGAGATAAAAAAACAGGCCGGCCCTGTCTTCACAGTCGCTGTATTGATAGAAGAGTGTTTCCTCTGGTGACAGCCTTTTTTCTTTGCCAAAATTGTCTATGTCTTTCTCAAAAGAAAAGGCATAGCGGGTAAAATGCATAAGGTAGTCGATGCCGTTTTTCTGGCTCATTTTTACAAGAGCCTGTTTCAGATCCGGTATCAGCGAAGCATAGGTTTCTTTGCTTAGTGGTATGTTGAAATAATTTTCATAGTCCACTACCGGGTAGTTAATAAACAGATCCTTTACCTGTGTATTCACTTTTATCTTTAAGTCGTAGGATTTGCTTTTGTAGTCAAATTTTAAATCTTTTTGTGTGTACTGGCTCGCGATAGCATCCGGCAAATGGGTTATTTTATATGAAAAAATTTTGGTTGCGCCGGGGATGCTGATATTGTTACTATAAGCCTTTTCATTTTCAAGATCTATCTTGTCAAAATCGTGAAAGTTTAAGCACACGTATTGTTTTCCATTGCTAACCTGGTAAGGGATATTATAAACATTTTCATTGCTTTGAACGTACAGCAACAGCCGGTTATTGTCGATAATTCTTACCACCGCATCATATCCGGATTGCGAAAGCAATACCCATTTGTAGAGCGTATAACTGTTATAATCAGAAGCTTTGGGGCAAAGTGAATTGGCCGTTTTTCGTACCAGTTGGTAATAGATCCAATCTTCGAGCTGATGGTCCGCTTTGTATTGGGTTAATTGCTGTACTACCCTTTGTAAACTGCCGCTCTTTAATTTTTGGTAAAATGTTTCGATGCCTTCGGGAGATAATGATCCGGCATACAATTCATGGATGCTACTATTCGATTTCAAAAAAATACTGTCATCAAAAAAGCTGATAAAGCTTGTCTTGGCTAGGCCTTCGGCACGCGAGCAAAGGCCACTGATAGTGAAGCCGGCAACAAGAATAAGTATGGTAAGCTTTTGTGTCAATTCGTTTAAGAAGAAATTGAAGTTACCAAAACTTAATAATAACTTAACATTGAGCAGCAAAACTTAATATTGGCCCCATTAAGGGCTTCCAACCTTCCAAAGGCTGGAAACCCAGGCTGAACGATCTACACCATTGGCAGTTTGTAGCCATTCTGGTATTCCTTCATCAGGTATTTCTTGTTGATGGCATTGTCGGTAAATTGTTTTTTCTCCAGGTCCCAGAACAATTTTTGTTTGCTGCGGTATGCGATATTGCCCATTTGGGCAAGCGTAGCCACATGGGCACCTGCCTGTATCGGGCAATGGAGATCGGCCAGGTTTTTAGATTTGACCACTCCAATAAAATTCTCCCAATGTTTATCGAGTCCATTGTCTGACGATTTAGCAAATGGTACCAACACTTTTCCCGCGTTCTTCTTCTCTTCCATTACTTCCCAACCATTTCGGTTGAGTACAAGTGTGCCGTTATTGCCAATAAATGCAATGCCATGGTCGCGGCCATAATCGCCGTTGCCGATGCCCACGGCATGATCCCAGATAATATTATAGTGGTCAAATTCGTAAAGGGCCATCAGGGTATCCGGCGTTTCATCGGCTGAGTTGGGATCGGCAAATTTACCGCCTACCGCCACGATCGAATTCGGCGTGGGTGCATTCATACCCATAAATGCATAATCTAATAGGTGTACACCCCAATCGGTCATGAGGCCGCCCGCATAATCCCAGAACCAGCGAAAGTTAAAATGAAAGCGATTGATATTGAAAGGCCTGGTGGGTGCGGGTCCCAGCCATTTTTGATAGTCTACACCGGCAGGTACGGGGCTATCCGGCTTTACAGGAATAGGTTGCTTCCAGTCGAGGTAACACCACACTTTTACGGTGCGGATATTGCCCAGCTTACCGCCATGTACAAAATCTACCGCGTCTTTAAAATGTTGCTGGCTCCGTTGCCACTGGCCACACTGCACCACTTTGCCATACCGTTCCTGGGCGGCCACCATGGCCCTGCATTCGCCGATGGAATTGCCAACCGGTTTTTCCACATACACATCCTTGCCCGATTCAAGGGCATGGATCATCATGAGCGCATGCCAGTGGTCGGGGGTGCCGATGATCACGACATCGATATCCTTCTGATCGAGCAGGGCACGATAGTCGCCATATCTTTTGATTTTGGAAACATCCATCTTCAGGTCTTCAAGTTCCTTGAGACGCCGGTCAATCACATTACTGTCCACATCGCAGATGCCGAGTACATTGATTCCCGGAATTTTGATGGCGGACTTCAGGTTGCTCCACCCCATGCCGTTGGCACCGATCAGGCCGATATTTACCTGGTCGCTGGGAGCGACGCGGTTTTTGAAATAAGCAAAGGCCGGGCTGTCAAACATGGAAAGCAGCAGGCTTCCCCCGGCTACAGATGCAGATCTTTTTAGAAACGAACGACGGTCTTTCATAATGGCAATTTTTTCAGTAAGAAAAATATGGCCGAATATAAAGCTTTGTTCGATTTTTTTGTGTGGTTTCGGGGACAGCTGATGATTCAATAACCGATCTCAGTCTCCTTTACTTTTAATGAGCTACCAGGAAAGGATAATTAGCCGATTGGCTGCCTGCAAGCATCGTCAAAACATATTTTCCCTGCGATAATCCGGCCGCTTCCAATAACCGGCTGTGCTCGCCAGCATCCAGGCTCATGTCGCTGATCAGTTTTACAAAATGACCGGCGGCGTCGAAAATAGTCCAGGTGACGGCCGTTGTTTCCGGAAGGAAAAAATGGATGGTAGCATTGCCTTTTACCGGGTTTGGATACAGTGACAATGCCAGTCCTTTTTTGCCGGAAATGGTTACCGATACAATCGGGCTGTATTTAAAATGACCATCAGCATCCACCTGTTTCAGGCGGTATTGGTAGGTGCCGGATGAGAGGCTGGCGTCGGTAAATAGGTAGGCGGATACAGCAACGGTATTGCCATGGCCATTTACAAAACCGAGGTTCTGCCAGGCAGCAACAGTGGTGCCTGTTACAAATGTGCGTTCTATCTCCCAGCCCTTATTTTGTATTTCAGTGGCGGTTGTCCAATGCAGCTCAACCGTGTTTTCTTTTTGCAAAACGGTAAAAGAAAGGAGGCTTACCGGCAATGCATAATTGGTTTCAAAAGCACCCAGGTCAGGCGCTGCGCCATTATAAGGCAGACCCACATTTACGCCACCATCAATTAGATCGCTACTACTGGCCAGCATCATAAAATTGATATCCGGCAGGCTTCCATCAGCTTTCCTGGGAGCCCGCAGGCCCATGGAATCTACCGACACGAAATCGGCCGCATTGGTTACAAATGGGCTCTGCCAGCTGTTATTGCTCAAGGTAGCTACGGCCCTGAATACATCCGTGGCCTGGCTCAGATAGGAGATACAGTTTTTTACAATCATCACTTCCCCGGGAGCAGGGTCGAAGTTGTTCATCCCAAAATTGGGCTTATTTTTATAGCCGGTACAATTGTAGAGAATCATGGAGCCGAGGTCATTATTCTGATCGAAACCCTTGACCCGGTTAAAGGCAGACAGGCAGCGGGTAAGCGTGGCATCGTGGCGTTCCGAATTGCCACCCATTTTAAAACCATTGCCATTGCCGGAGCTCGCCACGCCCGATTTCAGATACCCATTCATAAAACACCAGCAGCTATCGTACGTAGTTGCCGGGTTGGTGCCCAAACCGGTGGTCAGCAGGCCGTCCCAGCCATCATCGCTATTTTGCCAGGAGCGGCAGCCTTTGAAAGAGTTGCCCGTACCCACATCGAGTTTGGCCGCAAAGCCATCCGCATTGCCCTGTGCAGGATCCACATTGAAATAGGAATCGCAGTTAATCATTTGGTTGTTATTGGCGCCATTGGCCAGTTGCAGACCCGTGTCCTGGTTCTCATAAAAATTACAAATGGCTATAATATTAAAACCGCCCGAAACAAACATGCCGTTATCGCCCGCCTTGTAAAAGTCCATACCGCGAATGGTCCAATAGCTACCGGAGAGCTCGAGCCCCCGGTTGCTGCTGCTAAATGCCATAGACGAAAAATCGAGTACTGGTTTTTCGCCGGGATAGGCCAGCAGGTAAAAGCGATTGACGGCTGTTCCTACTTTGGATATACTGATCTTGGTGCTGTACACATGGTTGCCACCGCGCAGGTAAATCGTATCGCCCGCCACAGAAGAGGAAACCCCTTTCGTGATGGTCTTGTACGGTAATTCAAAAGTCCCCGGGTTGGTATCGAGCCCGGTGGGCGAAACATAACGGGCAGTAGCAAAACCTGTGGCACAGGAAAGGACTAATAACAACAGCGACAAAATCGATTTCATTGGCTTACTTGAGAGTGGAAAATTATTGCATAATTGGAGATTTGGCGGGGATGATCTACGCAATCGATGCCGTGAAGCGGAGACGCTCTAAAGTTTCGGAGAATGAGTTATACTCCATTTTTTAACTGGTGATGAACCCAATATTTGTTTCGGTAGTCACCTATCTTAGCGTTGATTGCAAACGAGCTGGCATGGCTCACTAATTAAAATATGTATGGGACTATTCGACAAACTATTTGGCAAAAAAGCGGAAGATGAGCAGCCGGAAATAAAGAGTGTCAACTCTGGGCACGAAGAAGATTGGGACTTTTATTTTAGCAACGTAGACGATATTAAAGGTTCGTTTTATCTCGACTTAGGACTGTCGAAAATAGCGCCCGTCAGAGACAAACCAAATCTTGTCTGGATTTCAGTCACCATGAATAGCTCCCGGGAAGATGGGCTTTCTTCAAATGAAGAGTATGACATCCTAATAGCGATTGAAGACAGACTTCGGGATTTTATTTTACAAAATCACCGTTCAGTCTTTGCCGGACGTTTAACGACGGATGGTCGTAGAGACTTTTATTTTTACCTGGATGATAGCACCGTCTACGATAAATGTATCTCAGAAGCCATGGTTGCTTTCCCATCCTACAACTATGATATTGGCTTAAAGGAAGACCCGGAATGGCGGTTTTTTCTAGATTTCATGTACCCTAACCTTGGACAGGTTCGGTGCATTTACAACCGTAGAGTGATAGATAATCTAGAAAAGAATGGCGACCAATTGACAAAGGCAAGGCCTGTTAATCATTGGATATATTTCAAAAGTGAAAACGATAGAACGAACTTTCTTGCTAAAATCGAGCACCTGAAATTTGACATCATTAATGAAGATGAAAAATCAGCTTCAGGTGATTTTCCGTTTAAACTTCAAATATCACGTATTGACAACGTAGATATAGAAAGTGTTGACGAATATGTTTTAGCGTTATGGGAATTTGCAAATGAATGCAATGGCGATTATGATGGTTGGGAAACTTCTGTTGAAAGAGAATAAATAATAACAGCTACGGGCATTGATATTGCAAATGATTGGAACACCTTCGAACCAATAATTGACAGGGCGATAAAAAATAAAATTCAGCTATAAAAAAAGCGCTTCCAAACGGAAACGCTTCTATAAAATATCGTAGCTGTTTTATTAATCAACTAATAAACCAATTAACTAATCAACCAGTTCCCAATCACTCTGCCTCTGCTACTACTTCCTGCACCTCAGGAATCATCCGCTTCATCATGCCTTCGATACCGGCTTTCAATGTAATCATACTGCTGGGGCAACCGCTGCAGCTTCCCTGCAGCATCAGGTTAACTTTTCCATCTTCATAGCTTTTAAACTGGATGGCACCACCGTCCATTTCCACGGCTGGCTTTACATAGTTTTCAAGCAGTTCCTTGATGCGTTTTACCACATCATCGTCATCTGCCAGAACGGTGTTGCTGGCTTCTTGCTTTTTCATTGTTGCCACATCGTCGTCATTCACCACTACGCCGCCATTTTCCAGGTATTCCTTCATAAACTGTTTGATAGTGGGAATCACATCCTGCCAGTCTTCGGTATCGGTGGTTTTGGTAAGGGTAACGAAATTGCTGGCGATGAACACGCTTTTCACAAAAGGAAAGCTGAACAATTCCTTTGCCAATGGTGAGGGGCCGGCAAAGCTTTCATCCTGGAAATCAATGCTCTTTCCGGGATATAATAATTTATTGGCCACGAACTTCATCGTTTCCGGATTGGGGGTCATCTCGGTATATATGCTGATTACCGGGCTTCCTGTTTTTATCATGATCGGTCTTTTTTATGGTTGTTATGCCGCCAGGGCGGGATGGTATGAATGTAGCATTAATGCCTGCAAGCAGCAAAAGTAACAACTTCGATGCCGTTTTAGTTGATTGCGGCAGAATGGCATGTCGCCCCCAGCCAGAAATTTCGTTTGTCGCAAGATTTCACCCGGGCGCATTGGCCTGGCTTTGGGCTAAATGACCCTTACATCACGGGCCTGGCCTTTGGCGCCATCCTGTTTTTTTCGTTTTGGTGATAAATAAACGAAGACACCGCCCAGCCGCAAACCGCGCCCATCAAAACATCACTCGCCCAGTGCATCTGGTATTGCATGCGGCTGATGCCGATACCCGTAGCCACGCCGTAACTGAGCAGACCCACCCATGGCTTTTTGTTGCTATGCAAAAAAATCATAGTCGCTGTGCTGAAAGCCACACTGGTATGACCGCTAAAGAAGCTTTCGAATTTGTTACTTTTAAATGGGCCATCCCAGTAATTGGCACCCAGGCCATTGGAGGGCCGGGCCCTGCCAAACAGGTTTTTTACAGCAAACGTAAATGCCCCGGTAAATACCTGCGCCTGCAAGTTATCCAGCGCAAAGTTTTGGAGCCGGTGGTTTTTGACAATTGAGGCAATGCCTAATGTAACCAACGTGCTTCCCAGGGCCACCGGCGTAGATCCGATAAAGTCTCCGGCTTTGCCAAAGCCTGTCCCTTTCGCATTCCATCTCGCAAAAGGTTTATTGATGTCTTCATCGATGCGGGTAAGGCCGGCGGTTATGGCGACAGATCCACCAAAAATGGCCCAGTCCTTTCCTTTCCAGCGGGCAGGCTGGCTTACGAAGCGGATCCCGTTGGTCCAATAGCTTTTAAAATATTCACCCGCTGTAGTAACAGGAATTGAATCGGCCGCGACCTGGCAGGACGCCGCTTGTAACTGAATTAGTAAAATACTGGCAAAAACATATTTCATCGAAATGAAAGTAAGGGAATGCCCTGATATTGGTAACATTCAAAGCCGCTAAACTTGCGGCAATTATCCCGATCGGATCGAATGGCTATCTATATGCGTCTTCCACCGCAAACCTATTCTTGTTAAGGCGCCCCGTTAATTACCCAAGTGGCAAAGGTTTCACTCACCTTCCAATTATGGGCCATATATTTCTGAGGCTTGGCGTACACATACTGCACAAATTGCAGCAGGTCCGAAGCTTTTGCGACTTGCATCATAGCAAACAGCCGTTGCCCCTTGTATTTTCCTGTTTTTATTTCCTGGTCCTGGCTGTTCTCCTGCTTCACCATTTCTGCTCCGGTATAACGAATATCCCCTGCCATCGCCTGCGCCAGGTCTTGGGTGGGATAGGCCGCGGGGTTTTGAAGCATGGCGTTGCGGTCGTAAAACAGGCTGTCATTTACCGTTGTAAGTCCGATGGCCAGGCGGGCCATTTTAAAAAACACGCTGTCTTTGCCTGGCGGTTTTAGCGGTACGAGGAACATGGCTACGTCGCCCTGCAGCACTTCTTTTCCTTTGGTGATTGAAGCGGTAAGCTCCGCCTCCTTTTTATTGATCCTGCTCAGCGTGCCGGCGCCGATAGTTACAATGCTGTCTCCTTCCTTGTGCCAGGCACTTTGTACAATAAAAGTCTGGTTGGGCTTTATTTGAACACAAACGGGTTTATCCACGATGAGGTAATATTTGGAACCTTCCAGATGATCGGGTTCAGAATTGATGGGGAGCGCTACCAGCTGCCGGCCATCTTTGCGGGGCTGGGCCAGTATCGCCAGGGGCATCAACACAATGAAACACAGTTTTTTCATGTCGGTAGAAATTGAGGCAATAAATTTCCTGATTATCCCGGCCCGGCATATACCAACTGGTACGGATTTTCATTTCGGGCGCGAAAGGATGTAAGTTCCTGGTTAACCATATAAGTAATGTAAGGACATGTAAGTTGACGAGATGATGCGCTATTCTCGACTGCTGAATCCTGTAGGTACGGGGCCAATGTTGCTGCCTCTAAAAAACCACTGCCGGTGCTTCCCTATACATTTAAACAGCCCTTATATACCCTCATATTCCTTATATGGATTAAAAACGGTCCTCATATTCAATCCTGATGTGATAAAAAACCGCTGCTGGTGTCCCCCAATACATTGAAACAGCTCTTATATGCCCTTACATTCTTTATATGGTTAAAAAACTCCCCTGCATGCCTACATTTGCCCGGCCAAAACTGTAATCATGAGCCAGCCCCATTTGTCGCAACTTGCTGAAACACTAATAGGAAGTGAAATCGTAAAACTTGGGAATGTTATCCGCCAGCGGATCAGCCAGGGTGAAACGATCTATAACTTTACCATCGGAGATTTCAATCCCAATATCTTCCCCATCCCCAAAGAACTGGAGGAAGAAATCATTGATGCCTACCGCAGCCATTACACCAGCTACCCCGCCGCCGACGGCGAATTGGAATTACGCCAGGCAATTAGTAATTTCTTGAAAACTAATGAAGGCCTTGATTATGCGGTGGATGAAATCCAGATCGCTTCCGGTGGGCGACCGCTGATTTATACCATCTTCCGTACAATCGTAGATAAGGGCGATAAAGTAATCTATGCTGTTCCCAGCTGGAACAACAACCATTACACGCATATGACAGAGGGTGAGCATTGCCTGATAGCAGCAACGCCGGAAAACCATTTTATGCCGACGGCGGAAGACATTGCCCCGCATATTGCCGGCGCGACCCTTTTATGTCTGTGTACCCCGCAAAACCCCACCGGTACTACACTTACAAAGGATACCCTTATAAAAATCTGCGAACTGGTATTAGCAGAAAACGCCAGGCGTGGCGACGGCGAGAAGAAGCTATACCTGATGTTCGACCAGATGTACTGGACGCTTACCTACGGTGATATTCAGCATTACAACCCTGTAACCCTTTTCCCGGAAATGAAGGCGTATACCATTTTTGTAGATGGCATCAGTAAGGCTTTTGCTGCTACCGGCGTACGCGTGGGCTGGAGCATGGGCCCGGCGCCGATTATGGCCAAAATGAAAGCGATCCTCAGCCATCTTGGTGCCTGGGCGCCAATGGCAGAACAGAAAGCCGTAGCCAAATACCTGCCACAACAGGAAGCCGTTACTCAGTACCTGGCACATTTTAAAACTGAGATTGAATACCGGCTCCGCAATATCTACAATGGGATTATGGAACTGAAAGCCCAGGGCCATGCTGTGAACGCCGTAGCACCACAAGCAGCAATTTACTTAACCCTCTGGTTTGATCTAACAGGCCGCGTAACCGCCGAAGGAAAGCTCTTAGACACGCAGGAGGATGTGACCAGCTACCTGCTAAGTGAAGCCAAACTGGCAATCGTGCCTTTCTATTGTTTTGGTGCCGAACGTACCAATGCCTGGTACCGGTTGAGCGTGGGCACCTGCAAAAAGGAAGAGATTGGTGCGATGCTGGATCAGCTGCGGGAAGCACTGTGTAAGTTGTCCTGAACGGCAAAAATGCCACGAAAAGGAAGTGCACTTTGAGAAGCGGTACTAACGGGAAGCTGTGAGGTGGAAGAACGGGAGCTTTATCTCTGGAGGTTCTTACACCATGTTCTACTAATTAGCTGAACCTTTAAACCTACGACTTTAATCTTTCACCGTACTCTAAAAATCTGCCAGCGCTCTCGCCTGCTCATCCATTAGTTGCCTTATAAATTCGTCATGTATTTCGCCTTCGGTAAAATTCTTTTTCATGAAGGGGATCCGCACCATCAGGCTGAGCACGTTGCAGCCGAGATAATGAAATACATCTGTGAGATGGCTTAGTGCATACGCCCCGCCGAGTACGCCATCGCTAATACCCACAAAGGCAGCTTTCTTTTTACTAAGGCTGTTAGGCCAGCCCAGCCCATCGATAAAGGTCTTCAGCACCCCGGGAAAAGAGCCGTTGTACTCCGGAACAATAAATAAAAATTTATCCGCGGCATCCATCCGTTCTTTACTCACATTAAACTCACTGTTTTTTCCAGCGTTTTCGTACAGGGCACTGAAGGCAAAGTCTTCAGGCAGGTGTTCCAGACTCAGGATATCACTTTCCATATCCATTCTTTCCAGCAGCAGTTTATAATATTCCGCCACTTTATAGGTCTTGGAGTTTTTACGGTTCGTGGTGGCCACAATTAAAATCATGTCTCGCTTCTTTAATTAGCGATACAAGATACGGGGCCTTTCTTCAGTTCCTGTGTTCGTAGGTTTACCTGTTTACAAGTTCACAAGTTTACGGGTTTACCAGTTCATTAGGACTGGTCAAAAATAAATCCGGATTATCCATCCCTTTTTTATGAACTGCAGAAGAACCTGACGGATATTTTATGCAACTGAAAATGCAGTATAAATCAAATAGCAACTTCTGAGAACCAGCAAACTCGTAAACTTGTAAACCTGTGAACTTGTGAACCTCTACACTCCTAAACCTCTACACTCCTAAACTCTAAACTTCTAAACCGCTAAACTGTATTTGAACCGCCCCTCCAACATATCATCCCTCGAAACTGAAACCTTTGATCTGTGCATCATCGGTGGCGGGGCCACGGGGGCGGGATGCGCGCTGGATGCAGCTTTGCGGGGATTGAAGGTGGTATTGATTGAAAAGGAAGATTTCGCTTCGGCTACCTCTTCCAAAAGTACAAAGCTGATCCATGGGGGAGTGCGTTACCTGGAGCAGGCAGTCAAAAAATTAAGCTGGGCACAGTTTGTAATGGTTAAAAAAGCACTCAAAGAGCGGCGGACACTCCTGCAGATTGCCCCGCATCTTACCCATCCACTGGCCCTGATGACGCCCTGCTTTACGCTGCTGGAAGGGTGGTATTATGCCATCGGCCTAAAGCTCTACGACTGGATCAGCGGCACCAGGAATATTGGCAACAGCCAATGGCTGAGCAAGCCATTGGCTCTGAAACGAATTCCTACCCTAAAGAAAAATAAACTGGCCAGCGCCGTGCTCTATTGGGACGGGCAGCTGGATGATCTTCGTTTTGCAATGGCATTAATACAAACCGCCAGCAAGCACGGCGCAGTAGTGATTAACCATATGCCAGCCGAAGTATTTGAGAAAAATGACGCCGGTCAGTTAATTGCCCTGCAGGTAACGGATACACTCACCGGCAACCGGCATCGCATCAAAACCAAACAATTTGTAAATGCCACCGGCCCGTTTGCAGACAGCATCCGGCTCATGGCGAACCCCACCACGCACAACCGGATTCGGGTAAGTAAGGGAATCCATCTTACGCTCCCGAAAGAAGTGATGCCCGGCGACACAGCCATGCTCATTCCAAAGACGGATGACGGCCGGCTGATATTTGTGATACCCTATCAAAATGAGTTATTGGTGGGTACCACCGATGATGAATGCGCCCTTACTGATGAAGAGTTCGGCCCCGATAAAAATGAAATCGCTTATCTGCTTGGATATGTGAACCGCTACCTTGACGTGAATTTATCTTCATCGGATGTTCGCAGTGGTTTTGGAGGCCTGCGACCCTTACTACAGGCGGCTCCCGGTGCCAGCACCAAAGAGCTGGTAAGGGATCACGAAGTTGAAATAGACGAAAGCACTGGTTTAATTAGCATACTCGGTGGCAAATGGACGACCTATCGCCTGATGGCCAAAGACACGATCGATGCGGTGGAGGAGCAATTAAACCGGCAAATATCCACCTGCAAAACGGATACGGAATTGCTTTTCGGCGGCACCGTTTTTAAGCCGGAACATTACCTGGCTGTATTGGCAAAGGATACTAAATGGGACGAAGAGATCCTATGGCACCTGTTGCAAAAATATGGCTGCGAGGCTACCAGCATAGCAGTGTTGGCAGCGAAAGATCTTTCATTGGCCCAACGCATCCTTCCTGGAATGCCTTACACATTTGCCGAACTGAAATACCTGCTGGAAAACGAAATGGCCTGCACGGTGAAAGATGTGGTAGCCCGGCGATGGGGCCTGGCACTTACTAACTGGGATAAGACGGTTGCCATCATTCCGGTAATTGGAAAAGTTATGACGACCCATTTTCAATGGACGGAGATGGAGCAGCAACTGTACATTGATGTGTACAAGGCCGAAGTGGAAACGATGATCCGCCTCGCAAAAGGGTGACAACAATTTTATTTGCGAATTCTAAAGACACCCCTACGGAATTTACCAATGTAATGAACGAAGCAATTTTAATATCAATGACATCCCGCTTTGATGATCATCGATTTACGTCATCTGTTATGAGCGGTCGCTAATGCCACATACAATATCATTCCGCCGCCACTACCCGTGGCTTGCGCCTCATATTTACCACATACACACCTATTCCGATCATCAGTGCAGAAATGACTTGCACCAGCCCAAATGGTTCCTGCAAAAAGATAATCCCGATAACCGAGGCAAAAATGGGCTGGGTATAAATGTAGGTGCCTGTAATACCCGGTCCCAAAATTTTTAAACTGTACATATTGAGCATGTAGGAAAAGAAAGTAGCGCCTACCACAACCATCGCGAGTGCCATCCAGGCTTGAGCAGTAAAGGCATGCCAGTTGGTGTCCAAAGCCGGCCGCAGGCCAAAGGGCAGGATGAAAAAAGTGCCGATTGTAAAAGTCCAGCGCAGCACGTGCACCGAACTGTACTTGTTCATCAGGGGTTTTACCCACACAAAGTAAAACGCATAGCTGATGGCATTTACAAGCACCATAATATCGCCCAGTAGCATGTCTTTGGCATTGGCAGGAGTATGCGTTACCTTGGTAAAAATCAGCAATACGGCACCACTGGTGGCCAACACCAGGCCCAGCGCCTTGTTCCAGGTAAAGGTTTCGCTAAGCAGCCAGGCCGCAATGGCAGTGATAAACACCGGGGTACCCAACGCCAGCAGCGACGCATGAATACTGGTAGTAAGCGACAGCCCTTTGGTAAACAATAATTGGTTAATGGCCACACCTGTTACAGCACAGAGAATAAACCGGCCTACATCTTTTTTGCTGATCCCTGACTTTTCTTTTTGGAAAAAGAACAACAGCCAGAGCAGTACCGAACTCACCGAGATCCGCACCAGGTTCATCGCCCACGGATGAATATAATTGCTGGTAAGAAATTTTACCATGCTATAGTTAACGCCAAAAATTATATTGGCACCTAATACAGATAAATGTGCCTTTGTGCGTATCGTCACCGGGGATTCGTTTTAGTAAAGGCTGCAAAGAAAACACTTTACCGCTTATTCAAAGATTGCAGCCAGCCACTAAGGACTGGCTCCAGCAGGCTATTTTTATAAGCTATGCCTTCGGCAAATGGAAAAGTTGCCGCATCTTCCAGTGCGTTCGCAAGGTCAAAATTATCTTGAGGTTTTACAATGGCGATCTTTTTGGCTGCCAGCATTTCGCCAAGATATTCCTGCTCAGTCTGGCCGGGCGTAGGTATAAAGATGCATTGACAATGAAGAGATTGCATGTCCATTAGCGTACTGTAGCCACAACGGCTAAGAACAAATTCACTTTCTAAAAATGCGTTCTCCATTTTCTTAGCCGGCAGGTGGTTCGCAACAGTTATATGCTCCTGTACTTCTGGCATACTGGTTGCTCCGGGCATGCCCCTCACCAGTAAAACCTGGCCGTTGATATTTTGAAGCTGTGGTAAAATAATGCCTTCGAGCAAACTGCGCTGTGGTTCCGGCCCGCTGAGACTGATGGTGAGCAGGTATTTTTTTTGAACGAAACGGGCTGGGGAGAACCTGGTAAGCCAGCCAATATATTTTATCGGGACGACTGGCAATTTTGCCGGATGGCTTAAACTGCCTGCCAGACTTTTTTCTGATCCGGTTTCATCAGGAACCCAGCATTCGGAAAAACGGTTGACAAACGAATAGAGTTGTTTCCGGCTGGAGGCTTCTATCATTTTGAACAATTTTGGCGCTTTGGGCTGTAATTGGTGGGTGATAAAAACACAGGGCACCTTGTCAGTATACAGTCCATAACGGTTGTCGCTGATAATCCCGTCTAATTTGTATTGATCAACCGTATTTTTCAGCCAGTTATGTTCGTTTTTAATGTTGCGGAAAAACCGGGGCAATTGCAGGATTAGCCCCAGGAGTACATACTTTGTTGAGTAATTAATCCCATACCCGTCAAGGTGAATAAATTCGAGATCCGGAAATTCCTGCCGTAATAATGACTCGTGAAAACCACTGGCGGCCACGACTACACGGCAGTTTTTTTGTAGTAGTACCCTGATAATTGGGATACATCGGGTGGCATGACCTAGCCCCCAATCGAGCGGCGCTATAAGTATGGTGGTGTTAATTTTCGATAGGAGTTCGGCCATGAACAATATTTGGCCGTGAAAAATAGTTAATTTACAGATTAATTTTACGCACCATGAACATTAAGAGGCTTTTGATCGTATTTACTGCACTGGTATTGATTGTTATTTCAACTACTAGTTGCCAGAAAGGTTTGTTTGGTGGCAAGTCAGAAAAAGGCTGTGGCTGCCCAAATAAAAAAGGGATGGTAGGTTATTAATTTTACACACTTGAACGCTGTTTCGACCTTTTAATTTTACCACCCTATATCTACGTTTTTATGACAAACGGTGTACGCGACCTTCTATTTGTTTCAAAATACTCCACGTTGAGCGACTTAGAAATGGAGAAGGAAATGCAGTTGCTCAACCAGCTTTTGTATGGCGTAGAATCTATGAGCACCTCAGCCCTGGTAAATGAAGTAATCGATTTGAATCGCTATAAAATCATCCGGAAGCCATGGCAGGTGGCCCGGGCTATCCGGCAAAAGAGCAATAAAGCCTTTGTATTTATTTATAACAAAAACTGAACGCTTTAGCATAAAAAAGCCTCCTGAAATTTCAGGAGGCTTTTTTATGCAGTTGGTAAGACTGGCTTTGAAAATGTATCAGTACGCTTCTTTCTTTAAAAACCGTTCAAAATTCCGATTGTTAGTAATCACCTCGTTATGGGTTTTTTTGCTGTGCAGGAAAATGATCCGGTTGTTTTTAAGATCGCCACTCACCAACTCATCCTCTTCCTTGTGGAGGTAGGGAATATGTAGCGAGTCCAGTGTTTTTAAAAAATCGAGGCTGTTTTGTTGGGTGCCACCATTGTCGGTGTAAATATTGATGAACTTTTTAGGTGCCTTTGATGATAATTGGCGATGAATCCGCAGTGCAAAATCAACAAAACCATCTATTTCGCCATACAATGCATCAAACAAAATAATCTCTGCTACAAGGTGATCATTCCCTTGATCAATTTTGCCAATTACGCGGTAGGCTCCGCTATGCCCGGCCAGGGTAATGGTGGCATCGGGGCCATATCCTCCCACCAGAATTTTCTCATTACTTAAAAACATCCATATATCGTTGATATAGAAGCTGGTAAATGCGCGTTTTTGCTCCCATTTTCCGCAATAACTATCAGGGGCATTTTTGGGCCCTTCGGGAAAAACGAAGATGGCATTTTGATGCGCCGCATAAAACTGTTCCAGCAATTGAAACTGCGATAAGGCGCTGTCTATATTATTGTTCCAGCCATGAAACCAAAACACGAAGTTGGTAGCCTTTGTTTTATCGTAATAATCGGGCACAAAAATAAAGACCGTACTATCGTTATAGTGCTCAGCCGCAGTATAGGTTTTATCATCGTACACCCTTGGCTGCACATTTCGTAAACTATCCGGAAACATGTTTCGGCTGCTGGTAATGCGAAATACTTTACCCGGTGGGTAGTGTTGCCCCTGGCTTTTAAAGCCCATACAAATAAACAGCAGGAAACAAAAGGTTTTCGTCATTGTTTGTAATTGATTGATTAAACCTAAGTTTTTTTCGGGAAATTTGCAGCCGCAGGCGATTTACAATTACGGATCTACGAATTACGATCTACACGAATTACCAGAACGGCGATACAAATATTCGCGGCATCAGAATAAACAAATCGTAAATCCGACATCGTAAATCGCAAATAAAAAGACCAACGACTACTATGCAACAATACTGTGAATCTGTAACTAAATACAAGCGTTTAAAAACCAGGGAGGTGAAAGTGGGCAATCTTTTGCTGGGCAATGGCCATCCAATCCGGGTGCAGACCATGACCACCACAGACACCATGGATACCATAGCTACCGTGGAGCAAACCATCCGTTGTATAGAGGCCGGGGCCGAGCTGGTGCGCATAACCGCGCCTTCTAAAAGGGAAGCTGAAAACCTTCAACTGATCAAAGACGAATTGCATCGCCGGGGCTACACCACGCCGCTGGTAGCCGATATACATTTTACCCCCAATGCCGCCGAGATCGCAGCCAGGATCGTAGAGAAAGTGAGGGTGAACCCGGGCAACTATGTAGACAAGAAAAAGTTCGAGCAAATTGACTATACCGACGCAGAATACCAGGAAGAAATAGAACGCATCACCGAGCGGTTTACGCCGCTCGTCCTTATTTGTAAAGAACACGGCACCGCCATGCGTATTGGTACCAATCATGGTTCTTTGAGCGACCGCATCATGAGCCGATACGGCGATACCGCCATGGGTATGGTAGAGAGTGCCATGGAATTTCTTCGCATTGCCCGGGCGGGAGATTACCACCAGATTATTTTGAGCATGAAGAGTAGCAATCCGCAGGTAATGGTGCAGGCCTACCGGCTGCTGGTAAATAAAATGCAGGAAGAATTTGGCGAGTGCTACCCACTACATCTCGGGGTAACCGAAGCCGGGGATGGCGAGGATGGCCGCGTAAAAAGTGCTGCCGGTATTGGCACCCTGCTGGAAGATGGTATAGGTGATACCATCCGGGTAAGTCTTACCGAAGATCCCGAATTTGAAATCCCGGTTTGTATGGATTTGGTGAAGCGATATGCGATGCTAAGTGGTGAAAAGGGAGTAGCAAGTAGTGGGGGCGTTGAAGCAGTCATACCTTCGATTGAATCCCTGCCTTATTCTCCATTTGAATATAAAAGACGGGAAAGCTTCGAAGTAAGTAATATAGGTGCAAAGCATGTGCCGGTGGTAATTGCCGACCTTAGTAAACGGGAAACGATCACCGCAGCGTCACTGCAAATGGTTGGATACACTTACGATGAAGCCAGCGATAAATGGAATATCAGCGACGGCGCTGCAGACTATATTTTTACCGGCAAAGCGGCCCTGGATTTTGCCCTGCCGGGAACACTTAAGGTGATTACCTGGCCCAACCACTGGGTGGAAGCAAATGACCCATCTACTTATTTTCCTATTTATGATGCAGCTGGTTTTGTATCAGCTAGTACAGTAAGCGACAAGCTTAATTTTGTAATGCTGGACTGCTTTAGTGACGACACCGGCATCAACGATTTTACCTACCTGGATGACCTGGCAAATAACCCAACGGTAGTCTTGTGTTTGTCGTCAAAAAATAAACATGCTATGCCTGCAGTACGCCGCATGTTCATGGAATTAGTCATCAGGAATATTAAGAACCCAGTAGTTTTAATCACTGATAGTAACTGGAGCACGCCCGACGAACAGCTGATCCATTATGCCACCGAGACCGGCGCTTTGTTCCTCGATGGGTTTGGCGATGGTATTTGCCTGGGCATGACCCCATCCAGTTACCAGCAACAGGCATCAAGCTTGAATAACGCCAGTGGTAGAAACTACACCACCAATACCTCTGTAGAACAATTTATCAACTCCACCGCATTTACCATACTTCAGGCAACCCGCACACGTATTTCCAAAACAGAATATATCAGTTGCCCCAGTTGTGGCCGTACCCTGTTCGATCTGCAGGAAACAACCGCTAAGATCCGGGCCAGAACCAACCACCTGAAGGGCGTAAAAATCGCCATTATGGGTTGCATCGTTAACGGCCCGGGCGAAATGGCAGATGCCGACTTTGGCTATGTGGGCAGCGGCGTTGGCAAGATCACTTTATACAAAGGAAAGGAAATCGTAAAGCGCAATGTCGATAGCAATATTGCTGTTGACGAACTAATAGGGCTGCTCAAGGAAAATGAAGCCTGGGTGGAGCCGGTTGCCTGATGTTACCAGAAATTCATTTTTAAAAAAAGGAGCGATGCACTACATCACCCGCCATGGGTTGTATTCCGATCCGCACTATTTCTAATGCACCGTTATAGACTTTTCTCTGGCTTGAGATTTAATATGGATGGCTGTACGTCCCACCCCAAAGTGACGAAATATTAAAATAGCCCCGGGTAAACACAGGGCAAAGAATTGAATTGCTGCACAACCCTGGAAGGGTTGAAAGATGCCGTTTTGAGGTATTTATTACCAGGTTTTTAATCAGCCTGGCATTAACATTTTGTAAAGTGTACTGGGTGGGTTCAGTGTTCATGGTGTACCCTAAGAGGTGGGGTAGGGTACCCCTTGGGGTGGGGAGGGGTACCTCAAAGCACAATTGGCGCACCTTTTACCTCAGCTGGCTCACCTCAGACCTCGGATGCCGGAGCTTTGAGCTCCGAGATCTGAGGTCTGAGCACAAGCGTTTTCATGTTTAAGCCCGGACGGGGGAGGTAAAAGCTAGGCCGTCCGAGCTCCAACCTGAGGGCTCCGAGGTAAAAGCTGAGCTGGCTGAGGTCTGGGGTACCCCCAATTGTGGTAAAAGGTGGGCCAATTGTGGTTTGAGGTGGAATCGGGAACCTCATTAGTTGTGAGGAATACCCTATAAGGTGTTTGCTATTATCGTTTTGCTGCAGGTTGGTACCACTTAAAAGAGGCGATCTCCGAAGTGGGAGCTTCTATTGATGTACAGTTATTCAGAGTTGTAGTTAAGTGCGGGTGTATTTTTTCTGGTTGGCGTGAGCGCTTAATTAGTAGAACCGCCAGGCCGATTACCAGTTAATGAATTCCCTATGCAAAAGCACCTGATTTTTAGCAAATATCCCGGGGCTCCCCAAAAAGAAAAAGGCCATCTCAGTTGTTCTGAGACAGCCTCTTAATTATTGAGGGGATCCGTGGCAGCTATTATGGCTCCAGCGCGAATGCTGCGGAAGCGGATTTGTCGAGGTAATCTAACCTCGAAGTGCCGTTGATCGCTAACGCATACACATGCAGGAACTCAGCGAAGGCGGCTTTTTGCTCAGCGGCACAACTACCCAGCAGAGCGTTAGGGTGGAAAGTTTTGGTATACCTGCCATTGATATCACAGGCATAAAAATTCGCCCTGTTATTTACAAAGCCGCTTGCATTTGTGATCGCCGGAACACCATCATCATCGCAGGTGCCTTTTTGTATGGAGAAACCAAATTCCCCAAGTCCATGCGGATGGTATGCTTTGAATCCAATTTCAATATTGGCTGTGTTATTTCCATAGTTAACAAATCCACAGCAGGATGGGGAAGCGGGAACCCCGTTAAGATTGAGCTTATAAACAGCGGCTTCCACTGGCTGGTTATCGATGCGTACTTTCATTTTAAATGCGGTGGTCATCTGCGTAAGCAGGTTATAGTCGGCCAGCATTTTTGTTGGGGCAAATACCGACGGGGAGAAAGTGTTCATCTCCGGAACCTGGAATTTACTACGGTGCACTGTAAGCCTGTTGCCAGCGGCATCGTACAACTCCATGCGGAATTCATACATGCCATCGCCCGCCAGCGAATTGCTGTCGAAAGAAATAGTATCGGTATCCTGGTTCCACTGCGGCGAGGTGCGGGTAATATTAAACGGCGGCATGGCAGGACTCACCGGCGGTACGATATAGCAATTGTCTGTAGTACTCACTGTTTGCGCACCCAGGCTTACATTATCGTAAGCGATATGTTTAAAATTAAAAATATCAAGGTACTCATAACTGTATTGCTTGGAAACGCCGCCGCTGAAATCTACAAAATCGCTGTCGGCCGGTGTAGCGTTCACTGGTGTAAGATCAGGCATATGGGTTTTGCACCATTTCCATTTGTAATACACAGCACCGGTGGCCCGCAAGCCGCTGCTAAACTGAACCCTGAAACTAAGCCCGCCGCCAAAGGGACGTTTGTAGTCATCCACGGCTGTTGATCCATTGCCTACACTGGCATCGCTCATGCCGAATCGATCCATCGAAGGTGTTGGCTGTGGTGCTGTGTTGTTGGGTATGGGCTGCATAAAACTTTCCTGCTTAATGCGGCTTACACTGGCGCCATCACCAATCGTTTTGATCCATACCAGTTCGCCTGGCAACACATCCTGGCACTCCCACCGCACCCGTTCGTCGGTAAGCCTGATGGTCACTTCCGTGCCACATTTATAATCCCACCAGGTATTGCAGGGAATATTTGGTTTATACACCGTCGTCCAAACGCCGTTGATCTGGCATTCAACCCAGAAATACAGGTCAGGCACATCGCCACCAGCTATGTAGGCAATGTTGGTATCAAAGCGGCCATTCATATCTGTATACACTGTTTTTAATTCGTCGAGACGGTACAGCCATGGCCAGATAAACGGATAGTAGCAGAAATAGGGATGGAAAATAGCTAGATTTTGAGCCACGCTGGCACGTATCAGGTTGGCATTCCCAGAAAGTAAGGTCCTTTTGATACCCTCATTTACTGGCACTTGGGCTTTTAACGCCGAAGCTGTTATTTGCAAATTGGTCAGGCTGTTAAACAGGTTGGCATTGGTTAAAGTTGCCAGCCTGGAGCTGATGACATTCGTGCTCAAAGGCGATGGATCAGGAAATGGCTTGGGGATCCTGATCGGGATTTCCGGTTTCAGGATAATATCCGGGATGCGAAGAATGATATTATCCGGAATTTTATTGAGCCAGAAAAGGATGCGGTCAATATCGCAAATATGCACCCGGGCCCTGCAGATAGGCTTGTCGCCGCTAACACGGTGGATATTGAAATTTTTGATAACCGTTCCTTTCACATTACAAATAACCCATTTCCATAAGGTTGGGAATTTGATAGGAATGGCAGCGGTGATCAGCTTGTTTTTTTCCCAGTTAACCGAGGGTTCAAAAGGCTGAAATTTCAGTACATCATCGATGGTCCTTACTTTTTCTACACTAGGATCGCCGGCAGGTACTATAAAGAAACGTACTTCGGAGCCGGGCAATCCGAAATCATTAAATGTGGCTTTATGGGCAGTAACTTCCTGCCTGTCTAATAACTTTCCGCCACGGCTAAAGGCGTAGGCGTAGAGCTTAATCGGATCGGCCACCGGGCTTTCGAAATTTACCGGTAATGTGATTTGTGTGGGCATAAAATGGATTTTATTGGTTATGAATAAATAGCATGTAAAAAAGAGGTATTGGCTGGAAAGCCCTGCCCGTTGAGGTTATACCACAAAATGAAGGAACCAGATCATGGATATTTATTAAACCGGTTTTTCATTTTGGTTGTGCAATATGAACAGAAGATGGCATAAATTTATTGTTCAATTAGCAATGCGTTCATTTGGTGGAGCGAGTGAATTTATCCCATGGAGTAGCATGATTTTTTTTATATACTATCCGTGTTGTGCAAATATTTTTTTAAGGCGTTCGTTACGGATGCGAATTAATACTAGACGCGATCTGGGCGAAGCGGCTTTTTATATACTATGAAAAATGGTTACTAATAAAGGGCCATTCATATAATTATTTTTAGGAAACTGCATGTAAGTGGCTTACCGCTCCAGTTTGAGAAATGACGAATCATCCTGTCCGCCAAGGGGTGCCGGGATCTTCCGGGGCACCAGGGCCTGCTATACCCGAAAAAAAGTAATCCATGCTTGCAGGAAGCCGTGAAATAGACGTCAGGAATAAGCATTCGGGCGCGATCGGGTGCCAGGCCGGTGTGAGCCGCAATTTGGAATGCCTGGTTTCTCACGCCGGATCAAATGTTATTCAGGTGATCTACCCTGCCAGTTCAGCAAAAGGTGAGCCTGCTATTTTTTCTTACCGCCTGTTATACTTCTTATTTTCCCATTACCTTCGAAGCAAAATTAGTTGCATAGCTAACTAATTTTGCCGGGCGCAGTGGTCGGGGACAAGCATCCTGACACCTGGACCTGGACCTTGATCCTTAAAAATTTAAATGGCCTCACATGAATCGTTCGATCAAAAAAGTAGCCGTGCTTGGCAGCGGTGTTATGGGCAGTCGTATTGCCTGTCATTTTGCTGGCATCGGTGTGCAGGTGTTGCTGCTCGATATTGTGCCTCGGGAATCTAATGCAGCAGAGCTTGCCAAAGGGTTAACGATTGAAAAGCCAGCCGTGCGTAACCGCATAGTAAATGAAGCGCTGGGCACGGCGCTCAAAAGCAACCCCAGCCCGGTTTTTACAAAAGACGTGGCCAAACTGATTAAAACGGGGAATTTTACAGACAACATGGCGGAGATTGCCCAATGTGATTGGGTAATTGAAGTGGTAATTGAAAGGCTTGATATTAAGAAAAGCGTGTACGAACAGGTGGAACAGTATCGCAAACCTGGTACACTCATCACATCCAATACTTCAGGCATCCCTATTCACATGCTCAGCGAGGGGAGAAGCGAAGATTTTAAAAGAAACTTTTGTGGCACGCACTTTTTTAATCCGCCCAGATACCTGCGATTGCTGGAAATTATCCCTACGCCGGACACCGACCCCGCCATTGTGGATTTCCTGATGCATTATGGGGATCTCTACCTTGGTAAAACAACGGTGCTTTGTAAGGATACCCCGGCATTTATAGCCAACCGGGTGGGTGTTTTCAGTATGATGGCGGTGATGAAAGTGATGGAGCAACTGGGACTCAATACTGATGAAATAGACGCATTGACGGGTCCGGTAATTGGCAGGCCTAAGTCTGCTACCTTCCGCACAGCTGATGTGGTAGGTATCGATACCCTGGTGAAAGTAGCCCAGGGCGTAGCTGCTAATTGTCCGGATGATGAAGCAAAGGAGATTTTTACCATACCAGCCTGGCTGCAAAAAATGGTGGATAATAACTGGCTCGGCGACAAGACCAAACAGGGCTTTTTTATGATGGATAAAAGCCAGGGCAAAAAGGATATCCTGACACTTAACCTGCAAACCTTTGAATATGCTCCCAAAAGCAAACCCAGATTTGCGACACTCGAAACAGCAAAGCCCGTAGATGACCTTCGTGCCCGGCTTAAAATGCTGGTAGCGGGTACCGACAAGGCCGGTGAGTTTTATCGTTTGTTTCACTACCATCTGTTTTCTTATATCAGCCACCGTATACCTGAGATTAGTGATGAATTATACCGGATCGACGATGGCATGATGGCCGGCTTTGGCTGGGAAATCGGCGCCTTTGAAACTTGGGATTTGCTGGGTGTTGCAAAAACTACAGAAGCTATGAAAGCTGCTGGTTTTAAGGTTGCCCCCTGGGTGGACGAATTCATTGCCGCAGGCAATAAAACCTTTTACAAAATAGACGCTGGCAAACGGAAGTATTACGATGTAGCCACAAAGACTTATAAGGAAATGCCTGGTGGCGAGTCGTTCCTGATCATGAGCAATAAAGCTGATAAAATTGTTTGGAAAAACAGCGATTGCACCGCCTACGATTTGGGCGATGATATACTTGGCCTGCAGTGGAATACTAAAATGAATACGATTGGCAGTGGGGTGCTGGATGGCATTCAAAAAACGATTGCGCGGGCAGAAGAGAGTTTTAAAGGACTAGTGATAGCGAATGATGGACCCAATTTTAGTCTTGGCGCAAATGTGGGCATGATATTTATGTATGCCGCGGAACAGGAATATGATGAACTCGATATGGCCGTTCGCATTTTCCAGAATACCACCATGCGGATCCGCTATTCTTCCATACCGGTGGTGGTAGCACCACATGGCATGGCGCTTGGAGGTGGCTGCGAAATAAGCCTTCACGCTGATAAAATACAGGCTGCTGCTGAAACTTATATTGGCTTGGTAGAACTGGGTGTGGGCCTGATACCCGGCGGCGGCGGTACCAAGGAATTTGCCCTGCGTGCCGGCGATGAATATTGTGAGGGGGAGATTGAAATAGAGCCATTAAAACGCCGTTTTATGACTATTGGCATGGCCAAAGTAGCTACCAGCGCTCAGGAGGCGTACGACCTGGGTATTATGCGAAGGGGGAAGGATGAGATCAGTATGAATATCAACCGACGAATTGCTGATGCGAAAAACAGCGCCATTGAAATATGGAATGAAGGCTATACGATGCCTGTTCAGCGCACGGATATCAAAGTGCTTGGCCGGGGTGCCCTGGGTGCATTGTATGCCGGACTTAACGGCATGAAGTTGGGTAATTATATTACAGAACATGATGAAAAGATCGCAAAAAAACTAGCCTACGTTATGTGCGGCGGCGACCTGAGTGAAGCCACCGTGGTAAGTGAGCAATATTTACTGGATATCGAGAGGGAAGCATTCCTGAGTCTCTGCGGCGAAAGGAAAACACTGGAAAGGATTCAGAGTGTTTTGAAAGGTGGCAAGCCGGTAAGAAATTAGAAGATATTACGAAAAAGGTAGTCAGGATTAGTCAAATAAAAAGAGGTTGCTCCGTTTGGGAGCAACCTCTTTTTATTTGACTAAAATGTGATTTTACTTCTACGGCAAACCCTGCCACCACCAATTGCAACGGCAGGGTGTAACAAGAACGACTAAGGCAGCTGCTCCAGGAAGAAGTCGTAGTTGTAATCAGCGCCTGTATTGAGGCCGTATAAAAGCAACTGTACAAACACCTGGAACGAATCATCATTTGGCGCAGTGTATTTCACTTTACTGTTCATATCCACATCGCCTGCTATGTAACCGTAGCCAAAATCGAAATTATAATCAGAGCCGGTATTACCAGAGTGTTGCAATGTATTCGTAAAAATCCGGAACAGATCATCATTTGGCGCTGTGTATTTGATCTTCTTATCACTATTGGCATTGCCTGCCCAAAGCGCACGTTTTCCATCAGATAGTGTTTTCATTTCGTAGCCATCGTAACCAGGCTGATTCCATAAATCAACTGCAGTCATTGTTGTAAAATCTACCACCCCACCACAATTAAGGGTGGCAGCGGGCACAGGTAATGCCGTCATAGCACCCAGGTGGTTGCGATGACGAACTGCCACAAAATAATCGCCTGGCGGCAGTGTTGGGAATTGGACACAACTGCTACCATCGATATCCACCACTGTACCATCTCTTTCTACAATCGCTGAACGAGTGGCCACTACTGTAGCAGGGACGGTCTTATCATGCATTTCAATAAAGATCCAGTCAACGGCAGACGCATTACCGCGGCTGCTAAACATCGCCGCAGAATCGATCACGGTTTGTAGTTCGGTATTTGTGCCATCACCAACCCGGGTAAACAGGGTGTTGTATTGGCTATTATAAGTATATGGGTCCTTTAACGGTATATAGTTGGCTCCTGTAAACGGACTGTTACGAAGGTCGTCCCGCATGGTGCTTTCAAAACCAACCCCATTGCCCAGCGTGGCTCCTTGAAGAAGTACTCTGAGTTGTAAACCGACACCGCCTGGCTGCACATTTATGTGAAGCGTTGCGCTGTCGCACATAATGCCATCACATACCTTATAGCCAAAATCGACCGGGCCGATGAAGCCACTTACTGGAGTGAAAGTATAACTACCATCACTATTGAGTACCAGGGTACCCTTACCTGGGACGGTGGTATTTTGGGTTGTTACAGCTAATGGGCCGCCACCACTGCTATTATCATTTGCCAATACACCCTTGGCTGCCGTTGCTGAAACAGGCTGGCCCTGCTTCGTGGTGTTATTATCATCGCTGGCGGCAATATTGGTTGGCGCTTCAGGAGGCAGTACATTGATAATAGCCAATGCGGTGGTGCAGAGCCCGCCAGGGGTTTCACATACCTGGTAAACGACAGTATCTTTTCCGTAGAATCCGGCGGCAGGAGTATATACCATGTTTCCACTGGCGTCGATAGATGACACAACTCCATGGGAAGGCCCGGTTACAACGGATGGAGTGCCAAGGGTGCCACCCGTATTACCAGCCAGGTCGTTAGCCTTCAGATTTAATGTAACCGGAACCGGTGAAGTCGGGCTGCCCTTAACTGAGGCCTGGTCCGGATTGGCCATTGGCCTATTGGTATTGCTGAGTGGATCGTTTACCGTGATTTTAAGGCTTTCATTTTTACAAACTGAACCTGGTGAAGGTGTGCAAATTGTCACGGTGTAGATGTAGACTCCTGGAACTGCAGTAACAAAGCTGTAGGTTCCATCCGGGTTCAGTGTTGGCAAATCAGTTGATGGATTTCCCGGAGATGCTGTTGGTGCACTAATTGTGCTACCCTCAGGGAATTGGTCGTTGGTAGCCATGCTACCAGTAACGGGCACATTTACTGAGGTCAGGTTCTCATCAGGATTGAGGTCAAATGGTTTGACAAGGATATGAATAGTAGCGCTATCGCAGGTCATGTCGTCGCATACCCGATAGCCAAAATCTACAGGACCAGTGAATCCCGGTATAGGTGTAAAAGTGTAGGTGCCATCGCTATTCAGCATCAATGTCCCTTTTCCTGCAATGGTGGTGTCTTGTGGAACAGCGGTTGGAGCGGGTTTCTCCGGATCACCATCGTTTGTAACAGCATTCCCTGAAACCGGGAAGTCGGCAAATGTTTCCGAAAAATCATCGACCCCGAGCGAACCGAAAGTTGACGAGGGTGGCCGAACATAGAATATCTGGTAAGCACTGGAGCATAAAGAAGGAATTCCATTATCGCAAACCGTGTATTCTATAGAATCCGTTCCCACAAAGCCGGTTGGTGGCGTGTAATGGGTATCTCCGGTGGCCGCATCGACTGTAACCGTACCGCCCTTTGCTGTATTGCCGGCGGCGACCCCATTCATGTCTCTAACAGTAACACTACCAGGTACCAGGCTTTTGCCTGGACCTGCCGCATCATTGGCCAACGTATGTACCGTAACTGGGGTGTTGAACGGTACGTTTGTAATATCCGGGTTGGCGACAGGTGGCTGTGGGCCCTGGCCAGGTAAGAAGAGTGAATTAATTACCAAAAGTTCGGTGGGGCATGGTGGTGCCTGCGCAGGTGCGCAAACCTGTATCTGGAAGTAGTAAACCCCAACTGCCGATGGCGTAAATGTGTAACTGCCATCGCTGTTAACAAACGGTAAGCTGCCGCTTGGATTGCCGGGTGCAGCAACAGGGCTGCCGTAGGTAGTACCGGGAGGAACGTTGTCATTAGTATGTGTATTGCCGCTCACCTGTACGTTTACAAAAGTGACGTTGAAATCTGCTCTTGTACAAGATCTGATTATCACATTTACAGGCGTCGTTACCAGGCTGTAGCAGTCTTTTACGGCATCGTAATAATAAGCATAGTAGGTGCCGGTTGTAGCTGCAGTAGGTGTAGGATATGGGCTGCCGGAATGAGTGGCATTAGTAAACCAGACCAGGCTTGAACCTACCGGAGTTGTGCTGGTGACATAGGAGTTTAAATTTACCGTTGCATCGGGGCAAACGTTGGTCGCAGGAGCACCATTAATGACCGCTGCGTTTAACGTGGGTGGTGCGTAACCCGCTGCCGAACCGCCTCTTAATACACCGGAACGGACCCATGTAATTCCGGCATCCACACCTACAAGATTTGCTACGGTATATCTTATTTCATCAAACGGTAGAGTCGTAGTGAACCCCAGCACTTGTCTGCTTCCGCCGAATAATTGTAAACTAAGCAGGGTTCCGCCCGATGCACTTTGCTGAAATACTCCGTTTAAATAGGTAGATACCGTAGAAGACGTTAATAGATCTACGCGGAGCAGATTGGCATTTTCTACGTCGAAGCCGGCAAAGGTACCCGCCGGATAGTCCGTTATCGCATCTTTAATTGCAACTGATCCGGTAGCTAACACACCAGCAACTAGATCAATTATGGCATAGTTGGATGTGTCGGCGTCTATCAGGTTTTGCGTATTATTTAATGCACAAGCCACACATGCTGCGCCATTAAAACCGGTGAGTTTAGCATCTATAAAAAGCGGGTAAGTCGGGGAGGTGAGATAGGAAGTCGCGCCACAGACTAACGGTGGACCGGGGCAGAACTTTTCAAATACAGCATTGTATACCCTTGTGGTACTAGCTACCCCGAGAAGATTGGTCACTTCAAGTTGCAATTCATCAAAACTCATGGTAGTTTGGAAGCCTACTAATTGTGCGCCGATACCGTTGAGCAACACAGAGCCTACCGAAATCAATGTGCCGGCAGTAACAGTTTCCCGCAGCGCTCCGTCCAGGTAAGTGCGCAGGGTTAAACCTGAAAGTGCATTAACGTTCACCAACTGAGGGTTGGAAATATTGAACCCGGCAAATGTTCCTGCCGGATAGTCGGTGAGTACGTCTTTTACAGAAATAGCGCCACCCGTCACAGATGCTGTAAGAGTAATAGTAGCGTAGTCGATGGTGCTTGGCGAGATGGCATTGAATGCCTCAGTTACTGAACATCCTACGCAAACCCCGCTAACACCGGTATTTGCATTGCTGATAGTGGTCGGGAACCCGGTATTATTCATAGGGGTTTGGGTGTTGCAGGTAAGTGCGTCCACCACACAGAATTTTTCAAACACAGCATTGAACACATTGGTTGTACTCAACACCCCCAGTGTATTAGCAACCTGCAGCCTCACTTCATTAAATGGCGCAGTTGTGACAAAACCGACCAACTGCTTGCCGGAACCTGTTAGCAACGTAGAGTTTGCTGAAACGAGTGTATTACTGGCGGAAGATTCTACGAGTGTCCCATTCAGATAGGTTCTTATAGTAAGGCCAGAAAGTGAGTTTGCATTTATGAGTTGCGGATTCTTGATATTGAAGCCCGCAAAAGTCTGGGCAGGAAAAATATCGAGCACATCTTTTACCGCCACAGAGGCCGTACCCGCAACACTTGCAGCCAGTATTATGGTAGCAGAATCAGTAGTACTTGACGATATGATATTTTCGGCAGCATTTATAGAACAACCTGCACAGGTGCCGGTAATACCTGTTTTAAGATTGTCTATTATAACCGGGTATTCAGGATTATTTATCAGGCTTTGTGTGCTGTTGCATACCATTGCAACTGTTGGGGTGCGGAAACTTTCTATCACAGGATAATAAACCTGCCCCGAAAAAAGTGCACCTACAAGTGTTGCGTAGGTAATCCTTATTTCGTCAAATGCACCGGTAGTTACAAAACCTACTATGGCGGCACCATTGCCATCTATCAAACTTGCGTCGATGCCAATTGAACTGGTTACCACATCCTGGCTTTCTACAAATACATTATTGTTATAGGTTTCAATCGTTACTTTAGAACCAATAGTCACGCCAGCTACAAGATCAGTCGATGAAATTCTGTACCCTGCAAAATATCCCGCAGGATAGGTGTCGCCAACTGTAATGTCTTTTACACTGTAGGTTACCGTGCAACCCAAACCTGTTAAGCTAAATCCCGTGTTATTGGTAAGGTCATTATCTACCAGGTTAGCTATGGGGTTGCTATAGGCCGGGAGACATAAGCCTCCATTCGATCTGCTCGGAACCAGCTCAAAATACCCGGTGGCTACATTGGTATTTACCCATGGCGACTTTAGATTATATGGCGCATTAGCTGGCTGCGCATTTAACACTTGCTGCAATAATAAAAAAAGTAAAATGAAGCACGGTGCAAGCAATTTTCCTGCAAAGGGAAGCACTGGTTGGGTGCTGAAGTAAAGCTTTTGGTTCATTAGTTTGGATTTTGGATATGAAATAGCACGCTATAACGCATGGCCCGGAAAGACAAACGTTGCAGGTAAAATGGAAAACAATAAAAATTGAAACAGGTTATCGGAGCCGATACTTGTGCTGACATATAAGCATTAAGCAATGACCCGAAAAAAGCGGGGTCTTGTAGAGTGGCTTAGAGGGAACTGTGTATGGATGGTTCATTAGATTGGTATTTGGATATTAGAATAGAAGATCTGTCAGGTACGTATCGTCACTAACACTGATAAGGATGCTTCATTGGACAAATTATTGGAACGGAATTCATAGCTGGATGGTATAAAGACTACTCCTGCATCGGCTGGATGCTGACCTGTCAGGAGGGACATATTAGGCAATTATACCCTAGGGGTTAAATCGAAACCTATTCCGGCGGGCTACGATGTGTCAGATTTTTCATACGCAGATTTTAGGACATCTTAAGAGGATTGGAAAAAATGGGCTACAATTTAGCCGGCTGATATTGGGTCAAATAACATGCCACAATAACAGAAACATGTAGTTATTCCGGAGGCCTATGATGTGTAAGGGTTTTCATATGCAAATTTTGGATGTAGAAAAAAGAATATCAGATGTTGGGTATACGACGGTCAGGCATGGGAGATGTCAGACTGAGATATATGCTCCGATCTATAAATTAAAGTTATTTGGGCGGACTGCGAAGGTTTAATTTTTTCATAAACGGATTTTTGGATATTAGAAATGGATATTAGACGTTGGATATGCTTAACCCATTGATGGAAAATGTTAGATTGCTACAGCTTGCCGATCTACAAATAGAAAGCTATTTAGGCGGACTGTGAAGGTTGAGGTCTTTCATACAACACGATTTAGGATATTAGCAAAAAGGAAACTTCGTTAAATTGAAATTGTTGATTTTCAGTCGCTAAAATCTTGTTTCTCAATCAGAGCAGATTTCCAATAAACTAAAGATAAGGAACTAATTGCCTAACAAAAATCACTTTTCGAAAAAATATTCCAATGTTTAAACACTATAAATGTCCTCTTACTTGCATACAATTGTTTAATTCTACATGATTTTTTTAGAAACTCTTTAAAATCTTCACCAAATTCTATTCAAAAACGTTTAAATTTTCAAACTAATGGAGGTACAATCAACACTTTTGGGAAAAAATGCAAAAATTAGTTGAAAATCAACTTTTCTGCGTTTTTCTGCATCTTTTTGCGTTAATTTGGATATGGTTGTATTTTATGCATCATGATAAACTAAATTTAGAAAAAATTTTCTATGAAATCACATATATCTTTTGGTAATAAGTTTGTTATGGCGTTTTGTTTTTTTTTGACGGGAGGTTTTGCGTATGCGCAGAAACCTGTACAAGAAAAGTCTGATGCCGATCTGAAGGCCCTTGTAAACAAATACCTGCATACTCCCGTAAAAGAAGTGACCCAGGCCAATGGAGATGTTTTTTTGCAACGGGATGTTTCATCTTATTTGCATGCAAGCCGAAAGGTTAGTGTACAGGAAAATGGTACAGATCCTGGCCACGACCATAACGATGTTATGCTGGAGGAATTTCTAAACCGGCCACAACCTTCTGTGGCTACAATTAAAAGGTACTTTGACGCGGCGGCCGGTGAGTTTAAAGTCCCGGCGGAAATATTAATGGCTGCCGGCCAGGTGCAGAGCAACTGGGCCCAGGTAAGTGCGTCTATGTATGGTTCATGGGGTGTGATGGGGATCATTGAGAATCCCTACATACAACAAATTTCCCTGGCGGCAGACCTGTTGAAAACTACAACAGATGAAATTAAGAATAATGCACAGACCAATATCCGTGCTGCCGCCGCCTTAGTTGCCTATTATCAAAAAAATAAAGAACCTCAGGGCCTTGATGATTGGTTCGAAGCGGTAAGGGATCTGACCGGGCTTACAAATGAAGCAATGAAAACCGAATTGGCCGTAAGAATATATGAGCTAATTAAAACGGGTTCCAAAACCGTAACGCTTTGGGGTGAAATCATCTACCTGCCAGCTGTTACCGGTAAAAAGATACTGGAAGACGTAACGATACCACCAGTATCGAAACCGGATGGTACTACCGCGGTGGATTATCCGGGCGCTGTTGCGGGATATTCCACCTGCCCTACCAATTATGGCACAAGAACTGCCGGCTCCGTGATCAATTTTTATTTTATTCATTATATCGCTTTAGGAACCTACCAGGGTACACTTAGCTGGTTTAGTAACTGTGCGTCTGGTGTAAGTGCCCACTACGTGGTTCGTAACAGCGACGGATATATTACACAGGTAGTGGCTGAAGCCAACCGTGCTTATAGCCAGGGTGTAAACCAATACAACCAGGAAGGCATCGGCACGGAGCACGAGGTACTGGTGGCTAACCTGACCATGTGGGATAGTAAACCAATGCTGGCGGCTGCTGCCAGTCTTGCAGCGGATGTTTGCAACCGTAATTCGATACCAAAAGTACGGAGAGCGGTAAATGGCGACCGGGGCATATACGGCCATAGCGATGTAAGGTCCACCGATTGCCCTAATCTAACACCGGAACGCTGGGATACCTTAATGAGCCGAATAGTAACAGCCAATTCAATTGTAAATAACCAGGCAATCGCTATACCTGTTTTATACAGCATAGAAAACCCCGGAACTGGCAACCAGCTCATTGCCAGCTGGAAGGCCGCAACTGATGCCAACCTGGTGGGTTACCGGCTTTATTATGCTACTAATGACGACCTTAATGGCTGGGCGTTGGCTGCAGACGAAAGTACGCTTACAGCTGCCACTACTTCTGTTGCGTTGTTACCCGCGCAGTTTACTGTACCACCTGCCGGTAATGTGTATCATTTTAAACTCACAACGGTTGTTAGTAACGGAGGAAATCCAAATTTAGAAAGTGCCTCCAGCGACATTTACAGCCGCAGCAGCAATGTTGCCGGCCCCAAGGTGTTGATTGTCGACGGTTTTGACAGGTTCGCAGGATCCTATACGGCCGCTACCCATCCATTCGCTACCAGCTACTTTAAAGCATTGAGGGACCGGGGGCCGGTGCAGGTAAGCACTGTGGCCAACGAAAGGGTAGAAGACGGCACGTTTAACCTGGCCAATTTCGATATTGTAGTTTGGTTTTTAGGTGACGAGTCTAGCGCCAACGTCGTGTTTTCCGCCAGCGAAAAATCTAAAATTCAGACTTTTCTCACCGGTGGAGGCAAGCTCCTGGTGACCGGGTCTGAGATCGCCTATAATATTGGCCGCAGCGGATCCAGCACATATGACCTGGCTTTTATGAACGGCTATTTAAAATCGAATTATGTGGGTGATGGGGCCGGCGGCTATTCTCCAGCTACTGGTATAGCGGGTACCGATTTTGCAGGACTAACTATTCCATTCGGAATTGTATATGACGAAGATTTTCCAGACGATGTAAACGCAGTTTCCGGGGCTGTCAATATTTTCAATTATGCCGTGGCCGGCAAAAGAGGGGGAGTTTCGTACAAAGGAAATTTTGGGGCAGGCACCGTGCCTGGCGCATTGATCTATCTCTCCTGGACACTCGAAACAGCGTCTGATATCAGCATGAGCGCCTTTATGGATAAGGCCTTATTGTTTTTTAGTACCGGGCCAGTACCAGTAGCGCCGCTAGCTGTTGCAGACGTGGCCATAGTTCAAGCCGACGCTGCAAAACGCGTAAACGTATTGTTAAACGATATCGCCAACGGCGGCACATTTAACTATGCCACTCTCACTATTAGTTCGAACCCGGTTAATGGTTCGGCGACTGTAGCCCCCAATGGTGATCTGCTATACACCCCTAATCCAGGTTTCGTTGGTGCTGATAGTCTCAGTTATACAATTCAGAACACTACGGGGCCACTTGTATCAAACGCAGCCAAACTGCGCCTCACCATAGTGCCAGCTTTTGCATGCAACCCCAATGCTCCGGAAACCGACGATGCCTATCCCAAACGTGACCTTCGGGGAGCCTGGGTGTCGACTGTTAGTAATATTGACTGGCCAAGTTCCAGGACGTTGACTACCGCCCAGCAGCAAGCTGAATTAATGAAAATACTGGATACCCTGAATAACACTGGTATCAATACAGTGTTCTTACAAATAAGGCCAGAAAGTGATGCGTTGTATGCCTCCACCATCGATCCCTGGAGTTACTGGCTTACGAATGCACAGGGTACCGCACCCAATCCAATTTGGGACCCATTGCAATTTGCCGTTACACAGGCACATGCCCGCGGTATGGACCTGCATGCATGGATCAATCCTTTCCGTGCTAAACAAAGCACCCCGATACTTGCACCTAACCATGTGGCCACCCTGCACCCCGACTGGACTTTTGTGGCCGGGACAATTACACTACTCAACCCAGGATTGCCTGCGGTAAGGCAATACCTGACTAATGTAATTGGTGATATTGCCAACAGGTACGATATCGATGGGATTCATTTCGATGACTATTTTTACCCTTATCCACCCAATGGTGTTCTGAAACAGGATAGCGCCACCTACGTGGACTATAACCCTACCAATATCGCCACAATAGCAGATTGGAGAAGGGATAATGTAAACCAGCTGATCGCTAAAGTATACGATACATTGCAAATAATAAATGCCCTTGGAAATCGTAATATAGTTTTTGGTGTAAGCCCATTTGGTATCTGGAAACAAGGTGTACCTGCGGGTATTGTTGGTACGTCATCGTACAACGATATTTACTGTGATCCTATAGCGTGGTTGCAGGCGGGCAAGGTGGATTATGTAGCACCACAACTTTACTGGAAAATTACCGGACCCCAGGATTACACAGCCCTCTCCAAATGGTGGAACGACCAGGCTTCTTTGTATGGTAACCGCCACATCTACCCGGGCCTGGCCGCATACCGGCTGGACCCTGCGAGTAGTAACTGGGATGCGATTGATATATTATCACAAATCAACCTGAATCGAACGGGTACCCACGGCCAGGTTCTTGGCCAGGTATTATTCAGCACCAAACAAATAATGTCGAACATAAAAGGCATTAAAACTGAATTGCAAAGCAACCAGTACCGCTACAAAGCTTTTGCTCCCGCTATGGGCTGGAAAGATGCTGTATGCCCGAATGCACCTGCAAACGCTAGACTGGATGGGGATAGTTTAAAATGGGATATTCCTGTAGCCGCTGCAGATGGAGATATTCCCGTGAAGTACCTGGTGTACCGCTACGATAATGTTACTGAAGTTGCCACCAATGCAAATGATGGCAAGAAAGTATGGACGATCGTTGCAGGCAATAAACTCACCATCCCTTCTTCACTGCCGCGCAACGGTTATTTTGTAATTACGGGGCTGGATAAGAATAATAATGAAAGTTCCGCCAGCAATGTGGTGCTATATCCAACAGTTATTTGCAATGGGGCTAATGTGTATTTTCAAAATCAAAACAAGACTGCAGGTAATATGTACCAGTGGCAGGTGAATACAGGGGGCGGTTTTGTTAATATTTCGGACGATGCCATCTATTCTGGCAGTAATGCAGATACACTCAGGCTTGCAGCAACACCTCCTTCATGGTATGGATATAGATACAGGAGTGTGATCACAAATGGTTCCATCGTTGTTTATGGCCCGGTTATCACATTACAATTTGGCGTTACCTGGACTGGAACGGTTGATACCGCCTGGGAAAATGTCGCTAACTGGAGTTGTGGTATTTTACCGGACGAGAATACGGATGTGTATATTAACAGTGGCCTTACCAACTACCCGAATATCAATAGCAATGCGAGCTGCCGCCGGTTAAAAGCGATCACAAATACCAGCGTGACTATAAAACCAGGCTTTAACCTGGATGTAAAAGGAATAGGAGAGAATTAAAAAGGTCGCTCAAGAAACCGTCTGCAAACCTATAAGGTCTTTTCGGGACTTGAATTATGATCATACGTTGATAAGACCTTATAGGTTTTAGGTGGGGAGGTTGAAAATTTGAGAAGCACTCTTTAAACCTAAAAGGTCTGCCGCACCTTTCATGAAAGGAGAATGACCGAAATAGACCTTATAGGTTTTAGGTGGTGGGGGCGTTGAATGTTCGAAGTGTCCTCTTTAAACCTATAAGGTCTGCCGCACCTTTCATGAAAGGAGAATGACCAAAATAGACCTTACAGGTTTTGGCAACGACCTGCTAAATGCAAACAAATCCCCGGGTGACGGGGATTTGTTGTATGATGGAATTGTAAAGTGTATTGGTGTGTGAGGGTGTGCTAAATCTTATCAATTGTAACTCACCTGGCTTTGTTTTTCATTCGCCATGATATGACCGTTGGCGTACTTGGTGATCACAAAACCATGCTCAATGAGGTAATCCAGTTTCCAGCGTTTTACCATTCCATGATTAGGAAGGCTGGGGCTTTCTACGTGCTGTATCATGTGTCCTCTCTCGTAGTAGCTGTTCACTTCGGCTGGCGGAATGCTGAACGGGGCCGAATCGAGTAGCGGAAAATATTCCAGCGTAATGGCAAGTTGCATGGTACCGACATCTGAAAGCCTGTCGATTGCTTTCAGATAATCTACCCGCATATTGTAGGGCAGCGCCACCAGGGATGCCCGATCCAGTACCCAATCAATTGGGCCAATATCTTCAGGTGTAAGTTCCATAAAACTGCGACGTAGTATGGTAATATTTCCGGATACATAGGTGAACTCATCCTGGAGAACCACCTGTAGATTGTTTTCAGCAAAAAATTGGATGATGGCTTCCTCGGCTATTTCCACGCCGATTACTTTATTGGCATACTGAGCCAGGTAAAGGATGTCAACCGTTTTTCCGCAAAGCGGCACCAGAATATTTTTGCCCTCTATTGCTTCGGGTGTCATGTACTGCAACACATATGGGTGGATATCCTTGCGGTGAAATGAAGTGTGAAATCCGCCGAGTTCCCATGATTTAAGCCAGAATGATGCTTCCATAGAATGTGTGTGTTTTTGTTTATGATTAATTGATGATGTAAACTTAATCACGGGCCGGGCACGGGAAGCAAGCAGTGCACAAGCGGCCGGTATAAATGAGTAAGCGGGTAAAATTTGCGGAAATTTGATTAGATATGCTGCAAAGTCTTGCAGGAAATAGGCTGTAAAATCAATTTGTAGTCAGAAAATTGCTGTTTAGTGCGGTGTTTGCTGTTTGAGGGGTTGCCAACCCTTGGAGGGTTGGCAACCCTAGCAAGTGTCTAAAATCAAAAACTTTCGTCAGCGCTTGGCCCGTAGGAGCCTGGAATTGGGACATCCAGCAATCTTAAAAATACTCCCAACTGTGCCCGGTGATGAATTGTCTGCGATAAAGACATTCTTATTACTTCGCTTTTCGGATCAATGCTATAGACCCGTTCGCCATTTCGAAGGGTCCAGGGTTCACCAAGAGTGCTCTCGTCACCATTCGCCAACTCGACCCGTGCGGCTTCATAATTTTTTTCAAACTCCTTAACCAGCTGATCGGTGTCGGTGATCCCGGTTGGCTTGTAATCCATCGTAGCAAAATCAAGCTCATTGGTATGCAGTACCATGCCGATCCAGCACGGCAGCTCTGCGATATGGGTAATCAGCGCCCGGATGGTCATGCTTTTAGGGTGTGGTGTCCAGTCGTACCTGTCGTTGGGCACGGCTGCCAGCATTTTTTTTGTGGCTACGGATTCTCTTTCGAGTTCTGTTAGGAATGATGATAACTGTGTCATGGTATTTGTTTTTGTTGTGAACGATGGCACAAAGAAAATACCAGTGAGTGACAGCCTTATGTCAGTAGGAATGGAAAAAGTTTCAGGTTGCCAGTTATAGGTTGCCAGTTACCGTTACCAGTTGCCGGATACCAGGGAATGGTCGTTTTTTTTATTATATTGTTTACACATTGTTTGCTACTTACTGCCGGCATCCAACTTTTTTGTAATGGCATCCAGGTTTTGCCGCACCAGATCTTTTAAGGAGGCAGGGGTGAGGATAACAGCATATTCACCGAAGAGTAAAAAGAATTTCGCAAAGCCCATCAGGGAAGCGGTCAAAAAAGTCATCTCCATTCTTTCGCCTACTTCTTTCTGAGAGACAAAACCGTTGTAATATTTCTGTTCGCCGAAATATTTGAGTACGGATTTTTCCACGCTTACCACGATGGTAAACATCTCTTTTTCCTTAGCCAGGGAATTAAGAAAAGACTTGAGTGAAGGATGTTCTTTGCGGAAGAACCGGCCGGTGGAATTGATATAACTGATGCGGTCGGTGCGAAAATTGCGGTAGTCGTTTCTCAGCCGGCAATAAGCGATCATGTACCAATAGCTGCCCCGGAAAAATATGCCTATGGGTTCCACATCGCGGTTGTTGTATTGCTGGGTGTTATTTGCGAAATACCCGATGTCGAGCACGACTTTGGCGGCTACGCTTTTAAGGATGGTTTGCAGGTGAATGGCCTTTTCGTCCTTCGGCGGCATGTACGGATTTTGCACTACTTCAATATTTGCCGATAAGTCTTCCAGCAACTCCTTTTCTGCATACTGCAATACTGATTTTATTTTATACATGGCTTCATGATAGTGCCGTGCCGATGAAGGGTCCGTTAGTTTCTCTACCATTTTTTCCGCGGTTAAAAATGCCAGGGCTTCTTCGCGGGTAAACATAACCGGCGGCAGGCGGTACCCTTCCATAATGGTATACCCTACGCCTGCTTCGCCTGACAGCGGAATGCCTGCTTCTTCAAGCGTTTTAATATCACGATACACCGTACGGAGGCTGATGGAAAAGCGTTCAGCAATCTCCTGGGCCTTCACTACTTTTTTTGATTGGAGTTGTATAAGGATGGCAGTAACGCGGTCGATACGATTCATATAAGGAAGCTTGTTTTCGCAGTAAAATAGTACAACTAATAATAGAAATAAGAGGGGCTGTGAACATCAATGAGCTTGTGGTGTTCTTTACCGATAATTATTTATTATTTCAGCCGGGACTATCTTTAACCAGTCCGGCATACATCATTCCGGCAAAAAAAATTCTAATGCTACAGCCCACCACCATCAAATTTTTACGCGACCTCAAAGAGAACAACCACCGCGAGTGGTTTGAGAAAAACCGTAAAGTCTACGAAGCCGCCAAGACTGATTTTGCAGAATTTACAGGTAACGTGCTGCAACAACTGGCTAAAACTGATACCAGCATCGCGCATTTACAACCCAAAGATTGTTTGTTCAGAATAAACAGGGATGTTCGGTTTAGTAAAGACAAGTCGCCCTATAAAACCAATTTTGGCATGGGTATCAGCAAGGGAGGCAAAAAAGGGACGGATGCCGGATACTATTTTCATGGAGAGCCGGGACGTGTTTTTGCGGGTGGCGGTCTCTGGATGCCGATGGCGCCCGAATTAAAGAAAGTGCGGCAGGAGATCGACTATTGCTGGAATGAATTCAAAGGCATTATCAGCGCTAAAAAGTTTAAAACAATGTATGGCGACCTGACCAAAACATCCGAATATTCCCTAACCCGGCCACCTAAGGGTTACGATGAAAATAATCCCGCTATCGAATACCTCAAGTTGAAAGGCTTTGTAGGCATGGCATCAATAACCGATGAAACTTTACTAAGCAAAGACCTGGTTAAAAAAGTGGTGGCCGCGTTTGAAGCCCTGCGACCTTTGCTCGATTTTTTAAACCGGGCTATAGAAAGTTAATGGCATCTGCAAACAGCGATCGCCAATCCTAAAAATCATTCGGTACAACAATCTGCAACCATCACGATGCAGACAAGGAAAATGCCAATTACAATTGGGATAGCCAACATTTCATAAACCGCTATTAATATTCCGAGCCCGCACAGACCAAAGATGGTGCAGGCAGCCATCCAGAAACTCAGCGAACCAGACCTGGGTTGTATGGCATTTTTAGCGTGTGACATGTCTCTTTTTTTAGTGGTGATGAAAACCAGCTCCACCACTTTAATGAACATGCCTGAAAATGTTACCCCCATCAGCCAAAAAAAAAGATCAAAAGAGAATCAGCAACCCGATGGGGCTGATTTTCTTTTGATCCATGTGAAGCGAGGGAGAAAAATATTACAACAATCCTTTTCCTGCGAGGTATTCCGCTATCTGCACCGCGTTGGTAGCAGCGCCCTTCCGCAGGTTATCGCTTACAATCCAGCAGTTCAGGGTATTGTCCTGTGTTTCGTCGCGGCGGATACGACCTACAAAAGTTTCGTCCTTATCGTGGGCAAACCGTGGCATAGGGTACACATTGTTGGCAATATCATCCTGCACCACAATTCCCGGCGTAGCGGCTAGTAATTCACGTACTTCTTCTACGGTAAAATCATTTTCAAATTCAATATTTACGGCTTCGCTATGGCCGCCCATTACAGGCACACGCACAGTGGTGGCGGTTACTTTTACGTTATCGTCGCCCAATATTTTCTTGGTTTCATTTACCATTTTCATCTCTTCCTTGGTATATCCGTTCTCCAGGAATACATCGATCTGAGGTATCAGGTTCATGTCGATCGGGTACTTGTACGCCATCAGTCCTTCCACACCATTGCGTTCGTTCATCAGCTGGTCTACTGCCGCTTTGCCGGTGCCCGTAACACTTTGGTAGGTGCTTACCACCACTCTTTTGATACCGTATTTATCGTGCAATGGTTTTAATACCTGCACCATCTGGATGGTAGAGCAATTGGGGTTGGCAATGATCTTGTCCGCTGAGGTCAATACAGCTGCATTTACTTCGGGCACAACCAACTTCTTGGTAGGATCCATGCGCCAGGCGCTGCTGTTGTCGATTACGGTGATACCGGCTTCAGCAAATTTTGGCGCCCATTCGGTGCTGGTGCTGCCGCCTGCGGAGAAAATGGCCACATCCGGTTTCGCTGCAATGCCATCTGCCATGCCCACGACCTTATAGGAAACGCCTTTAAATTCCACCTCCTTGCCCACGCTTCTTTCGCTGGCCACCGGAACCAATTCGGTTACGGGAAAATTTCTTTCGGCTAAAACCTGTAACATTTTTGTGCCTACCAGGCCGGTGGCACCAACTACAGCAACTTTCATTTTTTTTGTTTTTTAATTTTTAAATGGTGATGGGTGAATAAAAAAAGACCTTCCCGTTTTGTGGGAAGGTCTGTTATATGTTTCAGAGCATACAAACGCAGATCAACTTCCCAGGGGGATGTGTTTCTTAATGCGCTTGATGGTCTTTGTGATGTTCATTTTCGGACGCGAAACTAAGGGGGAATTGTATTGGTGCCAAATAGAATTTTGGGGCGAGTGGTGAGTAGGGAGTGGCAAGTGGGAATAACCAGAGGGAATTGGCGAGTGGAAAACAGCGGGAGGCGAATGGGAGATGGTGGGAGGGATTGCCAAGAGGGAGGGTATTAGATAGCGGAAGCTACTCATTTAAAAAAGTTTTCGCAATGCCCACTAGCCACCCGCAACTCACCACTCGCTGACCACAACTTGGCGCTTTGCCCAACAAAACCGAACATTGGCCCGTGAAAGAATTAACCATATTAAAACGCAGTGCTTTTATGTATGCGTTCAGCATCCTGTTTACGGGTGCGGTTAATTTTATCGCGATCCCGGTGCTGAAGATTAAGATTGGCTCGGGCGAATTCGCCTATCTCAACCTGTATATGAACCTGCTGCTGATCGTCAGCTATATCGGTGCGGGCTGGTTGGTGCAAAGTTGCATTCGTTTTTTTTCGTCGGCATCCAGGCAACCCGGGTTTGGCAGCTCGTATAAAAAGCTATCCATCATATCGGCGTTTGTTACTGTAGTGGCTGCGTTTATTACGGTAGTATTTTTTAAGCATTATAGCTGGATGCTGATTGCTTTTCCACTTACGATACTATTTGTAAACCTGCAAAGCCTGGCCCTTGCATGGATGCAGGCTTCTATTAAACCGAAGGTGGTGGCCGTGGCCGAAATTATACGGTCGCTGGTGTTTTTATCATTTATCCTGGTCCTGAAAAAAGACCAGGGGTACAATTTGATCATCATGGCCTGGGTGGGCTGGCTGGCGTCTTATGCGCTATCGCTGGTATTTTTGTGGGGGATGGTAAAACGTTATCCGGTATCTGCGGAGCCCGGGAAAGAAGCGATCGATACCCGGTCCGCTTTTACAAAATTTTCTGCTTTTGGATTCCCATTGTCATTATTCCTTGGTGCCCATTTTACCCTGTTCTTTGCAGACCGGTTCTTTCTGCTGAAGCACCAGCCACCGGAATTGGTGGGGCATTATTCTGCCTTGTTTGATGTGTTGCAAAAGGGCATCGGTTTCGTATTGTCGCCATTTATCACCGCCGCATATCCTTTGCTGGCAAGGCTTTACGAAGAACACAATCACAGCGATGTAAAAAAGCTAAGCACCAAAATACTGCGTTGGCAACTACTGATCACGGTGCTGGTCCTCCTGGGTTATTGGCTATGCTGGCCATTGCTAAAAGCCATCCTGCATATTGATGATGCTGGCCATATGTTCTTTATTTCAGGTTTTTTGATGATTGGCGGGGCCGCTATATGGCAGATCAATATGATGCTGCACAAACCCTTTGAACTGGAACACAAAACCTGGTTCCTGCTGGCAATTGCCACGATTTGCGTAGGCGCATTATTGCTGGCCGATTATTTCATCGTGCCTATCTACGGGTTCGTGGGTGCGGCAGCTGTTTTTTTTACCGCTACACTATTGTATTCGGTTATTATCCTGGCGCGGCGTAGTTATGGTGTGCACGGGGGCAAAGCTGTGAATTAATCATTGGGGCATGGGTTCAATGGGACTTCGGGTCAGAAAGTCAATGAATAATGACAAATGACAGGTGCAAACAGCTTGTGCAGCTAGAACTTTCTTTACCGTTCTTTGTAATCAAATAAAGCCACGTTATGACCTTCATGCAACAATTAAAAAGAATCTTCTATAAACTACGGATGATGGTGAGCGGAAGCACCGGCCTTGGCAAAACAACCAATACGAACACTACTATGATTACGCCACCTGAAGATTTTTACCATTTACAAGCCACCCTTAATAATGGTAAGCCGTTATCTTTTGAAACGCTAAAAGGTAAGCACGTTTTACTGGTCAATACGGCCAGCGATTGTGGTTTTACCGGCCAGTACGACGACCTGGAAAAGTTGCACCAGCAGTATAAAGACAAGCTGGTGATCCTGGGATTTCCGGCGAATGACTTTGGTGGCCAGGAGCCTGATAACGATGGAGCTATCGCAGAATTTTGCCGGATCAATTATGGCGTTACTTTTCCGCTCGTTCAAAAAGCTTCGGTAAAAGGCAATGAGAAACAGCCTGTATTTCAATGGCTCAGCGAGCCTGCAAAAAATGGTTGGAACAACCAGGAACCCACATGGAATTTTTGTAAATACCTGGTAAGCCCGGAGGGCGTATTGCTTCATTTTTATTCATCGGCGGTATCGCCGCTGAGTGAGGAAGTAACGGGAGCATTAAAGTAACCCAACGCTTTCTTGTCATTATACAAACGCAAACCATGTTTTCCAAAGCCGATGTAGAAAAGTATTTTCTGGCAGAAAAAGGCGAAAGTTTGTTGTTTGTCTTCATCGGCATTGCTGCCCTTATTGCTGCTGTTGTTTTCTATTTTTTGCTAAAAACACCATTTTATAAAGGCGCCGTAATCCCCCTCGCAGCCATCGCTATTTTACAGATGGTGGTTGGTTATACTGTTTACCGAAGAAGTGATGGTCAGCGCAAAGACATCGTGTATAAAATGGATATGAATCCAGCCGCCATCCGGGATAAAGAAGTTCCGGGGATGGAGTTAGTCATGAAGAAATTTTTGATCTACCGCCGGGTGGAAATAGCCCTGCTTGCCATTGGCCTGGCATGCTGTTTTGTTAGCCGCGGCGATGCCACTAAAGCCTTCTGGTGTGGACTGGGACTGGCTTTGGCATTACAAACTGCCATAATGTTAGCAGCCAATTATTTTGCTGAAGCCCGCGGCAAGTCTTACCTGCAGGGCTTAAATTGGTTATTTAAAAAATAGGGCGACTACAATATCCTTACACCGGGCACTTCTCATGATAATTGATCAACTCAATCGGCATTCTTTCAAATTCGTATCCTGAGTATTTACCCTCCACCTCATCCAGTACCGCTTCAATTTCTTCTTGTGTATTTAAGCGAACCAACTGGCCCCGGTATTCTTTAATATTGGGAAGTCCTTTGAGGTAATTGGCATAATGCCGGCGCATTTCAAAAATGCCGACAACAGGGCCTTTCCATTCCAGGCTTTTGCGCAGGTGGTTCTTACAAACCGCGACCCGTTCTTCAATAGACGGAGGTGGCAATAACTCGCCAGTGTGCACAAAATGTTTGATTTCCCGGAAGATCCAGGGGTAACCAATGGCAGCACGGCCAATCATTACGCCATCTACGCCATACCGGTTTTTATAGGTCAGCGCTTTTTGCGGGCTGTCGATATCGCCATTGCCAAAAATGGGAATATGAATACGCGGGTTGTTTTTCACTTTAGCAATCAACCTCCAATCAGCTTCGCCCTTGTACATCTGGCTACGTGTACGCCCGTGTATTGCCAGGGCTTTGATGCCAATGTCCTGCAGACGTTCAGCCACTTCTTCGATGTTTAAAGAGTTTTCATCCCAGCCCAGGCGGGTCTTAACTGTGACCGGGAGTTTAGTGGCTTTTACACAAGCACTGGTAAGCCTTACCATCAGGTCAATATCTTTCAATACACCGGCACCGGCACCTTTGCAGGCCACTTTTTTTACCGGGCAACCAAAATTGATATCCAGCAGATCGGGTTGGGTGATGTCTACAATGCGGCTGGCCATCGCAAGGCTGTCTTCGTCACCTCCAAAGATCTGGATGCCCACGGGGCGTTCGTAATCAAAAATATCCAGCTTCTTGCGGCTCTTGATCGCATCCCGGATCAGGCCCTCGCTGCTGATAAATTCAGTGTATACCAGGTCGGCGCCATTTTGCTTGCACACGGCCCTGAAAGGCGGGTCGCTTACATCTTCCATGGGTGCTAACAGCAGCGGAAAATCAGGAAGTTCTATGTTTTCAATCTTTACCATTAGCTAGTGGTGAGTGGGTAGTGGCGAGTGGAATGAACCTGGCGCCTTACCGTATTCATTTTTATGAAGCAGCGAAAATAAGCAGGAATGCCCTGTCAGCAAGCGTGTATTGACATAATGAGCGATGAAAAGCTGTGACAAAGGCGGGATGGCGGAGCTGCGCCAGGGATAGTAGCGGAAAACCCGCAGCCCCATGGTTTTCGGGGCGAGGATTTGGAGCGGATAGCCCGCACGGGCGCCCAAACATTTTGTGTGCGCCATTAACCCCTGCCGCAAATTGAGATGTAGGGGCAATACGTGCATTGCTCGAGGTCGTCGGTTTGCGAAAAGGGAACGGTATTGTCGAACAATTCCTCCAACACAACTCTTACCTGGTCTTCAAGCTGGTTGAGCATCGGGTGGATCGTGTCGGCATTGATGGTTATCTTTTCCGTTCGGGAAATCTTGCTGGTAAACTGTGGCCTGAATGCGTCTCCCTGTTGCTGCATGATTCTCAATGGCAGGAGCGCCGGCTCAAACCTGGATTTTTCAGGGAACATTTTACTAAAACTCCAGGCGTAGATCAGGGTTTGCAAAGCTGCCTTGTTGCGCTTCTTTTCGGTTCGGTCAAAGAGTTTTTCAATGCTGGTAAAGTCTAATTCGTCTGAGCCGGTTTTATAATCCACCATGCGGTGAACACCTCCAACAATATCTACCCGGTCTATATAACCACTAAAATATACTGGCCGCTGTTTGCCGTTCAGCGTTATGTGAAAGGCCTCTTTGAATTTAGTTTCCAGGGCTTCTACGGTGAATGGAACATTGGTGGCGTCGTAATCGAGGTAAGCGTTTGCGTATTGCTTTACCACTTCTGCCACCACCAGCAAACGACCTGTAAATAGAATCGGTGTCTTGCTTTTTTCCCGCCAGCCATCTTTGAAAGCCTGCTGGAGCAATACGGGTACTTGTGTTTTCATCCAGTCAATATCCGTTAGCGTTATTTGCCAATGTCCATTCCTGGTTTTTACTGCGAGGTAGAGTAATTCCATCAGGTTGTGAACAATTGTGCCGAACATTGCGGCATCCACTTCGTCCTGTATTTCATCCGGTTCCTTTAGTCTTGCCAGGTAGCGAAAATAAAATTGCAGGCGGCAATTGATATACGTGTTGATGGCTGATGGTGACAGTGTTTTGGGCTGGTCCGACAGGAAGTAAGGATTGCACTGCTTCATCACTTCGGTCGTTTTCTCAATTATAATTGGGAGTGCCATACGGGTTTGCAATGCCAGACGTATAGTATCTTTTTTAATTTCTAACTCCGTCTCGAATTCCAGCTGTGGCACAAAGCGGCTCACTTCGCCAGTACTCTGATCGTTGATAGTGGCGTTGTACATCAGGGTCATGCTTTGGCAGCGATGGAGCAGCCTGTAAAATGCGTAGGCAAAAATGGCGTCCTGGTGTTCCGGCACACTTAACCCAAACGCACGGCGGATGCTATCGGGTAAAAAGGAGTTCGGCGCTTGTATCCGCGGCAGGATGCCTTCATTGGCACTTAGTATGATGATATGGTCAAAATCAAGACCGCGGCTCTCCAGCAATCCCATTACCTGGATACCCTCGAGCGGCTCGCCTTCGAAGGGAACGGAGATGGTGGCGAGTTGTTTGGTGAGGGCCTGGGTGAGAAATTGCAAGGAGGCCTCACCCCTGGCCCCTCTCCTCCCGGAGAGGGGTGCCTCTGCGCGGGTCGGTACTATTTTGGGTTGACTGGTATTTTTATTTTGGACCGGCTTTGGCTCCTCTCCGGGAGGAGAGGCGGGGGTGAGGCCTCCTTTCAAAGCGGATGAAATTTTTGCCAGTACCGTTTCTATGTTGTTGGCTACCTCCTCATTAGTAAACCGCAAAACTTCATAGCCATGATTGTTTAAGTGTATCGTTCTTGCTTCGTCATAGATTTTTTGATCTGCTTCATTGTCGTAGCCGCCGTCGATTTCAACTACAAGATGCCTTTGCATAAAGGCAAAATCAGCAATATATCCATCGATAGTATGTTGCCTTCTTACTTTTTCACCCAGTTGGTTGTTTCTTATCCTTTGCCATAATAATTCTTCGGCTTCTGTTTGTTCGGTTCTATTAATTCTTCCGAATGCTTTCAGCTGATTCCAGGCCATCTTATCAGCAGTTTGAAAATGATGGCCGGTGGCCTCACCCCCGGCCCCTCTCCTCCCGGAGAGGGGTGCCTCTGCGCGGGTCGGTACTATTTTGGGTTGACTGGTATTTTTATTTTGGACCGGCTTTGGCTCCTCTCCGGGAGGAGAGGCGG
>JBDSXW010000046.1:0-46257 GCA_039925965.1 Chitinophagaceae bacterium
GCGGTAGAGACGCCATGCATGGCGTCTCTACCGCCCCGATTGATTTTGATATGCGACCCTAATAATGCGTTCTCCATTTTCATTCATTTGCATGCCTTTCATTTTCATCCAACGGCGGATATCTGCAAGGGCTTTTTCGATATCATATGGTTCAATGCCCCAGGTAAAGGATGGGATATGTTTTGGTGGAAAACCGGTGGCGATCACATTGCAACAAGCGCCTACCACGGTGCCGGTGTTGAAACTGGTGTTGATGGCAGCGCGGCTGTAATCGCCCATCAGCAGACCGGCTTTTACTCCCACTGGTACCAATGCTTGTTCTGTATTGCTCCACATTTTCACTGTGCCCGCGGTGTTTTTTACATTACTATTGGAAGTGCCGGCGCCGAGGTTGCACCACTCGCCTATTACAGAATCGCCCAGGTAACCGTCGTGCGCTTTGTTACAATAGCCCATGAGAATACTGTTTTTGATCTCGCCACCGGCGGTACATTTTGGGCCGATGGTTGTGCCTGCATACAGCTTCGCTCCCATTTTTATTACCGAATTTTCACCAATACTTACCGGGCCGCGAATTGTTGTTCCCTCCATCACCAGCGCATCCTCACCTATATACACAGGACCTTCTTCCGCATTAATGATACACGCTCTCACAACTGCACCTGGCTCAATAAAAATGGATTCAATGCCAAAACAAACGTTTGAAGGATCTATTGGTTGACTCTTGCGGCCTTTTGTGATCAATTCATAATCGCTTCGTATGGCCGTTTCGTTGGTTTGGAAGAGTTGCCAGGGGAATTGTAATGTGTTGACAGCAGGCAACTCCATCCTTTTCACCGACGGATCTAACACAACTGGATACGACAGATAATATTTGGTATTTAATGCGATGACCTCGCCGGCGTGCACGAATGCCGAGTTTGGCTCAAGTGTTAAAACCGAAGTCACCCATTCGGGAGTAGGAATTACTGTTGCGTCAACAAACATCCAGGTATGGCCGTCATCTGCCCACTCCTGCAGATGGCTTTCCGTAAATGCATATACCGGAAACCCGGTCAGCCGCTCCCATTTTTCCCGAATCGTACAAATACCGTGTCGCAGATCACAAACCGGCCGGGTACTTGTAAAAGGGTAAAGTGACTGCCGGCTTTTTGGCGTATCGAAAAGGATGATGGTCATGCGGCGCAAAGGTAGCTATCAATTGTTTCCGGTGATGTTCAGTTTGAGAAGCGCCGGTAAATTTTCTATTTAAAAGCACCGGTGTTTTTATTTAATGGTCAGTGGCTGGCACGATTTCAGAAAAGGCTGCCAACTCCCCGGCTAATAAAAATCCGCCCCGTCGTTTTATCTGGGTTACCGGCGTTTTCATAAACAATTGGATGTTGTAGCAATTGGGGGACATTGGGGACATTGGGGAAGTTAGGGTCACAAACGAGCGATTTGGGAAGGACGTTATCATTTTGAGTAATTCAAAAATCCGCCGGCATCCGCCTCATCCGCCCGATCCGCGCCTCCATCACCTGCAGTTTCTTTTGCCAGTATAAAATATTCGAACTTAGTTTGCAGCCCCATGCAAATACCGCTCACCGATAAAGAAGCTTTCCTGTTTAAAAAAATAACCCGCGCCGCTGCCGAAATGGGGGTGCAGGCCTATGTGATCGGCGGCTTTGTAAGAGATAAGATCCTCGGCCGCAAAACCAAGGATGTGGATATTGTTTGCATCGGGGACGGTATAGAACTGGCCAATGCTGTGGCAAAAAAATTTCAGCCAGAGCCTGCAGTGGCGTTTTTTAAAACATTTGGCACGGCCCAAATTAAGCTGGCCGATGTGGAACTGGAATTTGTGGGCGCCCGCAAAGAAAGTTATGCAACAGAGAGCAGGAAGCCCGAAGTGGAACCCGGCACGCTGGAAGACGACCAGAACCGCCGTGATTTTACCATCAATGCGCTGGCCATCAGCCTCAACTGGGTGAACTATGGCGACCTCATCGATCCCTTTAACGGGCTGGCTGATATGCAGCAGCAGATCCTTCGCACGCCACTGGATCCACTCATCACCTTTAGCGACGACCCCCTCCGCATGATGCGTGCCATCCGTTTTGCGGCACAGCTGAAATTTACCATCACCGATACCACTTTCGAAGCCATCAAAAAGAGCAAGGACCGTATCAAAATCGTGAGTGGCGAACGAATCGCCGACGAACTGAATAAGATCGTCATGACCAAACGCCCATCTGTCGGCTTTGACCTGCTGTATAAAAGTGGTTTACTTCAAATCATTTTTCCGCAGATGGTAGCGTTGGCCGGCGCTGAGTATATTGATGGCAAGGGACATAAGGATAATTTTTACCATACGCTTCAGGTGCTGGATAATATTGCGCCGCATACCGATAGTCTCTGGCTTCGGTGGGCGGCCATTCTCCACGACATTGCCAAACCGGCCACCAAGCGATTTGAAGAAGGACATGGCTGGACTTTTCATGGGCATGAAGCGGTAGGCGCCAGGATGGTACCTAAAATATTTGCCCAGCTAAAATTGCCGCTAAATGAAAAAATGAAATACGTGCAAAAGCTGGTAGAACTGCACCTGCGGCCGATTTCAGTAACTAAAGAGAACATTACAGATTCGGCCATCCGACGCTTGCTATTCGATGCTGGCGAAGACTTTGAAGATCTGATGACGCTTTGCAATGCTGATATCACTTCCAGGAACAAGGCGAAAGTGCAGCGGTTCCAGGAGAATTTCGACCTCGTGAAAAAGCGATGCAGGGAGGTGGAAGAAAAAGACCATATACGCAACTGGCAGCCACCCATCGATGGTGAAGCGATCATGAAAATGTTTGGCCTGAGCCCCAGCCGCGAGGTAGGGATCCTCAAAGATGCCATCAAAGATGCTATCATGGACGGTGTGATCACCAACGACTACGACGCAGCCTATTCATTCCTTCTCAACAAGGCAGACGAAATTGGTATTAAAGTTGTGGGGTGAAAACCTCGTTCACGAGTTCCAATTGTTCACGGGTTTACAAGTTCTTAGTTTGAAGTGTCAAAACTAATATGAGCCTGACTTACATTCGGGCTGTTAGCAATATTGAATCAAAACCTGTGTTATCTGAACCTCTGAACCCGTAAACTTGTGAACTGATGAACTAAAGCCCTCTAAACTCAGAAACACTACAACTGCAAACCTTTACCTTTAACCGCATTATCAAAAACACCAAATGGCCATACTCAAATTCCGGGTTTATTTAGAAGAAGATGACAGTATTTACCGCGATATCGTTATCCGTCACTCACAAACCTTTTTAGATCTTCATCATTGTATCCTTAAGGCATACGACTTCGACAATAAACACCAGGCGACTTTTTTTCGTAGCAACGACCAATGGCTGCGCGGCCGGGAAATATCGGTCGAAAAATATGACAAAGCCTACCAGGCTCCGCCGCTCATCATGGCCGATACGGTAATAGGCAGCGAGATCCGTCAGCCAAACCAAAAGTTTATTTATGTCTACGATTTTGCCAAAAACTGGAGTTTCCTGGTAGAACTAATCAATGTAACCAAGGAAGAAAGCAGCAAGATCAGCTACCCTTCCGTAAGCCGCAAGGAAGGCATCGGGCCGCAGCAGTATGGTACCAGGGGCCTATTGGGGCCGAAGTTTGCCGAAGTGGAAGAAAAATACGACCTCAAAGAAGCCGCCGAAGGCTTTGGCAAGGAGGGTGACAGTGATGACGGCGCTACCGATTCCGATTCCGACACAGAGGAAGCAATGGACGACGAAGGATCGGATGACAACGGCCTGAGTGAATTATAGCTTCAAAACAATTGTGGAGGGATAACTGCTTTTACAGCATGTACAATGATCTTAATTTTTAAGCAGGTGTGGCGCAGCTTCGGGCTTTTGCGATTCATCTGCCTGCTTACTTTCCTATTTCCCCGGGTGGCGGCAGCGCAGGTAAATTCCATTTCCATACGGGGATCCGTAACTGATATCCATCAAAAGCCGGTTGCCGTTGCTACCGTTTCTTTATTGCCCGATGGAGAAAGTATTGCTGTAAAATGGATGGTTGCCGGTAAAGAAGGACGGTATTTTTTTGACAGCGTTAAACCCGGGAAATATTTGCTGCTGATTACTGCAATCGGTTATAAAGAAAAGACACCATCCCTGCTAAAAGTACAGGAATTTGCCAGGCAAAAGACCGACGATATTCTATTGGAGGAAAACGGCCAGTTGTTGAAAGATGTAACGATTGTCGCTAAAAAACCGCTGGTGCAGGTAAAAGCCGACCGCGCTGTTTTGAATATCGCCGGCAGCCTCACCGCCACTGGCTCATCTGCCCTTGAACTTCTGAGGAGGGCGCCCGGGCTTAGACTCAATAACGATGAAGACATAGTCATCAACGGAAAAAATGGTGTCGCCGTGTATGTAGATGGCAACAAGATTAATCTCGCCGGAAAAGACCTCACCGATGACACCCAATTTTCTATATTGCAACCATGACTTTCTACTACGATTTTGAGGACAGAAGGCTACATGCAAAAGTGTACTGGCCCACGCGGGGCACCACCATCAGCGTAGAACTCGTGGATACCCGGCAAATCAGAGAATTTCCGTCAGATCTAATTTTTGAATTAAAACGCGGCCGTAAAATCAGCTACACTCTTGAAAGCAAGGATAATAAAAGACTCAGCGAACTGCAACGAATTATCGGAAAACGGCTGCAGGAATTTGTCAACCAGATGTAACCGCCGAAATACATTTTTGCAACAACTTCCTGGTGGATAGCTTTACAATAAAAAATGCTTCTCTCCTACCAGCAATTACAGGCGCAATTTTATAAAGTGCTATCATCGCTTAATTTCACCCCGGAAAAAGCGACTATCTGTGCCAATATTTTTGCAGGAAATAGCCGCGATGGAGTGCATTCGCACGGCCTCAACCGTTTCCCGGTCTTTGTTCAATATGTAAAAGAAGGATTAATAGATATACATGCCGAGCCGAAAATGGTAGGCAATAATGGCATCATCGAAAACTGGAATGCACAACTGGCACCCGGCATGTATGCTGCCAACATCGCTATGGAGCGGGCCATCGAATTATCGACAACAAATGGCATCGGAATCGTAACCCTGCAAAACACCAACCACTGGATGCGTGGCGGCACTTATGGCTGGCAAGCCGCAGATGCAGGCTGCATCGGCATTTGCACCACTAATACAATCGCGGTGATGCCAGCCTGGGGCGGCACCAAACCCGTACTTGGTAACAACCCGATTGTGATCGCCGTGCCGCGTGCCGAAGGACATGTAGTATTGGATATGGCCATCAGCCAATTCTCGTATGGAAAAATGCAGGAATACGAACTGGCCGGTAAGCAATTGCCTTTTGCCGGCGGCTACGACGAAGCTGGCGAATTAACCACCGATCCAACCACGATTAAAAAATTAAAATCTACGCTACCTATCGGCTACTGGAAAGGTTCCGGCTTGTCGCTGATGATCGACCTGCTGGTTGCGGGATTAAGCGGCGGCAGAACAGTGGCTGAAATCACCGCCACCAAACGCGAATTCGGGGTGTCGCAATTATTCATTGCTATCAATGCCGCGAATATTTCGCCCCAACTTGTCAATAATGTCCTTGAGTTCACCAAAGCCAACGCAGGCGGCACGGTCCAATATCCCGGCGAACAAGTATTGGCCGCCCGTAAAAAAGCGGCCATCGACGGGATTCCGGCAAATGAAATGATCTGGCAAAAAGTGCTGGAATTAATGTGATCAGCATTACAAAAATTGGCTTATCACCGCGAACGGGTAAAACAAATTAGTTCCGATTATTTCGGAAGCATCGCCCCGGGTTGGAAATACCATGCAAGCCATCAAGCCCTGCCGCCTTTATGAAGAATATCTCCATGATGGGCGCAGCGCTGATCATCAGCTATTTTGGTTCAGCATCGATAGCAGGAAGGCTGTTAAGGCCAGCCAATAGCGCTGTGCTCCGCAAAAAATAATAATTGGAAATTGACCACCAGGTCTTTTTGTATGCAGCGCCTGAAAAGCCACGCTGAACGCCCCCAAAAAAACAAAATATCCGCGCCAATCCGCTAAATCCGCCTAATCCGCGCCTCTATCACTCCAAGCCTATCCTTCTTCTTCCTCGGCCGAATGCAGTTCCGACCGTAGCCGCCGGTAGATATGCAGAAAGTAAAACGTGCCCGCAATAGCAAGGGACGACAGGATGACGCCCGTTATATTGTTATTCTTGAGGCCCATTGAAAAGGCCCAGCCGTTGAGCAAACTAAAAATGATAATGGCGGAAAAAATAAACCAGGGACGGAGAAACATAGCTGTTAGTTTAGTTGGTTGCCAAATGCACCTGTCTCACGCACGGCCGGATAGATGCTAGCCCTAAAATTTTCCACAAGGCAATGGCAATAATTTTAAAAGATTTTTTAGGGAGCATCAAACAGGCTGTTTGGCGGCCATTAATTTAATTTAAGCCGTGGTTCATCTACCGGCCTGAAAGGCGCAAACAAAATAGCCCAGGGCATCACCTTGGGCATCGTAAATTTCAGCACGAAAGCCCTGTAAGGACGAGACATATACTTCCAAATATTTCGGAAGCAGTGCCTTGGGTCGAAAGCATCCGTACAATCGATACGCCCTGAAAGGGCAAAAAATAATAGCCCAAGGCAGCGCCTTGGGTGAATACAATTTTAAAGTCAATAAGCCCTGTAAGGGCGAAACAAACTCCTCACAAATGATCATCCCAACAGCATTGTTTCGCCCTTACAGGGCTTGATCACAGGATTCACCATTTAACCCTGGGCGCTGCCCAGGGCTATTTTTTGTTTTGGCCCTTCAGGCCTACATTGCAAATTCTAATAAGGTCGATTGATTTTGAACTATCATGTTAGCCTTCATCCAAAACAATCTTAAGCATGTTGTCGATCAACTTATATGCTGTTGAAAAAATAGCCGACAACCGTCCAATTCAGAAGAATGTGAGCTGCTCAAATTCCACACCTCATTACTGGTATGATCTGCAACTGCCTAAATTACCGGAAACACAAGCCCCTACTGCGTTCCCGTCAGCCCAAATCAAAAACCACTGACAGTATTACAGCTTTAGCCAGGGTGGATGTTCTTTTGTTAACTGGGAGCCATGCTACCGTTTGGCAAAGCAAAAATTAACGGCACGGATTCTGTGCTGATAACAAGCAGGCAAACCATTCACCAAACCCATTTCAACTATGAACTTAAATAATTTCACTATCAAAGCACAGGAAGCCATTGCGAAATCACAGCAACTGGCTTTCAATAATAACAACCCGAATATCGAAACCGAACATATCCTCAGCGCATTGCTTTCGGACGAAGATTCGCCGGTAGAATATTTACTGAAGAAAAATAATACGAACGTCAATTTCGTAGAAACAAAACTAGAGGACAGTCTCTCCAAATTACCCAAAATCAAGAGCGGCGAGCCAGCCCAAAGCATCGGTCGCGATGCTAACAATGCTGTATTGAAAGCTGGTAGCAACCTCAAGCAGTTTGGTGATGAATTCGTAAGCGTAGAACACCTGCTCCTCGCCATTCTGCAAGGCAGCGACAACTCCTCCAAGATCCTCAAAGACGCCGGACTTACCGAAAAGGGCCTGATCGCCGCAGTAAAAGACCTGCGCAAAGGCAGCACCATTGATTCCCAGACCTCCGCCACCCAGTTTAATAACCTGAATAAGTATGCCAAGAACCTGAACGAAATGGCGCAGGCCGGCAAACTGGATCCGGTGATTGGTCGCGACGAAGAGATCAGGCGCACCCTGCATATATTAACCCGCCGCAGCAAGAACAATCCTATTTTGGTAGGTGAACCAGGCGTAGGTAAAACAGCCATTGCCGAAGGCCTGGCCATACGCATCGTAAATGGCGATGTACCCGACAACCTCAAAGACAAAATCATCTTCGCCCTTGATATGGGTCTGTTGATCGCCGGTGCCAAATACAAAGGCGAATTTGAAGAAAGGCTCAAAGGCGTGGTAAAAGAGGTAGGCGAAAGCGACGGACAAATTCTATTATTTATCGACGAGATACACACGCTGGTGGGTGCCGGCGGCGGCGAAGGCGCCATGGATGCAGCCAATATTTTAAAGCCCGCCCTGGCCCGTGGCGAACTCAGGGCCATTGGTGCCACAACCTTAAACGAGTACCAGAAATTTTTTGAAAAGGACAAAGCCCTCGAACGTCGTTTTCAGAAAGTATTAATCGATGAGCCCAGCGTAGAAGATGCCGTATCGATCCTCCGTGGTATCAAAGACAAGTACGAAACCCACCACCATGTACGCATCAAGGATGAAGCGATTATCGCAGCCGTAGAATTGAGCCATCGTTATATCACCGATCGTTTCTTGCCCGATAAGGCCATCGACCTGATTGACGAAAGTGCAGCGAAGCTTCGCCTCGAGATGAACAGCATGCCCGAAGAACTGGATAAACTCGACCGCCAAATCCGCCAATTGGAAATAGAAAGAGAAGCCATCAAGCGGGAGAATGACGTTGATAAATTGAAACAACTCGGCCAGGATATTTCCCTGCTGAGTGTGGAACGCGATACCCTGAAAGCCAAGTGGAAACAGGAGAAAGAAATAGTAGAACAAATACAGGGTGCCAAGGCAAATATTGAAGGCCTGAAACTGGATGCAGAAAAAGCCGAACGTGAAGGCGACTATGCGAAAGTGGCTGAAATCCGCTACGGAAAAATTAAAGAAGAAGAAGAACTCATCACGAAGTACACTGCCGAACTGGATAAATATGCCGACAGCAAACGCCTCGTAAAAGAAGAAGTGGATGCAGAAGATATTGCCGACGCCGTTGCAAAAGCCACCGGCATACCGGTGAGCCGCATGCTACAGAGCGAGCGGGAAAAATTGCTCAACCTGGAAGACGAACTGCACAAACGCGTGATCGGCCAGGATGAAGCAATTGAAGCGGTGGCCGATGCCATCCGCCGCAGCCGGGCAGGTTTGCAGGATGCTAAAAAACCAATTGGCTCCTTTATTTTCCTGGGTACTACGGGTGTGGGTAAAACAGAGCTTGCAAAAGCGCTGGCCGACTACCTCTTTGATGATGAAAATATGATGACCCGCATCGATATGAGCGAATACCAGGAGAAGCATTCCGTAAGCCGTTTGGTGGGCGCGCCTCCGGGATATGTAGGCTACGATGAGGGCGGACAACTAACCGAAGCCGTTCGCCGCAAGCCTTATAGTGTGGTGCTATTGGATGAAATCGAAAAGGCGCATCCCGATGTCTGGAACATCATGCTGCAGGTGCTTGATGATGGCCGCCTCACCGATAACAAAGGTCGTATCGTGAATTTCAAAAACACCATCATCATCATGACCAGCAATATGGGCAGCCATATTATACAGGCCAATTTTGAAGATGTAAATGAGAAAAACCTGGAAGCCGTAGTCAGCAAGACAAGGGCTGAAGTAATGGTATTACTAAGAGAAACCATCAGGCCCGAATTCCTCAACCGGGTAGATGAAATTATTATGTTCCATCCGCTGATGAAGAAGGAGATAAAAGGCATCATCACGATACAACTGAACCATCTGAAAAACCTGATCGCCAACAATGGCATTCAGCTCGAGTTCAGCGACTATGCCCTGGACTTCCTCGCCGAAAACGGTTACGACCCGCAATTCGGTGCCAGGCCCTTAAAACGCCTGATCCAAAAAGAAATCGTGAACAAGCTGAGCAAAAGAATCCTGGCCGGCGACATCGACAAAACCAAACCCGTGCTGGTAGATGTATTCGACAGTGTAGTAGTATTCCGCAACGAAAAATAAGAGTGGTTGAGTTTTGGTTTTTGAGGGTTCATTGAGTGCGCCCCCGTTCGAAAGAGCGGGGGCTTTTTGGGGGCTGCTGGTTTCAGATAAAAACTGGCGCCGGCCTCCCGGCCGGTGCTAGTCCATTACTTGATTTACCCAATTAGCCACCAACAAATAATTTGCAATTTGTAAATTTTAACTAATGGCTACATTTATTCTATGAGCAGTAAGTATAAGTATTACGATAACGAAGCCATTTATTTTGTTACCAGCACCGTAGTAGGTTGGGCCGATGTGTTTACCCGAGATATTTACCGCAATATTTTATTAGATAGCTTTCGATTTTGTCAGCAAAAGCAAGGTTTAAATATTCATGCCTGGGTTTTAATGCCAAATCATTTCCACATGATATGTTCGTTTAGGGATGGCCACCAGCCAGGTATGGTTTTAAAAAACATTAAGAGTTTTACAGCAATTAAAATAATAGATGCTGTTATTAAGAACCATCAAGAGAGCCGGAAAGATTGGTTATTACCATTATTTGAGCAACATGGGAAGCAACAAAAGTCAAACTTTCGCTACCAGTTTTGGCAACATGAGAACCACCCTATTTTGTTGGACAATAAAGTAATGTACCTACAGCGAATGCACTATTTACATGAAAATCCAGTTCGGGCTGGTTTTGTAATTCATGGTTACGATTGGCTTTATAGTAGTGCTATTGATTACTATTTAGAGCCACAAAAGGGGCTGTTGGAATTGTTGATACTGGAATAAGTGGTTCAATTTCTAAATCAAGTAATGAACTAGCACCGGCCGGGAGGCCGGCGCCAGTTGGGGGTCTCAACAATTAACTTTTTAAGCCTTACAAAAACTTGTTTATTGTCTGTTTGCCAATCGTTGTATTGTTCAAAGGCAATTGGGGTGAAAAGAATTTTCCGCATCAGTCAGTTATCTTTATTTCTACCAAATCGCCTTTTTTTGCCTGTTCCAAAGAAGCATCCAGCATGCGTTGGTTAGCTGGCGTACTTACCAGATAAGCCGTTGCATCCAATTCTTCTGTCACCGAAATAGAAATAGGTTTCGATTTAAAATTCTCTTTGATTGTCTCTAAAATATCAATCGTAATATCCTGGGCTGATTCTAAATGATAGGTGGTGTACATCGGTCAATATTTAATGGTCCATTTATCGCAGCACTCACATAGGCCGGTTACTGCATTTCAAATATAGTTACTCTCTTTCCCTCCGCCTTTGTTGGTGTTCCCGCATAAAAGAAACCCCAACACCGCCGCCGTTGGGTGTTTTCACCAACGGCCAATTAGAGCCGTCCATTAATGGCAACCCGCATTACAAATCACTCACTACCCCATTTCGTTAACCATGCCCATTTAGAGCTATTGAAGATATATAATGAAGCCGGTGACTATAAATAATCTTCGGGCAACGAACATAAACCTGCTTTAACCGGGTTTTGGTGAATATAATCCAGCTTCTGATTAAATACCTTATCATTCCTAATTTCGATACTGAGGGAATTTCGTTCCCATATTTGGAATAATCTGTCTTTGGCACAGCTATCACTAATTACATACTAAACTATACAACTTCTACGAGCTGGGGAGGCTGATAATTTACCGTCCCTAATTGGCTGTTGGTGAAAACACACAACAGCGGCGAGTTGAGGTCTCACTAAGGAGTCACACCAAAAAGGGAGAAAACACCGTTACCACCGTGTTCATTGAGTCGTAAAGCTATCACTAATTACATACTAAACTATACAACTTCTACGAGCTGGGGAGGCTGATAATTTACCGTCCAAAATTGGCTGTTGGTGAAAACACACAACTGCGGCGAGTTGGGGTCTCATTACGGAGGCACACCAACACGGGAGAAAACACCGTTACCACCGTGTTCATTGAGTCCTAAAGCTATCACTAATTACATACTAAACTATACAACTTCTACGAGCTGGGGAGGCTGATAATTTACCGTCCCTAATTGGCTGTTGGTGAAAACACACAACAGCGGCGAGTTGGGGTCTCATTACGGAGGCACACCAACAAGGGAGAAAGTGGATTTTTATGCTGATGGTGATTGACCCGGAAGTAGCAATTTTAACGCAGCTCCCTTTTCGCTGGCTGCCTGCAAACCGGCTATTTCAGTAAGGCAGTTAAACCATTCTTTTCGATACCTGCTTTGTTTTGCAATGGCCTTTCGCTGGAGTACAATCAGCTCTTCCATCAGCAGCTCTTCCGCTCGAGCACCCCGGGCTTGCATACTATCTACCAATGCAATCATATTGCCGGCTTGTACTGTTTTCTGCTCCAGGTTCTCCGCTGCTAATTCCAGCCCATTTATTTTCGACCGGCGGGTTCGCAGGTCTCCTTCCAATATTTTCAATTGACCCTGGGTGTAAACGTTATCCGGAGTGACAGCAGGCTGTGGGAGTGGTATGGATGATAACTGGCTGAAAACGTTATGAGATGCATGCGTTAATTTTCGCCGCCCCGATTCTGCCATTGCCAACCGGGCTTCGCTACAGCCAATCAATTCTGCAAACTCAATTTGATTCAGCCCCAGATCCATTCTTAGCCTACCCACATGTTTCATTTATAAATTTTCGCTTAGAATGTTAGGACATTTACTGTTAGGAAATAAAGCTAACATGAAAAAGCTAACAAATAATGTTAGGAATTTTTTATTGGGAAATAAAGCTAACAGAAAATTGGCGCAAGGTTGCTTTAACTGCAATTGGTTCAAGCATCCGCTTGGACCTAAAATAATGGCAGCGTCCGCTGCACTAACCAAATAGGCGCCAGATTCCATCCGGTGTCTAAACGTTACTTTTCTTCAACTATATTAAATGTTGTGTTTAGTCGAGAATCACCAGATCCAACAATTTGCTATAGTCCATTATAGTATCAATAAAATTCATTGTGCTAAAATTTTCCTGTCGGTTGCTTACAAATTCAAACCCTATGACGGTGCAAGAAAAGTAACTTGTAGACACGGGACGGAGTCCGGCGCCTATAATCAGAACATTCCCGCACCCAGTTTTTTTTTATTTGAAAGCGCTAAACCGCTTTCACTACCGCCACCGGCAAGGTCTCCACAAACCTATTCACTTCCACATAGTTTTTAATCCGCTGACCAATAATCCAAACGGTAACACCGTTTTCAAATACAAGCTCCGTACGGTATACCATTTTGCCGCCGTAACGCAATCTACCCATACGCCTGATAACACCACAGAAAGCACTCCACAGTAAAAAAGTGCCGTCCTTTCGCATCACGCCGCTGGCATCAAAATACTTGATGGATTTTTTTTCTGCGTTATGTCTCAGGTAATATACCACCCCTATTAGTACAGCATTAAATAAACCTATGACAATACCGGGTAACCTGATACCATCGGGCTTAAAGCTGGAACCAATCGCCAGGAAGCTGATCCCTCCAAAAAATACATAGAAAAAAATCGCCGCAACGGTAGCAGTCCGGCTGTATAACACTTCTACATTGCCTGCCGGTTTATCAAAACTGCGCCAGTCTGCTTGCATGTATTCCGGCGCTTTATTGAGCCGGAAAATTCTATAAGCACGAATGAATAAAAAGATAGCCGAAATCAAAAGTATTAAACTACCTGCGCCCAGTAGAACCGCCTGTAGCCGCGAACTTTCGACGGTACTGGCCTGACTGTAAAGAAGATCTTTGGCGGGCAAATAATCTGGTATGTTTTCAGGATGTTCCTTCCAGGTTTGCAGCACGGAAAAGTTGTTCTTGAAAAATCTGTAGTAGTAATTTGTCCAATAGGCTGCGGGAACAAAAGCGATGAGCAAAAATGAACCAATAAATAGGCTAAAACCGGCTTTATCGGGCCGTTGAGTACGTATCTTTTTTGTTCTTTCAATGTTGTTCTTCACCAGTCTATTTTTTTTCTGATTCCACAAATCCGCAACTTTCCAGCACAGGGGCAATTGCATGTAATAAATTTTGCACTTCGCTGCTTCCTCCTTCAAGACTAAAATATAAAGCTGCTGATGACGGCTCAGACATGGTTAAAAGCGTGAAGCTAACCAAAAGTGTTGCCCCGGTAGTTACGTGGCGCAATTGATTACTGTCGATAGTCATGGCGTCTGCTACATCTGCAACTTTTTGGTATTTAAATGTTCGTAGCCGGATATAATTGCCATGTTGGTTTTGCATAACAGACTCTTGCACATTAGTCATAGATTCAGGTGCAAAATTCAAAATTTGTCCAAATTCGCCAAAGCCCTGATAGTCTGTCAGCAAAGGCGCAAAGGCTGAAAAAAATGGTAGCAGTGATGCGCCAGGTGTAACGTTTCCCGTTCTGAAGATCCTGATTCGCTGATCCACTTTACCGTCTGGCGTTTTTGAAAGTCCGTAATCTTCAGCTTTTGAAGGCAGCGGAGCAACGGTGGGATTTTTCATTAGCATCATTTGCCGGGAAAGATTGTAAGTTTTCTGAAATTCCTCCGGCGTTGCTTTCGCTATTTCGCCATTTTCTCCGGCAATAAAAAGCCAGTAATGATTTTTATCTGTATTCGAAAAGATCCAGGTAAACGCTTCCGTCCAGTTTAAGCCTTCCATAATTTCTGGCGTAACAATAATTGAAAAAGAACTTTCAATTACATAGGTAGAACCATCACTGTTGCCCTTCTTCCAATTTGATCCGTAAATTTTTTCGTAGAGTTTTTCAAGATAAATGGGCTTCACTTCGTTATTTTCCGTCCATTCATGTGGAACCATACAATAAAAGTTACATGCATATTCAGTAGCCTTAATATATCCGGAAGGGAGTGCCAAACCGTCCCTGATAATTAGAACAACCGTTGCAAGTGGAACTGCCGTCGTGGCTGGATTCAAAGAATGCGACTGAACTGGAATATTTTCTCCTAGGACCGATTGCCAGCCGGTTTTAGCCAGGTGTTCTTTAATTGCCTTCAGCTGTACTATCGGGATGTAATACCCTTCACTGATTGTATCAGAATTAAACCAAACCCCATGTACACCATCGGCAACAAATCTTTCGAGATATTCTATGACATTACTTGTTGGCGTTTCCAGCATTTGGGCAGAACCGTCCGGCGCGGTCAGGTTATTTTCCTGGGCAAAACGGATGAGGCGATTGGTATCGGTGAACACCCGTATCATGGGCTTTCCGTCAGCTTTGCCTGCGTTGGCAGCAACGTATGGATTAATTTGGTCACCACCGCCACGGGCAATAAAAAGCCATTTTTCAAGTACGAGGGTTTCACCAAAAAGGTTATTCAGATCATCAATAAAACCATCAGATGCTACCGCTTTTTTGGCAAGCGCGTCAAAATCGACTGTTGTTTGCATAAAGATTTTTATTTTAATGAATTACAATAGCGGGTTAATTTATTATACGTGTTACCTTATTTTTAAGGCAGTTCCAGATGCAGTCAGACCGGCTCACCAGCGGTGAAAACATCCATCATTCGCATCACCTCAACCCCTTCTACCGCAGGGCAGGGGTTACCACCGTCCCCCAAAAAATAGGCAGTCACTTTTTCGATCATGGGCTGCTGAATATGGGCAGGGTGTTCGAAAGGAAACCTTGCTTCATTGCCTTCTACGTTTACGATAATTTCTTTCCCGAAAAAAGGAAATCCAATGCTGCCTTTTGATCCGGTGATCTGGCACCAATCTTTAACTGTACCGGGGCCAACCCCAAAGCACCAGGTACCCGAGAACACAATATTGTTACTAAAAAGCAGCTGACCAGCTACCGCATCATCTGCGGTATACAAACCCGATTGGTTCACGCCAAAGCCATTTATAATTTCTGGTACGCCAAACCAGTGTAGCATCAGGTCCAGTTGATGTGGCGCCAGGTCGTGAAAATAACCACCACCGGAAAGTTTCGGGTTGGTTCTCCAATTCGTTTCAGTTTTGGCAACTCCTTCTACATTCGGTGCCATCAGCATGGTGAGCTGCACTGTCCTGATGTCGCCCAAAGCGCCGCATTCCAGCCACTCTTTAATGGCAACAAACATCGGCACAGCCCGGCGATAGTGAGCCACCACCAGTTTGGTGTCAAATTGTTTCGCAGCATTAGCCATCCGAACGCAGGATGCCATATTCAAAGCCATCGGTTTTTCTACATACACAGGTTTACCCATACTCAGGGCTTTGATCGTATAGCTTTCGTGAGAACCTGGTGGCGTAGCAATATATATGGCATCTACTTCAGCATCGTTCAGCAACTCGTCCGCGTCGCTATACCATTTGGGTACGCCATGGCGTTGGGCATAGTCCGCGGCCTTCGCAGCATCGCGTCGCATAACCGCCACCAATGCCGACCGGTCTGCTTTCTGAAAGCCGGGCCCACTTTTTATTTCTGTCACATCACCGCAACCAATAATGCCCCAGTTGAGTATTTTAGAAGCTGCTGCCATGTGGTAAATTTATGGAAACAGGGCTGACCCCCGCCAAAAGTCAGATAAAACTACAGCCACCCGTGAACTTTTACCTCCGTTGATGTAACCCATTCTCAAAACCCGACGCAAATAAATGGTAGTTTTGACCAAAATCAATTGACATGACCTCCATGCTGGATGAAGTAAAAAAACTACCTGTATCTGATAGGACAGATTTATTTTTAGCACTAAAGGCAGATGTAGAAATGAACCAATACCTGTTCAACGAAAAGGCCGAAGAACTGCTATTCGCTGAAATAAGCAAGAGAGACAATGCCTATAAAAACGGACAGCTGCATGTAACCAGCATCGATGACCTGAAAATGAAACTGCAGCAAAGAAGAGATGGTTTATAATGTATTGAAATATGATACCGTAGATGAAGAGGTGTTAGAAGTCATCTCATACTAAGAGTCAATTTCCCATAACCTTGGACTGCGTGTGGAAAAAGAAATAATAGCGGCTTTGCAGGACTTAGTGCTCAACGCAGAACACTATTTAATTTATCAGATTAAGTACACCGTCGGATCCCGGCCAAGGGATTTCCCTACATGTTTGTTTATTCAATTGAAGGCAAGAACGTCCTCGTGAAAATATTATTTCCTCAAAAAGAAGATCCTGCAAAACTGTGGAATCGACTTCTTGGTTAAACGAGCTATTAGCTTCCTGCCTTTATACCATTACCATCGAAAAAATATATCTTACGCGTTGGAGCTTCATTCCTCCAGGTAGCCGGTAATCATTGCCGGAATCTACCCGGCGATGCTCCTAGCCTCTTGCATCATCCAAAATAAAAACCCATGTACCCGATCAAAACCCAGCGATGGTTAGTCATTTTTTTGTGCTGCCTGTTTGGTAGTCATCAGTTTGTTATGGCACAGTCCATTGATGAACCTTACAATACCAAAATAAAGGAATACACCACCGATCCGAAATTCCTCCCCTCATCTGTGTTGAATCTTGTTACGGATGCTAAAGTGCCTTCACCGCTACAATTTTTCGGCAGCATCATTGGCGCTCCCGGGGTGATGCACCATACCACCGATATCTATAGCTACTACCAGCAGCTTGCCCAGGTATCTCCATATATTTCAATGAAACAGGTTGGCACTACCGAGGAAGGCCGCCCCATTAACCTGGTAGTCATTGGTAATGAAGCCGCACTGAAACAAGTGGATGCCAACAAAAAGCAACTGGACATCTTAGCCGATCCGCGCAAAATTGGAACAATGGATGTGGAGCAACTTATCAACAGCACAAAGCCAGTATTCTACCTCAATGCAGGATTGCATTCCACAGAAATGGGTTCACCCGAAATGCTGATGGAATTAGCCTATCGCCTGGTTACCGGCACCAGTGCGGACATTAAGAATATCAGGGATAAGATCATCGTGCTGATCAACCCGGTATCGGAACCCGACGGCCGCGACAAACAGGTAGATTGGTACTACCGCTATTCCAAAGCCAGGGAAGATTTTAATGATGGTTTCCAGTATTCCCCACCCTATTGGGGCAAATATGCTTTTCATGATAACAACCGCGATGGCATCCAGATTTCACAGGCCATTACGAAGGCGATTTTCAATATCTATTACGACTGGCACCCCACCGTAATGCTCGATCTGCATGAATCGGTGCCATTGATTTATATGTCGACGGGCACCGGACCATATAACGAAAATATTGATCCCATCACCGTAGGCGAATGGCAGGTAATGGCGAATAATGATATCACAGCGTTGGCGGCACAGGGATTGCCGGGCGCATTTACCTGGGCGTTTTACGACGGCTGGTATCCAGGCTATGGCATTTGGGTAGCCAATAACCATAATTCTATCGGTCGCTTTTACGAAACCTTTGGAAATGCAGGCGCTAATACCTACCTGCGCGATCTGTCGAATAACAAATATGCCGGCGATCCTGTAACCAGCCGCCAATGGTACCGGCCCGATCCTGCGACACAATTGGTCTACTGGTCTTCCCGCAATAACATTAATTATATGGAAGCTGGTGTGCTGGCTTCTTTAACCTACACCGCCAATAATGCCCGCGTGTTGCTGGGAAATTTCTACCAGAAAGGTTTAAATAATCTCAAAAAAGGAAGAGAAGAAAAACCAAAAGCTTTTGTGATTCCTGCCAGCCAGCATGACCCAGCCATGGCTGCTTATCTCGTGAACCAATTGCGTGGCCAGGGTATCGAAGTTCATCAGGTAGATACCGGAAAAGCGAAGAATGATTACGTAGTATTACTGGATCAACCCTACCGCAATCTGGCCGTGACCTTACTCACCAAACAGAACTTCTCAAAGGATGCCAAGTTTCCGCCCTACGATGATATTGCCTGGACGATGGGCCTTCTGTACGGTGTGGATGTAAAGGCTGAGGACACGGTGAAGTATGCCGCTACAAACCTGAAGATGCTTAGTGCGGATGTTCGCTTTGAAGGAACACTTACTGGCGCCGGATCTAATTATGTGCTGAATTACAAAGCCCAGAATAATGTGCTGCCAGCATTATACTGGATGAAACAGCAAAACAAACAAGCCAGCGCAAGCATTGCAGATACAAGAACGAAATTGGATGGAGTTACAGATACGCTGGTCGCCGGCTCGGTGCTGTTTAGAGGGCTGAGTAAAAACGAGGCCTCAAAAATAGTTTCCCAATTTGGGTTAAACCTGGAAGCCACCACTACCAAAGCATTTTCAAAGCAGCATGATGTGACCCTTCCGAGGGTGGGCATTTACCATACCTGGTACGATACTCAGGATGCAGGATGGTCGAGGTACACTTTTGAGCAGCGCGGTATACCTTATACTTATATCAATAAAGACGATTTAAAACAGGGCGGGCTTAGAAAAAGATTCGACGTAATTCTCGTGCCAACTACGGATGGTGGTGCCGGCGATTTCATCAACGGGATTGACAAGAAATTTGGGCCCATGCCGTATACCAAAACTGCTGCCTTCCCTTCACATGGCTTTCCCGATTCTACCAGCGACATGACCGGCGGGCCTGGATTTACGGGCATGGAAAACTTACTACAGTTTGCAGAAACAGGGGGCGTGATCATTAGCCTTGATAATGCTTCTACGATCCTGGCAACTGCAGGTATTACAAACGATCTGCAACCGTACACGGGTGCTGGCCTCTTTCATCCTGGCTCTGTGGTGCAAGCCAAGAGCCGTAAAAAAGACGATCCGGTATTATATGGCTATCCGGAAACTTTCCCGATTTTTAAAGGCAACGGCCCCTTATTACAGCTTAGCAAATACAACCGGGACATGATGGTGTTACAATATGGAAACCAGGTGTTGAAAGACGAAGAAAAATATACCGGTCCCATCTTAGGTATACCAGGAAGCGACACCGTAACCGTTGCCAAAGAAGAGCCAAAGAAAGACCCGCCCTATGTATTATCGGGCATGGTGCGGAATGAACAAACCATCATCGGCCATGGTGCTATTTTCAATGTGCCCGTTGGGGAAGGCCGTTTAATCGCATTTACTTTTGATCCACTGCACCGCTATTTGAATTTGCATGATGCACCGATGGTTTGGAATGTATTGATGAATTGGGATTGGTTGAGGAAGTAGGGAATTATATTTCAATTAGTAACTATGAAGCTGAACCAACTATGAAAGCAATAGACAATCAACTAGTAAAAATATTGTTCCGGTTTTATAGCAACCTGTTGGACCAATGGACGGTTGAAACGATGTGGGCTGCAGTTGTGGATGCAGACAAAGGACATTATCAAATAAAGAACACGCCATTCTACGCATCCATTGCTTTTGAAGACATAGTGTTTGCCGAATATGATGAGACAGAAGGAATGCTGACATACAGAGATACTTTTGAGTTTTCAGGAAATTCCACGATACAAGTTGTAATGATGAGTAAAGCCATTGCCATGAATGATGTCATGCAGCTGTTTAATGAAATGGGCTGCGGCTTTGAAGGATTCAGTGAAAGCTATTTTGTCCTTAACATTCCAGCAGACAAAGATTACCAACCAATCAAAAGAAAATTATCAGAGTTGCAAGATCAGGGAGTTATCGACTATGCAGAACCCGTCCTTTCGGATCAACATTATTGTTATTGAGAAAAAAACTTCGAATCATCCAAGGGATGTACATTTAAACATCAACCCCGTAAAACTATTCTTCTTATGCAGCCTCTGAAACTCTCTATGAAACCTATACTTAGTTTTATTTTATTGACAACTTTCTGGCAATCCAACGCCCAAAACACCCGCCTGTTACGACAACCCGCTATCAGCGCTACGCAGGTAGCCTTTGAATACGGTGGCGATATCTGGGTCGCGGCAAAAGCCGGTGGCACTGCGCAAAGAATTACCAGTACCGCAGCCGTTGAGGCCAATCCGCATTTTTCGCCCGACGGGCAATGGATCGCATTTAGCTCTAACCGGGCTGGCATCGCACAGGTTTATGTAGTGGCTGCCACAGGTGGCGATCCTAAAAGACTTACCTGGTATCCTTCTGGTTCGCTCCCCCGCGGCTGGACAAAAGATGGTAAAGAAATATTGTATGCATCGGGCAGGGAGACCGCACCTACTGGTTACAACCGTCTTTGGAAAGTCTCCGCGAAGGGTGGTCCATCCGAAATGTTGCCAGCACCCTGGGGCTTCGATGGCAACTATTCTCCCGATGGCAATAAAATGATCATCGATAGGGTAAGCAGGTGGGATTCGGAATGGCGGCATTATCGCGGCGGGCAAAACACAGCCCTGCAGATTCTCGATCTTACAACATTGACAGAGCAAAATATCCCTACAGACGGCAGCGAAGACATCCATCCCGTTTGGCTGAATAACGAGATTTACTTTTTATCCGACAGGGATTTTATCATGAATGTATGGGCATATAATACCAGTACCGCAGCGGTGAGACAAGTAACCAGTTTTAAAAAAGGCGATGTAAAATGGTTGGAAGGCAATGGCAAAGAACTGGTGTTTGAGCAATCCGGCAACCTCTACTTACTCGATCCTGCTACCGGCAAAAGCAATCAACTGAATATTACGGTAACCGGTGATTTCCCCTGGGCCGAAACCCGCCTGGAGAATGTAACTGCGAGTGCCACCAATGCATCGCTATCCCCAACGGGCAAAAGAATCATTGTCGAAGCAAGAGGAGAAATCTTCACTGTGCCGGTGGAAAACGGCGACGCAAGAAATATATCCCGCAGCTCTGGTGCAGCTGATCGCAGGCCAATCTGGTCGCCCGATGGAAAACAAATCGCCTGGTTTTCTGATAAAGCCGGTGATGCCTATGCCTTATACATCACCGACCAGGAAGCGATGAAAGAACCCCGCAAAATTTCGATTGGCGAAAGCAAACTACCATGGGAGCCAACATGGTCGCCGGATGGAAAATACATTGCTTTTGATGATAATGCGACCAGGGTGAAAGTGATTGAATTGTCTACCGGCAATATCAACGACGTTGATGTTGGAGGTGCTAACCTCGACCGTGGCAATATGGGCTTTAGCTGGTCGCCCGATAGTAAATGGCTGGCGTATTCCAAATCAGGGACTAACAATTTCAGAACCGTGATGGTATGGTCGGTAGACAGTAAAAAACTGAAGCCGCTTAGTAATCCCATGGCCGATGCGATATCTCCCGTTTGGGATATGAATGGCCGATACCTCTATTTCCTAGCGAGTACCGATGTGGCATTGGGTTCTGGTTGGGCCAACACCAGTGCGCAAATGGCAAAGCCAACCTTTGGCGTTTATCTTACCTTACTGCGCAAGGATGATCCCAACCCTTTTCCATTAAAAACAGATGAGGAGCCAGATACTACAACTACGGTAAAACCCAAAAAAGATACTGGCAATCAAAAAGCAGTACTTATCGATTGGGATCAATTGGATATGCGAATCATTGCCATGCCAATTCCTGTGGGTGATTATGATGGTTTACTGGCAGGCCCGAAAGGTTCCGTCTTTATCGGGTCGGGATCTACGCTGAGCAAATATGTGGTGGCAGATAAGAAGCTGGAAGAAATGGTGAAAGGCGGATCGCAGTTCAGCGTGTCTGCCAATGGTGAAAAATTATTATTTAAATCGGGCCCCGGCTGGCGGGTAGTTTCTACCGGCAAGCCTGCGGGCCCCGCCGACGGAGCAGTACCCATGAACTTAAGGATGGAACTGAACAGGCAGGAAGAATGGACACAGATATTCTCGGAAGCCTGGAAATACCAACGCGATTATCTCTATGATAAGAATATGCATGGCAGGGATTGGCAGGAAGTCTGGAACGACTATGCCCCATTGATTCCCTATATCCGGCACCGCACCGATCTCACGTACCTCCTGGATCAGTTGGGTGGTGAAGCATCTGTTGGTCATAGCTTCGTTTTTGGTGGCGACTTTCCTGCCCTGGATACGTCACGGGTTGGTGTATTGGGTGCTGATCTTGTTGCCGTTAATGGCCGCTGGAAAATTAGCAGAATATATAATACAGAAAGCTGGAATCCTTCGCTGGTGGCGCCGCTGGCTCAGCCCGATCTTAAAGTGCAACAGGGAGATTATATTCTGGCGGTGAATGGCATGGCTTTAACCTCACTGGATGATCCCTACCAATGGCTGAATGGTGCGGCGAAAGTTCAAACCGTTCTATTGGTGAATAATAAGCCCGGCACCGAAGGCGCCTGGACTGTACGTGTGAAACCATTAGATAGTGAATCTTCATTGCGCCAACTCGCATGGGTAGAAGACAATCGCAGAAAGGTGGATGAGTTGTCAAAAGGTAAATTAGGATATGTATGGGTACCCAATACGGGCGGTGCAGGTTTTAATAGTTTCAACCGCTACTATTTTGCGCAGCAGGATAAGCAAGGCGCCGTAATCGATGAACGGTTTAACGGTGGCGGATCGCTGGATGACTATATGGTGGACCTGATGGTGCGCCGTTTGCGTGCTGCCATCACCAACGAAGTACCCGGTGGTACAGCCACGCGGCTGCCTGCTGGCATACTCGGCCCCAAGGTTTTATTGATCAATGAACTGGCAGGCTCAGGCGGCGACTTTTTTCCCTGGATATTCCGCCATCAGAATGTAGGGCCATTGATCGGCACCCGCACCTGGGGCGGCCTGGTAAAATCAACCACGCATTATTCGTTTATAGATGGGGGTGCCATGACAGCGCCCGACAACGCCATATTTGATCCTAAGCAAAATGTATGGATAGCAGAGAATATGGGTATTGCACCGGATATCGAACAAAAGATCTCCGCCTCAGCTGTATCTCAGGGCCGCGACCTGCAACTTGAAAAAGCGGTGGAAGAAACATTGAAGTTGCTGGAGAAAGAACGATGGCCGGCTGTTACACATCCACCATTTTCCACCCCAGGAAAAAAGAAGTAAAACATAGCGCGTAATACAATCGACTTGCCATTTAAAAAAAGCTAAAGAAGTCAAGTTTTTAAAACTTGACTTCTTTCTGTTATAATGTATGCTCATCAGTGCTGCGAAAATACACACCCAGGTTATGGCGGGGTTTTCACAGTCGCGGCTTACAGTTTCAAGCACCTGCGTGACACCCCGACGCAATTCGGAATCTATGAAAATTGAAACAGTAGCGTTTTTGCAAGCGCCTGCGACGTCGGGGTTTCACTGCAATCGATCCAGTCATCTCAAAACGATCAACAAATCAATCAATCCATGCACCCAGACATTTACATGATAAAAAGAAATCTACTGTGTGTATGCTACACAGCTATCACGATCATCTTTTCCATCCCAACTGCCGCCCAAACTTTTTCATCTGCAAAAACACTTACCCTGCTTCACCGGAAGGAAAACTTGATAGTAAATTCAAACGGCAAAGCAATATGGCTGAAGGGAATAGGGTTCGGAAATAACTTTTGGTCATCAGTACCAATCCCTGTTAAACATCATACAGAAGCTGACTTTAAGCGGGTAAAAGACATGGGGATGAATGTAATCCGGTTCTATCTGAACTATAGAACTTTTGAATCGGATGCTAACCCGTTCCATTATAAAGCAGCCGGGTTTAGCTGGTTAGATAAAAACATCGCCTGGGCAAAAAAATATAATATCTACCTGATCCTCGATATGCATGTTCCGCAGGGAGGGGTGCAATCTGGTGGGGACGGCATCGCATTGTGGAAACATCAAAATAACCAAAAAAGACTGGAGGCGCTATGGCAGATCGCGAAACATTATGCAAAAGAACCGATCATTGCCGGCTACGATCTTGTGAATGAGCCAGTGGTTACCGATTCTATTGAGCAATGGAAACACCTTGCCCAACAACTAGTGGATACCATTCGACAAGTAGATACCAATCACCTGCTGATTGTGGAAAGATTAAATGCCATTGGCAAAACCTGGAAAGACTTTAACGGAGACAATAATTTTTTTCTGGTGAATGACAAGAACACCATGTATACTTTTCATTTCTACCAGCCCTTTAGATACATCCACCAGCTAGCCGGATGGGCGAAAATGCCGGATGGCGGACAATACCCGGATGATAGTAAAGTAGAGCAGGGTGGATTGCCCCGCAACAAAGCCTACCTGGAACAACAGGTAGACCAATACCTGGAATTTGGAAGACGGAATAATGTGCCAGTATATATGGGTGAATTTGGTCGCATTCAGCATTGTTTTAAAAACAATAAAGGAGGGATCGCCTGGGTAGCTGATATGCTGGATATTCTACAAGAAAAGAAATTGCACTTCAGCTACCATGTGTACCATGAAGATGAATTCGGTGTATACTATGGCGACGAAAAAGCGGTAGATACCAGTAAGGCAAATTTTGCGCTTATCAATTTGTTTAAGAAAAGTTGGCCGGGACTCCGGACGCGATGTCGCCCAGCAAGCTTTGAAAATAACGAGGCGGGAATGGTAGTATTGTAACTAACAAATGCCCCACTCACAAGGCGTACTTACACATTACAAATAAACAGCAACCAAAGGATGTACACGAAACGGGAAGCATCACAGTTAAGACAAGCGTTCTGGACCGCGTTTGGCCAATACATGATGCCGCTACCCAACGCAGACGGTGAGAAAATCAATTGGGTCAATTATAAAACCGGCAATCGCTTTATCCAGGTAAAAATGGATGCCGGCACGATGGCGGGTTCGTTTATCATCGAAATTACCCACCCTGATACTGTGGCCAGGCAACAACTATTTCAGCATTTTACGGGTCAGCAAAAAATATTCGAAAGCATTGCAGGCACTGGCTGGACCTGGGTTCCTGAAACTGCTGATGCCTTTGGCAAAACGAGTTCCATGATCTACCGGGAGATCGCTGACGTGAATATCTTTTATAAAGAAAAATGGCCGACGCTGATTGGCTTTTTCAAATTCTCGATTGTTTCTTTTGATGAGTATTGGCAAATGGCCAGGTATGGATTTGATGTGTAGCGATTATTTCCGGACATCATTTCAATAAATACCTTTCTTTCTAAGGGAAAAATAGCGACCTTTTGGATTAGGCCATCTATCAAAGCAACCTATGAACAACCACCTCCGATAAGTGACCATGGATACTGCCGGAATAATAAGGAGTTAGCCTAAATATTTTGGCATCGCGCTCTCGTATCTTTATCTTTCTGTTATAAACACGATGCATCAGCAAACAACCTACCCTACAATCAACCTTCGGCATGATGCCAGGGGCATGCGTAGCTGGTATGTGCTGGTACTTGCAATGTCTTTGTCATTTGCCGGATTTGGCCAAAGTTGTCCACCCAATATTGATTTCGAAACCGGTGATTTTAGCGGGTGGACCTGCTACACTGGTTATGTTACTGGCATTGGCAACCAAAACATGATCAACCTTACACCTTCAGGCGGGCCGGTTTCCGACCGCCATACCATGATGTCGGCCATTCCGGGGAATGGGGTGGATGAGTACGGCGGATTCCCGGTAAACTGCCCCAACGGCAGCGGGCATTCCATCAAACTCGGTAACAACACGGGAGGCGGCGAAGCAGAAGGCATTTCCTACGAATTTATTATACCAGCAAATGAACCTACATATAACCTGATTTATAATTATGCCGTGGTGTTCCAGGACCCCAATCACCTGGAATTTCAGCAGCCCCGGATGGAAATTGAGATCACAAATGTTACCGACAATGTTACTGTTAATTGCTCCTCCTTCACTTTTTACCCGTATGGATCACCACTGCCCGGTTTCCAGTTGTCCGACAACCCTGGCAGTGCTACTCCCGTTTACTATAAAGACTGGTCGGCAGTTTCCATTAACCTGGATGGTCATGCAGGGAAACGGATCCGGCTATTTTTCAAAACAGCCGATTGCACCTTCCGCAGGCATTTTGGGTACGCATATATAGATGTGAACTCAGAATGCAGTGGCTCCTTTGTGGGAGCTACTTTTTGCCATGATGATTCCGTGGTCTATGTTACGGCACCTCATGGTTACCAAACCTATTCCTGGTATAATAGGTCCTTCACGCAATTATTAGGTAGCTCGCAGGTATTGAGACTGGCACCCCCACCACCACCAGGCACCATCGTCGGGGTGGTACTAGTGCCGTATAATGGTTATGGATGCCTGGATACTCTGTACGCCAGCCTCGTGGACACACTTCATATTAAATCCAACGCAGGCAAGGATACAATCTCGTGCAACCTGAACGCAGTACCCATAGGCGCACCGCCTAAACCAGGGCTTTTCTACCAGTGGACTCCTACCAATGGCCTCAGCAATGCCAATATCTCCAACCCATTAGCTGCACCCGAAATAACTACAACCTACGTGCTGAGAACTAATAGCGCCGGAGGTGGCTGTGTGGACTTTGATACGGTGATAGTGAGGTCTTCCGTACTAGACAACACGCTGGAATTCGAAGGCAGCCCCGAGTTTTGTACTGGTAGTGGCGACAGTGCCGTAATGCGGGTAATGCCCGCCTTTCACATCCAGTGGTACCGCAATGACGCAGCGATACCTGGCGCAAGCGGGACGGTTTACAGGATATTGCAAACCGGAAAGTACTATGCGTTGCTGACCAGTGCCGAGGGCTGTATTTTAAAAACGATCGACAAAATAATTACCATCTCCTCCATTCCCGTTGTTGGTTTTACGGTAAACAACCCCGATCAATGCCTTTCAGGTAACCTGTTTAATTTTACCAATACCAGTACCAATGCTGTTGGCCAGATGCGTTATGAATGGGCGCTGGGTGATGGCGTTACGGATACCACACGGAACCTAATCCACAAATACGCAAGCCCCGGAACCTACCCCGTGAAGCTACTGGTAAGAAGCAGCGCAGTGTGTGCGGACAGCAGCCTCATTTCAATCAATGTGTTCCCGAATGCCATCGCTGATTTTACAGCTGCCACAGTTTGCGTCAATTTGCCGGCTGAAATTATAAATAAGACCAGTTATAGTGGCAACTCCACGGTGAACTATAGCTGGACTTTGGGCAACGGGCAGGTGAGCACAGCACAGATTCCGCCTGCGCAGGTGTATACCAGCCCGGGATCATATTCGTATAGTTTAACAGTAAATACCAACCAATGCCCTTCGCCGTTGAGTGTTGTAAAACATAACCTGTTGGTAGAAAGTCCAAGACCTGCCATAAGATATCCTGAACAGGGAGCTGTGATCAATTTACCCGCCGGCCTCCAGGCGCGTCCGTTTGGAACCCGCGTATTTTGGAGTCCGCAGATTAACCTGGATGATGCGCTCTCAGTAAAGCCAACATTTAAGGGGTCAGCCGATCAGTTGTATACAATCAAAATCACCACTGCTTCAGGCTGCGAAACCATAGATACACAATTCGTAAAAATATACAAGCAGGTAGAGGTATTTGTACCTACTGCATTTACACCGAATAACGACAGCAAAAATGATATCCTGAGGCCGGTCTTGATCGGTATAAAAGAGATTCGTGGTTTCCGGATCTTTAACCGCTGGGGCAACCTGATGTTTGAAACAAAAGATGAAAAAGCAGGCTGGGATGGCAACTACCGCGGCGAAGCCCAGCAAACACAATCCGTAATCTGGACCTTTGAGGGCATCGGTGGCGATGGCCTCAATTATTTACGAAAGGGCGTTTCTACCCTCGTACGCTAATACTTTCAATTTCCTCCGCTTCATCAGGCATCACAATTCTTGTAGCTAATTTTTTATCGATATCGCAGTTAATAGCGTGGGTTTTGAGATATTAGGCTGGAATGATGTAATACTCTCGTTAATAGTCGCGAGGAATTTTCGCACATGCAACCTTTTGTCATAGCAGCTCATCTTATTACTGAACTTAAAAAAAAATGAACATGAAACAACCTTCGCTGCTGTTTTGTATCGTGATGGACCTGATAGGAATGGCCACTTATAGCATACCAGTATTGGGAGAACTTGGAGATGTGGTTTGGGCACCAGTATCGGGGATAATTTTCTTTATTAGCTTTGGTGGAGTCAGAGGTGCAATGGGTGGTTTGTTTAACTTTATAGAAGAAATATTGCCCGGTACCGATTTCATTCCAAGTTTTACGATTATGTGGTTTTTACAGCGCGACCGGGCAAAAAAAACGAGGATCATCGCATAACTATTAAAACAGATTGACCAGGCTGTCAGATTTAAAAACTGGCAGCTTTTTTTATGCCCTATTGACGGCTAATCCTTTCAAAAAAGTGGGCATCATTCAAAAAGATTTCCCCTTGTCCTAAAGTTAACTACCGAGTTAAAATCTGGTAAGAATAGCGATAGTTTTAGCATATTGACTTTACAAAAAATCCAACCATTAGTTTTTCCTTCATGTACAAAAACTCATTTTCAAAAAACGAGCAGAGGTTTTGAGCAAAATGAGCAGAGGTTTAATCAAAAATGAGCAGTCATTTTGGAGAAAATTACCGCTCATTTGTGTTCAGTCGAGACCATAGATTTCTTAATTGAAGCACCACGACATAAAAAAGGTTGACTCCTATTTTTTGAGTCAACCTTTCTAAAGATAATAACCTTCACCCCGTAAAATCCTTCGTCCTATTACTTCAGTTACTGTTTATTGCTGACCAACTGATAACTAACAGTCCCATCGTCCGCAACTACTTGCTGATAATATTCGTTGGCCGGAGACATATACAACTTTTGACCATTTATATCGACCAACTTACAATTTGCAGGCAGGGCATTTACAATGGTGCCGGAGTCGTTTTTGTGATAAATGTCTGAATCGTTGTTACGATCCACTTCAGCAACCTGATCGCTATTGAGGACGCCATGTGTTCCTACCACTGCATACAAAACTTCATTATTCTGATTATATTCCTGCTCATAATAAGTTCCATCATTCTCGAAATATTCCTGGCTATTAATGATTACCTTCTTAGCGCCAGACGGCAATTCGGGAAGACGAGCACCTAAAGGCGGGTCAACCACTTCATAATAATCGTTTGAAGGCTGGTTGTAAAAGATGCCGTTATAGTAATAATATGGATCAGGACCTACATTAAAACGATGGTATCCAACTGGCAATAGGCTGATATGAATACCTCTTGGTGGCGCTACCACCTGGTAATATCCCCCAAATGGCCTGTAGAATGCGCCGCCATAGTAATTGTAGTTACAGCCACCGAAGCCAATATTGATAAAAGAATGATTGATGCTACTGAACCGCTGCCCGAAGTAAGGTGCACCGATTGTATAACGTGGGGCTATAAAAGGCCTGTAATGGTTGCCCCCACCATAATACCTTGGCTGCTGTGAGTAGTTACGATTATTTCTATAACCGTTATAGTTGTTATTCCGGTTATCGTAACTGTTACCAGGGTAACGGTTTTGCTGACCAGGATTACGATTCTCCTGACCAAAATTCCGATCCCGTATTCCTGGGTTATTGTTATTATTCCACTGGTTGACAGATGATGTTCGCTCATTCCGGCCTGATCTACGTTCACTTTCACCCGGAGATGGCTGGCGAAACACTTCGACCTGCCTGTTGGTGTTATTCTCCCTGTTGCTGATGCGGGGTGTTGAATTGCCATTTCCGCGATTACTACTTTGGTCCTGCCTTTCCCTTCCCGTACCCCTGTTACCGCGTTGCGCCTGCCCAACTAAGGCTGCGGTGATAATTAATGGTAGTACCAGGGCGCTCACTCTCACTGAATTTTTCATGTTCTTTAATTTATTGTACACTATAAAATTGCCGTAAAGTTTTAATAACGAAATGTGAATACTTTAAAGCCGGCAAATTGCCACCCCAAAAATGGAAAACTGAAATAACCAGGCACTATGTCCATGCAGGTATAACCACTAGCTAATTGGAAAAACCATAATAACACTAAGTCATCCCTTCAGCAGTGCCAGCAACTGAGAAAACCAGAAAAGCATATCCATTTTGTAGAAAATATTTCCCTGAAATAGCTAGTCTTTCAGGTTACGCCATAATATTAACTTTGGCATGAAATTTTAAGAAAGAAAATTAGCAACAGCTATTCATTATCATTAAAAAAAATACCATGAACAAAAAAGCAGGGTTACTAATTGCGGCGGCAGCAGCAGCTTACGGCATTTACAAGTACAATAAGATGAGCGCGGCAGAAAAGGACAGTTTGAAAGCGAAAGCAAAAGGTATGATGGACAAGGGCATGGAAAGCCTGACCGGGATGTTTAATAGCGCAACAAACGCAGTAAAAGAAATGTAACTGTGTAAACATTAAATGGGGCAGTGCTTTCTGCCTGCCCCACTTTTCTAAGAAAGTGAATTGCATTACTGCACAGGAGTGTGTTGCTAAAAGATGCTTGAAATGATTTACAGCTACATTTTCATCATCTTATTCAATGTCTTCTGATCAATTTTCTTCCCGGCAGGTTTTTTTGGCGTACTATTTTTATTTAGTTGCCAGGATATTGTGAACCGGTAGTTTTTAGTGTTGGTACTATTATAACTCTCGAGTGCAAAGTTGCTTCCATAGGTATAAGTGCGCAATTGAGAAGTATGGAATGGATTGGCTACCTGTACACCTAACACCAGCCTTCGGTTGATGAATTTATGCTGTACACCGAAATTCATAGTGACGTTACTACGGCTGCGGCCTTGTGGATCAGCGAAACTGCTGAACCTGAAATTTCCGTCCATGGTAAATACGTTGCTAAATAACACATTATAATTAACTGATGTGTAAAAAGATCCGCCATCGCGGTACTTATATAGCAGCTTCTGCTGTTCCCCATATTTATTAAAGGAATATCCCGTACTGGCATTTAGCCTGAAAGATTTAGAAAAAGTATACCCGCCCCAAAGGCTGGCCTCAAACTCCTGGCGATTGTCGATATTTTGGTAGGTCACGTATGTTTTACCATCGGCCTGCAGGGTACGAATTGTGTTGAAAATATCTTTTACGTTGTTATAACCCACAGAACCATTTACATAGTATTTGCCCTTGGAGAGGGTATAGTTCAGGTCGAAGTTATGGGCTACAGATGGATTAAGTGTGGGGTTTCCAAACCGTAAGTTATAGGGATCGTTGTAGTCAATAGCCGGGTTGAGCTCGCCAATTCCGGGCCTGCGGATTGATTCGCGGTATACCAAGCTTACATTATTGTTGTTCTTAAAATCCTGACGCAATGTTAGCGATGGCAATATGTTCCAATAATTATTGTTGCTGTTGGTAAAATTAGTTTTGTATGTAAATGCGAAATCGGTTTCCTCTGCCTGAAGATTAGCAATGATGCGAAGCCTTGTGCTGAGCAATGCCGTAAGCCCTGCCCGTACAGTTAATATATTTTGCACAAACCTGAAATCGCTGCTGAGCAGGCCATTAGGCACCAGCACATTATCAGGTTTTTTCAAAAAAGAAGTGGTAACCACATTATGGTTATTGTTGCCGTTCCAGGTGGCACCGGTTGAAAAACTCCAGCCTTTTATTTTCATTGGCCGGTCGTAATTTGCCCGCAAAGAATAACTCAAAACACTATTGCGTCCTTCCTGATTCTGGGTACTATCAATACCTGTTGCTAATCTCGTATCAGGGAATAAAAATTGTTGAAAATACGCCCGGTTGTTATTGTTCCTACCGTATGCGAAACCGGTTATCACCCGAAGGATCTCCCCCGGCTTTTTCCCTTTCCAAACAATAGAAGGCTGCAGGTTGAAATTAATATTGTTGCCGTTTGTGCCGCTCGAACGGTTGCTCAATTTATACAGTGCGTTGTAGCGATTGATATTGCTATACTCCGTGAATCCGTTATTGTCGAAATAATTGCCATTAGCCTGAACCACCATGCTCATTTGCAATTGCTTCGTGGCATCATAATCCACCTGGAAGCGGATATTGGGTCTTGCGTTTTTATTATCACTGCGTCCATCAGTATTAAAGTAATTGGTGCTATCGGCATAAATATTCTGGCGGTGACTGTAACTGGTGCCTTTCAACTTGCTGGCTGCGATCCCAACGGATGTATTAATGCTGACCTTTTTGTTACGATAGCTCACATTTCCATTAAGGTTCCCTTCCCCACGAGTCCCGATACCGAGGGTAACTTTCCCCGTCATCCCTATGCGGCCTTTCCGGGTTACAATATTGATCACTCCTCCCTGTTCCGAAGCATATTGTGCCGGAGGATTGGTCATCAATTCTATCCGTTCTATCGAGCCACCGGGAAGACTCTCCAGCAGATCGGTCAATTGCTGGGCACTAAGGTCTACCGGCTTATCGTCGATTAATATTTTGGGTTCTTTGCCTTTGAGCAACAGTCTACCGTTGGGGTCATTGCTTACCAATGGCATATTCTTCAAAATTTCCGCTGTATTGCTCCCTGCGGTAAGGGCAGATTCGCCAACATTGTAAACAATCTTGCCATCCTTATTTTCGATCAACGGCTTTTCTACATACACTATTACATCCTGCAGCACTTCATCTTTATTGCTCAACTTAATATCGCCAATATTAAAATCGTAACGTTCGTCGCGGAGATAAATACTGTCGATGGTGACCGTCTTATAGCCAGTAAGGCTGAGCATGATGCGGTAATAGCCAAATGCAAGGCCCGAAAATTCGAAACCGCCATCGACGCCAGTTACAATTACATTCCTGGAAGCTGAGTCACCGAGTAGTCCTGCTGTCACCGTCACGGCATCCAGGCCCTTTCCCGTTTCGTTATCCAACGCATTACCGGTAATGATGCCAAGGGCATTTTTAGATTCCGTTTTTTGGCCGAAGCTACTTTGCCCTGCCGCCAATAAAGCAAATACAAAAAAGATCAGTTTTTTCACCGGCCGAAGATAACCGAAGGCTACTGGAAACAGACAACGCTATTACAGGAGTGGTCAACCGGCCTTATTCAAACCTTGTCCAAATGAACAATAGCTCTCCTGCCATTCCGTCACCATCGTAAACGTGCAACTGTTATCTTCGCTGCCCGGTCCTAAAAGCCGACTCTAAAAAAATTGACGACCATGTTGGAAGTAATAACTACAAAACTTCACGACGAAGGGAGGCAGGGCGAAGCATTTGCGCCATTTGCCATTGCACCTGTTTTGTACAAAAAACAATTTTACATAGAAAGTTATGGCTGCGCTATGAATTTTGCGGACAGCGAAATCGTGGCTTCGATCCTGAACGAAAATGGTTATGGCGCTACCCGCGACGCTGAATCGGCCGACCTGATCCTTATCAATACCTGTTCAATTCGGGAGAAAGCTGAACTCACGGTTCGCAAGCGGCTTACCGAATTCCGTAAACTAAAACAGGCCAGGCCTGGTACCCTGGTGGGGGTATTGGGCTGTATGGCCGAACGCCTGAAATCTAAATTTCTAGAGGAAGAAAAACTTGTGGACATCGTAATCGGGCCGGATGCTTACCGTTCGCTGCCCGGTCTTGTGGCTGAGGCCGAAGGCGGCCAAAAGGGCGTAAATGTATTATTGAGCCGCGATGAAACCTATGGAGACATTTCGCCCGTTCGCCTTAATAGCAATGGCATCATGGCGTTTGTCAGCATCATGCGGGGTTGTAATAATATGTGCAGTTTTTGTGTAGTGCCATTTACACGTGGCCGCGAACGCAGCCGTGATGCCATGAGCATTGTGGCCGAATGCCAGGACCTTTTTGACCGGGGGTATAAAGAAGTGACATTGCTTGGGCAAAATGTAGACAGCTACTTTTTCATTGACGAAACAAAAGATGAAACCGTAACGTTTGCAAAACTGATGGAGCGGGTGGCACTTATCTCTCCCCTGCTGAGGGTGCGTTTCAGTACTTCGCACCCAAAGGATATTACAGACGACGTGCTGCACACGATGGCGAAGTATGAAAATATTTGCAATTACATACACCTGCCCGTACAAAGTGGCAGCAGCCGGGTGTTACAACTGATGAACCGAACCTACAGCCGCGAATGGTATATGGCCAAAGTGGACCGCATCCGCGAAATTATCCCCGATTGTGGTATCAGCAGCGATATGATCTCCGGTTTTTGTACTGAAACAGAAGAAGACCACCAGCAGACATTGAGCCTGATGGAATACTGCAGATATCACTACAGTTACATGTATTTCTATAGCGAAAGGCCCGGCACATTGGCCGAGAGACGTTATGAAGATGATGTGCCGCTGGAAGTAAAAAAGCGGCGGCTGGAAGAGATTGTTCAATTGCAAAACCGCATCAGCCTGGCCAGTTTTAAGGAAGACGTAGGCAAGACTTTTAAGGTATTAATTGAAGGTGACAGTAAAAAAAGCAAAGACGATTGGATGGGCCGCAGCGGGCAAAGCAAGGTGGTGGTATTCGCAAAGGAAGCTTATGAACTTACAGCCGGTGATTACGTTAATGTATTGATTGAAAGATGCACCCAAGGAACATTACTGGGGAAGATAAAAATGTAAAAAATATGCATGCCATTATCGCAAATAATATTCAGCCAATTCAGCAGTTGGGCCGAAAGCACCACCTGAAGTCGCTATCTGTATTCGGATCGGTAACAAACGGAAACTTTACAGAAGCAAGCGACGTTGATTTTTTATACGAGATGGATTATAAGGGGTTTGATTTTGGCAATCTGGAAAATATGCCATTTGACCCAGACAAAGAATTCTTTGAATTGAAAAATGAACTTGAAAAACTACTAAATAGAAAAGTTGATCTGATACCCGGCAATGATTTTAGGAATCGTTATTTCCAGGAATCGGTTAACAAAACAAAATTTTTAATTTTTCAAAATGAAGGATCTTCGGAAATACCTGCTTGATATCATCCTGACTATTGAGGATATACAATCATTTGCTAATGAATATTCGTTAGTAGATTATGAAGTAGTTGAAAAAAAATGGGCGGTGGAAAGAGGGATTTCCATTATTGGAGAGGCGCTGTTTAAGGCTCACAAGCTAGATCCAACCCTTGCGGTTACTAATATTCAGCAAATAATTGGGACAAGACATATTGTTATCCACGACTATGACCGGGTTGACCCAGCAAGACTACTGGTAATTGTAAAAAAACATTTGCCCATACTTAAAACAGAAATTGAAAACATACTTAACGAATTGGATTAAATGGACATACAAAGTATTAAAAACAGGTTCGCGATTATCGGTAATTCTCCGGCATTGAACCATGCGATCAACGTGGCGGCACAGGTGGCCAATACCGACCTTAGTGTACTCATTAATGGAGAGAGTGGCGTAGGAAAAGAAGTTTTTTCGCAGATCATTCATGCACTGTCGCCACGCAAACACAATCCTTTTATAGCTGTTAACTGCGGTGCCATTCCTGAGGGAACCATCGACAGTGAATTGTTCGGTCATGAAAAGGGTTCATTTACCGGTGCCGTGGATAGCCGCAAGGGCTATTTTGAAACGGTGAATGGTGGTACTATTTTCCTCGATGAGATTGGAGAATTGCCATTGGGAACCCAGGCCCGCCTGCTGCGCATATTGGAAAGCGGGGAATACATACGAGTGGGCAGCAGCAAGGCAATGAAAACCAATGTACGGGTAATCGCGGCTACCAACAGGGACCTGCTGGAGTTTGCCGGCACAGGTAAATTCAGGATCGACCTGTATTACCGCCTTAATTCCGTTCCGATCCGGATACCGGCATTAAGAGACCGGAAGGAAGACATTCCTTTACTGTTTAGAAAATTCGTAATTGATTTTGCTGAACGGTATCGCACCAACCCGGTTCAGTTGGAGGACGATGCAAGGCAAATGTTAATTAATTACCCCTGGCGTGGTAATGTGCGGGAATTAAAAAATATTGCAGAGCAAATTTCGGTGCTGAGCAAAAACCCATCTGTCGGTGGCCGGGAGATGAAAGAATTTTTGCCTGACCAACCGGCGAATAACCAGCTGGTGCTGGCATCACAGGCTAATGGCGGCGCAGGTTTTGTAAGTGAAACAACATTTGCCAACGAACGCGAGATTTTGTATAAGCTCTTTTTTGATATGAAAAGGGATGTGACCGAACTGAAGCGGATGTTCGTAGAGCTGGTGCAAAATCCGAATGCAGTAAAAGCGGCAGCCAACATTAATTTCAATGAGCCGGCGATGAACGAACTGCCTGTGCAACATGAGTACACGCCTGCCACCTATACGACACCTGTGTACCAAAATGCATCGCCGATGATCATTCAGCAACCGAATGCAGGCACCGGCAACGGCATCGAGATACATGAGCATGAGAATGTAGAAGAAAGCCTGAACATTATGGACATGGAGAAGGAGCTAATTATCAAAGCACTGAAAAAGCACAAGGGAAAAAGGAAAGATGCCTCCGCAGATTTAGGTATCAGTGAGAGGACCTTGTACAGGAAGTTGAAGGAATATTATATAGAGGAGTAGTTGGTTGGTTGAATGGTTGAATGGTTGATTAGTTGATTGATAGAACAGGGACAAATGCTCCTACTTAATTTTAGTATGCCCAGAAAGTTTAATTTATTTTTTTGTTTTGCCTTATTGGTAGCAGGTAATGTTTTGGGGCAAGAAGTATCTATACGATCAAAAGAGGGCAGACCGATTTTAGATAAAAAGGCTTTTATTTTAAATTGCCTGCTAAGTTTCCACAAAGACAGGAGCGACAAAACCGCACTTTCGATTTGTGAATGCCAGGCCTCTAAAATGGACGGGCATTTTACGAATAAAGCGTTCAGGGATTTTACGGCATCGCGGGTAATTGACCTTTCTGGTTTAATTAAGAAAGACAGCCTGTTCCAAAAGCAAATCCAGGAATGTTATACTGGTTCCGGCAAAACCATTTTACTACAAGCTGAGGGTTTTGAAAGTGAATTTATTATTGATTGTAAGGAAAGCATACAAAAGAGTACGGAGAAAAAACTGGATGCCAGCAAGTTGACTGATTTCTGTAATTGCCAGCTTGAAATGGTTAAGAACAAAAAACTTACGGATGCACAGATTGGTACATTGAGTAATCCAAATTCGCTGCTTTTTTATGAGATCATGGCTAACTGCGGAAGCCCTTACCTGGAAAAAGAAAATACGGGTGAAAACTGGAGCGGAAAAATGGAACAGGATGTTAACGGGCCGGTTAGTGATACTTTAAGAGTACTTGCCTTAAATGGTATGACCTATGTTAAAATAAGAACCGGGAGTTTGACGCAGATTTGGTTGTTAGATACAGGGGCATCCGATTTGTTGATCAATGAGGAAATGGAAACTATTTTACGGGGCGAAAACATTATCTCAACTTCAAATTACCTGGGCATCGGACAGTATGAAATGGCAAATGGGATGATTGACACCTGCCGGAAGTATATAGTAAATGACGTTAAAGTCGGAAAGTACTCCCTGAACAATATTGTGATAGCAATTACAACTAAAGGAAAAAGAATTATTGCAGGAAAAGCGTTGCTGAACAAGTTTGGCAGCTGGATACTTGACAATAAAAATAATAGTTTGATATTAAATAAGTAGCGCCAAAGCAAATGAATCAGGAAAGGTAACGTACTATTATAATTACAGGCTGTAAAAAAGAGCATATGAACTACCAGGTTATTTATTTGAAACGAAAATCAGTCGGTTCCGCCGGGCATTGTATGTCGTATGGGCTGGCCTTTACTTTTCTACTGATGTTAATGAGTTCCTGCAGCATCTACAAGTTTAAAGACACCAATTTTCCACCTGACATTAAAACAGTAAAACTCAATTTCTTTGAGAACAAAGCGCGATACATTAACCCACAACTGGCACCAAAACTTAACGAGCGCCTACAGCAAAAGATGATCAGCCAAACACCGCTGAAACGAAGTACCAGCGATGAGGCCGACTATGTGATCATTGGCTGGATCAGTGATTATTATGTAACAACTGCTGGTGTAAGTAACCAGCAGGTAAGTAGCAGTAACCTCAACGTGGCTATCCATGTAATACTTAAAAATAATAAGACCCAGAAAACGGATGAATATGATGTCTCCAAAGCATTTCCGTTCAACGGCCAGAAAACACTACAGGAAGTAGAGAACAGTTTAACTGATGATATTGTAAAGGGTATTTCGGACGAGATTTTTAACCGCCTGTTCTCTAACTGGTAACTAACCATTACATTTATTCTTTCGCAAAAAGCTATTGCCTACCAATCTCAGTAATATCAGTCAGGAATACGCAGGTGCAAACCAGTGGCACAGGACATTTCCGTGGTTTTCTGTTGGCCACCTTCTGGAAGCTGCGGCCAACAAGAACAGCCCCGATTTTGGCCATGCCTCTCAAAAAGCTGCGATTTATTTCAACGATATACAGCGTTTTCACTGGTTACTAAACCAGGAAGACCTTGATGTTGCAGCCATACTTTCCAGGTACCATTTTGAGCAAGAACCCGCCGCACACAATGGGGAACTGGCTGCTATTAAATATGTAACGACACCAGTTGAATATATAGAGCCGGGGTTGGAATCTCCACCCGACACGGCGCAGCAAACTGTTGTTGAAATAGCTGAACAGGAATTACAGGATATTTCTGGAATTGAAACGGGTAAGGCCACCGAAACTACCGCGGAGCCTGATGCCCTGGTAAGGGAAAATAAAGAAAATATTGCTATAGAGAAAGCAACGGATGACAAATACGATGAAGTGGCCACTGATCCTGAACCACTGAGGTTAGTAGAAACAGAAAAGGATACACCTGCAATAGAAACAGAAGGCAAAGCAGAACAGACCAGTGTCGCACAAGCCTTTGAAGACACTCCATTTGTTGATGCCGACCCGGTTATCGTAAACCAAGAAGAATCCGAAGCAGACATTCCGGCACCGTTCATTGATATCGAAACAGGAGCTGAGGCACAGCAGGGCGAAATAATGGTAACCATGGAGGATGAGTCGGAATTGGCATTGGAACAGGAAACCATAAAGGATGAAGCAATTGAATTAGAAAACGCAGGGCCTTCGATTGAGATTGATATGGAGGAAATCCCAGCTAAAATGAAGAATGGGGCAAACGAATCAGCCCCGATCGCAGCCTTTGCAAACCCACTGAATTTGCCAGCAGAGGAAATTCAACCAGCAACAATAAAAGGAACAATTGAATCAGAAACCTTTACCCATTCCATTGATGTTGAAATAGCCGAAAATCCTGTTATAATTATAGGGGAGGAAGCCGGTGAACCGGCCTTGGTCGAAGCGATACCAAACCGTGAGCACTCGCCAGAGACTGCCGTTGATAAAGCAACTATAAAAGACGAATTAACGGAAATACCAACTGTAGAGAATAATATATTCGAAGAGGAGGAAGTTGTTAATGAAGGTGAGACAATTGAATTAAAATCCGAGGGGCACCCAAGCACGTTACTGTTGGTCGCCGACGAACTGGACAAAGTGGTTGGTGAAATGTTTGAGTTCGGCCACATCGAACAGCCGGTATCGTTCGGGTCTGAAGCCGTTGACGGAGAAAAAGAAATCACTGCCGTTGCAGAGGGGCTGGTAGACATTAATAAGCATGCTGAAACTGGATTTCCAAATAATGCCGAACCAGTTGAAAATGAAGTTTCGCGCCCTGCATCTCCAGCATTGGATGATCAGGTTCCGGTTGAATTATATGAAGAACCTGTTTTTAGCCATAGCTGGCAGGACGACCGGTACGATCCGGATGCTACGGATGGACCCGAAGACAGCGAAAACATTGAACCTGACCTGCTAGCCTTAAAGGATATCACCGAAGAAAAATTTGAAAGCAGCAGCCTCAGCCAATCCCTGGCAGCGGTATCGAAACATTTCAAGGAAGATGCTGCGGAGGAAGATCTGGTGCTAACAGGCGAGCCTTACCACACGGTTGACTATTTTGCTTCCCAGGGCATCAAACTAGAACTAGAGCCCCGGGCTGATGACAAGTTTGGCCAGCAACTGAAGAGCTTTACCAGCTGGCTGAAACAAATGAAAAGGTTGCCCGCCACCAAGATGGCCAATAAAGAACCAGACCCCATTATTGAAAACATTGCCTCCAATTCGCTGATAGAAGGTGAAGTGCTAACCGAATCAATGGCGGAAGTATTACTGAAACAAGGCAAGACTGCACAGGCCGTCGAAGTATGGCAGAAATTGAGTTTGCTGCATCCCGAAAAATCCCATTACTTTGCGACCCTGATTGAAAAAACAAAAGTTTAAAAAATGACCATTTTATTTTTAGTGTTGATTATTGTTGCTGCCGGTATCCTCGGGTTTATCATCCTGGTTCAAAACCCCAAGGGTGGCGGATTGCAGGGAAATGTGGGCGGTTTTGGCAACCAGTTTATGGGGGTAAAACAAACCACAGATGTGCTTGAAAAAGGCACCTGGATCTTTGCTGGTTTTATCGGCATTCTTTGCCTGGTTTCTACCTTATTTTTTAGTACCGGTAGTTCAAAGAGTAGTCTTGACAGGAATTTTAATGCCCCAGCCCAAAAAGCTGCGCCGGTAACGCCTCCTGTAACTACGCCGGTAACGCCTCCTGTAAAGGCGCCGGTAACGCCAGCTCCGGCAAACAATACTCCAGTGAAATAATACAATTGAGACCTACATTATCTTTTAAACCCTGCCCGAAAAGGCGGGGTTTTTATTGTAAGTTTCTCTGGTATTTATACTGGCATTCCCTAGGGCAACGAGAACAGCTTTAATTTTTCGACCGGGTGCAGCTGTTCTAATTGTAAAATAGTAACCAAATGTAACGGGGTCGATATCTTTGGCAACATTTTAAAAACCATATGCAAAAATTCTTGTCCCCATTATGTTTAAAAAAATAATCCTGGCCGGTTTAATCATTGTGCTACTGGCCGCTGCTTTCGGATGGTATATGTTCAAAACGTCGAAAACGAGCTTTAAAACCAACACAAAAACGCTATATATCTATAGTAACAATGCCACAAAGGATGCCTTACTTGCAGCACTAAAAAAAGACAGCATTACCGATGTCCGAGCTTTTGAATGGATGGCCGGCTACAAAAACTTATGGGAAAACATTAAGCCGGGCAGGTATAAGATAAAGTCGGGAACAAGTGTGTATGAATTGGTAGGCATACTACGGAACGGAATACAAACACCTGTAGACTTTGTAATCAGCCGGAAACTTCGGTATAAGGAAGATTTCGCGAGGCTGGCAGGCAATAATTTTGAATGCGATTCTGCCCAGGTGATGACGTTTTTGAATAATAAAGACAGCCTCAAACATCTCGGCCTGGATACTGCCACCTGGCTTACAGCCATCATTCACAACACGTATTCTATTCCATGGACTTATTCTCCGGCCAAAATTTTCAGTAAATTGTATAATGACCAGCAGGCTTTTTGGGCGGCGGAAAACCGCCTCGAAAAGGCCCAAGGCCTGGGTTATACGCCAAAACAGATCTATACGCTGGCTTCTATTGTGGCCTCCGAAACCAACCTGGAAAAGGACAAACCCAATGTTGCCAGCGTATACCTGAACCGCCTGTCCATGGGCATGAAATTGCAGGCGGACCCTACCCTGATTTTTGCCTTAAAGGATTTCACCATCAAACGGGTTCTGAATGTACACATGCAGGTAAATTCACCGTACAATACTTACATGCACGAGGGATTACCTCCCGGCCCCATTTGCACCGTGGAGGCATCTACTTTAGATGCGGTGCTGAATGCCCCAAAAACACACTATATTTTCTTTGTGGCCGAGCCGGGTTTAACAGGAGCTTCTTCGTTCAGTTCTACGCTGGCGGAGCATAGTATACTGGCAAAAGCCTACCAGGAATGGCTGGGTGGGTATTTAAAAAAGAAATTAGAACAAGAAAAAGCTAAAAAAGACTCCATAGCCAAAGCCACCAAACCATGACCAGGTTCGAACGCTTTATCATATCCCTTCCACCGGTTGCCTGGCTACTGAGGCAGTCGAAAAAAGTTTTTTTGCCTGGCTCGCAGGGTGTGCCTTTGTATGATGTGTTGATCTTCTTCGTGCAGCAGGTGAAGAAGATCGGTTTTAATGAGCGGGCCGCCGCTATTTCATTTAACTTCCTGATGGCGATACCGGCAGGCATGATCTTCCTGTTTACCCTGGTACCCTACCTGCCGGTTTCCAAAGAATTTACCCGGGAATTATTGATCGCCGTGCACGATATTTTACAGAATAAAAGGACTTTCGACCTGGTAAGCACCGTTATCCGGGATGTACTTACCACCCCTCGCAGCGGCTTGCTTTCATTCAGCTTCCTGTTTGCCTTGTTTTTTGCATCGAACGCCATGATGGGTGTGATGCGAACCTTTGACCGCAGCTTTTTTGAGGAACGCAAACGCAAGTTTATGTATAAACGATGGACCGCAATTAAACTCACTTTTCTGCTACTATTACTGGTATTTGTTTCGATCCTTTTGCTGACCACCCAGGGCCCTATTAAAAAATCGTTCCATCATCGATTGGGCCTGGATAATAGTACGGTAGCCGCCATTGTCAACTACAGCCGTTGGGTGATTATTATCATGCTGAACTTTTTTTCGATTGCCTTTATTTACAAGTACGCTACGGCCGTAAAAATAAAATGGAGAACCTTCTCGCCGGGGGCTATCATGGCATCATTGCTAACAATCTTTACTTCCTATATATTTTCGATGTGGGTTAATAACTTTGGGCGTTACAACCAGGTGTATGGATCAATCGGCACACTGATCATTATTATGAACCTCGTGTACATCAATGCACTGATACTGCTGATCGGTTTCGAAATCAATGTAAGTATTACCACGATCAAATCGAGGTATTTGCAGCGCAAAGCGAACGAAATACAGAAGCCTAAGTTATAAACGCTTTCCCGGGTAAAGCCAAATTGTACTTAAATGATTCTGAGCCGGTTTTTTCTTTGACCATGCGATTTGCCTCAGTTTTTGACGATATAGCGCCAATCGCTTTTTTCATCACTTATATTCAGAATGGAAGAATGTTCTGTTTCAAAGAGCTCAGGTTTTAAAAACTTGACTTCTTAATCCTACGCCCCTCCACTCTCCCAATCCTGGCTATATTGCAGGTCTTGAATATCAGCCAACATACCACTCTCGTAAAACAATATGCCAGCCATTTGGGTTTTGAATTCTGTGGCATTGCTAAAGCAGTGCAATTGGAGGATGACGCCCGTCGCCTGGAAGCATGGCTTAATAAAGGCATGCATGGCACTATGCAATACATGGCCAATCATTTTGACCAGCGTACTAACCCGTCAAAACTAGTGCCGGGCGCAAAATCGGTAATTACCCTGTTGCTGAACTACTACCCTGCCCAATCGCAAAACACTGCTGACGTTAAAATTTCAAAGTATGCCTATGGCACTGATTATCATATAGTAATTAGGGCTAAGCTCCGGCAATTTCTTCAACTGCTGAAAGAAAATATCGGAGACATTCAGGGCCGGGGATTTGTAGATAGCGCCCCTGTGCTGGAGCGTAGCTGGGCTACCAGAAGCGGTCTCGGATGGATCGGAAAAAACGGGAATCTCATCAGCAAACAAAGTGGCTCCTTCTTTTTCATCGCGACCCTTATCACCGATCTTGAACTCGAAACGGATGATCCGTTTGCCAAAGACTATTGCGGCAGCTGCACCAGGTGCATTGATGCATGCCCTACGGAAGCGATATTGCCGGACAAGGTAATCGATGGCAGCAAATGTATTTCCTATTTCACCATCGAGCTAAAAGATCAGCTGATTCCAGAAACAATGAAAGGCCAGTTCGACAATTGGATGTTTGGCTGCGATACCTGCCAGGACCTGTGTCCCTGGAACCGTTTTGCCAAACCCACCAACGAAGCCGGCTTTGTGCCCATTGCAGAAATAATGAATTTTTCGTCCAAAGACTGGGATGAACTGACGGAAGAAAAATTCAGGGTTATTTTCAGAAATTCGCCGCTAAAACGCAGCAAGTTTGCGGGAATCAAAAGGAATTTGGTGTTTTTGAAGGGGGGAGAATAATTACTTTTTCTCGTTCATCTTCGCAATCGGATGAAGCCGCTCCACTTCTATCTGCACTACTGTTGACTGAAACGTCATCATTTCTATACATTTCAGTTGGCTAACGACAAACTGAAATATATAGATTTTTGCTAAAAGACCCTTTCACTTCCTCTTTTACGACTCACCAGATCCATTTCCGTTGGCTGAAGCCAAGGGAAATGGATGACGACGGAAATGAATAGTGGTCAATCATAAAACCCAGCCGCCGTACTTTCTATAAACCTTTTCGGCAGCAGCCAGGCCATAAAGGCACCCAACTTGTTCGACAGACCGGTAATCACTTCCACCTTTTTCGCAAACATTGCCTTCACTGCAATTTCTGCCACTGCTTCCGGTGTCATGTTGAACTTGGCAGCATTCTTAGAAGCCTTCGGCCCCATTTCGGCACGCTTGGCAAAATCGGTATCCGTGCTTCCTGGCGATACCGCCGTTACCGAAACGCTGGTCTTTTTAAGTTCGAACTGAAGTGCCCGGCTGAAGCTGAGTAAAAATGACTTGGCAGCCGCATACAAAGCGAGTTTGGGTAACGCCTGGTAGGCCGTTGTGCTAACGATGTTCAGGATATATGATTGCTGCTGCTCTTTCAGCATGGGTAAGAAAGCATGAATCATCTGCACTGGCATATTCATGTTCACGGTCATGAGTTCTTTGTGCTTAGCCCAGGTATGCGTTTCAAAAATACCGGCCAATCCATACCCGGCATTATTCACAAGTATGCTGACTGTTAGACTGTTTTGCTGACACCATAACAGCAATTTATCGGGCGCATCTGGGAGTGAAAGGTCCAGCGCAAAACAGGCACATTTTATCTTATAGCTATTTCTCAGTTCTGCAGCCAGTTGCTCCAGCAAATCTTTTGATCTCGCAACCAGTATCAGGTCACAGTTTCTTTTTGCAAGTGATATGGATATGGCCCTGCCAATGCCTTTACTGGCACCCGTTACGATTGCGTACGACATTCGATTTTAATTTCGGATTGTGATCTGAAAACAGTGGGTTTACCTGCAATTCTCCGGCAAACTTAACTGCTTTGGTTACCCCTCCCAAATGATGGTGGTGAGACAGGGATGGTTCTAAAAGTGGCCTATTGGTTTGGGTCCTCGATCGATCTGCCAGTTGGGTGACATAAGTCCCCTGAGTCACCATAGATAAAGAAAACGGGAAAGCCAGGCTTCCCCGAAATTTAGTTCTGCACTTTATTGGCAAGCTTATGGTAAAATGGCGTCTTGCTGTTTTTATCTTTTGGCTTGTATTTTCCAGTGATCAGTGGTATATACATCACCCTGCGGCGGCTGCGTTCGCCCTCATGTGGTGAAGCATGTGCGCGATGCCAGATACGGCCATCATGTACAGTGAGGTCGCCGGCTTCAATATCGAAACCCACTTCTTTGGGATCTTCAGTATGATCTATAAAATATTTTTTTCCAAACATCAACTTAAAAAAGCCTTGCTTGTGCGTGCCTGGAATTACCCGCAGGCCACCATCTTCATAGGAACAATGATCAAGGTGGACACCGATATTGAGCATCGGCATGATCTTCTGGCCCATGAAC
>JBDSXW010000047.1:0-6979 GCA_039925965.1 Chitinophagaceae bacterium
CTATTGCCTACGATGCTTTTAAAATGACTCCCGAAGGACAGGATACCACCATGCCTGGCGGCTATTCACCTAACCAGCGATTCTTTATATCTGTGGCAAACATCTGGCGGGTAAAGATGAAGGATGAATTCCTGCGCTTATGGATCAATAACAATCCGCATTCGCCGCCCATGTGGCGTGTAAATGGTCCGCTGATGAACAACCCACATTTTTATGAAGCATTCCATGTTGAGCCCGGTGATTCCATGTATTTGCCAGAGGAGAAAAGGGTACACATCTGGTAAGAAAGTCGGTAATAGTAAATGGTAAATATGTAATGATGGCACCGTATTAAAATATGTAGTTTTTTAATGATATACAAAAGGCCGCAGGATTGATCCGGCGGCCTTTTGTGTTACTGTTTCATAGCGGAGGAATAAAACGCGTTGCCTACCTTACACCATTAATTTTTCTACACCAAACAGCCCTAAACAAATGCTGAAGAAGTTAAGCCTGCCTACGCCACTTACGTTGATGATGCTGGTTATTATTATTGCTGCCATTGGCACCTGGTTGTTACCTGCGGGGCAATACAGCAAGTTGGCTGCTGGTGGTGCCAATGCCTTTGTCATTACTTCGAAATCGGGAACGGTTTCCTTACCCTTCACCCAAAAAACGCTGGATAGCCTGTCCATTAAAATCGCCTTGCAGAAATTTGCCAATGGCGATATACGAAAGCCCATTTCTGTACCCGGCACCTATCAGAAAGAAGATAGAAAACCACAGGGCTTTATCGATATCCTGGAAGCGCCGGTTAAAGGCATTATGGATAGCATTGACATCATTCTATTTATACTGCTGATCGGTGGCTTTATGGATGTGTTTACCAAAACGGGGGCCATGCTGAACGGGGTAAAAGCGCTGGCACAAAGCATGAAGGGAATGGAACCGCTGCTGATGGTGATCCTCGTGTTTATCTTTTCATTTTTGGGTGGCTCTTATGGGATGGACGTGGAGTCCATCGTGTTTTACCCAGTGCTGGTACCGCTTTTTATTGCGGCAGGGTACGACCTCATCGTTCCCCTAGCCATTGTATTTGGTGGTTCCTGTGTGGGGTCTATAGCTAGTTTTTCTAATCCGTTTTCCGCCATCATCGCCTCGAATGCTGCCGGCATCAACTGGATAGATGGCCTGTACGAAAGGTTGCTGTTCTTTGTATTGTCAACAGCCTTATTAACCTGGTATATTCTCAGGTATGCTGCCAAAGTAAAAAAGGATCCGGGAGCTTCCATTGCTTATAAAGTGGATGGCGTGGTACATGCGCCTTTTGAAATTAGTGTGGATACGCACGCCGCACCGGTAAAATTAGCTGCTAAAACAAAACTGCTGCTGGTCATTTTTTTCTCCACGTTTGTCAGCATGATCGTCGGTATCGTATTCTTTAACTGGTGGACGACAGAGATGTCGGCTTTATTTCTGGGATCGGCTATCCTGGTAGGTTTTATAAGCCGTATGGGTGAAAAAGCTTTCGTGACGGCTTTTGTAAAAGGAGCAGAGGGTTTGCTTTCGGTGGCGTTGATCGTAGGTCTTGCCCGTGGCGTAACCATTATCTTAAATGAAGGCATCGTGGGCGATTCCATTCTTTATTACGCGTCCAATTTAGTACAGCATTCTTCACCTGTTATTTTTATTGTGCTGGTCATGCTGTTTTATTTTTTCTTCACCATACTCGTCAGTTCTTCTTCCGGAATGGCGGTGCTTACCATGCCCATTATTGGTGCACTGGCGATCATTGTAAACATACCCGGGCGGGAAATTGTAAATGCCTATCTGTACGGTATTGGTATCATGTTTCTGATTTCACCCACCGGCTCGGTTTTTCCAGCACTCTTAATGGTAAATGTGAGTTACAAAGCATGGTTGAAATTTATCATGCCCATGGTCATCGGGCTACTTCTGCTGGGAGCGATATTTCTGATGATCGGGATTTATTTGTAAATTCAGCCGACAATGGTTTTCCCGGAAACCAGTGTGATGTTCATCGCAGCTGCATCCAAAACCATGTTGGGTACTTTCGCCTGCAAGCCCCACCCGATACTGATTATAAAGTATGGATTAGCTAGTATTGTTGCAGTGGCCCGGCTATCGTATGTTGCCGATAACAGTAAACCTATCCCCCATTTGTAGCAAGTGAAACCTGGCTGTCATCCCGATATCGGAAAACAATTATGGATAAAACTCATTTCCAAAAAAAAGGAATTTGAAATGCCCCCATCCTGGAATATCGGAGCATGGATAAATTGGGATCAAGGTCAAATTACTCCAGAGTTTGGCCACGGGTAGCTGCAATTAATAACCTGCAATTAATAATGGTATATACTTCCCGATGCCGGTAAAACCACCGAATTTCCGTAAGGGTTATAAAATTTCTTCCGCATCTTTATCTATCAATGAACTTTCGCAATGGAACGGAGGTAGTGGTCGTGCGAACGACGACCTTTCGTTCCTAGTCATGTTTTAAACGAATCAATGGAGAACCTGATCAAGATTTTGGTGGTAGAAGATGAGATGATTATTGCGGCAAAAATTTCCATGCAGTTAACGGGCCTCGGTTATGAAGTGACCGGCATATTGCCCCGGGGCGAAGAAGCCGTGCTGCATGTACAGGAGCATAAGCCGGATATCGTGCTGCTGGACATCAACCTGAAAGGGAAACTGGATGGTATACAAACCGCGCTGGAGATGCAGAAATTTGCGGATATTCCGATCATTTACCTGACGGCCAATTCCGACGAAGCCACTTTTAACCGGGCGAAAGTTACCAAACCATTTGCTTTTATCTCCAAGCCTTTCAAGCAACTGGATCTGCAACGGGCTATCGAATTAACCATCAGCCGGATGGCTGAAAACGCAACGGGATTACAGGAAGCAACAGAAGAAGGCAAAGAACAACCATTTATTCTGAGCGACCGCATCTTTGTGCGTTACAAGGAAAAAATGATCAAAATTATGATCGGAGATATCCTGTTCATAGAAGCCGATCGCAACTACAGCCGCATCTTTACAAGCCACAAAGAATACCTGCTTGCCGTAACCCTAAAAACAATAGAAGAAAAAATGAACCTTCAGTTATTTATGCGGATACACCGTTCTTACCTGGTAAATATTACGCAGGTAGATGAGGTGGCCGAAAGCAATATAATGATTGCAGGTAAGCCCATACCACTCGGCATGGGAATGAGGGATCAATTGATGCATCGGATGCAAACCCTGTAAACCTGAGTTATCACCCATAATGAAAAAACTCCTTTTTCTTTTACTTGCAGGGTTACTGCTGCATCATTCAGATTACGCTCAAAAAACAGAGCAGCAAAAGATTGATTCCTTGCTTACCAGGTTAGCAAAATCAAAAGAAGACACGACAAGGGTTAATTTGTATTTGGCGGTAATGAAAGCCCATGTTTACTACAACACACAAGAGGGTTTAGCCTATCAAAAACCGGCCCTGGAGTTGGCACAAAAGCTCAATTGGAGCATGGGTGTAGCCAAAGTGAAAGATAGAGCCGGACGACTCTCCTGGCGGTTGGGCAAATTTGATGATGCCTTAAAAAATCATGTTGAAGCGTTGAACGTCTATACCCAAACCGGAGACAAATTTGCCGAGGGCTTTGTATTAATAGAGATAGCACAAGACTATCTGGATAATGGTAAATATGCTGAGGCAGAAACGTATTTATTAAAGGCGGTAAAGGTGAGCAGCGAAGCAGGGCATAAAACAAATATGTCGTATGCTTACGATATAATGGCTTATTTGTACGCAGTGCAGGGCAAAATTGCTGAAGAGACAAATGCAAAGTATATGTACCTGAAGGTAACCGAGGAGATAGGCGATAAAAAAGCAATATCCCGTGCAGCACAGTCCATGGGCGATAATGCGCTAAATCTTGGAAACAAGACAGATGCGTTAAAATATTATAAGCAAGGCTTGCAGGCAATCGAAAGAGAGGGAGAAGAAGATACGAAGATGATCCTTAATGACCTTATTGCAGGTATTTATAGTAGCGAGGGAAATTTTGCTGAAGCGATGCACCATTATTCCACAGCACTCATGTTAGCAGAACAACTCGCCGATGTACAGGCACTTGCTGATGTGCATGCTGGTATAGCTAATATGTACATGCTACAAGCTAAGTATCCCGAAGCCCTTACTCACTATACCAAAGCTGCAGCTGGCCTTAAGTCTACAGGAAACAACCAGCATCTTGCAAATATCTACGCTGGAATGGGTACGGCATATACCTATCTTAAAAATTATAGTGCCGCCAAAAAGTCTTTTAGTAATTCGATGCTACTTGACAGGGGCTTAAAAAGCAACATATCATTGTCAAGCTATTACAGTGGTATGGCGTTGCTGGACAGTGCTACCGGCAATTGGAAGGATGCTTACAAACACTACAAGGAATTCATCATCATTAGAGACAGCTCATTTAATAAAGAAGCCCTCAAAAAAATGGTGGCTTCGCAGATGCAATACCAGGCCGATAAAAAAGAATCCGTAGCAAAAGCAGTACAGGAAAAGAAGGATGTGGAAACACAGGGCGAAATAAGGCGGCAGCGGAACATACTATATACAGCTTTTGGTGTGCTGACCTTGGTCTTACTATTTTCTGTAGTGGTGTATATGCAACGCAATAAAATAGCCAAAGAGAAACAACGCAGCGATGCCCTTGTGCAGGACAAAGAGTTACTGCTTCGTGAAATCCACCATCGCGTAAAAAACAACCTCGAAATAGTGAGCAGCCTGCTTGCTTTGCAAAGCGCACAGATAGATGATGCAGGCACGAAGGCAGCCATGCAGGAAGGGCAGAACCGCGTACAATCTATCGGTATCGTGCACCAGAAATTATACCAGGGCACCAATCTTGGCTCCGTAGAAATGAAGGACTATTTCCTCAACCTCGGCGAGAGCATCCTCGATTCTTTCGGTGCTGAGGAAAAAGTAACCATCGAATGCGCCATGGAAAAACTGGAAGTGGATATTGATACCGCCGTTCCACTTGGGCTCATCGTAAATGAATTATTGACCAATACGCTGAAGTATGCCTTTCCCGAAGGGCAAAAAGGAACCGTGCAGATAAAATTGGAGAAAAGTAACGGTACTATGCGGCTCGAAGTGAGCGACAATGGCGTAGGCAAAAGTGGCGAAACAAAAGGCACTGGTTTTGGCGGGCAATTGATTGCATTGCTTACAAGGCAATTAGGCGGAACGATGCGGGAAGTGGTGGAAAATGGAACCTATATTTTCTTTGAGTTTAATGTGAAAGTTTAGCATCATCCGTATATTGGGATGCCTCCTTCAAAGAAGTCAAGTTTTTAAAACTTGCCTTCTTTTTTTGTAAACTGCTAAAAATAATTCTCCACCGCGAACTGGTATTGTTCTATGAATATTTTTTTAAATGCATTGATGTTGTTGAGTTCATAAAACAGCAGGATCGATTTTTTATAATCCACAGGAGCAATACTTCGGTAGGAAAGTGGACACATATTGGCGCTCATCAGCAATGCATTTGCGGTAAGCCTTGCGGTTCGCTTATTACCATCTTCAAAGGGCTGGAGGTAGCTGATGAGCAAAACAGCCAATAGCGCTTTTTCGTAATGGCTTGCATTTGCATTTACCGACATGCATAATTTCTCCAGTCCTTCCTCAATCAGGAATTGGTTGTCCGGTGGGGTGTATTTAGTGCCTGTTATTCTTACAATGCGCTGTCGAATAGTTTTGGAGATTCCCATCGATTGGGTAAGCAAGGTATGGATGTCGATAATTTTGCTTTGGGAAAGCTCTTGGAAAAGGTCCGAATGTTCCGATGTGTATTCAATCGCGGCCTTATGGTTCAACAACATTTGTGCTTCCTCCGTGGAATGGTTGGGTGCTTCGATGTTATATTTTAAAAATTGTTCGGTGTCCAATAGATCATAAGTATTGCCTTCAATTTGCGATGACTTCCAGGAAAGCTCAATCATCAACCGTTCAAATTCTTTTTTATAATTGACGGTAGAAGTTTTCTTGACTTTATTTCGATACTCGTCGGTGAATTCATCCAGGATCGAAGTTTCTTCGCCCGAAAACAACGGTTCATTTGCCAAAGCCTCGAAAACAAATGGATTGTAGCGCTCTAATATTTTTCTGTTATCGATATCGGTCTTGAAAAAAGAATCCGCATCTACCTGGGCTCTGACTAAGCCATTGAGATTAATTTTATACCTCGTACCCGGGCCTTTTCCTTCTATTACGACAAATTGAGCAGCCTTTAATTTTGCCAGTTCCCGGTTCAGCGTGGGCATAGAAATTCTTCCAGCCATTTTTTCCAAAATACCAGATATGCCAATCGGCTCGTGCTGTAAAACGATACCGAATATTTCGTCTTGTCTTGTTGTTTGCATATTTATCCTATCACGAATCTACAGCTATCCCATCGGTTTGATAGGATAATCACAAAAATATGACAGGATAAGTCCGAACTGATTCTGCGGCGTGAATTTCCCCGATAAATACATCCCAGCCTTCGGACAGTTTTACCCCCATTTCGTCCTTACCACCAGTTGATGCATGCAGTACCCAACTAAATTTAGACCAAGGATAATGACCAGGGTATGGTCGGCCATCCTCCGACCTCATTTTTAATTAAACCAGAATTAATTCTTATGAACACAACCAAACAAGCCATCACCATCCCGTTGCAAAAAGGGTATGAGATATTTAAAGTACTGCAGGTATCAAAGAAAATGCAGTTTAAAAAACTGGCGATTTCCGTAAACGATGAAGTGCAATTTATCGCGTTTGAGGATATTATCTATTGCAAGTCTACCAGTAATTACACCACCATTTTTACCCGCTTCGACAAATCGTACCTGTGCAGCAAAACGCTGAAAGACATTGAATCCAAACTGCCAGACGATCTGTTCTTCCGCATCCACCAATCCTACGTCGTTAATGTGCAGT
>JBDSXW010000048.1:0-34242 GCA_039925965.1 Chitinophagaceae bacterium
GTTAGTAAACGTATAGGTTTGGGTAAACGCATACCGATTTTTTTCAAAATTGGTTTCTTGCGGGATGGCTAATATAGCCTGTTTACCGTCGCCGCCTTTGGGCCAGCATTTTACGGAGGCGCTGCCAAGACGGTCGGCATGTTCCACCCAAATTGTTGCCGTTCTAAAATCCACATGGCCTAACATAGGGCCGCTTTTTAGTTGCGCCAGCAGTACCAGGGGTAGCTGACAGAACAGGACCAGTTGTGCGAGTCTTTTTTTCATCCCGTTGTTTTTTAGGGCGGGAAGTTAAGGTGTATAAATAAAGTAATGATGAAGAGAATGGCGGAAGGCGCTATCGGCGCGAAATTGCATCAAGCAGCAATTTCACTGGCACGGCTAGCAATGGTTTTGATAAATGATTCGCGGTTAGCTGCAAATGCCAGGGAAGCCAGTATATGGTCTTCTTTTAAGGAGGGAAAATCTTCCAAAATTTCCTGGTGCGACATCCCCGATGCCAGCCAATCTAAAATATCAACTACTGCAATTCTTGTTCCGGTGATACAGGGTTTGCCAAATCTGATTTCGGGGTTGATAGAGATATAAGACGCGAATTCTTTCATGGGTTCAAGATAGTCTATATCGCAGCAACCTGAAAGATTACGGTCATGAGGTTTCTTTAGATTGCTTTGGCGAGTCCTGGCCTGCACACAAAGCCGGAACAGAGACATCGCCTAAAAAGTAGAAATAAGCGACAACTGCCATGACGTTTCTCAGGCGATGGCTCTACGCAAAGCCTTGCGGGAGGCAGGACTCGCCGTAGCGGAGGATGAAAGTTAGCAGCAGCCAGCAACCTGGAAGATTACAATCATAAGGTTTTTTAGATTGCTTTGGCGAGTCCTCGGCCAACTCACAAGGGCGGGGAAGAGACTCGCCCAGGAAGCAATTAAAAGGAGCATACAAGTAATACCGATATCCCGGTTTGTGGAAATGGCAAAGTGATGTTTCTTACCCTTTTTCTGCTGGTATTTACTAAACTCTTGCTTATGCGAATTTTATTGAATTTTTTGTTGATTCTCCTATTAAGTTGCCATTCTTCGATAGTATACCCTCCCGGTGGCTATGATTATCCTAAGAATGTAAGGGCAGAGGACACAAATTTTTACTACCTGCCAATAAAGGATATTGAATCAAAAAGGTATGCTTTTGAAAATAGTTATCACTTCCTCTTCTATCGGTCCTTTAATGAGCCAAACCTCAGTTTGAAGCCCTTGGAGACTGAAGTTTTTAGATTCACATTCATTTCTGTCTCCGATGACATTTTTATTATTACCCTTAGAGAAAATGCGCTGACTGTTAAGGCAGGAAATATGGATGATGTTTATACCTATGATTCTAAACAAGGACTTCTAACTGAGGAACAAAAACTTCAACTTGGTTTTTTAAACAGTAATTATCCCATTGATACCGCCGCCATTGATTCCTCAAAAAGCCGTTACCGGTATTATATGGTTAAACAGTATCCTCAACTGCTCGACCCGGGCTATTATAAAATGCTAAAAGATAAGACACTCATAATGAACCCTAATTCAGTAATGTATACCACTTCTGAGAAAAGAATTTCAGTGGGCACCTATTATTCGCTGGTTAAGCAAATAAATAAATCAGGCTATTGGAAGATGCCGATTGGTCCCGAGGAAATAGACGGATGTTATGAGCAAGGTGGTGGTGTTTTTCACATGGAGGCGAATACCAAAACCAAGTATAAATATGTTGAGGATAGGACTTGTCCGGACACTACGCGGTTTAGGAAAGCCTGCCAGGCATTGATAGATGAAGCTGAGCTTGGAGAAAAAATCAAGGTTTACCGAAAGGAGTAGTATTTTAATCATGGCTAATTCCATCAATGCCATCTCGCATGCCTAAAGAAACCACAACAGATCTTCAAAACTTCATCAAGCCTTATTCACCCCATGTTCAGGAATTGGCGCTGTGGCTGCGCGAATTCGTATGGGATCTGTATCCGCAAACCAACGAGCTGATCTACGACAACTACAATGCGGTGGCATTCGGCTGGTCGGTTACCCAAAAGCTAAGCCATACTTTCTGCTCCATCGCCCTGGCAACAAGGTATGTGCATTTTGGTTTTTACTGGGGCAGCCAGATTGCCGATCCGGATAAAAAATTACTGGGCAAAGGCAATCAATACCGTTATATTATTGTGGCTGATAAAAAGGATTTTCCGAAAACTTATATCCGTAACCTGCTCAAAGAAGCTTATGCCAATTCACTTGCTAAAGTAAAAGACCCGGCTGAGATCTGCAAAGGACTTACCATCACCAAATCTATATCGGTCAAAAAGAGAAGGCCGCAATAATTCATACTTCCGATCACTAAAGGCTGGTGTATCAAACGGTTTTTTATAATTGGAGAGCAGTACATTTGGTAAAAGCAATTAACTAATAACCTCGGCCTATGTGCAAACATGCTTTCTTTTTCCTGTTGGGTATGCTATCGGCGACATTGGTCTCAGCGCAGTCCCAGGAGGTATTGGCCATCCGAAAATATACGCATGCAAACGCAGTCAATTTGATTGGGGAGTTTGCTGAATTTCTGGCTTTGCCAAACGTGGCCGCAGACCCTGCTGGTCAGCAAAAGAATGCCGCTTTTATTATGAGGATGATGGAGACACGAGGCATTCAGAAAGTACAGTTGATGAACGCGACAACACCAGGCACGCCTGCGGCTGTATATGGCGAAGTGATGGTGCCCGGTGCTAAACAAACGCTCATTTTCTATGCGCATTACGACGGGCAGCCGGTCAATCCGGCGCAATGGGCCAAGGGGCTGAATCCATTTCAGCCAAAGCTATTTTCAAAAGCAATCGATAAAGGTGGCAGCGAGATGCCTTTTCCGGCTGATGGTAATTACGATAGGGAATCGCGAATCTATGCCCGCGGTGCTTCGGACGATAAGGCTGGGGTAGCTGCCATTTTAAATGCCTATGATGCGATCCGTAAAAGCGGCCTGGCACCCGGCTGCAACCTGAAATTTTTCTTTGAGGGAGAGGAAGAAGCCGGTTCTACGCATTTGAATGAAATACTGGACACCCACCGGGCTTTGTTGCAATCCGACATGTGGATTATCTGTGATGGGCCGGTGCACCAATCCGGGAAAAAGCAAATCGTGATGGGCGTTCGCGGCGATACGCATGTGGATGTTACGGTGTATGCGTCGAAGCGGCCCCTGCATAGCGGTCACTATGGCAACTGGGCGCCCAACCCCGCGATGATGCTGGTACAATTGCTGGCTTCCATGAAAGACGAAAAGGGTAAGGTTACGGTCAAAGGGTTTTATGATGATGTGACCCCATTAAGCCCTTCCGAAAAAAAGGCTTTGGACGATGTGCCATCGGTAGATGAACAGATGAAACTGGAATTGGGCATCCGTGCGGTGGACATGCAGGGCCTCTCCTTAAGCGAAGCCATCAACCAACCTTCTTTAAATATCAATGGCATGCAAAGTGGTAATGTAGGCAAAATGGCTTCGAACCAGATACCCACCTATGCAACGGCCGTGTTGGACCTGCGTTTGGTATTGGGCAACGATGCGAAACGGCAGCAACAAAAAGTGATCGATCATATCAAAGCCCAGGGCTACTATGTAACGAGCAAAGAACCTACCGACGCTGAAAGAAGCAGCTACCCCAAAATTGGCAAAGTAATAGGTGGCGAAAATGATTACAATGCCCAGCGCACTTCTATGGATCTGCCGATGGTGCAAAAAGTGATTGCGGCGGTAAAGACCACCACCAAAGACCAGGTGGTGCTACAACCAACGATGGGTGGAAGTCTTCCGCTATTCCTGTTTGAGAAATACCTGTCTGCAAAAACGATTACTGTTCCCATTGCCAATCATGACAATAACCAGCATGCAGAAAATGAAAATATTCGTATGGGGAATTTGTTTGATGGGATAGAGACCATGGGGGCGCTGATGCTAATAAAATAGTTGGGTTGGATGTTCGGGCGCGGATTCTTTAACCAACGATTTCGGTCCGGTGAAAATTTGCCCTTAGTTTATCGCGTAATTATAAAATGCTGATGTATTAGCTGCTGTTGAATCGCGTTGCGAAATAATCGTATTGGCATTAGGTTGAGTTCTGTCAATTAATGCTGGAATGCAAAGTCATAAAATTTTTCAAGTATTTTTAGGCCCATTTACTAACCCACGGCTTCAGCCTTGGGAAGTGGGCAGCATATTTTTAACCCGCTACCAATTACCAGCGCCAGTATCCCCAAGGCTGAAGCCTTGTGTTAGTAAATAAGCCTTTTTTCTACAATTAACCTATCATTTCCCAGTCCAGGGCTTCATTTTATCTCATTAACTTGACGCCAATGCGAAACAATAGTTTTTGCAACATCCGCCGATACCGATGCCATAGAAACCCACAGCTGGTCACAAAAAAACAAATTAAAAAAGACTGCCCAACCCAAATCACAAATCAGACATCAGACATCCGACATCAAAAAATCACCCTTCCTTCCTCATCTTCCTACAAATCTTCTGCACATCCGTGGCGATTTTATAGATAAAATAAAACTGATCAGTGATCGACTTGAAGTCGGATAGTTTTTTCTTGGTACCCGATTCCATCTGGCCTTGTTCAATCTCCTGCTGGCGTTGGCGCATCAGGGCATTTACCTTGTCGTCCAGCAAGCGTATCTGGGCATTTTCCTTTTCCAGAATTTGTTCGGGCAGGTTTTTGTTTTCCGTTATTTCCAGGGCCTGGGTCAGGCAGCCATTGCTGGCGAGGATCACCGGTTTGTAATCGTCGAGGATAAACTCTGCCTGTAGCCCATCGCTGTAGTAAGCCAGTGTAGCAATATGCGATACCAACATATGATTGCTCACGACAAACTGGTGCAGCAGCTCCATATTTTTTTGTTTACTCTTCGGCTCGCTCAGCATCCTGTTAAATGCATCGGAGAGGTTAGCCAGCGACACGAGACTGTTCTTCCGGGCTACCCTTGCGGTGGCGGTGTCGGCTGGAGCTCCCGTGAAGACATCAGCCGTCTGCTCATAATACACCAGGTTATCAGTCAATACCGGTACCATCAGTTCCTGCACCTGTTCATGCTCCCATACCGGCGACAACAGGTAACCGAAAATAAACGCCAGGACCGAACCAATGGCCGTGTCAATGATCCTGTCGGTCAATATGGATTTGAAATCTTGCGGCTCCAGTAAATGAAACATCATCATCAGGTAGGTGGTCATCAGGATCACGCTGACCAGGTAATTTTTTCGCAAAAAACTGTAGGCGCCGATCATTAATACTGCCAGGGTTATTAAGACGGCAGTTTCGTTTTTGACCAAATACAAAAACAAGGCGCCGGCGAGTGTGCCGGAAATGGTGCCGATCAGCCTTTCAAAATTTCGTTGCTTGGTAAGGCTGTAGGCTGGTTTCAGAATCACAATCACGGTCAGGAGAATCCAGTAGCCATGGCCGAACGGCAGGAATAAGGCAATGATATAAGCACACAACGCCGCAAGACTGAGCCGCAACGAGTGCCGGAACATATTCGACCGGAAACTCAGGTTCTCAATCACCAGTTTTGGATCAAGCGGTTGGTGGCTGATATAATCTTCCGGATCAGGGGTGTCCAGTTTTTTTCGCCGCAGCTTTACATCGTAGGAGGTATAATGGTGCAGGGTTCGGATGCGGGCGGCGATATCGTCAATGCTATCGAGTATATGCCGCAGGCTGATAAAGCCATCGAGATTAGTGGGTTTGAGGACCGCCAATCGCAGCTGTTTCAGGTGTTCCCGCTCGTCTATCAGTTCCTTATCGATTGCTTTGTTGTACTTGGATGGCCGCCCGCTTTTGAGTGCCAGGCTGATTTCATCCATATCGTTGGCCAGGATATCGATCAACTCACGGTATTCATTGAGGATGCCGCTTTCATTAAAGTAACTGTGGAGCTTTTCGTAGTCCTGGTGAGAGGTCATGGCCCGTTCAAAGAGGTCGGTTACATCAAGAAAAATCATCATGAGCACGCGGCCGGTATGGGTACTTTCTTTCACCACATTCCGGGTTTTGAACAGCAGTTCAGCCACCAGGTTCTGGCGTTGCTGCACCTGGATCTGGGCGGTTAGCAGTTCGCGGTAGCTGCTTTCGTAATCCACATCGACGGCATAAAAGCCGGCTTTAATGCGTAGGTATTCACCAGCAGCCAGCACATATTCGCCCAGAGCCTGCTTCATGAGTTTATACGGACGTAGCTGGTACAGCACCTGGCTTAGAATGATATACCAAATGGCTCCAGCCAAAATATACAGCGCATTGATTACCACCGTCCAGCCCGCAAAACGGTGCTGAGTCTGCAGCACCATTACCAGCAGCGCCGCCAATCCGATTGACGTGGCCCGGGTTCCAAAAACGCCCAGCATTGAAAATAAAAAGCAACACACCGGCAGCACGGCAAAAAAGAGCCAGGGCACCTGCATGGTGAAACCAGTAATGATAGCTATCAAAAAAACGAGCAGGGCGGAGATTGTCAGCCCATTGCGCCGGTGCTGGATCGGCCCCGGATTATCGGTAATACTCACTGCCATAGCGCCCAGGGCCACCGTAATGCCAATCGTGAGCATATTAAAATGACCAAAAACCAGCGCAGGCAGCAAAATGCCGGCCGTCATGCGGATGCCGTCATTCAGGTAATGGCTGCTGATAAAACTGCGGTATTCCTTCAGGTAATCCATGCGGGCTAAAGATACCTGTAAATGATTTTTGCAAATGCTGCTTCATAATATAATCGCCGCAGGGTTCAATAAGTAGGTAAAAGCAGTCGTGTATCAGTTTGAACTTTCGGTACCATTTATTAGCCATTAGGCCTGGAATAAGTTGTGATGAATGTGTTTGTGAAAAATCAGGCTGTGATAAATTAATTTTTCACAAGTCATTTTATCACAAACCTGTAAAAAATCAGGCTGTGAAAAATTGATTTTTCACAAGCCATTTTTTCACAAACCTGTAAAAAATCAAGCTGTAAAAAATTAATTTTTCACAAGCCATTTTTTCACAAACTCAAATCTGGCTTACTTCATAAAATGAAACGCAGACATAATCATGAAAAGGACGATACTGGAAATTCAAACTGAGATACAACCGTAAAAGCTACAGTTTGATTTCATTCCCTACCTGGGCGTGAAAACTGATGTATTGATCCAGCATCTTTTCAAATGCCTTCAGGTCCGGTATCTTCTTTTTGGGAAACATCAAGCCGTTGACTCCATGGTGAAAAGGAAAATAAACGTAGCTGTGTCTTGTCTTTTTACGAAACCTTTCCATTAAATTGAAGAGTCAGAATAGGGAGACGATATCTGGATGCCTGTTTCGCCTACCATATAGGTTTTTGATTCAAAAAAAGATTCATTGTCCGGATTTTCTATAAACCGTTTTACTTTGCTAACCACAGCTTTCTGGTAAAATGAGTTCAATTTGCGTCGTCCCGGAAAGAGCATATAAAGCAGTAGACCGCTGGCAAACACTGCAATTATGGTACTTGTTGAAGGAAAGGTGCTCTCTTTGATATCGTCCAGAATAAAAATCGCGATGATAAATAACGCCAGCAACATCAGCCTCGCTTTCGATTTCTTTGGCATTTGTTTTACAGATTCGAGCATTGCAACTTCCAGATAGTTCTTACAATCGTTTTCATCCAGCGAAAATTGAAAAGTGAGCATGAGTCAGATTTGACCAAAGATGGTGGTTTCCGTGGCATGAAAGCCGTTGGCAACACCCCTTTTAAATCAATTTTTCCACATTTTTGCACCCGATCTTAAAAACTTCCTACATTTTTTGCGAATCTTAAACCGAACCCTCTATATTTGCACTCCCAAAAAAAGTATGTCGAAACAAGCACTTATTAAACAAGACGGAAGCATAGTGGATACACTATCGAATGCCATGTTCCGGGTTCGCCTCGAAAATGGACACGAAATACTTGCAACAATTTCCGGCAAGATGAGGATGCACTATATACGAATTTTGACCGGTGATAAAGTTGGAGTTGAGATGAGTCCCTACGATTTAACCCGTGGCCGCATCATTTTCCGCTATAAATAAAGAAGAAACATTAATCAATCGCTGAGGGCATGGCTTTCGGCAAAATTTTGTGTTATGAAAGTAAGGGCATCCATTAAAAAACGCAGCGTTGATTGTAAAATCGTTCGCCGGAAAGGCAGGCTGTATGTAGTTAACAAAAAGAACCCACGTTTTAAGCAACGTCAGGGGTAATTTAATTTGCAAATTATGCAGATTTGCAAATTGAATAAATCACAAATCAAAAATCGTAAATCACAAATAGATTATGGCTCGTATTTCCGGTATTGACTTACCAAAAAATAAGCGTGGGGAGATTGGTCTTACCTACATCTTTGGTATCGGTCCAAGCACTGCCCGTTATATCCTTAACAAAGGCAGCATTGATGTAAACAAAAAAGTGAACCAATGGAATGATGAAGAATTGGCTCATATCCGTAACACCATCACCAACGAATTCAAGGTAGAAGGTCAGCTGCGCAGTGAGGTGTCAACCAACATCAAACGTTTATTGGACATCGCCTGCTATCGTGGTCTGCGTCACCGTAAAGGTTTGCCGCTTCGTGGTCAGCGTACCCGCACCAACAGCCGTACCCGTAAAGGCAAGCGTAAAACCGTTGCCGGTAAGAAGAAGGCACCTAAAAAATAATTACGATTTACGATTTCGGATTTACGATTTCGTTAGGCCACGTGCAGTTGTATATTTTACCCGGCTCGTGTCATAATATTAGTCTCCTGAATCTTAATTCTTGATACTTTGTACTAATATCTCTGTACTTCGTACTAAATAGCCCTGGATCGTTATAGGCGACTATACCAGGAGGGGCGCTTAACAATAAACATTCACAGATTACCTCCAAATTAAAAAATGGCAAAAGCAAATCAACAAAACAGTGCAAAGGCCGCCGCTAAGAAAAGAGTGGTGAAGGTGGACGCCTACGGCGATGCACATGTAAGCGCAACATTCAACAACATCATCATCAGTTTAACCAACAAAACCGGGCAGGTGATCAGCTGGTCTTCTGCTGGCAAAATGGGTTTCCGTGGTTCTAAAAAGAACACCCCTTATGCAGCGCAGATGGCCGCAGCCGATGCAGCCCGTGTAGCTTTGGAAGCTGGTTTAAAAAGAGTTGATGTATTTGTAAAAGGACCTGGTTCAGGACGTGAAGGTGCGATCCGCTCCCTTGCAAACAGTGGCCTGGAAATTACGATGATCAAAGACGTTACGCCATTACCACATAACGGTTGTCGTCCTCCGAAGAAAAGAAGAGTTTAATTTCATTTCAATACCAAATCCCGCAATCGCGGGAATTTGGCTTTTATAATCAAGCTGGTATCCATACAAATTTTAAGATTTTTACATGGCTGCCAGGAACTCAAAAATCTACTTATAAATTATGGCACGTTATACCGGCCCAAAAACAAAGATCTGCCGCAAGTTCGGTGAGCCGATCTTAGGCAATGCAAAGTATTTAAGTAAAAACAGCAACCCTCCGGGTATGCATGGTGGCACCAAAAAGCGTAAGGCTCCAGGTGAATACGCCCTGCAGCTGAAAGAAAAGCAAAAAGCCAAATACACCTACGGCCTTTTGGAAAAGCAATTCCGCAAGACCTTCGTAGAAGCTGGTAAGAAAAAAGGCGTTACTGGTGAAAACCTGATCAAATTGCTGGAAGCGCGTTTGGATAATGTGGTTTACCGCATGGGTATTTCTCCAAGCCGCCCATCTGCCCGTCAGTTGGTTAGTCATAAACACGTTACTGTAAATGGTGAAATCGTAAACGTGCCTTCTTACCAATTGAAACCAGGCGACGTAGTTGGTTTGAAACCAAAGACTGAGCACAACGCTAATTTGCTGGCTTTCATCCGTGGTAAGAATCCAAAGTTTGGTTGGATTGACTGGAGCGATGCTGATAAGAAAGGCACATTCATCGCTTACCCTGAGCGTGAAAGCGTTCCAGAGAATATTAAGGAGCAACTGATCGTGGAATTGTATAGCAAGTAATAGTGAGTGGGAAGTGGTAAGTGGCTAAGAGGAGTAAGTTAGCAGTAGGAAATGGTAATTAGAAGATTGGTGATTGGTAATTTGTTTGGATTTACCAAGAAGAAGAAATCATAAATCATAAATCGTAAATCGTAAATCGGTATGGCTATATTAAATTTTCAGAAGCCTGACAAAATTGTTCTGCAAAAAACCAACGAGTTTGATGCGCAGTTTGAGTTTCGTCCATTAGAGCCTGGTTATGGCTTAACCATTGGCAATGCGCTTCGCCGTGTATTGCTGAGCTCACTGGAAGGTCATGCTATCATTGGTATTAAGATTGAAGGTGCTGACCACGAGTTTGCAACTTTAAAAGGAATTACTGAAGACGTTACCGAACTCGTGCTGAACCTGAAACAGGTTCGGTTTAAGAAGACGGTAGAAGGAGATGTTTCTTTCGAGAAAGTAACTTTGTCCTTAAAGAACAAAACTGAATTTACAGCGGGCATGATCAATGATGCGCTCCAGAGCTTCCAGGTGATGAACCCGGAGTTGCAGATTTGCACCATGGATAACAGCTCTAAGCTGGATATCGAAATCCATATTGCCAAAGGGCGTGGTTATGTACCTGCCGAAGACAATAAGATCAAGGATGCGCCATTTGGTTATGTAGCCATGGACGCCATCTTTACCCCGATAAAGAATGTAAAATACACGATTGAAAATACCCGTGTGGAGCAACGTACCGACTATGAGAAACTGATTATGGACGTAGCTACAGATGGTACCATCAATCCTGAAGATGCAGTAAAACAGGCCAGCCGGATCTTGATCCAGCACCTGATGATCATCACCGACGAAAACATCACTTTCGATAATAAGGAAGAGAAGAAAGAAGATGTGGTAGATGAGCAGCAACTGCAACTGCGCAAGGTGTTGAAAACGCCGTTGGAAGACCTCGATCTTTCCGTACGTGCCTTCAATTGCCTGAAAGCAGCAAAGATCAACAGCTTGAGCGAACTGGTACAGTACGAGCAGGAAGACCTGATGAAATTCCGCAACTTTGGCCAGAAGAGCCTGAGCGAAATTGAGCAGGTACTTGGCGAGCGCGGCCTTGGATTCGGTATGGATCTGAGCAAATTAGGTTTAGACAAAGAAGAATTGTAAGTAATTAGCTAATTAGCCAATGTGCTAATTAGCTAATTTTTTTTCAGCAATAAACGAGTAGATGTGCGATAAGGGCTGGTTCCCATTAGCTAATTGGCTAATTATCACATTAGCACATTACTCAAAGTAGGTTGTAATTCCTGACACGGTACAACTGAAAATATTTTTTAAAATTAATTTGAATGTGCCTTAGCTAATTAGCACATTATCAAATTAGCAAATTACTAGTCATGCGTCACGGAGACAAACAAAACAATCTTGGCCGGAAAAAGGCCCACCGCGAGGCGTTGCTAAGCAACCTCGCCACCGCGTTGATCACCCACAAGCGTATCGTTACCACTTTAGCCAAGGCTAAAGCATTGCGTGGATACATTGAGCCGATGATCACCAAAACCAAAAAAGTAGCTTCCAAAGAGCAGATCACGCATATGCACCGTTTGGTGTTTGCCGACCTGAATAGCAAAGAAGCAGTAAAAGAATTGTTTACTGTTATCGCTCCAAAAGTTGCAAGCCGTCCGGGTGGTTATACCCGCATCATCAAGTTGGGCATTCGCCCGGGTGATGCTGCCGAGAGAGGCATGATTGAACTGGTAGACTTTAATGAAATATATGGCAATGGTGTTGCTAAAACAGTATCTGCTGAACCAGCTAAACGCACACGTCGTGCGGGTACTGCCAAAAAGAAAGCAGATGATGTAGCTGCCACCGAAGAAATAGCACCAGCACCGGCAACTGAAGAGGCCGCAACTGAAGCGCCTGCTGCTGAAGAAACAAAAACTGCTGAATAATACCAGTAGTTGTGAATAAAAAATGGGCTGTCTCTGTAAAAGGAGATGGCCCATTTTTCTTTTCAGATCGCTACCAGGATTTTAGCCCCGGATAACACGCGGGAAAGCGATGTTTAGGTTGGTGCCTTAATTCTATTTCTCTTAATCCCATTTGGAGAAATAGACAAATTTCAAACAGTTACTTAAACCTTTGTACGGATATTGTTTTCAATCTGGCACCATTGGAGATTAGAATGGTATGTCATCATCTCCATCTTCTTCACCTTTGGCATTGCCCTTCTCGCCAAATGATAAGCCATTCCCTTCTTTATCCGATGGATTGATAGTATCTGGCCGGTATGTAACATCATTCGCGGGATCTTTCCAAAATTCTATGCAATCACAGTGCGCTTCAAATGGACAACTTTCCGGTTCGTAGGTACAAAATTCATGGGTGATAAAGCCAGATGTCGGTATTTCGGTTTCCCGATCAAGTAAGCTCACCAACAATTGATATTTTTTTGAAACTGAAATGTTTTCGTTCAAAACGCAGCCAAGATTCCAGGTAAATAGCAATTGCTTAAAAGCTTTCATCACCTGCAACATTTGCAAAGCTGTAAGTTTTTCAGGAGGCGGAAATGCAATGGATTCCAACCCGCAGTAATAGCTGAACGAATGCATCGGTTCGTCGCCACGGATCCACTTTTCGATCCCTTCAAAATACTTTTCCATGGACTCGTCATCATCCGGATCAACTGCCAGTATCACCGGTACAGCCGGCCGTTCGGCCCCGGCGATATCTTCCAACAGGTAATTGATATAGGCTTGCATGATGTACAATTTTTTTGTGTAAGCGACGATTTATGAATCATGACATTCCGGTGAACCGGCACATAGTCGAGGGAATAGCTGCTGTTAATTTACCCAATTAAGATGGGAAAATTAATTGTGTTTCAAAAGAAAATTACACCGATTTCTTTTTTGTACGGTTCTATTCAAATATTCGCCATTCAAGCAGGCAAATGCAGGCCCGGTCTATGGTACATATTAAAATTGAAAAATTATACCTGGTGAAGGCAACCCTTTTTGTGACCTGCACGATATGGAAGCAGATCTCCTTATTTAACAGCGAAAAGGTTCGAAAGACAGCGGCGCCGACGATTATAATTACTGGGTGACTTTTCCTTAAACAAAAACCAATGCGAAAGAAATTAGGGCGAATTCTCTTGTTGCTGGTCGTGGCGGGTATGGCCTTAGCCTGGTATATCTGGAACAAGCCGCACCGCAACGTAGAGCAGGAAGACGGCATTGCGGTGAGCGCCAAGGAATTGGTAAAGGCCTACGACAGCAGTGAGGCCAAAGCGAATATCCTGTACCTCGATAAGGCCATATCTGTATCCGGTACCGTTGCCCAAACCGGTCTTAACCAGGATAGTTTTCCGACAATCACCCTCTCGTCGGGTAATGCTATGAGGAGTGTTTACTGTACACTAAAAAGGAATGTGGCCCGGCCCGCTGTTGGCACTCAAACGATCATTAAAGGTATTTGTACCGGCGTGCTAAGCGACGTGACGATTGTAGATGCCGTCATTGATAAACCGTAAACGAAAAGTATGTATAAAAAAATAGCTATGGTAATGGTCATCGCGGTCATAGGTATCATCACCTGGACGGGGTGCACGTACAAAAAAGAAGAACTGCTTTTTCCTGCGACGGCGGCGGTTACATGCGACACTTCCAACGTTAAATACAGTGTGGAAATAAAGAACATACTTACAACCAATTGTTATTCCTGCCATTCGGGTACCGGGGCTTCCGGAGGCGGAAATGTATTCAATACGTATGCTGATTTACAAGGCTATATAACGGCTGGTCTTGTTCTGGGTAATGTGATGCATTCGCCCGGCTTTAGCCCGATGCCGAAGGGTGGTAACAAATTAAACGACTGCGATATCGCGAAAATCAGAACCTGGATCAGGAATGGCGCCCTTAACAATTAAATAAATAGGTATATGAAAAAGATATTCGCAATAAGCCTGCTCGTTTGCCTGGCGGTGCCTGGTGTAAAAGCCCAGACGGTGTACCAGACCAAGTCGGGAAAGATTAGTTTTTTTTCCTCAGCACCATTGGAAGATATCCGGGCTGTGAATAACCAGGTGGATGCTAAACTGGCAACCAATGGCCAGGTGGTTTTTATGGTAGCCATCAAAGGTTTCCGCTTTCCCAACGCTACTATGCAGGATCATTTTAATGAGGATTATTTGGAAAGCACCCAATACCCAAAAGCTATTTTTATGGGCACGATCACTAATCTTGCCGATGTACATTTCGATAAGGACGGGTTGTACAATACCACTGTAACTGGCGAGCTGAACCTGCACGGCGTAAAGCAAAAAGTGACAGCCACCGGCACGATCGGGATCAAAGCAGGTAAGCTGAATGCTACATCAGTTTTTAAACTAAAGTTGTTGGACTACAATGTTAAGGGTGCCATGATCGGCGAAAAAATCGCCAAAGAAATTGAAGTGACAGTAGACTGCCACTACGACTGATGACAGCATATTCTTTGAAAAGCCAGACCTGCCTGTAAAGCCCCGTTTCGGCGGGGGCTACAACTTTCCCGCAACGCGGCAGATCCTGATTCCGGCAATCTCATAACACTAACCTGATCATCATTTTATATTGAAACGCATGCTAAAAGTTACCCAATTACTCGTAGCCCTTGGTTTCGCAACCATCAGCTATGCGCAGGATACAAAAGATATTTTTAAAACAGCAACGGCTGAAGCCGATAGCGCGGACAAGCAGAAGACTGAATTGGTATTCGCCACTTTTAAAGGTACGCGGCTCATGAATGGCCACACGGTAGAAACGATCAAAAAAGGCTTGTTGGATTTCCGCATATCGCATCGGTTTGGGCTGGTGAATAAAGGGGGCTACGAGTTTTTTGGCCTTGACAACGCCACCGAAAGGTTGGGACTTGATTATGGCTTGAGCAACCGTTTAAATATCGGCATCGGCCGGAGCACCTACCTGAAGCAAATGGATGGTTTTATTAAATACAAACTCGTGCAGCAGGCAACCGGTAAAAAGGCTGTTCCTGTAACAATAACCTTACTGGCGGCCATTATCAGGCGAACGCTGCATAATACTAACCCGCTAAAACCACTGACTGCGAACGATAAGACTTCCTATGCATTACAGGCCATCATTGCCCGAAAGTTTAACGATAAGACTTCAGTTGAGATAACGCCGTCGCTCGTGCATTTCAACACTGTACCATTGGCAACGGATGCCAATGACCGATTCTCACTGGGCTTCGGAATGCGGCATAAAGTATCGAAGCGGATCAGCCTCAACGCGGAGTATTATGCGCAATTCCAAAAATTTGACGGCTACTATAATTCCCTGGCCCTCGGGGTGGATATTGAAACCGGCGGACATGTATTCCAGTTACATTTCACCAATTCAACGGGTATGACCGAGCCTACTTTTATTCACCAAACCGAAGGCAGGTGGAACAAAGGAGATATTCATTTTGGCTTCAACATCTCCAGGATCTTTAACCTGAATAAAAGGAAGGCGAAAAAATAGCAGGCCAAAACTACAATCGATCTGCCGGCAGTAGAAGCATATGAAATGGACTTTCAGATCGGATTCCGAAACGGAAAGGCCTACGGAGCGTACCCGTTTTTTTTCGCCCGCAGACAACCTTTGTTTTGTACCTTCCGATAAGTAACCGAAAACGCTGCCTTATCACTGAACATCTGGACATACTTCTGATAGACTGCCGTGCCGGAAATAGGGACGGTCAAAAAAAGTTGTACATAGCTTTTTACAGCTACGCTATGTCTATATGTCTGCGCTATGCCAAAGATGAGAATGATGCCCTGGAAATTTTGAACGACGGTTTTCTGAAAATATTCAAAGGCCTCGATAGGTTTAAGCCGAAGCATGCCAACAGCGAAGGCGATTTCAGGGCCTGGCTGAAACAGATCATGGTCTATACCGCCATTGACCACTATCGGAAAAATGAACAGCATGCAACAAGGAACGACAATATTGAAGCCGCAGTTTTGCAAATAGCCAGTTCGGAAGAAACCCAGCTCGAGAGAATTTCCCACAAAGAAATTATAGAAAATATTCAACGCCTGTCACCAGCTTACCGAACGGTGTTTAGCTTGTTTGTAATAGAGGGGTATTCACATGAAGAGATCGGCAGGCAGCTGGGTATCAGTGTAGGCACGTCAAAATCCAATTTGTCAAAAGCTAAATTAAACCTCCAAAAAATGCTGGAACCGCGCAGTAACAACTTACAATCTTATGGGCGAAAAGTGGTTTGATAATATAGAAGATATTAGCCGCGAGGCTTCCGAACAGTACGATGTACCGTTTAAGGAGGCGTCGTGGAAAAAAATGGAGGCCTTGCTGGATAAGGAAGAAAAAAAGCGCTTCCCTATCTGGTGGTGGCTGGTCCCGGCCTTGTTGTTAGTAACAGGTGGCGGCATCTGGTTAACGAGTCGGAAAACTTCTTTTCCGACTGATAAGCAAGCCCTGGTTACAAAAGAAATACCACCGCCTGCACAGCCGCAAACAACTGCCAACTCCATTCCAAATACAGCTACAATTGCCCGCACCCCCCCTGGTTCAGAAAAGGATCAGCATGCTATAGCAGCACCTGGCATGAAAGGCAGCGAATCCAATACCAAAGATTTTCCTTCGAATAAGGCTGCCAAAGAACTGGCTGGAAATAACAACGGGTTCACCGCAAATACAAGCGAAGTATCAAAATCTAAAACTGAAGATACCGCCCTGGAGAATAAAGTGTCGGCAAAGGGTAGCCGGGATGTGAAACAAACGGTAGCTAACAAACGGCAGGCAATGGTTGTAAATCCGGGAATAGCTTCAGGTTTTAAGCCAGCTGGGGGTAAAAATGGAGTAGCTGTAGTGGCAGTAAAAACTGGCCAAAAAACTGGCTCAAAAAGCAGCTGGACGGCAACTGGGAACCAGGAAGCTGACATCATTATTGCTCCACCACCGGCAGCCGGAAATGATCTGCTGACAAAAGTTGCCAAAAGTGGTGAACCTATGGCAGATTCAGCAAAGCAGTTGGATGCAACACCGACCAAAATAACAGATTCCGCTCCAGCAATGGTTAAAACAGAAACTGCCACAATCAGTAGCCCCGCCAAACAGGATAAAAAAGCTCCCGCAAAAAATGCCGGTTTTACGTTTAGTATCACCGGCTCCGCTGATTTTAGTACCGTTAAGTTTAAGAAAGCAAATAAGGTTAGCACCGGGTATGGATTGGGCGTAGCCTATCGGTTTGGCAACCGTTGGGCTTTGGGCACTGGTGTTGGGTTTACCCAAAAGCGTTACCTGGCTGATTCCACCAACTACAAGAAAATATCATTTATGGGTTGGTACCCGCAGGTATTAAAGATCGATGCATCCTGTGGCGTCGTGGAAGTGCCCGTGAACATCCAATACCTGATCAGCCGTGGTAAAAAATCAAACTGGTATGCTACAGCAGGCTTGTCATCTTACTTTATGAAAAAGGAAAGTTATGACTATACCATCAAAAACTATGGTGTGGAGAAGTTGGTCAATTATAGCTACAGCAATGCAAGCAAACATTATTTTTCAATCCTGAACCTGCAATTGGATTATGAAAAAAAGCTGGGCGAAACAACAGCTTTACGGTTATCGCCTTTTATGAAACTACCGCTTGCTGGTATCGGTGTTGGGAAAGTCTCACTCGAAAGTGTGGGCGTACAGGCATCAATCCAGTGGGCACCTTCAAAAAAGAAATAGGTGTTTCCTCAATATTTTCTTTATATTTTTTCCCGTAGCCCATAACTTTTGTTGTGGGCTTTTATATGCATGCCAGCTATTGCCCTACGATTCGGCCTCAGGTATCTGGCGACAACAAGCAACTTGTATTTCCAATAATTAGCGTTGAATGATTGTTGAATCCCTGATCCGATATGCGATGCACTTAAATTTTTTTTAGCACCTTTTGTCATTTTAATGTTTAAACATTGGGATTATTGATACATTTGCATCTATCAATGTATTTTGAAGATGGAGCTCAAGCAATTAGAAAAAATATCCAAGGCTTTGGGAGATATCACCCGACTGAAAATTATGATGGAAATTGCCAGATGCAAGGGTAGTTTGCAATGCGCTGAAATCAAAAATATGACGCAGTTAGCACAGCCGTCAGTAAGTCATCATATAAAAACACTTATTGAAGCAGGGTTAATAGAGCCAGAAAAGGACGGACGAAATTATTCCTATATTCTAAACCAATCCTTGTTGAAAAAATACGGTGATACGATAACCAAAATGACAGAATAGTAATTCCCGGTTTTCCATTTTAAGCTTGCCATTCATCTTTTCCTGATCCTGCATTTGTACCTGCAATATTAGGATATTAAATAGTTAGTATGACAGAAATTAGCGGTAATGAAAAGCGTAAAGCAGCTTCCCTTAATCGCGGCGTGGTTGTGTGGGCATGGCTTCGTGGTATCGGCCTCCTATTCGTAATAGCGCCTTTTTGTACAATGGCGCAATCACATGCCTCCGATAGCCTGCTGGCAGAGGTTACCCTGCCATCGGCGATAGCCTATGCCATTAAACATCAGCCCAAAGTGGAGCAGGCATTGATAGATGAACAAATTACTGCATCCAATATCCGTAGTAAGCTAGCTGATTGGTACCCACAGGTTAATTTTAATTACAGCCTGCAGCATAACTTTTTAGTGCCTACCAGTTTCTTTGGAGGTAATCCCATTAAAGCCGGCGTCAACAATACTTCCGCAGGACAGTTTACTGCTTCACAGATTATTTTCAACCGCGATGTATTGCTGGCAAAACGCACCAGGGGCAATGTGGAACTGCAAACAAAGCAAGCCACCAGTAATGCAAAAATCGATATCGCCGTAAATGTTGCCAAGGCTTTCTATGATGTTTTAACCACTTCGCAACAGATCAAAGTGGCGACCGAGAATATCACCCGCACCGAGAGAAGTTTGAAGGATGCAAGGGCTCAGTACGATGCCGGACTGGTAGACAAGATTGATTACAAAAGAGCCACCATTACCCTGAATAATATTAAGGCTTCCAAAAGAAGTAATGAAGAACTGGTAAAAGCAAAGACTGAATACCTGAAGGCGCTGATGTCATATCCGGATTCAGCCACGCTGAATATTGTGTATGATAGCCTTACAATGGAAAATGGAACTGTGCTGGATACCCTCCAAAGGCCGGACTACACCAGCAGGATTGAGTATAGGCTATTAGAAACGCAGCACCAACTCCTGGAAGCGAATGTGCTTTACAGCAGGTGGAGTTATTTACCGAATGTATCGGCCAACGCCGCCTACAATCTTAATTTCCAGAACAACAATTTTGGAAAACTATATGGCGCCAGTTACCCCAGTTCCTTTGCAGCCCTTACTTTCTCCGTGCCAATTTTCCAGGGTGGAAAAAGAAAGGCTAATGAGCGGACGGCGATGTTGCAACTCGACAGAAACGCCTTCGATATAGCAAATCTTAAGAACGCCATCAATTCCCAGTATGCGGTGGCGCTCGCAGGATACCAGAGTAGCCTGGAAAATTACCTGGCACTAAAGGAAAATGTATCGCTGGCGAAAGAAGTATACGATGTTATTCAACTGCAATACCGCTCCGGCATAAAAACATACCTGGAGGTAGTAACTTCTGAAACAGATTTGCGAACCGCCCAGATCAACTACTTCAACGCCTTAAATCTTGTGCTGGCAAACAAGGTGGACGTTCAGCGAGCCTTAGGTCAAATCGTTTACTAATCAATCAATTTTAAGAAAAACCTACTATAATAAACCAATATGAGTCATCGTATTTTCAAACAACTGATAAGCTGTTACTCCGCAGCTGGTATTTTATTCTTTACCGCCTGTTCAGATAAAACTTCGGCACCGCCTGCACCGCCACCACCACAAGTGGCTGTGGAAACCGTGAAGACAACTGATGCTACTTATTATGATGAGTACCCGGCTACGATTACTGCTCTTAACCAGGTAGAACTAAGGCCACAGGTAAGTGGCTTTATTACCGGCGTTCACTTTGCGGATGGTGCAAGGGTAGGAAAGGGGCAACTGCTGTATTCCATAGATGCGCAGTTGTACAGTGCCAATTACCAGCAGGCTGTAGCCAATCTTTCAGTGGTGCAGGCGAATCTCAATAAGGCAGAAAAAGATGCAGACCGCTACCATGTATTGGACAAACAGGATGCTGTGGCCAAGCAGTTGGTGGATAATGCAGATGCTGCTGTAGAAGTAGCAAAAAGGCAGGCTGCTGCATCCAGGGCCAATATTCAGGCGGTGGCTACCAGCGTACGCTACACGAAAGTATACGCACCATTCAGCGGCACTATTGGTATCTCGGCGGTGAAAACAGGCGCGGCTGTTACCGCAGGGCAAACCATACTTAACACTGTTTCCAGCGACGGCGAACTAGCTGTTGATTTCAATATTGAACAAAAAGATATCTATCGCTTCTCAACAATGCTGAAAGAAAAGCCCAACCCTGCGGATTCCACATTCACCCTCGCTTTCGGCGCCGATGTCTATCCGTACCCGGGTAAAATTTCCCTTATTGACAGGGCGGTGAACCCACAAACGGGAACGATCAAAGCCAGGCTGATTTTCCCCAATAAAGACAACTTATTAAAAGCCGGCATGAATGGAACCGTAAGGATTAAAATCAGTTCACAGGCGCAGGCGCTTGTTATCCCCTACAAAGCGGTTACAGAACAGCTGGGAGAATTTTTTGTATATGTTCCGGGCGACAGCAGTAAAGTGTCGCAGCGTAAAGTCGTTTTGGGCAAGCAGATTGGCAATGATGTGATTGTAAAAGAAGGATTGAAGGAAGGCGAAACAATCGTAACACAAGGCATACAGAATTTAAGGGAAGGCATTAAAGTAACCATTGGCACGGCAGCCGCAGCACCTGCAAAGAAATAGTGGCCGGCGGATAATGGTTTTGATTTGTACAGTTTATAAAATTAGCTAATGATTTCTGATACTTTTATAAAGAAGCCCGTAACAGCTATCGTGATTTCGGTGGTCATTGTCCTGGTGGGTATCATCGCCATGAGTGTGTTGCCGGTAGCACAATATCCAAATATAACACCGCCCACGGTGACGGTAACCGGCAATTTTACCGGTGCTGATGCACAGACTGTGGAGCAAACCACTACGACCGCCATTGAAACGCAGATTAATGGTACGCCGGGCATGACCTATATGAGCAGCAACAGTACCAGCAGCGGGCAAAGCAGCGTCAATGTGAATTTTGAAATTGGTACCGATGTAAATATTGCAGCACTGGATGTACAGAACAGGGTAAGCGTGGCGCAGCCAACTTTGCCCGATGCGGTAAAGCGCCTGGGCCTCACCGTTCGTAAACGCAATCCGAGCATCATGGTGGCGCTGGCGTTGTTTTCGCCCAATGGAACACACGATGCGACTTTCATCGGCAACTACGCAAATATCTATTTAAAAGATGCCCTTCAACGGGTAAAAGGTGTGGGTGATATCGTATCAAGGGCAGATGATTTTGGGATGCGTATATGGCTGAACCCTGAAAAGCTGGCAGCACTGGAAATGACACCCGCTGAAGTAATCGCCGCTTTAGGCGAACAAAACCTGCAGGTTGCGGCAGGAACGATCGGCGGCAATCCGCAGCCCAATGTCCAGGCTTTTGAGTATAGTATTCTTACCAATAGCCGCATCAATACAAAGACGCAGTTTGAAGAAATCATTGTACGTACCAGACCCGAGACAGGCACCATCGTGTACCTGAAAGATGTAGCCAGGGTGGAACTGGGCAAATTCGACTACGGCAGCAATGCCTATGTTGATGGTAAGCCGGCAGCGTTTGTTTTAATTTACCAGGCACCCGGCGCTAATGCACTGGCAACATTCGAAGGTATCAATAAGGCGTTGGGCGAATTGAGGAAGACCTTTCCTAAAGACATCGATTATGCGCTGCCCCTGGAAACAGTAACCGTAGTAAAAGTATCTATTGATGAAGTATTGCATACGTTGATTGAAGCCCTGATATTGGTAGTGATCGTGGTGTTCCTCTTCCTGCAAAACTGGCGGGCAACTTTAATTCCCGTATTGGCCATCCCGGTTTCGCTGATCGGTACGTTTATCCTGTTTATACCATTTGGGTTTACCATTAATACATTAACGCTTTTTGCATTTGTACTGGCCATCGGTATTGTGGTGGATGATGCCATTGTGGTGGTGGAAGCCGTTCAGCATTATATCGATCACCAGAAACTATCTCCCAAAGAAGCTACCCGAAGGGCAATGAAAGATATTTCCGGGCCTGTAGTAGCCATTGCATTGATTTTGGCGGCGGTGTTTGTGCCCGTTGGTTTTATCCCGGGCATTGTAGGAAGGCTCTACCAGCAGTTTGCCATCACCATCGCGGTGTCTGTAATGATATCTGCGTTTGTGGCGCTGTCACTGACTCCCGCCCTTTGCACCATTCTATTGAAACCCTCCAAAGAAGAAGGTGCCAGAAAGAATGCACTCGAAAAATTCTTTGCCTGGTTTAATAAGGGCTTTGGCAAAATAAATCGCTCCTATACCCGGGGCGTTGGTAAGTGGATTCGTGCTACCCCATTGGTGCTGATCATGCTGGCTTGTTTGTTTGTGGGTTTGTTTTTTATGTTTAAAAGTAAGCCTTCAGGCTTTATTCCTTCGGAAGATGAAGGCCGCCTGTATGTCACCTACGAGATGCCGGAAGGAACTTCCACCACCAGAAGCAAAACCATGCTACTCGATATTATGAAAAGGGTACAGGATGTGCCGGGTGTAAGAACCGTCGGTGGTCTGGCAGGTTTGAACATTATCAGCTTTTCGAATAAGTCGAATGTGGGTACCATGTTTGTAAACCTGAAGCCCTGGGATGAAAGGACCACAAAGGAGCTACAGCTCCAAAGCATCATTACCAGCATTCAAAAAGCAACTGCTGATATAAAAGAGGCCCGCATTTTGCCCATTGCGCCACCGGCAATACCAGGCCTTGGCCAAACAGCCGGCTTTACTTTTGAGCTACAGCAAACCACCAGCACCGACAATATTCAGCAATTTGAAGCCATCGCCAGGAAGTTTTTGGCAGAAGTAAACCAACGGCCCGAAATAGGCATGGCCTATACTTTCTTTAGTACCCATACACCCAGTTACAGGGTAGATGTAGATAAGGAACAGGCAAAAAGATTGGGTGTAAACGTAGCTGAAGTATATGCTACTATGTCCACATTGCTTGGTAGTTCTTACGTAAACGATTTTAACCTCTATGGCAGAAACTTCAGGGTGATGGTTCAGGCCGATAGTAGTTACCGGTCGTCTATAACGGAGCTGGGAAAATACTATGTGCGCAACAGCGCCGGTAACATGGTGCCCTTAAACACGCTGGTAACAACGAGGCTGGTGGAAAGCCCATCACTTATTTCGCACTATAATATCTACAGAAATATTGAGATCAACGGATCGCCGAAGCCCGGCTTTAGTAGCGGGCAGGCCATTACTGCATTGAAGGAAGTGGCAGCCAAATCATTGCCGGTGGGATATGGCTATGAGTTCAGCGGGTTGAGTCGTGAAGAGATTGCCGCAGGCGATAGCACCGTACTCATATTTGCTATTTCTCTTATTTTTGTGTTCCTCTTCCTGGCCGCGTTGTACGAAAGCTGGTCAATACCTTTTTCCGTATTGTTTGCCGTGCCTATTGGCGCCTTTGGCTCGATACTAACTTTGCTTTTACTACCAAAGCTTACGAATAATGTGTATGCGCAAATAGGCCTGATAACCCTGATTGGATTGGCCGCTAAAAATGCCATCCTGATCGTAGAGTTTGCCAAAGAGAGAGTTGACCATGGTGTGGATGTGGTAGCTGCAACCCTGCAGGCAGTTACCCTACGTTTAAGACCTATTGTAATGACATCACTCGCCTTTATACTGGGTGTATTGCCATTAGCATTTGCCAGCGGAGCGGCTGCGGAATCGCGTAAAACCATTGGCTGGACTGTATTTGGCGGGATGCTCTCGGCCACTACACTGGCCATATTCGTGGTGCCGGTACTCTTTGTTTTGATCACTAAAATGTCGTACGGTAAAAAATTAAAGCGTCTGAAGGAAGAACTGGAAGCCGAGAGGAAAGTGGACCAGCAAATCAATTGACGGCGGCAATGGTTGGCCCATGACTATAAGGTAAAATACCCGTAAGCAGGTATTGCCCAGGAGTATTGGGTATCTATTTTTGACCTTTCAGATAACGCTAACCCCTTATTATGCTTACTTCTTTGAAGCGTATCATCCTGGCTGCCGGATGCTTAACCCTTTTGTATTCCTGCCACGAAACTACTGGCGGACAATCTTCAAACGACAGCATCCCTGTGCCTGGAGTTCCGCCGCCTTCCAACGAGGTCATGACAGCAAAACTGCATCAGCAGCTGGCAGGCAAATACGACAATGTTTGGGACTACAGCGAAGGCATGATTGCGGTGCTGAAAAATGGCAAATATGGTTTTTGCGATAGCACTGGCAAAGAAGTGATTCCCTTTCAGTACACCGAGGCCAGTGAGTTTAAGAACGGTGTGGCTGTTATTAAAAAAGAAGGCAAGGTTGGATTTATCGACAAAACAGGTAAAGAACTCTTCCCACTGCGGGACTATGATTACGCAGGATCATTTGACGATGGCCTTTCGTCTTTCAGAATCATAAAGGCCGGGAAAGAATTGTATGGTTTTGTAGACCAAACCGGCAATGAAGTAGTGCCGCCTGTTTATGAGGATGCGCAAATTTCCTGGTTCGATAAAGGGAATACGGCTATCGTGAAAAAGGCTGGCAAATGGGGTACTATTACCAAACAAAATGCAGTGGTCATCCCATTTGAATATGACGCCATTAACGATTTCAACAACGGGATTACAACGGCGAAAAAGGCTGGGAAATGGGGTATTATTGACAGTACGAATAAAGTGCTGGTACCCTTTACCATGGTGTATAAAACCGTGTACGAACTGGAAAGTGGTTATGCCCATGTGGAAAATAATAAAGACCAGGAAGGCTTTATCGACGTCAACGGCAAGGAAGCTTTTGGCGGCCTTAGATTCCGCGAGACATTCGGCTTCAGCAACGCCGGCTACGCCATTGTAAGCGAGGGCAACGACAATCGGTACCTGATCGATAAGCAAGGTAAAACGTTCTTTAAAGGATCCGCCAACGAAGACATTATTCCGATCGAGGCGAACATGTTCGTCGTGACGCGTAACAAGATGCAGGGCATTGTGGATATCAATGATAAGGTCTTGTTACCCATCGAATACCCCAGCATTTTACCCATGGGCAAGAACCTGCTACTTATATTTAAGGATGGCAAACGCTACTACGCCGATTATAAAGGCAATAAAGTGGCTGACTACATAGAGCAATAGGCCTCCGATCAATATAGAATCATTAAAAAAGACTCCATCCCAAACAGGATGGGGTTTGTTTTTTTGTGAATACTCCTGCACATTCTTCCCCGTACCGATGAATCGGTGGGGGCAAGTAAATGAGATAAAATGAGGTATTCCGGTCCGAAATGAAGGGTTAATTTTACAAAAAGGAATTCTTTACTAACCCAAGGCTTCAGCCCAATGTCATTTAGTCAGGAAAACACTCAATATTCAATGCTCAATATTCAATTACGTTGACCCCATTGTATTTCAATTGATTATTAAATATTGAGCGTTGGTTGTTGAATATTTATTTTTTTGATAAACATTGAACTAATGACATTAGTAAAGTATTCAAAATAAGTTAGGCAAATTTACACCGACACTGAACCTTTGCCAGCTTTGCGTGATGATAAGAAAACTTGAATTCAGATACTTGAATCGTAGCCCTGATAGTGGATCGGCCTCGAAAGAAAGGCGTTAAGAAAATTTTGATGAAAGCCGTTAAGAAGCCGGCGCTGTTTGAGCCGGTCGGGGTTGTTCAAATTTTGACTCTTGCGGCGAGTTTAGCCGGCTTTAGGCTTACATCAAAATTTTTAGCTTTTCTTTCGCAGCCTTGATTTTTTTTGTTTCTTTTTTTTATCAAGAAAAAAAAGAAAAACACTGCCAAACAAGGCTTAAAATAAAAGTGTGGATTATTCCAAGTAGATCCTTGGACAATGTGTACATCTTAAAAAGCATGAGATATGCCTAACTTATTTTGACAACTTTACTTAGGCTTCAGCCTTGGGACTACTGGCGGCGATCATTGGCAGTGCGTTGGAAATATGTTCACCCGTTCCAAAGGCTGAAGCCTTGGGTTAGTAAATGTGCTTCAAAATATCTGAAAGTCCTGATGGCATTGCATTTTAGCGTTTGGAAACAGAAATTATCTTGACGCCAGTCCGATGCATCGGGAGAGACAGGCTTTGCCACCGGAGAAGACAGGGGTGGCATGCACTTCGCAACCCTTATCAGGTATGTACAGGATGCCAATAACTATTTTTCGCACCAACTTACAGTCGATATTTATTTCAACGTTTGCTATATGACATTAAAAACCTTTGTGTCTTTCAGGTGGTTGCTATTGTTTGCCCTTGCTTTTGGTTCTACCACTGCAAATGCAATTCCTACGCCCGCCGCCAATATGGATTGGGTGAAGAAATGCGGTGCAAAAACTTTTCCTTTCGGAACCCAGGTATTTATGGCAAACGATTTTGGTGCGGTGAGTGATACGCTCACAATTAATTCCAAAGCCATACAGAAAGCCATAGATGCATGTGCCGCCAAAGGCGGTGGTATCGTGGCTTTCAAGCCGGGCACCTACGTTACCGGGTCTGTGTTTATCAAAAGCAATGTGCAGTTAAGAATCGATAAAGGCGTGCTCATTTTAGGCTCCCAAAATTTCGACGACTACCCCGAGATTGATACTCGTGTCGCAGGTCTTGAAATGAAATGGCCTGCTGCGTTGATCAACCTGATCGACGTAAAAAATGCCGCACTCACCGGATCTGGTACGGTAAATGCCCGCGGCAAATTCTGCTGGGATAAATACTGGAGAATGCGCAAAGAATATGATGCCAAAGGCCTCCGCTGGATCGTGGACTATGATGTAAAAAGGGTGCGCACTGTTTTGGTGCAGCATTCATCAGACGTTACGGTGAAAGGGCTCACTTTTAAAAATGCCGGTTTCTGGACGGTCCAGTTGCTCTATTCCACCCATTTAACCGTAGATGGCATTACCATTAAAAACAACGAAGATGGCAGCGGCCCCAGCACGGATGGTGTGGATATTGATTCCTCATCCTGGACGCTGGTAGAAAATTGCGATATCGATTGCAACGACGATAATTTTTGTTTAAAAGCCGGCCGCGACTGGGATGGCCTCCGCGTAAACCGCCCCACCGAATACATCGTAATCCGGAAATGTGTGGCCCGCAGAGGTGCCGGACTGATAACACTTGGCAGCGAAACTTCTGGTGGCATCCGCCATATCCTGGCAAACGGTTTGTATGCCAAACATACCGACAACGGCCTGCGTATTAAGTCGGCCTTTACCCGTGGCGGTACCATTGAGGATATCTATTTTCAGAATTCGGTGCTGGACTCCATCAACAATTTTTGCCAGTTTAACCTCAACTGGAATCCGGCTTATAGTTATTCAGAATTACCCAAAGGCTATAACTACGATTCCATCCCCCCTCATTGGAAATCCATGCTGCACCATGTAGAGCCCCCGGAAAAGGGAATCCCTCATGCAAAAGATATTTATGTTAGTAATATAAAAGCCACCAATGCCACCCTTGCCTTCTCAGGCACGGGCTACGAAAAATCATTGCTGGAAAACTTTGTATTTACCAACTGTACCATCACCGCCACACAACTCGGTTTACTCGAGTATACCAAAGACTGGAAATGGAACAATGTCTCACTCGGAGTAAGCATTAAAAAACAAGAGAAAGCAGCAGAAGGAATAGAGAATGTGGAAAGACTAAAATAAGAAAATTCTTTGCATGGTAAATATGTCGGGTAAAATGATGTTTCGGGCGTACCCCGCCGAAAACCAGGCGGGTCGGGCTTTCCGCTGCAAGTCCGCAGCCGCACACAATTATTGTTAGCTTCGCAATACCACCATTCATTTGCGGCTTTACGGGCTTTTCGCTGCAATCCCTTACGCAAAAGCCGTAGCTGTTTTCACACTCCAAAAAGATTCAACCCCAATCCCCAAATTAATAAACAAACCTGCGCAGAGGCACCCTTCTCCGCCAGGAGAAGGGCCGGGGATGAGGCCTTCTCCAGCACCCAAGTCAAGCTTTAAATAATGAAATAACCTTCGCCAATACTATATTATATGAAAACATCTTTTAATAAATCTATCAGGATCCTGCTACTGACAATCATCTGCTGCAACACAATCCATGCCCAACCATCCCGGCAAATAACCCCATTCGATACCAACTGGAAATTCCTCAAAGCAGATGCCGCAGGCGCTGAACAACCATCATACAACGATGCCGCATGGCGCAGCCTCAGCGTACCCCACGACTGGAGCATCGAAGGCCCTTACGATCGGGCAAATAAAACCGGCCGCGGCGGTGGTTACCTACCTGGCGGCATCGGATGGTACCGCAAAACCTTTACACTGGAGACCGTTGACGCCCAAAAGTTATTTTTCATAGAATTCGATGGCGTGATGGCCAACAGTGACGTGTGGATCAATGGCTTTCATTTGGGCAAAAGGCCCAACGGCTACGCCAGTTTTCAGTACGAATTGAGTGACCACCTGAATTTTGGTGCCGGCAAACAAAATGTCCTGGCCGTAAAAGCAGACAACACCATTCAGCCTGCCTCCCGCTGGTACACGGGCGCAGGTATTTACAGGCATGTGCGGCTCATAAGCACCCAGTCCGTTCACGTAGCCCATTGGGGTTCATTTGTTACTACCACCAATGTATCTCCCCAAAAGGCTACCGTTCAGATTCAAACCAATATTTCAAACCAATCCTCCTCAAACGCAGCGCTGACGGTAGTTACCACTATTCTTTCCCCCGCTGGTAAAACAGTTGCTACTGTGGAATCCAAACAAAAGACAGTGCCTGGCACAACAGATATGGTTCAAGCAACCACCCTCGCCAACCCAGCACTGTGGGATACGGAGACGCCACAGTTATATACCGCCGTTACCAAAATAATGGATGGCAAAAAAGAATTGGACCTGGTAAGCTCCAGCTTTGGAATCCGCTCCATAAAATTTGATGCGGCCACCGGCTTCTGGCTCAATGACAAAAACATAAAGATCAAAGGCGTTTGCCTGCACCAGGACGCAGGTGCTGTTGGCGCCGCGGTGCCACTGCAGGTTTGGAAGAAAAGACTACAGGCATTAAAAGACCTGGGTTGTAATGGCATCCGTACCTCGCACAATGCCGTGTCGCCCGAGTTCCTGGATCTCTGCGATACAATGGGTTTCCTCGTAATGGACGAAACCTTCGATACCTGGAACGCAAAGAAGAGCAGCGCAGAAAATGGGTACAATCTCTACTTCACAGATTGGTGGGCACAAGATACCCGCGACGAAGTGATGCGTGACCGTAACCATCCATCGATTGTTATTTATAGCGTTGGCAACGAGATTCACGATAACCTGAACGACACCACCGGCTTCAGGAAGTACAAAATGCAGCAGGACCTGGTGCATGCACTCGATGGCACAAGACCCGTTACCATGGCGCTTTTTCGCCCGGGGATAAGTAAAGTATACGACAACGGTTTTGCAAACCTGATGGATGTAGTAGGACAGAATTACCGCGAAAATGAATTGGTGGCTGTGCATGAAAAACATCCTGATTGGAAAGTGATCGGCACCGAAAACAGGCTGGAGCAATCGGCCTGGATCGCCCTTCGCGACAAACCGTATATGGCCGGCCAGTTCCTATGGACAGGTATCGATTATCTCGGTGAAGAAGATTGGCCGAACATCGCCCATGCCAGCGGACTCATCGATAAAACCGGTACGCCCAGGGCAGTAGGTTTCCAGCGCCAAAGCTGGTGGAGCGACAAGCCCATGGTGTATGTGCAACGGAAGCAAAGTAATGCAGGTTCCGGAGATTGGATCAGCGACTGGAGCCCCACCGATATAGATACCTACGACGAAGCGCATGTACAGGTATTCAGCAATTGCGATGAAGTGGAACTCTTTCTGAATGGCAAATCCGTCGGCGTAAAAACCCGACCGGCCGATAATGCATCTGCGCGGGAATGGACCATTACCTTCCAGAAGGGAACCTTAAAAGCGGTGGCTAAAAATGCCGGAAAAATTGTGGCAGAACAGTCACTTAATTCAGCCGGCGCACCGGCAAAAATTGTGTTGAGCGTTGATAAATCTTCACTCCAAAATAACTGGAATGATGTGGTGTTTGTAACCGCAACAATTACCGACGAGCATGGTAACCCTTGCCTCAACGCTGACAATAAAATACAATTTTCAGCCATGGGTTCCGGCACAGTAGTTGCCGTGGATAATGCCGATATTTCCAGCTCTGAACCCTACCAGGCCACAGAACGCTGGGCCTACAAAGGCAGTTGTGTAGCGCTGATTAAAGCCAATGCCGCAAACGGAAAGATTACAATAAAGGCAACCGCAGAAAATTTGAAAGATGGCGTCGTTGAAATTGTTGTTCAGTGACATTACTTAACGGTCACTGCGAGCTTTAATAACAGTCATTGCGAGGGTTCGTGCCCGAAGCAACCTGACTGCCTTTTATCAACCGGGTCGCCGTAGGACAGCCCTTCTCTACAAACACAAGCAGGTTGCATCGGCGGGCACGAACCCGCCTCGCAATGACTGTCGATTGTTGACCGTTGGATGGTTGACCGTTGGATGGAGACCTGCACACTGGACGATACCATTCCTTTCACACTAATTAACCTCAATTAGCATTCTCAGACCCCGTAACAAATAATTAAAAACTTTATTTGCAGCATGAAGCAATTACTGACTGTGGCCTTGTTTTTTTTGGCATTAACAGGCTATACACAACGCCAGATGGAATGGCTGGATCGTGGACTGGTGGCTGTGAGAGACAGCGGGAAAACCTTTATCAGCTGGCGTTTACTGGGCACCGATCCGGAAGATATCGCCTTTAACCTCTATCGTACTGTTGATGGCAAGACTGCGAAACTGAACAGCAAACTACTTACAGAAGCCACCAGTTTTACCGATGCCGATACAGATCCATCAAAAGAATATAGCTACACCGTTGCAAGCGTGATGAAGAATAAGGAAACTGAAAAAAGTAAGCCTTTCACGGTAGCTCCCAATTCGCAACGGTACCTCAGTATTGTATTGCAAAATCCCAAAGGATATGCACCAAATGATCTCTCTGTCGGAGACCTCGACGGTGATGGCACTTATGAGATTATTGTGCACCAAACGGGCCGTGGCCGCGATAATTCGCAAGCCGGCGTTACAGATCCGCCCATCTTCCAGGCCTACAAATTAGATGGTACTTTATTATGGGAAATCAACCTCGGAAGGAATATCCGCGAAGGTGCCCATTACACCCAGTTTATGGTGTACGACCTGGATGGCGATGGCAGGGCAGAAGTATGCATGAAAACTGCGGATGGCACCATTGATGCCAAAGGGAAAGTGATTGGCGACAGCTCTAAAGACTATCGAAATAAGGACGGTCGTGTCTTAGACGGACCAGAATTTTTTACCATATTTAACGGCCTTACAGGCGAGGCAATGGCGACCACGGATTATATACCTGCCCGTGGCGATATCGGCGCCTGGGGCGGTATTGGCGGCAACGGCGGCAACGATAAATATGGCAACCGGGTGGATCGTTTCCTTGCATGCGTTGCTTATCTCGATGGCGTTCATCCAAGTGTGGTGATGTGTCGCGGTTATTATGGCCGCACTGTTCTTGCTGCCTGGGATTGGCGGGGCGGAAAACTCACCAACCGCTGGGTTTTTGATAGTAAGGATGGAAAAGATCCATTCTCCGGCATGGGGTACCATAACCTGAGTGTGGCCGATGTAGATGGTGATGGAAAAGATGAAATTATTTATGGAAGTATGGTGGTGGATGATAATGGCAAGGGTCTATTTACAACCGGCCTGCGGCATGGCGATGCGCTGCATGTAACCGACCTGGATCCGTCGCGGCCGGGCCTGGAAGTATTTGGGATACACGAAATTGAAGATGGCACCAAGGGCCCCGGCGCGGCTTTGTACGACGCCAAAACTGGTGAGATACTTTTTAAAGGAAGTATAGATCAGGATGTAGGTCGTGGCGTTGCGGAGAATATCGACTCTACTAATCCCGGGGCTGAAATGTGGTGGTCTGGCTCTAATGGCCTTTACAATATGAAAGGCGAACGGATCGGTGAAGCACCGCGATCTGTCAACTTTCTAATTTGGTGGGATGGAGGCCTTACCAGGCAATTGCTGGATGGCAACCACATAGACAAGTACAATGCGGGCCGCCTGTTTACCGCCGAAGGATGTTCTTCCAATAATGGCACCAAATCAACGCCGGCATTGAGTGCAGATATTTTTGGGGACTGGCGGGAGGAAGTGATATTCAGGACGACCGACAATAAGGAGCTCAGGATATTTACCACTACTACCCCTACAACCCATCGCATGTATACGCTGATGCACGACCCGCAGTACCGCCTTGCTGTGGCCTGGCAAAATGTGGGTTATAACCAGCCACCCCATCCCAGCTTTTATATCGGGGACGATATGCTGAAAGCGCCCAGGCCAAATATTGTGACAGTCGCAAGAAAAAAATAAACGCTTCTTAATCTACGCCTGCCATGACAGTCCAACTGTTTGCCATAAAAAAGATAATCCCTATTGTATTGCTGCTTGGCTGTACGGTTGCTGGCTTTGCCCAGCGCCAGATGGAATATCTGGATCGGGGTGTATATGCAGTTAACGCAGGTGGCGGCAAGGTGTTTGTCAGTTGGCGGATGCTGGTAACAGATGACGATGCAATTGCATTTAACCTGTACCGGTCTTCCGGAAATAAAAAGCAGCAACTGAATAAGGAACCCATTTCAGACGTCACCTGTTTTACCGATGAAAGCGCTGATACAGCTGTGGCCAACACCTATCTGGTATATGCAGTGATAAACGGAAAGGAGCAGCATAGTAAGGGTAATTCCTTTCTGTTGAAAGCGGCATCGCTACCATATTTATCCATTCCGCTTCATGCAATATCCGGCTATTCCCCTAACGATGCCAGTGTGGGTGATTTGGATGGTGATGGGCAATACGAAATCATCATCCATATGACCGGTCGGGCACATGACAATTCGCAGGCAGGTGTAACGGACGAACCCATTATCCAGGCTTACAAACTCAACGGTACTTTTTTATGGCAGATCAACCTGGGTAAGAATATTAGAGAAGGCGCCCATTATACCCAGATGATGGTGTACGATCTGGACGGTGATGGAAAGGCAGAAATCTGTATGAAAACTGCTGATGGTACCATCGATGGTAGGGGCAAAGTGATCGGTGACAGTACCAAAGACTGGCGCAATGACCGCGGCTATATTCTAAGCGGTCCCGAATTTTTTACGGTATTTGATGGCGCCACGGGTGCAGCCCTGGCTACCACCAATTATAACCCACCAAGAAATGCATCTCTCACCCCAACAACAGAAGAATTAAAGGCCGGCTGGGGCGACGGTTATGGGAATAGAATGGATCGCTTCATTGCATGTATCGCCTACCTGGATGGCGTGCATCCAAGTGTAGTGATGTGCCGGGGATATTATACCCGTACAGTACTGGCGGCCTGGGACTGGCGGGGCGGAACGCTAACCCAGCGCTGGGTTTTCGATACTAACAATGGGCACAAGGACTTTGCCGGCCAGGGCAATCATAATGTGAGTGTGGCTGATGTGGATGGCGATGGGAAAGACGAAATTATATACGGTGCCATGACCATTGACGACAATGGCGAAGGCCTGTACACCACCCGGCTCGGCCATGGTGATGCCTTGCATGTAAGTGATCTGGATCCTTCAAGACCGGGGCTGGAAGTCTTTGATATACAGGAGCGTTTTAGTGATGCCGGTGCCAATTTTCGCGATGCCAGAACAGGAGAAGTAATTTGGAAAATAGCGTCAGTAAAAGCAGGTGCGGATGGTGAAGGACCCGGCCGTGGGTTGGCGTTGGATATCGAC
>JBDSXW010000049.1:0-33317 GCA_039925965.1 Chitinophagaceae bacterium
ATATTTATCAAAGCAAATTTATTTGTATGAAATCGTTGCTGCTCATACGCCATGCCAAAAGCAGTTGGGATAGCCCAACCCTCAAAGATTTTGACAGGTCCCTCAACGAAAGGGGGCATAAGGACGCTGCGTTGATGGCCGGCCGGCTGTTGGAGAGCATGCCGCATCTGGATGCATTTATTAGCAGTAGCGCCGTGCGGGCAGCGACAACTGCGGAATATTTTCAGAAAGCCTACAAAGCTTTTGGTTCCGGCCTGATTCTTAAACCAGAGTTGTACCATGCCCAGCCTGCAACCTACCATGAAGTGATCCAAACACTGAACGATGACTGGAAATCAGTAGCCATCTTTTCTCATAACCCGGGTATTACAGAAATCGTGAATAGTTTCAATGTGGCCAAAGTCGTGGACATGCCCACCTGCGCCATATTCGGGGTTACCGCCGAGGTAAAACTGTGGAAAGATTTTGTAGCTGCCGAAAAACATTTTCTGATGTTTGACTATCCCAAAATTTGAGAAATCTGTTTCCTGTTGCTGGCTGCCAATTGCCTGTTAAACTGTAGGGGCTGGACTTTATTAATCGGCAGCGAATCAATGCGACGGGGATTGAACCCACAACCGGCAACCCGCCACCGTCAACCGGTAATCGTGAATCGGTAAACAGCAACCGGTAACCAGGAACGTGTAACCAGCAACTTGCTACCCTTTCGCCTCCACCACCCACCTGCGAAACGCTTCAGCATTTTCCTGGCTGATGATGATCGATTCATTGGTATCCGCATCCAGTTCCACTTCGATGCGCCCCCGTTCCGCTGGCCGGAATTTTTTTACAAAGCGAATATTAATTACATACTTGCGGTTGGCCCTGAAAAACTGCTGCTCATCCAATTGATTCACCAGGTTCGCCAGGTTGTTTTCTTCAACCATATACTTTCGCTGCTTAATGTCTACTACGTACACCACTTTATTGGAGGTAAAGCAGTAGGGAATCGTCTCCACGGGGATCGCAGTAAATTCATTACCCCGCTTTACCAATATCCGCCGCACGCCGCTGTGAATAGCGCTCAGTTGCTGGAGCACGGGCACCGGAAGATGAAAATGGTTTTGTAACCGCCTGTATTTGTTGAGTGCCTTTTGCAATGAAATATTTTCGAAAGGCTTCAGCAGGTAATCAATCCCGTTATTGTCCATCGCCTGCATCATATATTCATCATGAGCCGTAGTAAAAATAACCGGCACATTTATCTGGCAGGCTTTAAAAATTTCAAAGCTTAGGCCATCGGGTAGTTGGATATCAGAAAAAATAATATCTGCCATGACCGGTTTACCTGACAGGAAATCGATTGCTTCCTGCACCGACCTTAGTTGTGCTACAATCTCATCTGCGGGTATGAGCTGCTGGAGCCGCAGCACCAGGTTTCTCATAGCAATTGCTTCGTCTTCTATCAGTATTATTTTCATGCAGCAGGTAGCAGTGGCAGGGTTACGGAAAATTGTCTCTCGCTGTTTTTTATCTCGATCCTTTTATTGCAAAGTAATCGCATGCGCCGGTTAAGATTTACCAGGCCCGTTCCGCTGCAGGGCACACTGCCGGCGGGTTTGAGGTTACGGTTATTCCTTACTTTTAACTGGTTTCTATCTGCGGTGATATCAATACAGAGCGGATTTTTTTGGGTAAAATAATTATGCTTGATGGCATTTTCCACCAACAATTGTAAGGCCATTGGAGGCACCACCATGGTATGTTGGAGTTCAGGCGCTGCAAAGCGGATATCCAACTGTACACAGGTGCCGTAACGTAGTTGCTGCAGCTCAAAAAAACGTTTTGTAAAGTCCAGCTCCTCACTCAGCAATACCCAATCATTGCATTTTTGTTTTAATGGGTACTGCATCAGCATTCCAAGTTTTGAATTATAAGCATCTGCTTCTTTGGGATCCTGCGCTATCAGGTAACTCAGTACATGTAACGAGTTGTACAGGAAATGCGGATCAAACTGACCTTTCAGCACCTGTAACTCTGCCCGGATCCTGGCATTATCTGAAGCCGTGGCTTTATTTTCCGACAGTGTTCGTTCAGCATGCAGGTAAAAAAGTTCATACACATTATTAATAAATACCACACAAATAATAATGATCAGTGAACTGATAACAATCGAACGTATAGGTACCGAAGGCTCGGCCGAAACAAGCACCCACCCATAAAGTAAGCCAAAACTTAACAGGCCGCTGTATACTACGTTTACCAAAAAATAAGAAAGGACCGTATCGCGGTAATTCCATTGCATGGCAATGAACTTGTTGCGGATATTGGTAAGCCAGAACACATTGCCCTTCCAAATTAAGAAGGACACCAGGATAAAATAACAATAATGAGCGATAAGTGCTTGCGGGGTATACAGTCTGTTAGTGATCAGTTGCATGGCATTGGGTATGCTAATACCAAGCAAGGGCACTATCACGAAGAGGAGGAATTGATCCAGCTGTCGCAATGCTGCCGGCTTCTCTGTACCCGGGGCCGCAACCTGTTTGGGTTCCGGCGTCTGTTTTGTTTTTGTAAACGATAATTCTTGTCTAAGTGTAAGCATCAGTCGTTGGTTTAGCAGAATCGATGCATGAAAATAGGACCCATTTTCGCTTATACGAACCGGCTCGTACATTTATTCAACCTTTTAAATACTTTAACAATTCGACCTGTTTTGTTAACATTTGATGAAAAGGTTTTAACAATTGCACAGACTCGTCAAAAAAATATTGGGTTCGTTCGATAAGCTTAAAAACGTGTTTTACAACTTCAGTTGGCAGAACCACCGTTTCAGTGGGTCTTTTTATTACTTGGGTAACTATTAGCATAATCCATTTCAGCTATCTCCATTGCTTTGGTGTCATTTCTCTTCAAGACCGGAAAAGTCAGACCAACAAAAACCATTATTCAATCATTTCAAAAGCTATCGTTATGAGAAAGACTATGCTATGCTTCGTGTTGCTTGCAGCTGTATACCTGGCAGCAGCACAGGAAAAACTATTAACGGGAAAAATTACCGACAGCAGGGATGGCAAACCCCTCGCAGGCGTAACGGTTACCGTTAAGGGTACCACCATTTCCACAACAACCAATACCGACGGCAGTTTTCAGCTCCGGGCTCCTGTAAAGGACCCGGTATTGCTGTTCTCTTACGTAGGATTTGCCTCGGAAGAGATATCAGCGGCTGGAAAAAACAGCATCATCCTGGCCATGAATACCGAGGAAAAGGCCTTAAAAGAAGTGACGGTCGTAGCCTATGGTACCCAAAAGAAAAAGGACATCACCAGTTCCATATCCGTTGTAAACAGCGAGGCGATCAAACGCCAGCAGGTGGTATCGGTGGGCCAGGCACTGCAAGGCACTGCAGCCGGTGTGATGGTGGTAAATACCAGTGGACAGCCGGGCGATAACCCAACCATACGTATCCGTGGCATTGCTTCCATCAATGCTTCGGCCAATCCGCTGATTGTGGTAGATGGGGTTCCTTTTGATGGAAACCTGAATATGATCAACCCGAATGATATTGACAACTTCAGTATTCTTAAGGATGCCACTGCCACTGCTTTGTATGGCAGCCGGGCCGCCAATGGAGTAGTGATGATCAACACTAAAAATGGCAAGAAGAACGGTAAGGCGCAGATCAATTTCTCAAGCACTTATGGCTGGAGCAGCCGGGCACTGCCTGAGTATAATTTTACCAATTCGCAACAAATATTTGAACTGAGCTGGGAAGCCCTGAAGAACCTGTATGCCAATACCCCTGGCATTCCCAATCCTGCGCAGCAGGCCAGCACCGACCTGGTAAGCGAAATCAAATACAACCCCTATAAAGTGGCCGAACCAGTGGGAACGGATGGTAAATTAAAAGCCGGCCTGACCCCCATTTGGACTACTAACTGGGTAGATGAACTAACCAGGAGCACCGCTACCCGACAGGATCACAATATTAATATCAGCGGTGGCAGCGACAAGAGTACCTACTTTTTTAGCACCGGTTATATTGATCAGCAGGGATACCTGATCACCTCACAATACAAACGTGTTAATTCAAGATTTAATTTTACTACGGATGTAAATAACTGGCTGCAGTTGGGCCTTCGCAGCCAGTATGTATACAGCGACCAGAACTATCCCAACCAGAACGGCAACAGCTTCGATAATGTAGTGCAGTACTATCGGCAAATGAGCAGCATTTATCCGGTATACCAATTCGACGATCAGGGGCAACTCATCTTTGATGCCAATGGCAATAAGATCTACGATTTTGGAACCCCAATACCCGGCCGTTTGGTGAATGCTAACCGGAATACACTACAGCCTTCCAACCTGGTGGCCACTACAATCGCTAACACTAACCGCAACCAGCGAAACCTAACCAGCGCCAATGGATTTGCCGTAGCGAAAATCCTTGATGGACTTACTTTTCGCACCCAGTTTGGAATAGACCGGTACGCCTTCGAGAGCCTTTCGTACGAGAATCCTGACTTTGGAAATGGGGTAAATGTGGGGGGGCGTATCGCACGGCAAATGGATGCTACCACTAGCTTTACATGGAATAATATGCTCAATTATAAGAAACGTTTTGGAAGCCACAACGTGGAAGTAATGGCCAGCCATGAAGCTTATAAATATCAATACCAGGTAATATCTGGTTCCAAAACAGGTTTCCCGTTTGGCGGCCTTACCAACTTTAATAATGCCGCTATCAACGAGGCGCTAAATGGCTATAGCGATAACCTGGCTATTCAAAGTTATCTCAGCCGGGTGAAGTATGATTTCCGCGGTAGGTACTTTGTAGAAGCCACCATACGCCGTGATGGTTCTTCCCGTTTCAACACCGAAAACCGTTGGGGCACTTTCCCGTCTGTAGGGGCATCCTGGGTAATTACGGAAGAAAATTTCGCCCAAAAACTCAGTTGGCTGAACCTCTTTAAGCTCCGGGCATCGTATGGAGAAATTGGGAACGAAGCGTTGGTTTCTTATTTTCCCTACCTGAGTGCCTACAGTACCGGCTACGATGAACTTACAAAACCCGGTATCTTCCTTGACCAGCTGGGTAACCCCAATATTAAATGGGAGAAACAAGGGAACTTCAATGTGGGCGTGGATTTTGGCGTATTAAAAAATCGTATCACAGGAACGGTAGAGTATTTCAAAAAGAGTTCGCTGGACCTGTTGTTTAAATTGCCGCTAGTGTACTCAGGCGGAATACCCAGCGTAGATTATAATATCGGCGACATGACAAACATTGGTGTAGAAGTGCAGTTAAACGGCACCATTGTAAAAACAAAGAACATCACCTGGGACGCAGGTGTGAATGCTACCTGGGTGAAAAACAGACTTAATAAATTACCGCAAGCCAAATTGTTAAGCGGTTCCTACCAGCTTGAAGTGGGGCACTCATTATTTGATTTCTTTATACCTACATGGGCAGGCGTAGATCCGGCCGATGGAGCCGGCATGTGGTACCAGGACGAAATGGTAAGCGGCCAGCCTACCGGTAAAGTAGTCACTACCAAAACATATGCTTTGGCAACCCGCTACTACCAGGGCACAGCACTACCAAAAGTTACAGGGGGTTTCAATACCCGGTTTAACTACAAAGGTTTAGATGTAAGTGTGCTACTTAACTATGCACTGGGCGGCAAATACTACGACGTTAGTTATAATGGCTTGCTGAACGGGATTAGTAGCAACCTTGGCGACCAGCTAAGCAGCGATGTGTTGCGCCGCTGGCAGAAACCTGGCGACATCACCGATATACCGGCGCTGGACCTGAACAATACCGACTATGCACAGCGCAGCACCCGCTACCTGTTCAATGGCGATTACGTCCGGTTGCGCAACATCACACTCGGATATACTGTCATCCCGAAAACCAAAAAGGATTTTCTGCGTAGCGCCAGGTTCTTTGTACAGGCCGACAACCTGGGCACCTGGAGCCACCTGAAAACCGGTGCAGACCCTGAAGCCAATATCAACGGGCAGAGTGCATTAACTACCAGCGTTTTCAAGACCATCAGTGCAGGAATTGAGATTGGGTTATAACCGTCATTGCAACCCCCGGTGACCGTCATTTACAGGAGGGTTCTTGCCCGACATGGCGGCCCCACGAACTTGAAGTGCTGGTTGCAGTATACAAACCCTGGTTCACTGCTGGCGGGGGATTGCTTCGGGCAGGAACCCTGCAATGACGATCAAAAATTGCTTCGGGTACGAACCCTCGCAATGACTTGGTGCTTTTACTCGCAATGATGGTCATATTTAGCGATGTCTAATTTATTAAAAACAACAAAAAAAAGCCAACATGAAACATACGCATAACACATTTCTCACCGGCATTGCCCTTGCGGCCTTGCTGCTGCTGGGCAGTTGTAAAAAAGCTTTGGATAAACCACAACCTAACCAGTTTGTAAGCGACAATGCCGTCTTTGCCAGCGAGGGCGGCGTACGGGCTTATTTCTATGGCATCTACCGCAACCTGCGTAGCCAATGGACCAATATCGATGCCACCGCTGGCGGAGCTACGGATACCTGGGGGTATAACTCCGTCAATATGGCCCGCTTAAACAAAGGCATCGATATCATTAACCCAGGCGGATGGTATGTAAATGACTACCGTCACGGTAACCGGGAGCCCAATTTTCGCAGGGTCTTGTTTACCTGGGGATTTTTCTACGAAGCCATTAACCAGTCCAACGTTATCATTGATGGTGTAGGTCGCAGCACCCTGGCCGATGCCACAAAGAAAAAGCTCACAGCGGAAGCAAGAGCCCTGCGCGCATGGATGTACTTTGAACTGATTCGGGAGTTTTCACTGCCCATTTTGAAAGACGCTAATTCGCCGGGCATACCGCTATACACTACGCCCACATCTATCAGCAACAAGGGAAAGGGCAGGGGAACAGTGGGGCAGGTATATACCCAGATCAACGAAGACATCGCCTATGCAGTAGCCAATCTCGGGACCGACCGGGAGATTAAAAGCCAGATAACGCTGAATGTAGCGCTGGGCATGCAGGCCCGCATTATGCTGGAGCAGGGCAAATGGACAGAAGCGGCCGCTGCTGCGTTGGCTGCACGTAATGGATTTAGTCTGTCGCCCGCCGAATATGCCAATGGCTACAGCAACCTCGACAGTAAAGAGGTGATTTGGGGTTTTCCGCAAACGCAGGAGAATGGCGGTCAAAGCTTGTATTATGGAACACCTTCTTCGTTTTTTGAGAAGACAGGAAATGGGTATGATAACTTCTTTATCAACTCCGACCTCGTAGCTGCCTTCACCAATACAGATATTCGAAACACATTTTACATAACCAGCGCAACACCAACCTCACAGCAGCGTTACAGCACCAATAAATTCGGATCGGTATCGGCCAGCAATGTGACATTGATCAGCGGCAAAGTAGTGAAGCTGAACGAGACTGATTTTGATGAAGACCTGCCGATGATGCGGGTGGCCGAGATGATCCTGATTGAAGCCGAAGCCCGTGCCGAACTCAATCAAACAACACAGTCCAAGGCCTTGTTGCTAAGCCTTCAACAGAACCGGGACCCGTCGAAAACAGAGAGTGCAAACACAGGCGCGGCACTGATTGCAGAGATACTACTTGAACGCCGCAAGGAGCTATATGGTGAAATGGGTGTAGATTTTCTCGACATTAAGCGCCGACAGCTGGCGCTAATAAGGGCAGGGAACCATGCCACAGCTTACCGGTTTAGCTGGTTGCCCAACGATGCCAGGCTATTGCTGAAAATACCACAGAAAGAATTTGATACCAACACAGCACTCACCGCAGCAGATCAAAATCCGTAAGGATATAAAATAGCTAGAGATAGCAAGTTTTCTCACGTTAGGTTCCCGGCTGCATTTCTATGCGGCCGGCTCTTTTTTAAGCAATCATCACCCGGGCAATATACTTTTTGCAATGACCGAATAAATCATCGGGTTTATTGCTGCCGATAAATACACTTCTACCATCTTTTAGCAATAATTGAATGCCCTTTGCATTGTTCATCGCATACACTTGTCCGTAGGCAGAAGTCCACCGGTTACCATACGAACCCGGGCTGGGATTATGAACGAGGTGTAGGATTTCCATTTCATCCCACCGATAAATGATGGCGGATCTACTTAGGGGTTTCGTCTCAATTTCGATGCCTGCAGCGGATACCGTAGTAACCATGCTAAGCTTTCTGAAAACAGCTAACAGGATACTGAAAACGAGTGTAAATATTCCACCCACCATCATCACGATCCAGAAAAACCAAAGATGTTGCAGCCAAAGAATGGTGCCGGTTGCTACAACGCTCAGGGCTCCCGCGAGCAATATTTTAAAAACTACTGCCCCACCAAAGGTTTGGAACTCAGAAAAAGGTGGATGCAGTCCGGAGCTGATGCTGTTTTGAAATGAACTGGCCATAGGATTATTTTTTAGTACTATAAATTTCCATTGAAGATACTGGTTATTGGAATTGAATTGACTTGAGGGGGTGATGCCTTTGCCTGTGCACGTATTTTGGAAACAGTCGGTGAAATAGGAGTGGGCAAAATATCAGGCGAAGCTTTATTTTTAGAACATGAGAAAATTATTTGTCGTCCTCGCTATTCTTATTCCGCTGGCTTTTGCTGGCCTGGCCTTGTTTTTATGGCATGGGTTCTGGTGGTTTGCCGCAGTGTGCCTGGTACTGGCCATTACCGGCTTTTATGATATGAATCAAAAAAGACATAGCCTGATGCGGAATTTCCCGCTACTTGGGCGTGGGCGTTGGTTAATGGAGGCCTTGCGACCTAAGATCTACCAGTATTTTGTAGAAAGCGATACTGATGGCAGGCCTATCAACCGCCTCGACCGTAATACCATTTACCAGCGGGCTAAACAGGAAAATGATACTATGCCATTTGGTACACAGCTGGATGTGTATGCCGAAGGCTACGAGTGGATGACACATAGTATCGCTCCGCTCGATTTTGAAAGTATCAACCACAACCCCAGGATAATCTTTGGCAATAAAGATTGTAAGCAACCATATAGTTCTAGTATTTTTAATGTGAGCGCCATGAGCTATGGCAGCCTTAGCAAGAATGCGATTGAGGCATTAAATGCCGGGGCAAAGATTGGCGGATTCGCACATAATACCGGTGAGGGTGGCCTTAGCCCGTATCACCTGAGCCAGGGTGGCGATGTGATTTGGCAGATTGGCACGGGTTATTTTTCCGCCCGCAATATGGATGGCAGTTTCAGTGAGGAGGCTTTTGCAAAAAAAGCGGTCATGCCGAATGTGAAGATGATTGAGTTGAAGCTTAGCCAGGGTGCCAAGCCTGGCCATGGCGGGATTTTGCCCGCTTCTAAAAACAATGAGGAAGTGGCTGCCATCCGGTTGGTGACACCGCACACTACAATATCCTCACCGCCTTATCATTCCGCATTTAGTTCGCCAAAGGGGTTGGTGCAATTTGTGGCCAGGCTAAGGGAACTGAGTGGCGGCAAACCAGTTGGTTTTAAATTGTGCATCGGTCACAAATCAGAGTTCATGGCTATTTGTAAAGCCATGATTGAACTGGACAGTTATCCTGATTTTATAACGGTGGATGGGGGAGAGGGTGGCACTGGCGCGGCCCCGCAGGAGTTTAGCAACTATGTGGGTGCGCCATTGCTCGATGGGCTTGCCTTTGTACAGAATATGCTGGTAGGCTTCGGCATCCGTCAGCATATTAGAATTGTAGCGTCCGGAAAAATATTAAGCGGCTTTCACCTGGTACGTGCCCTGGCGCTTGGCGCTGACGCCTGCAATAGTGCCCGGGCTATGATGATGGCACTTGGGTGTATACAGGCGTTGGTTTGCAACACCAATAAATGTCCAACCGGCGTGGCTACGCAGGATCCGCAGTTAGTGGCCGGTCTTGTGGTGGCTGATAAAAAGCAGCGTGTGGCCAATTACCAGGAAGATACCGTAAATACTTTTGTAGAGCTGCTGGGCGCCGCAGGTATTAGCGAGCCTGGTCAGCTTACGCGGAGCCATATTTACCGGCGGGTATCTATGAATGAAGTGCGCACATTCGAGGATATTTTTCCGAGCATGAAAACGGAGGCGTTATTACATGCAGATATTCCTGAAAAATACAGGTGTGATATCAGTAAAGCGAATGCCGAACGGTGGAATTGAGAATAAAACCGTCAGGGTGAAAATAATTCCTACGGGGCCAACTAAAAGAGGCTGCACCATCGCTGGTACAACCTCTTTTAATAATTATTTTCGGTACTAATTGATCCTTGGCTTTACTGGTGTTTTCGCTGGGGCCTTGCCAGGTTCCTGTCCCTGTTGCTCCGCTTGTGGTAATTTTAAACCCAACCTTTTCGCCACGGGTATAATCAGGTTGTCACCTTCGGGTGCCTGCCATAATGATTCCCTTTTAAATACATAGGTATATTTCTGTTCTGCAACGATCGCCTGGAAAGCATTGATTGCTTTAGCGAGGAAAGGCTGCATTAACTGTTGTTGTTTACCCTGGGAAATCTGCTGGGCATATTGCTGCCAGTTTTGAACGGTATAAAACAACTGGGCCATTTGCTGTTGCATCTGTTCGCGCACACGTGGCGCCAATTTGATGCTATCAGCTTTAAATGTGCTATCCATTCTCTTTAATTCACCCAGGTTAAAATCGTATTCTGCCCCCAATGAATCCCTTTCAAAAGACTGCATCAAAGTATCCACTTTTGATACACCCGGCATCAGGCTAACAACATAGTCAAGGTCGAAATAACCAAATTTATTTTGTGCTGCAACGTCATTATTTCCGGCAAACAACAGTGCTACAGTAACCGCAGCAATAGTGAGTAATTTTTTCATGTTCAGATTGTAATTAACAGTTGATTTTTTGTTTTATGAATGATAATTATTTGATCCCTAATTCTTTAAGCACATCTTCGCTTTTGTCCAATTTTGGGTCGGCAAATATAACGGTAATTCCCTCGGACTTATCCAAAATAAAATCGTAAGAACGGGCAGCAGCCAGCTTTTGAACCGCGGTGTAAACCTTGTCCTGTACCGGTTTTATCAATTTTTGCCTTTCCTTGAAAAGGTCGCCTTCAAAGCCGAAACGCTTCTTTTGCAAGTCCCTTACTTCCTTCTCTTTGTTGAATAATTCGTCTTCTCTTTTCTTTTTCAAATCTTCGCTTAGCATCACCTGCTCGGCATCAAAATCGCGGTACATTTTATTGAGTTCTTCCTGGCGCTGGTCGATTTCTTTCTGCCAGCTGTCGGCAGTAGCATCCAATGCTTTCTGTGCATTTTTATACTCTGGCATTTTGTCGAGTATGTACTTTGTGTCGATGATGGCATAGCGTTGTGCAGAGGCGGCAAAACCAAATGCGGCAACGATGCTGAGTGTCAGTAATAGTTTCTTCATGGCATTTTAAAATTTCGGGTTAAGACGAAGAAAAGGAATTTATTGGTTGTAAGGGTTTGTTAATGAAAAATTTACGATTTACGACTTGGGATTTACGATTTGGTGCCACCTGAAAATTCCTGAAGAACCTGGACGTGGCTGGTTCATAGTAGTACCAATGATGAACGGAGCCCCGAAATAACCGGGATTTGCAACGTTCGCCACCGTCGCTAAATAGAAGTACTAAAGCTGGGCTAAAAATATTCTTGCAACCCTTCTTTTAAAATCTCTCCGTACTCGCTATTGACCACTCAACTTTCACCATTTAGGGCTCGCCACCCGACTATTCGGGTTCAAAGCCAAGCATAAACGTAAACTTAGCCGCCGATTTAAGCCCCTGGCCCGGTTGCAGGCGATCGAGGCCCACACCATAGTCGAAGCCCAGCAAACCGAACATCGGCAGGAAAAAACGCATACCCAAACCTATGCTGCGACGCAGCTTGAAAGGGTTGTATTCTTTGGCTGTGTACCAGCCATTGGCAGCCTCAGCCCAGGCCATCGCATAAATGGTGCTGCTTGGGTTGGTGCTGAACGGATAGCGGAGCTCCGTCGTGTATTTGTTGAAAATGGTGAAGTACTTGGACGCACCACTCTGGTCGGGGTTGATTTTGGGATCACTGTTTTCGTATACGGGATAACCACGGTGCGAAATGATCTCGTAACCCAGCAACGCAAAACTGTTACTTAAACCTGCATCACCCACCTGAAAACGCTCAAACGGAGAAATCTCCAGCTTCTTGTTGTACCGGCCGATGAAACCTGCCTTGGCGGCAAAACGCAGTACAAACTGGTGGCTCTTGTCTTCGCCGGTTCCCTTGGTGAGCGGCACAAACCATTCGCCTGTGAAACGCCACTTATGAAATTCCACCAATTTATATTTTTCAGTTGGATTGGTATAATCTGCATCTTTTCTCCAGAGGCTGTATGGAGGGGTAAGCTGCATGCTAAGGAGGAAATTACTACCACTGCGCGGAAATACTGGTTGGTCAACTGATGAACGCTGTAATGATACTTTAAAACTGATATTGGAACTCAGGCCATTGCTAAAATCGGGCAGGATTGCGTAGTTCTTGAGCCTGTACCGGGTGTAGTTCAATGAATAGGAAAGGCTGAAAAAGTCATCCGGCCATTTCAACTGCTTGCCAAGGCTAACACCTAAGCCAGTGGTCATAATAAAGGAGTTGTCGGCAGCAGTGTTGGTGTAGGTTCCGGTGGTGGGATCGTAAGCATTGGCATACTTGGTATTATACACACTTACGGTGAGTGACTGTTGTTTTTTACCACCCAGCCATGGCTCGGTGAAGCTGAAATTATAACTGCGAAATGCACGGCCATTACTTTGTAAACGAAGGCTTAGCTTTTGTCCATCGCCGGTTGGCAGTGGATCCCAGGCATCTTTTTTAAAGATATTGTTCAGCGAAAAGTTATTGAAGGATACACCCAATGTACCCGTAAGACCGATACCGCCACCCCAGCCTGCAGACAATTCCAATTGGTCAGCACTTTTTTCTTCTACCGTATAATTAATATCTACGGTGCCATCTTCCTGGTTAGGAATGGGGTTGATACCGATTTTTTCCTGGTTAAAAAAGCCCAGGTTAGCAATTTCACGCTGGGAACGTATCAGATCCTGGCGGCTGAATTTATCGCCCGGCAATGTGCGGATAGAACGGCGTATTACATATTCTTTTGTTTTGTCGTTTCCGGCAATGCGCACATTTTTAATGGTCGCCTGCGGGCCTTCCACCAATCTTATTTCGTGGTCGATGGTGTCGTTGTACACTGCGCTCTCCACCACTTCGGTCCGGAAGAACAGGTAGCCATCGTCCATATATAAACCACTGATATCGCCACCTTCGGGGCTCAGTTGCTTGCCTAATTTCTTGTTGAGGAGTTCCAGGTTATAGACATCACCTTTGCGGATGCCGAGCACCACGTTGAGTATGCTATCACCGTATTTTGTATTGCCACGGAACGCGATATTGCCAAAATAATAACGGTGACCTTCGTTTACCTTGACGTCAATATTGAGGTTACCATTTTTATTGTAATACATCGTGTCATCTTCCACGTAGGCATCTCTGTAACCCTTGCTATTGTAATATTCTACCACCGCGAGCTTATCTTCTTCATACTTTTCTTTATTGAATTTTGCATTTACAAAAGGCTTAAACCGGAAATAAGGATCCAGGAATTCGCCGATTTTAGTGGGCTTTAAAAAGTCGTAGTTTTTTACAAAATGGCTGAAAGTAACTACATGTTTGGGTTCGTAAATACCGGTGTCCCTGTTGGGTATCAAGGTTAACCGGCCCATTTCCTTGGTGCCTTTGAATTGTTTTTTAAGTTTCGCATCCGGCACGTTCCTGTTGAAAGCCAGCGTCAGATTCTCCACCTTGATCTTGGTGCCCTTAGAGATAAAAAACACAAGGTCCTTATGATTGGGTAGATTGGTAGAAGGGGTCTCAGTTACATCCACCTTAATTTTTCCATATCCTTTTTCAGTATAAAATTTGGTAATCGCTTCAACAGCATTCTGCTTCATGCTTTCAGTAATCACTCTGCCTTTAACCAGGGCAGCTTTACCTATCAGGTCTTCCTGATCGCTTTTCTTGATATTCTTAAAAAGGAAATTACCTAACCTTGGTCGTTCCTGCACAGCTATCTCCAGGTGCAGGATATTGGGTTGTTCAAGGCGGGTGATATAAATAACCACGTCGCTGAAATAATTCTGTGCCCAAAGGCTTGCGATTGCTTTGCTAAAAAGATCCGTACCCGGTATCATGGCCTTATCCCCGGTATTAATATTGGCGATGGATAATAAAAGCGCCTGGTCAAAATATTTATTACCCGTCACTACCACAGTGCCTACACGGTATTCTTTGGGTGTTGTGCCTTTAAAGATGTTGTCGAGATCAAGATTCGAATTGGCACTATCAACTTGTGCCGATGCTGTGGTGCAACATATACAAACGATGAGCGTGGTGAGCGACAGGTACTTACCTAAATGTTGCATGCAGTGATTTTGTTTATTTGGTTTGCCTCAACCCTTGAAAACCTTGTTCAGCAGGGCTGTTTATGGGTCGGCAAATTAAAGTCTATAATGAAAAGTGTTTGTTAAATGATATGTCTGGGCTATTCTGGTCATTGTGTCAGTGTGTCATTGGGTCATTTTTAAAGGGCTATCCGGGCGCCAATTTCCCAGCATAATTATTGAGTTCTGACCAATGACAGCTGACTGGATGACCATTTACGGATTTTTTTCGGGCTCGTCTTCCAATTTAATCTGTTCGCCAGTTTTGCCGAACCTCCTTTCCCGTTTTTGGTAATCGAGCAGGGCTTCGTAGAGATCGGCTTTTCTAAAATCGGGCCAGCGGGTATTGGTAAAGTAGAGTTCGGCATAAGCCAGCTGGTAGAGTAAAAAGTTACTGATCCGGTACTCGCCGCTCGTGCGGATCATCAGTTCCGGATCGGGGTAGTCGCTGGTATACAGGTATTGTTGCAGCGTTTCCGGGCCGATCTCAGCGGCTGCCAGGTTGCCGGCTTCCACATCGGTAGCAATGGCTTTTACAGCCTGTACCAACTCCCAACGGCCGCTGTAACTCAGGGCCATGATCAAATTCAGCCCTGTATTATGGGCGGTCATTTCAAGTGCTTCATCCAGTTCCTGATTAACAAATGGCGACAGCATATTCCGGTCTCCGATCACCTGAAGTTTGATATTGTTTTTGTTCAGGGTCTCTGTTTCTTTCCGGATAGTGTCTACAAGCAATTCCATCAAACCGCTCACTTCATATTGTGGCCGGTCCCAGTTCTCGGTGCTGAATGCATATAAGGTCAGGTAGCCGATACCCATTTCCGCGCAACCTTCTACAATATTTCTCACGCTCTCAACCCCATGAAAATGGCCTACCAACCGGTCGTGGCCTTTCTCCTGTGCCCAGCGCCCATTACCATCCATTATGATGGCGATATGTTTGGGAAGATGGTTTTTGTCTACCTGCTCCAGTAAAGTACTCATACCCACGGTTATTTTTAAGAGCGGCAAATGTAGTGAATCGGCGGCTGAAAATGAGGGCTGGTAAGAGGGAGGCTGTTACCAGTTATCGGTTACCGGTAACTGGCAAATGGTAACCGGCAATTTTTATACCCGGCGCCAGTGGATTTTCCGCCGTAAATTTGTGCCGATTATAAAACCAGTAACATGAAAAAGTGGGGTGTGGTTGTTTTTTTGAGTTTTCTATTTGCGGGCGTGGCTACAAAACCTGTTGCCGCACAATGTTCCATCTGTGCCAAAACCTCCATGCAGCAGGGCGAGCAGGCTGGCCGTGGTATGAATGGCGGCATTGTCTACCTTATGATGATGCCGCTGGCTATTATGGGCTTTGTGGGATGGCGCTGGTGGAAAAGGGAAAAACAAGTCGAAGATTAGATTAGGACCTGTTTAATTCATTTTTACTATTTCATTACGTTTGATAATAGCATTAGCATGCAAAGTTTGCAGTAATATCAACGAAAATACTTTCCACACAGTGCGGCAAATGCAACTGGGTTTACGGGAAGATTTCGGCTACCAGCAATGTGCCAGGTGCGGCTCTATGCAATTGCAGGATATGCCCGCCGATATAAGCCGATACTATCCAGGCGACCAGGATATTACGACTGGTTGCACATTCCCCATGTGCAATTGGCAGATTCGGTGCTGGACGAGGACTGCGGATTTTGAAGAAGTCGCAGGCATTACCAAATAGAAAGCTAATAGGGTTACCTGTAAATGGAAGTTTATGCTTTACTTTATTACTGCGACTTGCCTATTGCTTCATACCGTTACAAAAAACAATAATATGAACCGGTCAGACTTTTTGAAATCTGGTACATTGCTTGGTGCAGCTTCCCTGATTTCCACAACCAATGCTTTTGCCCAAAATCTCACCAGCAACGATATCGACAGACTTGTAGATGCCAATGGCAATTATCTACTCCAGCCTTTGCCCTATAGTGAAAATTTTCTGGAGCCGTATATGGATGCAGAAACCATGCACCTGCATTATACCTTTCACCACGGCGGTGCGGTAAAGGGTGCCAATAAGGATATGGAGATGATCCGGAAAGCAATGAATGATAATAACCTCGAAACTGTGGATTTTTGGACGAAGAAACTCTCCTACCACTTTTCTTCCCATGTACTGCATTCGGTTTTCTGGACCAACCTCACTAACAAAAAAACAGTGCCGTCCGGCGACTTGCAAAGGCGGATTGAGAAAAGCTTTGGCAGTTTCGACAAACTTAAAATGCTGATTGCCGAAACGGCAAAAAACGTAGATGGAAACGGATGGGGTATTGTTGCGTATCAGCCTTACAGCGACAGCCTTACCGTTTTGCAATGCGAAAACCATGAAAAGCTAACTCAATGGGGTGCTATCCCCTTGCTGGTAATTGATGTATGGGAACATGCCTACTACCTTAAATACAAAAACAAGCGTACCGATTTTGTAGATGCAATGTTCAATATTATAAACTGGGACAATGTAGCACAACGTCTTAATACGGCTTTGAAGCTGATGAAATAACGCAGTGGATCACAGGGTGACAGGTTACTGCTCCGAAATTTTTGGCCAGGCTTGAGAATAGAACCAAAAAAACCAAACCGCCGAGGTTTGGTTTTTTTATAGAATTAGAAAAATCCGTTATGGCAGCCTTACCTTACCCATTTTGGCTTCCACGCTTAAAGTAGCGTGAGGCACCGCACGCAGCCTTGCTTTATCGATCAGCTTGCCAGTAACGCGGCATACGCCGTAGGTTTTGCTTTCGATGCGCATCAGCGCTTTTTCCAGGTGATCTACAAAAGTAATCTGGCGGCTTGCCATCTGGCTCAGTTGTTCGCGTTCCATGCTCAGGCTTCCGTCCTCCATCGTCATGTAGCGGGCATCATCGTTATCGCCGCCCATTTCATCTTTACGGGTAATCAGGCCTTGCAGGTAGTTGAGTTCTTTTTTTGCTGCATCCAACTTGCGGTTGATCAGTTCCCGAAATTCGGTCAGGTCATTGTCGCTGTAACGCATCGTTGGCGCAATGGGCGCTTCGGGTTCTACACTGGCGTCCAATACTGATTTCATAAAATCTGGTTCGTACTTAACCGCTGTTTTTACAGAGGTTTTCGGAACTGTTATTTTGGTTGGTTTGGTTTCTTCTTTCTTTTTTGTCGGCATAATGATGGTAGGCGGAGGGGTATTTTTTTCCGTCTTGATTTCTTTTTCTGGGGTTATAGATTTAGGTGCCGGGGCAACAGGTGCCTTTTCTTTTCCTGCTTTCGCAGGGGCCTGGGGCTTTGATGCCGGTTGAGTGGCAACTGTACCTCCATGTTTAGAAACCGACGCTTTAGCCGCCGGTTTGGCAGCCAGAGGAGCGGCCTTTTCAGGAGCCGCACCAGCGGTATGTAGTATGGGGTTAGTGATCTCTGTCGGAACCACATCCGCTTTTTTAACCCCAGCGGCCGCTGCCACTTTCGCTTTCACTGCCGGTTTTGCCACAGCCTTTGGGGTTGTGGCTTTATTTGCAACAACAGGGGTGGGTTTTGCCGCTTTTTTAGCGGTTGGTTTGCTGGCTGCCATCGTTATTCTGCTTTTTTGGTAACTGAAACAATGATTTTGTTCTCGTTCACTTCAATTTCGATGCCATCTGTAATTTCAGGCACCCATTCCAGTGAATCTGCCAAAATTTCGCCGCAAATATAGGTTTTATAAGTATTTATGGAATTTTGGAAATTTTCATTGTCAACAAGGCGCACCAGAATGCGGTCCGTCAGGTCAAAACCCTTGTCTTTCCGGATATTCTGAATGCGGTTTACGAATTCACGGGCGTCCCCTTCCAGCTTCAGTTCGGGGCTGACGGAGATATCCAGGGCCACGGTGAGGCTGCCTTTGCTTGCAACACTCCAGCCAGGAATGTCTTCTGCTGCAATATCCACTTCAGTTATCAAAAGAGTCAACGGCTCGCCATCAATCAGGATGTCCAGCTGACCATTTTTCTCGATCGCCGCGATATCGTGCTGCTGCAGTCCGGCCATAGCTGCGGTCACTGCTTTCATTTTTGGCCCCAGTTTTTTGCCAAGCGCAATAAAATTGGGCTTTATTTTCTTTTTTATAAAGCCTTCGGTATCGGTAAGGTATTCAATCTCCTTGATGTTTACTTCGGCCTTTATCAGGTCTTCTATTTTGCCTAATTGCTCTTGCATCCTGTCGTTCATCACGGGTATCAATACTTTCTGCAAAGGCTGTCTTACCTTAATCCTAACATTCTTACGGATGCTCAGCAGGAGCGAGCATGTGTCCTGGGCCAGTTGCATCCGTTCTTCCAGTGCCTTGTCAATAACCGTCTCATCGGATACCGGGAACAGCACATGGTGCACCGATTCCACTTCGTGGCGGTTGGTAACGGCATTGAGGTTGCGGAACACCGCATCGCTGAAAAACGGCGATATCGGTGCCATCAGGCGAACGACCGTTTCCAGGCACTCGTACAAAGTTTGATACGCACAGATTTTATCTTGCTCATATTCTCCCTTCCAGAACCGGCGGCGGCAGAGGCGAACGTACCAGTTGCTCAGGTGCTCATCTACAAATACTTCAATGGCCCGGCCGGCAGCGGTGGGTTCGTATTCGTCCATTGATTCAGTCACCGTTTTAACCAGGGAGTTCAGGCTGCTCAGGATCCAACGGTCGATCTCCGGTCTTTCAGCCAGCGGCACATAAGCTTCTTTAAAAGCAAAGCCATCTACATTGCTGTACAGGGCAAAAAATTGGTAGGTATTGTAAACGGTGCCAAAAAATTTGCGCTGCACTTCCTGGATGCCGGCCATATCAAATTTTAGGTTATCCCAGGGGCTGGCATTTGTGATGAGGTACCAGCGGGTTGCATCCGCACCATACTTTTCGATGGTTTCGAATGGATTGACGATGTTGCCGAGGCGTTTACTCATTTTTACCCCGTTCTTATCCAGCACCAGGCCATTGCTAACAACGGTTTTATAAGCCACTTCTTCATATAATAGAGAGCTGATAGCATGAAGTGTATAGAACCAGCCACGGGTTTGGTCTACGCCTTCGGCGATAAAATCGGCCGGGTAGTTGGTTTCGAACGGCGCATTGAAGGGACGTGGATCGCTGGCTTTTACTTTATCGTAATCCAGGCCCCATTGGGCATAAGGCATAGCGCCGCTGTCGAACCAAACGTCGATCAGGTCGGGCACCCGTTTCATTGGTTTGCCGGTAGGTGAAACTAAAATAATATCATCCACATAAGGCTTGTGCAGATCCAAAATACCTTCGTGCAGGTAATGTTTGTTTACATCGCCACCCAACACTTCGCTGGCATTGCGGATGGCAGTGTTGAGTTCTTCGATGGTGCCAATGCACACCATTTCGCCACCTTCTTTTTCATCAATAAATTGCCCGGCAGCATCTACCGATTTCCAAATGGGCAAAGGTGTACCCCAGAACCGACTTCGGCTCAGGTTCCAGTCTACCATATTTTCCAGCCAGTTGCCAAAGCGGCCGGTGCCGGTGCTGGCCGGTTTCCAGTTGATGGTCTTGTTGAGTTCCACCATCTTATCCTTCAGCGCAGTGGTTTTAATAAACCATGCGTCTAAAGGGTAATACAGGATCGGCTTATCGGTGCGCCAGCAATGCGGGTAGCTGTGCTCGTACTTTTCTATTTTAAAAGCCCGGTTTTCCAGTTTCAGCTTTACGCAGATATCAACGTTTACATCTATATAGTTCGGATCGTCCTTGTAATTTTTTACATAACGGTTGCTGAATTCGCCCATGCCATCCAGGAACTTGCCCTGTTTATCCACCATCGTGAGAATACCGATATTGTTCTTTTTGCCAACCTTGTAATCATCCGCACCAAAAGCCGGAGCGGTATGCACGATGCCGGTACCATCATCGGTGGTTACAAAGCTGTCGCACATCACCACAAAGGGTTTGGCACCGGGGGTGATTTCTTCGATGACTTCCAGGGAGTTGGCCTCGAAGGGGAGCAGTTGTTCGTAGGTACAGCCTTCTATATCGCTGCCTTTAAAACTAGTGATGATCTTCCAGGGAAGCAGTTTCACACCTTCGGCAAAATTTTCAAAATCGCCGTTTTCGCCCTCTTCCTTGAAATATTTCGGCACCAGGTTTTTGGCCAAAATAAGGTTCACCGGCAGATGCGTGTATGGATTAAAAGTTTGAACCAGAACATATTCAATGTTCGGCCCTACGGTCAATCCAAGATTGGACGGAAGGGTCCACGGCGTTGTGGTCCATGCCATAAAGAACACTTCAGCACCATGCACAGCATCATGTAAAAATTTGGCTTTCGGCTGTTGTGTGGCCCTGAACATCACCGTAGCGCTTGTATCCTTCACATCCTTATAAGTACCTGGCTGATTTAATTCATGGCTGCTCAAACCCGTTCCAGCCGCGGGGCTATAGGGCTGTATGCTCACGCTTTCGTACAACAGGTCTTTATTGTACAAGGTTTTTAAAATCCACCAAAGCGTTTCGATGTATTTGTTTTCGAAAGTGATGTAGGGGTTTTCAAGGTCTACCCAATAGCCCATTTTGGTGGTGATATCGTCCCACTCTTTTTTGTAGCGCAGCACAGCTTCGCGGCATTTCTGGTTATACGCTTCTACCGATATTTTTTTGCCAATATCTTCTTTGGTAATGCCCAATTCTTTCTCTACCCCTAATTCAATGGGCAGGCCATGGGTATCCCAGCCACCCTTGCGTTTTACCTGGAAACCCTTCATGGTTTTATAACGGCACACCAGGTCTTTCAGCGTACGGCTGATCACGTGGTGAATGCCGGGTAGTCCATTGGCGCTCGGTGGTCCTTCGTAAAAAACGAACGGCGTAGCGCCTTCCCTTAATTCAATGCTTTGTTCGAAAGCCCGGCCTTCCTGCCATTTGTCCAGTATTTCCTTTTCTATTGCAGGGAGGTTAAGCCCTTTAAATTCTGTGTATTTCGATGCCATAACGATGCTGTTGCTGGTTACCTTATTTTGGGTGGCAAAAGTAAGGAACTTAGGCAGGCAAAAATGGGGTGGATTTGCTCGGGGTGTTTGCAAAGAAGTCGAGTTTTAAAAACTTGACTTCTTTTGGAATGGTAGTGCCTGGAAATTTCGAAAGGCATCTGATGAGTGGCTATTGGTGTCCTGGTTACCTGATATGGATGAGCAATCCTAAACCAGTTCCTGGCGCAAAGCCGGAGACGTAAAAAGTTTCCGATGCAGCGGGGTCGCTAACAACCTACTTTTTCACACCAGCATCTACGCTTCTACCCAGGTTAATCAGTCCTTACGCTGGTGCCACCGGGCTTTCTGCCAGTACTTACTACTTGCAGGTAAAAGATAGCTGGAACTGTCCTTCGCCGGTGTATACGGTTATCATAAAGCAGGCAGATGGTAATTTGCCGGCACCGGTTTACAAATCTCTTTACCTGTTGAGAGGTAGTGATACCTCGATCAGCCTGGCGAGTCCTTATCAAAATGAAGAGTATCAGTTGCTGGATGCATCGAAAAATCTTATTGCTGAAAATACCATGGGGCGTTTTGATTTCCTGAATATGCAAAATGATTTTGATGGCTTTGTGCGGCTGACCCGGGGCAGTTGCACCACCCCGGATGCGGCCGTTAAAATAGAAGTAGCCGATACAATGGAATTAAAAATTCCGAATGCATGCTCGCCAAATGGTGATGGTATCAACGAATGCAAATGCAGGTGGATATTTTTGACCGCTACGGCCGGCTGGTCTACAAAAGCACCGATTTTAATAAACCCTGGAATGGCAGGAGCAGCAATGGTAACAAGCCTATGCCTTCTGGCACCTATTACCGGATTGTAAAAGGCAAGGATCTACTAGGTGTATCGCTGGTGCAGGAGGGAAGTGTAACATTGCTGAGGTAGACATGCAGCATTACTGTAACAATCGCCTTCCCAATCGCTTTTTAGGCTGGATGAGTGGTAAGGTGAGCCAACCAAAAACGTACAGAAACTCTATATCACCATAAAAACAGGGTTTTAAAAAAATTACCCGCCAGCAAAAATTACTTACTGGCAGGTATACTGACTCTTTACGACTATTGGATATAGACCTGTATTTATTGTTTAAATATTCAGTTTATTTTTAGGAAAAATGTTGCACAATTTAATAAATTGGTTACACACGTAAAAGGTTGCTACAAGAAGGCGAATGGATTTCGTTTATCATTCTGGAAGCATATTATTATCAGGCGGCCGCAATTGCCTGTTTAAAAGGGCGGCTATCAAAGATCTTCGACTGCTATCCGTTGTTTAGCCAGCCTGATTTTCTTAAAATAGGACGGTGTTAGCCCGGTAATTTTTTTAAATTGGTTGGAGAGGTGAGATACACTGCTATAATTGAGCTTATAACTTATCTCAGTAATATTATCTTCATTGTATAAAAGCAATTCTTTTGCGCGTTCAATTTTATTTGCTATCAGGTATTGTTCTATAGTTGAGCCGGTCACTTCCGAAAAAATGCTGGAAAGGCTTTGGTAATTGATATGCAGGCGTTGAGACAGAAAAGTAGATACAGGTGTCCTCGCCATTTGATTGTCAAGATGAACCAATTCTATCACCAGATTTTTAATCTTTTCAATCAGTATCGATCGTTGGTCGTCCAATAATTCAAACCCAGATTTTTTTAATGCTATTTTTAGCAGTCGGTATTGCTCAGCACTAATTTTTTCAGCTAAAGTCACTTCCCCCAGTTCAATCCTGACGTAATCAATGTCCAATTTCTCCAGCACCTGGACCAGTACTACTCTGCAGCAATTGCTCACCATATATTTGACATGTAGTTTCATCGGCTAATCATCTTTTTTATTGTGCAGCAGAAAAATACTTAACCCCGTTAATAATGCCAGAAAATGATGATCACCTTATTAGATGAATAAGTTTGATAGTCAGTAATATTTCACCAAATGCACCTATTACGAATGTAATTAATTTTAATCAATCCGACGATAATAATCGAATTCGCTATCCTGATGCCGATACCACGGTTCGCATGACATCCGGGATTTATTATTGGATCGTAAAGGGAAGGGATATACCTGGAATATCGCTGGTGCAGCTGGGGAGTGTAACGCTCCCGAGGTAAAGTTCCCGAAATGCCAATCAATGGAACTGTGCTCCAGTGAATGGCGTTCACCCAACATTTTCTTTTTTACGGGTCGTTTATTGATTAGAAAAGCCCCGATAAAATACCGGGGCGGGAAAGATCTTAAAAAACGTTGGTCTTTATTCCTTCACCAACCTTTTACTGTAAATTACTTTACTGGCTTCCAGCACTTCAAAAAGATATATACCAGGGGCCAGCGCCCGGGTGGCTACAGGGTTCATATTTGGAATGGCATTCAACTTGCTAACCAACCTTCCCACCGCATCGAAGATCCTTAGTTCGGCCTTTCCAATGCTGGCAGGCAATATTACAGACAAGGTGCTACCTACCGGGTTGGGGAACATCACAATATGTTCTTTGCCGGCACAGTCGTTTACAACCATCACCGTTTTACTGTAACTAAAATCGCCGTTTGCATCCACCTGTTTCACCCGGTAATAATTGCTGCCCCCGGCTGCACCTGTATGCAGGTAGCTATAATTTTTTTCACCGCTATTACCCGTGTTTCCGAGGATTGCCAATTGTTTCCAATTATTACCTGTGTTGCTTTGCTCAATAATAAAATGCTGGTTGTTTTGTTGTGCCAGGTAACTGAAGGCCAGATACACATTGCAGTTTTTTGCAACGGCTGAAAAGCTGCCAAATTTTACCGGCAGAATCAAAGCCGGTGCATTGTAATCTTCTACCTCACCATTGCTGAGCGATATGAGTGCAGCTGGCGTGGCCGAACCGCCAGGGCCGTTCCGATAAAAATCGGGAATGCTTCCGGATATGGTATTGTTGACATCCGTTACGATAAGTCTTACTTTGTAGCTGGTTGAAAAAGCAAATGGTGGTTTTACCTGGACTACGGCACTGGCCACGCCAGTGCTCAGCACCATGCCTGCATAAGTGGCCGCGTTTCCATTGCCATCAAGGTCGTTACTGAAATTACCATCGTTATTCCAATCGAACCAGAGGCGGTAATACGCATTGGCCGTAGTATTCGTTCGTAGGGTTACTGTAAATGGGTAGGTATAGCCACTGTTCAGTGGAATGGCGGGTACATCCAGACCATCATCAAATGCATCGGTACTGGCAACAAGATTGCCGCCTCCAATCGTAGTGGTTTCGCTACTCATACTATTGCCAGCCCATACCATGATGTAAGGATTGGTAACTGCATCATAAGGGCTGGCTTCATTACCGGTAAACTGGCAACTTGGTAGCGTAGTGAAAGCCACCGGCCAGGTGGTCGTGAGCAGGTCTCCGAAGTCGGTGGGTAAGGGCGTTACATCCACGGTGATTGTATTGGAAATCAGACTGCAGGTAGCTGTTGCATTCGTAATGTAATAGTTGCCACTTGCCGTCACTGTAATGGATGGAGTAACAGCCCCGGTGCTCCATGTACCGCCATTATTGTTTCCGGAAAGGAGCACGCTGGTATTGGCACAAAAGGCGGTGGCACCTCCAGCGGTAATGGAAGCGCTTATAGGTGTTTCGCTAATCGTTACCGTATTGGCGTGGGTATCGATAGCCCCCACAGTTGCCAATGCCCTTCCTTCAAGTGAAGCGGACGCCAGTAAACTAATAGCGCCTTCAGCAATCACGGTACCTTTAAAGTCAGAAGAGCCACCCAGAATGAAGCTGCCGGTAACTTGCCAGTAGACATTACATAAAGAGGCCCCGTTTTGAAGAATGATACGGGCGAATGTGCCTGTGGAAAACGCCCCGCCAATCTTGAAAATGAAGATCGCATCGGGATTACCCTGCGCATCTAATATTAGGTCTCCGGTTAATGTGGAAGACCCACCCAGGCAATAGATTTTTGGCGGTAATACCTGGTTATTTCCTAATGTAACCCCAATGGTGGAGTCGCAGGCAAGCGCCAACATGCTGGCGTAAGCGGCATTCACCGCCAGCGCCGCCTGCACGGTGGTCGCATCAGCCACATGGATATTACCGATAACGGCTGCTGGTGCCAAACCTGTTAAGGCAGCTACACTGCCTGTACCTGCATCACCGGTAATGGTGGTAGCGCCAACGTTTACAAAGGCGCCAACGCCAGTAAAGACTGCAAAGCCAGTTGCTGCACCCAGGTTGGGTGCCTGCGCAAAGGAGGCATTGGGGGATGATAATACCAAGGCAGTAGCCAGGATAAGTAGTGGACTTTTCATTTCAATTGGATTTATTGATGAAGAATATTGAAATGAAAAGGTGGAATTTTTTTTCGGAAGATCGTTACATAATTATTTGAAAATGTTGTATGATTTCACAATTTATCCAATGCAATCCGCCTTTTGAATTGGTTCAATTTTTTGAAATCCGTAGGAGTAAGCCCGGTTACTTTTTTAAACTGAGCTGACAAATGAGCTACACTGCTGTAGTGCAAAAGGAAGGAAATTTCAGTTAGGTTAAGCTCGTCATCTAGTAATAACTCTTTGGCTTTTTCTATTTTGTGTGAAATAATATAGTGTTCGATGGTAGTGCCTGTCTTCATTGAAAAGTCAGCGGAGAGCTGGCTATAATTGCATAGCAATTTTTTACTAAGATAGGCTGAAAAGTTAGCCTCAGGAGCATCGCTGTTGTTGTGCACCATATTAATAATAATACACTTTATTTTTTCTGCGACGATCGTTCTTTTGTCCTCTATCAGATCGAGTCCAATCCTCAACAAACCGGTCCTTAGCTGACTGCGTTGCCAGGGACTAATGTTACCTGTTAGTTTCACTTCACCCAGTTCTATGGGTAAATGGAGGAGCCCAAGTTTCTTGAGCTCGGTATGTACCATCATTTTACACCGGGTACTTACCATGTGTTTAATATGAATTATCATAGAATAAGGGTGGAGCGGGGTTAAAGCTCCTGGGTTTGAATCACCTCAGTGATGGTTAAAATGATGCCGTGTTTGCATTTGCTTGCTTAGTGGCAAAAGACAGCTACAAACATCATTAATCCCACATAGTGCAAGTTTATAGTTCTATGATCATAAAACCATATAAAATGATAAAATGACTCATTTTGTTAAAGGTAATAGCATTATTTCCTAGTAATTATTGAAACATCGCAATTGGCGGGCTGCCGTTTGCCAGCTACAGAAAGCGCTGATCCGGCGAAATAAATAGATGTCCGGCAACAACAGCGCGGCCTGCATGTAACCTTGTTGCCCGTAATGGGCAAATGGCTGCGTATAATGCGATACGCCAGGAATGCAAGAAAATTGCGCGAAAGGCTTGCAAACTTAGACCGAATGGAAATTTGGCAGGGATATTTTGAAATTGTTTGCAGAGATTTGCTTTCAGCAACAGAAGTTGGAATCTGCGGTATATTTTTTGGCAACTTGCCTAAAACTATGGGCGGGTACTTCCGGAGAATACATGAAACAAACGAATATTTTAATCAAAGAAAATTCCTGGCGTGCCCGGTTGGCTGCCCGGCTAATGAGGTCTGATAATATGGCAATCGTGTTTGGCAGCACCATCCATATATGGGGCGTTTCCAGAGAAGTGTTTCTGCAACATAAGCCATGGGTAAAACATGAACTGAAACATGTGGAGCAATACCGGAAAAACGGGTACTTCGGCTTTTTGGCCAAATACCTTTGGGAGAGCATCTGGCACGGGTATACCAATAACAAATTTGAAGTGGAAGCGAGGGCAGCGGAAAACGACGACTAAGCAATCCGGTAATTTGTCGTGGACGCTAGCCGGAATGGCGTTTAAATCACCCAACTAACTTCGCCGAAATTGAATTGTCTTAATGGGTCTTCTTCAATCAACAGCCTGCCTTTTTCAGATACCCCCCGTACGGTGCAGGGTATAATGACATTTTTTTTCCTCAGCCTCACTGGCTGGGCGAGTTTATACAGGTGCAGGTTATAGGCCTCATAGATCTGCCGCCATTTACCGTGTATTAAAAACTGCCATTGCTCCTCCAGCTTCCTGCACAACTCACTAACCAATGGTATCATCTCGTATGCCTGGTTGGTAATATGTTGTAATGAAATGGGATTGGGCAAATTTTCCGGGAACTGGAGCTGGTTGATATTGATGCCAATACCAACTATTGCCCATTTCCAGACTGCTCCCGTTTTCGGTGGCATGGCTGTTTCATGATCATCGGTTGGTTTCGAACTGACACCGATAATATTCTCAATAAGTATTCCTCCTGCCTTCCTGTCACACCAGTACAGATCATTCGGCCACTTGATACAGGTATCCCGACCGGCATAGGTGGCAAAAAAATCCCTGACGGCCACGGCTATGGCGGCACTTAATCTAAATTGCTGGCTGATAGGCAGCTTGCGGGTTTCCAAAACAACGCTCATCAGGATGTTTTCTGCCGCGGCGCCTTTCCATTCCTTGCCGTGCCTGCCCTTACCGGCCGTTTGTTCCAAAGCGAAGTAGACCTGGCCGTGCTCCGCCATTCCTGCATGTACCTGGGCCATGGCATAGTTGTTGGAGCTGTCCACCGTATTCAAAACGGTTATGTGGTTTCCAATGGCTGACAATCTGGTTTCCAAACTATTTGGCTATTTTTGAGGTTCAAAAATCAACTTATTCTTTCAATCCCGCTCGCCGGGAACTAAATTTATAGTGTTTGACAACTAAAACTGTTTTATCTGTTCGTAGCAAAGCCCCTTCAAGGCTTAATCGTAACTCCAAAATCTTCAAGACCATTATTAAAGCCATTCATGAGAAACAAGGCAGCAACATTGTGTCACTGGATCTTCGGAAGATAACCGAAGCATCGGCCGATTTTTTCGTGGTATGTGAGGCAAACAGTAGCACCCAGGTTAGGGCTATTGCCGATAATGTGGAAGAAATCGTCAGGAAAGAGATGGGCGAGCTGCCTTATAAACACGAAGGTTACCAGGCGTTAAAATGGATCCTGATTGATTATGTAAACGTTGTAGTTCATGTGATGCAGCCAGAAACCAGGAAGTTTTACCAACTCGAAGAAATGTGGCATGATGCCCCCTCGATGGACCACAAGGATTAACAGCCCCTGTCAGCAGGTCAGAAAGTCTTCCAGGCAAAATCAGGTTCAAAAAAGGTAAATCCTAATGGGAAAAGCAGAAATTGTCCCGCCTTTTATTAAAAAGGGCTCAAAAATCTTACAACCTAACGTTAAAATATTTACCAGTTAATAAACAAACAGTCTACTGGCTGTTATCATAAACAAACAAATAAGCAAGTTTAGACCTATCAATATGTTACCAGAAGAACAACAACGGGCAGATAAAAACAAATCCACCCCCCCAAACCGCGGAAACGACGATAAAAATTCCCCCCGCAAAGGCCCAAAATTTAGCATTTACTGGATATATGCAATCATCGCAGCCGTATTGATCGGCATGCAGTTTTTTAAAGGCGATTCCGACGTAAAAAACATCGATGAAAAAACTTTTAAGGAGGAAATGTATGCTAAGGGCGATGTTGATAAAATAACCAAGATCAAAAACAAAGGGATCATCAGGGTTTATATTAAGGTAGACAGTCTGTCCAAAGACTACTATAAATTAAAGCTAAAAGACAAGCCAACTTTGCTGGCCAAAGATAGTAAGTCCCCGCAGTTTGAATTTGGCGTGACCGACTGGGAAGGTTTCACGAAAAGCCTCGATGATTTTAAAAAAGAACGGCAGTTGCCCGAACTCAATGCGCTGGTAGATAACGATACAGAGTATGCGCCGTATATCAGCAATATATTTTTTATACTGCTCCTGGTATTGTCGTTTGTAATGATGATGCGGAAGATGGGTGGTGGCGGTGGTGCCGGCGGCCCGGGTGGGATATTCAATATTGGTAAGAGCCGGGCACAGATTTTCGACAAAGACCTTAAAGTGAATATCACTTTTGCTGACGTCGCGGGCCTGGATGAGGCAAAAGTAGAAGTAATGGAGATTGTAGACTTTTTAAAACAGCCTAAAAAATATACAGCACTGGGTGGTAAAATACCCAAGGGCGCTTTGCTCGTAGGTCCTCCGGGTACCGGTAAAACCCTGCTGGCAAAAGCGATGGCAGGCGAGGCGAAAGTGCCGTTTTTCAGCCTTAGCGGCAGCGATTTTGTAGAAATGTTTGTAGGAGTTGGTGCCAGCAGGGTGCGTGACCTATTTAAACAGGCCCGCGAAAAAGCCCCTTGTATTATTTTTATTGATGAAATTGACGCAATTGGCCGTGCCCGTGGCCGCAACGCTATGATGAGCAACGATGAGCGGGAAAATACGCTGAACCAGTTGCTGGTAGAGATGGATGGCTTTGGTGGCGACACCGGAATCATCATCCTTGCAGCTACCAACCGGCCCGATGTGCTGGACAGTGCGTTATTACGTCCTGGTCGTTTTGACCGGCAGATTAGTATTGACCGGCCCGATGTAAGTGGCCGTGAACAGATCTTTAAAGTGCACCTGAAGCCGATCAAAATTTCGGAGACACTTGATATTCACAAGCTGGCAGAACAAACTCCTGGCTTCGCTGGTGCTGATATTGCTAACGTGTGTAATGAAGCTGCGCTGATAGCCGCCCGTAAAGGGAAAGACGCGGTTGATATGAGCGATTTTCAGGATGCGGTAGACCGCGTAATTGGGGGTTTGGAAAAAAGGAATAAGCTCATTTTGCCCGAAGAAAAGGAGATTATCGCCTACCATGAAGCAGGGCATGCAGTTTGCGGCTGGTTCCTGGAGCATGCGTATCCACTGCTGAAAGTGACGATTGTACCTCGCGGAAGTGCAGCGCTTGGATATGCGCAATACACTCCCAAAGAGCAATACCTGTATAATACTGATCAGCTTAACGACCAGATTTCGATGACCCTGGGTGGCCGTGCCGCCGAAGATATTTTCTTCGGTAAAATCAGCACCGGCGCCAGCAATGATCTCCAGCAGATATCCCGGATTGCTTATAGTATGGTAACTGTGTATGGGATGAATGATAAGGTGGGTAATATTAGTTACTACGATCCTACCCAGGAAAATACCTTTACCAAACCTTATAGCGAAGAAACCGGTAAAATTATCGATGAGGAAGTTCGTAAAATCATCGACATCGCGTATATCCGTACCAAAAAATTGCTTACGGAGCGCAAAACCGAAGTGGAGACCCTGGCTAAGGAATTATTACTTAAAGAAGTCCTGTTCCAGAGCGATGTGGAGGCCCTGATTGGTAAACGTCCATTCGAAGAAAAGAAAACCCTGGATGTGTCCGAGCATAAGGCTACGCACAATCCGAATGGCACTATCATTGCGCCTCCTGAGGAAACTGTACTGCCACATACCATGGATCAGTAAGGAATAGAAAAAAAAGCCGCTACCATCCGTTAGCGGCTTTTTGTTTCTTGAAACCCCGTCAGATCTGGCTTTCGCAACGACAGGGTTTTATCAACATCGAACTGCTCAAGACCTCAGGGAGAATTACGCATGTGCTATCCAATCCATCTCTTGATAGATGCGTTCAGCAGTACGCAGGTTTTTAAAACCGTTTTCGCAAAATTGAACGATTTTCGCAGTGCATAAAACCTTATTCTACATAATGTGTTCATGCAATTACCAGCAGAAAAAATAAATTATGATGACCGATGAAATGATAATAGGTGCGAAGCCAACCGTTACAGAGGAGAGCCGTTACAGTCCGAACGAATTGGGCTACTATGGACAGTTTGGCGGCGCCTATATACCTGAAATGCTGCACCGCAATGTAGAGCAGTTGCGCAGCCAGTACCTGGAAATTATGTATGATGCAGGCTTTCAAAAAGAGTTTCGGGCCTTGTTGAAAGATTATGTGGGGAGGCCTACACCTTTGTTCCTGGCGGAGCGGTTGAGCAAAAAATATGGCGCCAGTATCTGGCTGAAACGGGAAGACCTCTGCCATACGGGTGCTCACAAAATAAACAATACTATCGGGCAAATCCTGCTGGCTGAAAGGCTGGGCAAGAAACGCATTATCGCTGAAACTGGTGCCGGCCAGCATGGTGTGGCTACGGCTACAGTGTGTGCGCTCAAAGGCGTAGAATGCGTGGTGTACATGGGCGAAAAAGACATCGAACGCCAAGCCCCAAACGTGGCCCGCATGAAAATGCTCGGCGCTACCGTAGTGCCGGCTACCAGCGGCAGCAAAACTTTGAAAGACGCCACCAACGAGGCGATCAGGGCCTGGATCAATAGCCCGAATGATACACATTATATTATTGGATCTGTAGTGGGCCCACATCCTTATCCGGATATGGTGGCCCGGTTCCAGAGCGTGATCAGCGAAGAAATGCGGTGGCAGTTGCAGGAACACACCGGCAGTGAATTGCCTACGCACGTAGTCGCCTGCGTGGGCGGTGGCAGCAATGCTGCTGGCGCTTTTTATCATTTCCTGGATGAACCCGTTGTTCAATTGGTGGCCGTGGAAGCCGCTGGCCATGGTATCGATAGCGGTATGAGTGCTGCTACTACACAACTGGGTAAGCCGGGTATTTTGCATGGTAGCAAAAGCTACGTGATGCAAACCGAAGATGGCCAGGTGGTAGAACCTCATAGCATTTCTGCCGGCCTCGATTACCCCGGCATCGGGCCCTTGCATGCGCACCTGTTCAAAACCGGCCGTGGTGTATTTATGAGTGCAACCGACGACGAAGCGCTGGCCGCTGCTTTTGAAGTAAGCCGGCTCGAAGGCATCATCCCGGCCCTTGAAACTGCCCACGCATTTGCTGCGTTAAACGATATGAAGTTTGCAGCAACCGACCAGGTAATTGTTTGTTTGAGTGGACGAGGGGATAAGGATTTGGCTACTTATATGAAGGCGATGGAGATAGAATAAGGAGTTTGGTAGAACATATAAATTATAAAGCAGGCATTGCGCTATAGGTATTACCACCAAGCAAACGGCCTGCTTTTTTCTTGTTGGTGCCACCCCATTGTTTGAAGAAGAAGGCGGTTCCCTGGTTTTCGCATTGTTGTTTGATATCCCAAACCCAGGATTCTTGCATGGGTCTCGCTTTACGACCACTTTCTCCACCAACAATGGCCCAATCAATATTTTCAAGATTGAGATTTGGCAATGGCCCAATCAATGGTTCGCAGGATAAAAATTTAATGTGGGCATTGGTTTCCCTTAGATAATCAATGCGCTCAGTTACCCGCTCATCTTCTACCGAAACGCCCATCCAGATATTGGATGTCCAGGTAAGGTGATGGTGCAACTCAAATAATCTTTCTGCTCTTTTGGTAAGCACCTGGTAAGTATGTTGAGGGGTATTGTTCATCACTGCAAAGACCTGTTGAATAAAAAACAACGGCACGTCGGCATGGAACATGTCGCTCATGGAATTCACAAATACGACTTTCGGCTTCTTCCAGGAATAAGGGATCTCTAATGCATCAGCATGCATTCTTAATTCAAAACCATCTTTGTATTTTTCGATACCCATAGCCTGCAAGCGACGAGTCATCACTTCAGCATAACAATACTTGCAACCTGCTGAAATCTTATTACAGCCAGTTGTAGGATTCCAGGTCATTTCAGTCCATTCTATGCTTGATTGAGCCATGGTTATTTCTTTTTAAATTGACAAGAAACTTCTTTAGGGTACCTCTAAAAACCCTATTTTTTTAGCACGCAAATAATCATATTACACATTTAATACATACTAAAGCTTTTTTGACTGAAAACTACCTGCTTTTTTGTCTTTTTCGAGGCCA